>JAOAUC010000001.1 GCA_030157785.1 Zoogloea oleivorans
AGGCGCGATCGCGGCCAAGGCGCGCTCCTTCATGGCCAGGTCCGCTTCCACGTAGCCATGCGTCGTCACCGGACTCTCGTGCCCAAGCCACAGGGCAATGACCGTCAGGTCGACGCCGGCCTGCAGCAGATGCATCGCGGTTGTATGGCGCAGCGTATGCGGGGAGATGCCCCGTCCTTGAAGCGACGGACACCGCGGCGTTGCCGCACTCACCGCCCGGGCGAGTCGCTCGGCGACGTTGGAACGGGTCATCGGCTTTCCCCATCGATTGGGCAGCAGCGCTTGGTCCTTCTGCAGGCCCGCGGACTGGAGCCAGTGCCGGATCTCCACGACGGTTTCCTTCCAGAGCGGCACGGTGCGCTGCTTGCGTCCCTTGCCATGCAAGCGCACCGATGGGGTGACGTCGAGTTCCAGATCGCAGACGCGGATGCCAATGAGCTCGGAGACCCGGGCGCCGGTGTTGTAGAGCAACTGAAGCAGTACTCGATCCCGGCGACCGCACCAGGTTGCAGAATCAGGAGCCGTCAGGAGCGCCTGCACCTCGCCGCGAGAGAGAAACCCGAGCAGCGGCCTGTCGAAGCGTTTCATCGGGATGGCCAGGATGCGCTGGGCGAGCAGCAGGGCCGGCGGGCACTGGACCGCGACGTACCGGGCAAAGGCGCGGACCGCAGCAAGCCGCGCATTTCGGCTACGCACCACATTGTGGCGCTCGGCTTCGAGGTGAGCCAGGAAGCCGAGAATCAACTCTGCATCGACATCGCCCAAGGCCAGCTTGGCAGGCGGTTTGCCGAGCTGGCGCTCAGCATAGCCGAGCAGAAGCCGGAAGGTGTCCGGGTACGCGGCCACGGTCCTGGGGCTCACGGCCTGCTGCTGGAGGAGGCGCTCGGCAAAGAAGCGCTGAACCAAGGCGGCGAACTCGGCGGGATCGGCGAGTAGCGGGATCATGTCGGCTCTCCCTGGGCGTATCGGTGGAAACGCTCGGCGGCGATGGCCATCAACTCAGGGATTCCGGTGAGGTACCAGTAGGTATCGACCACCTTGGCGTGCCCGACGTAAATCGAGAGAACCGGCAGGCCCCGTTCGACGTCGCCACCCTGCTCGTAGAGACGCAGTGCGCTGCGTACGATGAAGGTATGGCGCAGATCGTGCAGCCGGTGATGGGCATGGTCCCCGCGCACCTGCCAGCCCAACTGGCGACACACCCGGTGCAGCGCGTACAGCATGCTTCGCTGATCAAGGGCCCGGCCATCGTCACGTAGAAAGAAGCGATCGCAGCACGGGCCGGGGACGAGTTGGTCCCGTAGCTGCGCATACGCTTGGAGATGCGGAGTGACGCTCGCATGCAGGGGAACGAAGCGGTGCTGGTGACACTTGGCGTCCCGGATAGCGAGCACGCACGCCTTGAGATCCACATCGGCCCGGGTCAGCTTGAGCGCTTCGGAGATACGCAGTCCGGTTGCCGCCAGCAGTCCGAAGAGATTCCGGCAAGTGGCCGGGCGCAGCCTGCCGGGTGGGCCCAGGCGGTCGGTCGCTTCGAGGAGACTTTGCAGTTCCTCGGCGGTATAAATATGCGGCACCAGGCGTCGATGGGCTGGGCCGAAGAGCTTTGGCGGGGGCACGACCGTGTCCGGGTCAGTGCGTAGGCAGAAAGCGGCAAAGCCGCGCAGAACCTCGATGCGGCGCGCCCAGCTGATTGGACGGGGATGACGTGAGGCGCGTGCCCAGTCGGTGGCCAGTTCCAGCGTGAGCCGTTCGGCTCTGCGTTGGTCAGCAAAGCGGGCGAACGATCCGAGTTGGCCGCCCTCGACCGAGAGATCAAAGCCGAAGCTGCGACGATAAGCGAGGTAGGCCTCCACCCGGGCCGCCCAGGTCGTGGTGGCGCTCATGATGCGCTCCCCGGCCAAGGCAGGGCGACCGTCCGCAGGCGTTCCAGGTCGACGCGGGCATACACCCTGGCGGTGTTCACATCCCGGTGGCGGAGCAGATCGGCAATCTCCTTGATCGACACACCCGTCTTCTGCAACCGGGTGGCCATTGAGCGCCGAAGCACATGCGTGTTGCAGAACTGATCTGCCAGGCAGCAGCGGCTAAAGGCCCGATTCATCGCGTTGCGGATGGCCGCTACGCCAAGAGGGACACCGAAGGGGGCCCGGTGGCGTATGAACAGAGCACGGCTATCCGTCTGCGGACGTCCGTCCCGCAAGTAGCGGGCAAGCGCCTCCCCCGTCTGCACCGGCAAGGGCAGGTGCTGCACGCGCTGGCTCTTGGTCCGGTGGAGCGTCACGATCCCGTTGCGCCAATCCACGGCATCCAGCGTCAGATGCGTGGCCTCGTCGCCCCGCAGGCCCAGATCGAGCAGGCAGCGGGCGATGGCATGGTCGCGCAGGCCGACCGGATCAGTTAGATCGAAGGCGTGCAGGAAGTGCTCGATCTGGCTGTCCGTGAGGACCTTCGGAGGATGCCGACGTGGCCAGTTCGCAATGGCCGGCAGCGACGCGGACAGTAACCGGGTGTCGTCGCCCAGCAGGGCGCTGAAGCGGAAATAGCTGCGCAAACTCGTGCAGATCACCTTGCGTGAGGCGGGTTTCCAGCGGGCAGCCAGGCCCTTCAGGAAGGCATCGATATCACCAGCAGTCAGCCGTCCAATCTCAAGGGCCTCAGTCCCGAAACAACTGGCCAGGAATGCCGCGACGTGCCGGCACCGATAGGTGCAGGTCAGCGGCGCCAAGCCGCAGGTGTGGCGCAGATGATCGTCGAAGCGCCCAAGCTCGGCTGCAATGCAGGCCGACGTCGTCGCCTCTTCCTGATCCGCTCCGGGGAGCAGGTCCAGCAAATGATGGAGAGCCGCGCGCATCTCCTTCACATCGGATCGGCAAGGTGCTGGGCAGGCGCACGTCGGCAGGTGATGCTGCAGGAAGCGCTCGATGAGTGCTCGATCGATACCCGCGGCACTCAGTCCTTCACCCCGCATCCAGTAGCTGAAATGCGCGAGGCAGCGCAGATAGGCGCTGAGGGTGTTTCTGGCATAGCGCCGGTTCTGCAGCGCCTCGATGTACAAGCCGATGAGTTCGTTCAGCGGGCCGTCCGTCAGCCAGTCACGGCGGACAAGGTGCGCCAAGCATACGTTCGTGGGCATGGTGGTCTCCTGGAGTGAGGCATGGGAGCCACAGGAAACCACCAATGATTATGCGCAGGCGAGACCCGCTACTGGGGCCGGCAAACAGCGTGGCCACTGCCATTTCAGGCCTCGCTGCCGGCGACTCAACATAATTGCCGACTGAACATAATTGCGATTATGCCAAGTTCAGCATAAGCGCAAAAACTACCTCTTCGCCGGTTCGGATGCCGGGGGGGAGCGCGCTGCCAGCCTGTACAGCCTGATCGGTTCGGCCAAGCTCAATGGCCTCGATCCCGAAGCCTATCTGCGGCATGTCATCGCCCTGATTGCCGATCACCCGGTCAGCCGTGTGGAAGAATTGTTGCCATGGAACGTCGCCAACGCACTCCAGCTCGCCCCGCCAAAGGCTGCCTGAATGCCCCCGAGCCCGCCCGCATCGAGGGTCTGCACCTGCCCCACATTGAGGCCTTCCTCGAAGAAGGCGAGATCACCCTCGGCGTCATGAGCCCGGTCGGCTGCGTTGCCATCGCGGCCGACTCGAGCAACGCACTGGCCATGCTCAAGCGCCGCTCCGGCGAATCCCTCTCCGATCTGCTGCTCAGGCTGGATGCGGCGATTGCCTACGCGCTTGAGGAAGGCGACTTCGTCGAGGAGATCAACGCGCCATAGGCTGACGAGCCGTCAAGACGTTTCGGTTCGGACGCTTACGATCATCCCACGTTGATCCCCCGAAAGGTGGGTGACGGGGGGCACCATCGGGGGATGCCCCAATGACAGCCATCAACCTCGATGGTACCAAGGTATGCATCCGGGGCAGCCGGCCCCGTGGATTGATCCGCCAGGAAGTGGTGGTAGGGGAGGCCATCGGCTCCCTTGATCATGAACCCTCAGCAGCGCAGCGACCAGATCGTGCGCCTGAACGGCAAGACCGTCACGCTCATCGCCAACGGCCAAAATCACCTCTCGCTTATGCCTTGCTGTACCGGATGCTCGATGACTGCGCTGAGTCACTGACGGTTCGGGCGGATAACAGCGGAGCCGATGGGTTTATGAATTTGTCCTGGCTGCGTTATCCTTTGCTCCCTGTGGGTTTTTAACTCAATAGTTGGGGGCTATGTGAAGTGGAGGTATTGGTCGGGGGGGTTAATAGTCTCAGTGCTACTTCATCTTGTCGTGTTCTGGCCTGCGCCTGATTCCAAATATGAGTGGGTGAAGGCGACGCCGCTCTCCGTGCATTTGGTGCCAGTTGTGCCTTCGAAGTTGGTTCCCGAAGGAGATGGGCGGGCTGGTTGCTGTGAGGCTCGTTTGCGGCCAAGTGATGACTCTTCAGCTTCAAGTCCCAAGAGGAGAGGTCGTCAGCGAATCGCGGCTGATGTGGGGCGTAATCCGGAGATGATGACGATTCAACCAAGGAGGGAGGCTGTGCCTCTTGCCACCGTCGATAGATTTATGTCGAACCCCGGAACGCCGGAGCAGGTGGTGTATGCAGAGCTTTTGAGTGATCAGGGACTGAGCTCAGGGGTATCTCTTGCTCGTTATCGCTTAGCCTTGGCTGCTGCGGCCGTCCGGATGCAAGAATATCCTCGGGCCGCGATAGCGGCCGGGCTTGAGGGTACGGTGGCGGTAGATGTGCGGCTTGCCGCAGAATCAGTGGTGCCATTGATCACCGTGGGCCGCTCCAGTGGTGTCGAAGAGCTGGACCGTGAGGCTGTGCTGCTATTGACGCGTGCGGTAATGAGTGTTCCTGCGTGGCAGGCTCCTCCTGGAGACGGGGTCTCCATCCGCTTGCCTGTGCATTTTGAATTGCAGGGACATTAATCAGGGAGCGACAATTTTTTTATTAGCGGTAAGTGCCGGGGTTGGGGATGGCAAGGCTGGTTGTGTGGAGGTCGAAGCGGCCACGGCGCTTGTCTTCAAAGAAGCACTTCAGCGTGTATTCCACCGATCGGAACGCGATGTCATCCCAGGGGATCTCGGACTCCTTGAGCAGCGAAACCTCCAGGGATTCTTCCCCGGGGAGAAAGTCCAGATCCAGGAGCGTGGCGCGATAAATGATGTGTATCTGGCTGATGTGCGGCAGATCCACGTAGGTGAACATTGGCCCAAGGTCGATCTTTGCACCTGCTTCTTCGCGGGTTTCACGCAGGGCGGCGTCTCCTGTCGTTTCATTGTTCTCCATGAACCCGGCGGGAAGCGTCCAGAAGCCGTAGCGTGGTTCGATGGCACGCCGGCACATCAGGATTTGATCTTCCCATGCGGCGATGGCGCCGACCACAACTTTCGGGTTCTGGTAATGGATCGTGCCGCACTGATCACAGATGTGTCGAGGAAGGTTGTCGCCCGGCGGGATCCTGAGGCTTACCGTGGCACCGCAGTGGGAGCAGAAGTTCATGGCTGTCGAGAAATGTGAGCACTGCCATGATTCTAAATCAAGGAGCCTATTGTGCAGTCTGTCTCTGCTCTCTGGTGCCGTTGTGCCTAAAGGCTTGGGCTCATCGTCCGATAACGTTTGAGGAGCGGCTTTGCGCTGCGAAATTTGACTGGATCAGACATGGCTTCGCCGATTGACATTACGAAATTTGAGCACCTGAAGGCTTCCGGAGATCTGCCGTCGCCGAAGGGGGTAGCGTTGGCGATCATCAGGCTGATTCAGCAGGAAGACAGCTCGATGGGGGATCTGGCACGGATCATCAAGACCGACCCTGCTTTTGTGGGGCGTCTGATCAAGGCTGCGAACGGTCTGGCGGGTTATAACCGGCGAGCTATCGCATCGGTGCAGGAGGCCCTAATGGTGCTGGGGCTGCCGGCGGTACGTACGCTGGCACTGGGTTTTTCCTTGCTGTCGAGCTATCGCGATGGGGCTTGCAAGAGTTTCGATTACGGGCGCTATTGGACTGGTTGCCTCGTCTACGCACTGGCCATGCAAGCAATTACCCAACGCACGCGCGCCGCGGCGGCCGAGGAGACCTTCTGCTTGGGGCTTCTGGCACGGATTGGGGAGTTGGCTTTGGCAACCCTTTATCCCCAAGACTACGGCAAGGTACTGCAACAGACCCTGGAGTACCGGGATGTGCCGCTAGTGGCCCTTGAGCAGAGGGCCTTTGCGCTCAACCACCGCGAATTGGGCTCAGCCATGCTGGCCGACTGGGGCTTGCCGCGGATCTTTCATGAGCCCGTGTATTTTGCCGAGGTGCCGGAAACGTCGGGTTACGCCGAAGGTTCCCGTGAGTACCATATCGCTCATTCGCTTAATCTGGCTTCCTACATTGCAGAGGTCTGCCTGGCTGAGGAAGCCGAGCGCCCAAATCTGATGGGACGCCTGTTCGAGATTGGAGCGCGTTTGGCATTCGACCCTGTTGTCGTGAATGAACTCTGCGATGGGGTGGTTAGAGAATGGCAGGCGTGGGGGAGTCTGCTTGAGCTCGAAACCCTGGAGGTTCCTCCTTTTGGCGAGCTGGCAAGCCGTGGAGAGGCGATTGCCGCCAATCTGGCAATGGCGCCAGGGGAGGGCTCAGTTCGGCGAGTTGCTCATCCGGGACCGTCCGCTCTCCTCAGTGGTGGTGAACCGCTCGCGCTCACCGCAGGCATTCAGCCGATGCGGGTCTTGGTTGTCGACGATGATGCCTCAATGCGGGCTTTGGTCCGCAAGGTGCTGGAGACTGTCGGGCATCAGGTCCTGGAGGCGCCCGACGGCAAGGTCGGGATGGAAATGGCCCTGGAGTTTCAGCCCCAGTTGATGATCGTCGACTGGGTGATGCCGGAGGTTACGGGGCTGGAGCTGACCCGGGCGCTGCGTCAGACGAAGATTGGACGCAGTATCTACATCCTGATCATGACCAGCCTTGAGGACGACGATCGTCTGATCGAAGCCTTTGAGAACGGCGTCGATGACTTCATGAGCAAGCCGATCAATCCGCGTGTCCTCGCAGCCCGTCTGCGTGCAGGGCAACGGGTAATCCGGCTGCAGCAGGAGCTGGATCGGGATCGGGAGGAGATCCGTCGTTTTGCGGCCGAGTTGGCAGTCTCGAACCGTCGTTTGCAGGAGGTGGCGCTAACCGACTCCCTGACCGGTTTCCCCAACCGGCGCTACGCCATCGAGAGGGTGCAGCAAGAGTGGCTGGTTTCGTCGCGTACCCGTCGTCCCCTGGCGACGATGGTTATCGACGTGGATCAGTTCAAGACTTACAACGACACCCACGGCCATGACGTTGGAGATGCTGTGCTGCGCCAGGTGGCTGCCTCGGTCAAGGGCGCGTTGCGTGCCCAGGATATCGTGGCCCGTACCGGTGGCGACGAGTTCCTGGTGATTTGCCCGGATACCGGTCTTGATGCCGCTCTGGCTTGTGCCGAGCGGGTGCGTTTTGCGGTCGAGAGCACGCCGCTCGTCATGGCCGGGCAGACGCTGAATATGTCGGTCAGTATCGGTGTCGCCACCCGTGATACGGTGATGGCCGAACCGGATGCTCTCATCAAGCGGGCTGATCAGGCTCTCTATCTGGCCAAGAACAAGGGACGCAACCGCATCATGACTGCCCAGTCCCTGCGTCCGGGGCCCCTGGTTCCGCCCCGCTGAGTGCCGTCGCCACGTTCTAAAGTTCGCGATCTGCGGGTCGATATGTTTTCAACGTCGTAATTGAGAAGCTGTCAGCTTGATGGGATACACCGGAAGTCGTCATGTTGCTGGCGAGCGGACGCTTGAGATTCTTGTTATTGACGATTGCGAGGACGATACCTTTCTGCTTGGTATCGAGCTTGGCAAGCGGGGGCTGAAAGCCTCGTGCACCCGAGTCGATACGGCTCTGGCGATGCGCAATGCGCTGGATGGCAGCAAATGGGATATCGTCATTTCGGATCACTGCATGCCGGGTTTCGATTCCGGCGCTGCCCTGCAGGTGCTCAAGGACAGTGGTCGCGATATTCCCTTTGTGATCTATTCCGGAGCCATCAGCGATCAACTGGCTTTCTCGTCGATGCTGGATGGGGTGAGCGACTATGTGCCGAAGGGCAACTATGCGCGCCTGGTGCCGGTGATCAGTCGGGAATTGCGCGGTGCCGCCGCTCGCCGGGCAGTCCGCGATGCGGGAAGCCGGATTCAGGCTCTGGCGTATTTCGATCCGCTGTCCAAGTTGCCGAACCGGCAGTCTTTTTGCGCGCGCATCGCGGAGTGGTCGCGAGAGGCTGTGTTTCACGGAAAGCCCTTGCGCGCGACGGTTTTCCATGTCGATCTGGACCGTTTTCAGCGCATCAATTCCAGTTTTGGTTATGAGTCCGGCAATGCTCTGCTTCTTCAGGTAGCCCAAAGGTTGCTCGAGAGTTCCGAGTCCCACGGAATCGTGGCCCGCCTGGGGGGCGACGCTTTCGGGATTTTTGTCCCGGGGGTCGGTGAGCAGGAGGGCGCAGAGGTCTTCGTGCGCTGGTTGCTGCGGGTTTTTGAGTTGCCTTTTACCCATGACAAGATCGAACTGTTTCTTTCCGTCAGTGTTGGCGTGGTCTTGGTGCCGGGAGACGGCAGCGATGTATTCGAGCTGTTGACCAATGCGGAGTTGGCCATGAGTGCAGCCAAGCGGCAGGGGGGGAACAGTTTTCGGTTCTACGACCGCGACATGCACAAGGCTTCGGCAGACAGGGTTTCGCTGGAAAATGATCTCCGCTTTGCCATCGAACGCAACGAGTTCTGGGTGGCTTACCAGCCATGCGTGGAGGGAAGCGACGGTCGTGTGGTCAGTGCCGAGGCCTTGCTCCGCTGGAATCACCCCAGGTTGGGCGCCGTGGCTCCGGATCGTTTCATTCCCATTGCCGACGAGAACGGTCTGATTGTCGAGATCGGTGACTGGGTTATGCGCGTAGCCTGCCTGGAGTGCCGGCGCTGGCATGACATGGGGTATCGTGACATGTGCGTTTCGGTCAATGTGTCAGCGGTCCAGTTCGGTCAGCCGAAACTCATTGAATCGGTGCGCCGGGCTCTCGATGACGCGGGTTTGCCAGCGCGAGGACTTCAGCTGGAGATTACCGAGTCATCCCTGATGAAGGATGCCGAAACTGCGGTGGCGATGCTGAGATCATTCAAGAACATGGGTGTGCGCCTTGCCATTGACGACTTTGGTACAGGCTACTCGTCGCTTGCGTACCTGAAGCGTTTTCCGGTGGATGTCATCAAGGTGGATCAGTCCTTTGTTCGCGGGCTGTGCGACGACGACGAGGACGCGGCCATCGTGCGGGCGATCATCGTTCTGGCGCGGAGCATGCGGCTAGAGGTGATCGCTGAAGGGGTCGAGTCTTCGTGGCAGGTGGATGCCTTGCGCACCGATGGCTGTGAGTTGTTCCAGGGCTACTTCTTCGGCTGGCCGGTGTGCGCAGAACACTTCCGGCGCACACTTTCTGCCACCGCGTTACCTGCCTTGAACTAGCAGGCTGTCGGTTGCCCATCGACTGATGTATGGCATTCGTGCCTGATTTGGTGAGTGGTGTAGGCGATTTCCTTACTCTTGTTTACGTGTTTGTACCTACGTGATTATCCGAAGCCCGCGGATGGTGGTGGTTGCCGGTAAACGGCAGAATTTGCCGCATACAAAAGGCTGTTCGCCAAGAGGAGAAAATCATGCGCGCCACCGGTATGCACGACGAAATCAGGGAGTTGAATCTTGCTTATCTGATGCTTGCCCAGCAGATGCTCCGGGAGGACCGCGCTGCAGCCATATATCGCTTGGGTGTCGGAGAGGATATTGCGGATGTGCTTGAAGGTCTTAGCTCTGCCCAGGTATTGAGAATGGCCAGCTCGAACATGCTGCTATGCCAGTTCCGTTTCAATGACACCTTGCTGGTGGATCTGCTGTCGTCTCATGGTCGGGAACGCGGCGCGGCACATCTGCACGCGGCCATTCTCGCTGCGGGTCGACCGCTTGAGAGCCTGGTCTGACTGCTGGAGTCCGCCGGGAGAATCATCATGCGTAACAAAAGCGTACTGCTGGAAGCGCAGGATATTCAAAAGGCCGTAGATCTGATCCGGCTGGGGGCCCGCATGCAAATGCTGGAGGTGGAAACCTCCCTGAGTCGTGAGCGCTTGCTCAAGCTTTACAAGGAAGTGCGGGGTGTTTCTCCTCCCAAAGGCATGCTGCCGTTTTCGACCGACTGGTTCATGTCCTGGCAGCCGAACATCCATGCGTCGCTGTTCATGGCCTTTCATCGCTTTGTCCGGACCCACGCAAAGCTGGAAGGGCTTGAGGCGATTGTGCATGCCTACCGGCTTTACAACGAACACATTGAGTCCTTCGAGATGGAACAGGTGCTGAGCCTGACGCGCGCCTGGACGCTGATCCGTTTCTTTGATGCAAATCTTCTCCAGTCAGCCAAATGTACGTGTTGTGGTGGCGAATTCGTCGCTCACGCGTTCGACCCGACCCATGCCTATGTGTGCGGGCTCTGTCATGTGCCGTCTCGTGCGGGCAAGACCCGGAAGGCACAGGTCGTTGAGGCAAGCGTTCCCTGACCCTCCTCTTTCATTCTTAAGAGGTTGTGCCGCCGACCTTGTTCTGGCGGCATTTTTTTTGATGTGACAGGCGACGACAGGCTTGCTTCAGGTGCTCAAGTTTCTACAGGCAGGGCCGATATCGCCGATGAAGAGTAACGCTCCTTGGGTGGCGCAATTGCTGCGCTCCCGCTTAAAGAGGTTTCGGCGATGTTTCTGATCATCGGTTATGTGATTATCCTGGCGGCCTCCCTAGGCACCTATGCGGTGCACGGTAGCCTCGCTGCGCTGTGGGTGCCAACCGAGTACATCGCGATTGTTGGCCTCACGCTGGGAGGCTTTGTGGCGGGTAACGGCCCCAAGGCCATCAAGTCAACGGTCGCTGCTTTGCCGTCGATTTTCAAAGGTTCTCCGTACAACAAGGCCTTCTACGTCGATGTGCTGTGCATGATGTACGAGATTCTTGCCAAGGTCCGGAAGGAAGGGTTGATGTCCATTGAAGGGGATATCGAGAACCCAGAGGCGAGTCCTATTTTTTCCAAGTGCACCGCCTTTGCAGCGGATCACCATGCAGTTGATTTTCTGTGTGACTACTTGCGCATGATGGTAGGCGGCAACCTCAATGCCTTCGAGATCGAGAATCTGATGGATATCGAGATGGAGACCCACCATGCCGAAGCTCATACCGCGGCACATGTGGTTTCCAAGGTGGCAGACGGCGTGCCGGCCTTCGGTATCGTGGTGGCGGTGATGGGCGTGGTAAACGTGATGGGCTCGGTGGGGCAGCCGCCCGCAGTGCTCGGCAAGATGATCGGTGGTGCGCTGGTGGGGACCTTCCTCGGTATTCTGGTTTCCTATGGTTTTGTCGCGCCAGTGGCTGGTCAGCTTGAGCAGAAGGTCGAGGAAGGGGCCAAGATCTATCAGTGCATGAAGGCCGTGCTGCTTGCCAGCATGAACGGCTATGCACCGCAGATCGCGGTGGAGTTCGGTCGTAAGGTGCTGTTCTCTACCGACAGGCCGAGCTTTGCCGAGCTGGAAGAAGCCATCAAGAGCCGGAAGTGATGGGTGCTTTGACGATGCAGCCTGACGCATTCATGCGCTCCGGGACTGCGGGATCCATGCCATGAGCGACGATACCCAACAGCCAATTGTCGTCAAGAAGATCAAGAAGGGCGGCGGTGGTGCCCACGGCGGCGCCTGGAAGATCGCCTATGCCGACTTTGTGACCGCCATGATGGCCTTTTTCCTGCTCATGTGGTTGCTCGGCTCGACAGCCCAGGGCGATCTGCAGGGGATTGCCGATTTTTTCAACTCGCCCCTCAAAGTGGCGATGAGCGGTGGGTCCGGCGCGGGCGATGCGACCAGTCCGATTGCCGGTGGCGGACAGGATCTGACCCGCTCGGTCGGGCAGGTCAAGCGCGGCGACGTCAAGGGCCGAAAGTCCATGAATATCGAGTCGGCCAAGGGCGCGACCAAGCCTTCCGGCGATGAGGGTACGGAGGCTCAGAAAAAGAGTGAGGAACGCAAGGAGCGCGCCAAGCTTGAAGATCTGAAAGGCCAGATCGAGGCAATCATCGAGGCCAGCCCCAGCATGCGGCAGTTCAAGAATCAGCTGCTGCTGGACATTACGCTCGAAGGCCTGCGCATCCAGATCGTAGATGAGCAGAACCGACCCATGTTTGATTCGTCGAGTGCCTCGCTCAAGCCCTATACCCAGGAGCTTTTGCGCTCCATAGGGGCAACGCTGAACGGCGTCGACAACACGGTCAGCCTGTCCGGGCATACCGACTCCACTCGCTATGCGGGCGGAGAGCGGGGCTTTTCGAATTGGGAGCTGTCGGCCAACCGGGCCAACGCGTCACGCAGGGAACTGGTGGCGGGGGGGCTGGCGGAAGGAAAGATGGTTCGTGTCATCGGGTTGGCGGACACCCTGCCTCTCGACCCGGCTAACCCCAATTTGCCGATCAACCGGCGCATCAGCATCGTCGTCCTCAACAAGCAGGCAGAGGCCGCCTTGCGGGGCGATGCCAACAAGAAGCTTGAAGTGAGTACGGAGGGATCGGTGGAGGCGGCGGATATTCGTGCCGGCCTGGGTGCGGGGGCGCGGGGAACACCCCGGGCTCCCTAAAGAAACCGATGAAGAGTGACGATATGTTAACCCGTGTGAACAAGTCGGTTTAATGATGATGAAGCTATCGCGATCAACAGCAGTCCTCGCGGGGTTCCTCTGGACTGTCCTGATGGCGGGGGGCGCTGCAGCTTTTCTGGATGGCGGACTGGCTTTGATGGTGATCAGCGGCTTGATTGCACTTGGCTGGACCGGTGTGCTCTTGATGCTGCCGATCGACACTTCGTCCCTTGAGGCTGCGGCTGCGGTTACGCCCCAGGTGGAAAGCCTGGTGGCTGTAGAGAGCGTGCTGCGTGAGAGCACCCATTTGTTCAGGCAGCAGCACGACGCCATACGGGAAGAGGTCAATCGGGTACAGGACATGCTGTCGGGGGCGATTGTCATTTTGACCAAGAGCTTTCAGGGGATTCTCTCGGCAACCAATGCCCAGCAGGCTATTGCCATGGGGCTGGCGCAGGACGATGACAGCGGGGGGGATACGGCGAGCCGTTTCGATGAGTTCGTGAGCCACACGTCCGAAGTCATGCAGCGGGTGGTGGATAGCGTGATCATGAACAGCAAGCTCGGCATGGAACTGGTCGAATTGACGGATCGCATCTCGAAACGTGCTGCCGACGTGGAATCGATTCTTGGTGAAATCGGCGGGATTGCCAAGCAGACCAACCTGTTGGCGCTCAATGCCGCCATCGAGGCGGCGCGGGCCGGGGAGGCCGGCCGGGGCTTTGCCGTTGTGGCGGATGAGGTGCGTGACCTGTCTACCCGTACCAGCCAGTTCAGCCAGCAGATCGCGGTCGTCATGAAGTCGATGCGGGAAGGTGTGAAGGGTACTGAGGAGGCCATCGAGAAGATGGCATCGACCGACATGAATTTCGCCCTTGAGTCGAAGCAGCAGGTCGAGCATGTGCTGACTTCGATGGAGGGCATTAACCAGCAGCGCAGTAGCGCGATTTCCCGTCTCGGTCAGCATACCCACATGATGGATGCCGAGGTGGGCCGTGCCGTGACTGCCCTGCAGTTCCAGGACATGGTATCCCAGTTGATTGGTCACGTGGATCGGCGGGTGGATGGCTTGAACTCCCTGATGACGGAGTTCGATGCCTTGTCCGACGGGATTCGGCATGCGGTGGCGGCCGGAGACACGGGGCCTTTGTGTCGCGCCACGGAGTCCGTCCGGACGCAGCTTTCGGTGCTCGCCGCGACAGTCGACAATAGTCCGGTACGCCAGCAGGAGATCTCGCACGGCGAGATTGATTTGTTTTAGTTTCAGAACCCTAGGATATGACGATGGCCAAGATCGTACTTACTGTTGATGACTCTGCTTCGATCCGGCAGATGGTTTCCTTTACCCTGAAAAGTGCCGGCTACGAAGTGGTCGAAGCCGTCGATGGTCTGGATGGCCTGGACAAGGCAAAGACCAAGGCTTTCAATCTGGTTCTGACCGACCAGAACATGCCGCGCATGGATGGACTGTCCCTGATCAAGTCGCTCCGTGCCATGCCCAATTACCGTAGCGTGCCGATCCTGATGCTGACGACCGAGTCGTCCGACACCATGAAGTCGCAGGGCCGGGCGGCGGGGGCGACAGGCTGGCTGGTCAAGCCCTTCGATCCGCAGAAGCTCATCGAGGTGGTAAAGAAGGTGATCGGCTAAGTCTGCGCCGGCAAGTCATGCATCACGGGAGACAGGCATGGCCATAGACATGAGCCAGTTCTACCAGGTGTTCTTCGAGGAAGCTGCGGAGCACTTGGCGAGCATGGAAGCATTACTGCTGGCGATCGATCCGGCGGCACCTGATTCGGAAGAGGTGAACGCGCTGTTCCGGGCCGCCCATTCCATCAAGGGGTCGAGTGGAACTTTCGGTTTCCAGGACATGATGGAAGTCACCCATATCCTCGAAACCATGCTCGATCGGGTGCGCAAGGGCGAAGCGCCGCTTACCGATGACATGGTGGATGCGTCGCTCGTGTCCGGTGATGTGCTGAAGAACCTGCTGGCAGCCCATCGGGGGGAGGAGGAGGCTGACCGTGAGGCTGCGGAAGCGATCTGTCATCGCCTGGAGGCGCTGTGCCGTGCTCTTGAGGTGCCCTCGTCAACGGTGAACCCCGCGCCGGTTGCCGTGACGCCCGCAGCGCCGCTGGCCATGAAGGGTTTTGACCTGTTCTTCTCGCTGGTTGGCGATCCTGCGCTGGAAGCCCAGAGTCTGGTGCAGCTGATTGCCGAACTGGGCAGTTTTGGTGTGGTGGAAACGATCGAGGCGCCAGGTCCGGGCTGCCCCAATTGCCAACTCCGCATTTTCACCGAGGTGGATGCTGAGGTGCTGCGTGGTGTGCTCGATTTCGTTGCTGATGGCGCCACTTTGCGGGTTGAGCCGTTTGCCGGACCCACTGACGAAGCGTACGGGCTTTTTGGCGACCTGGATGTGCAGGCTGGCGACGCCTGGCGAACCAGCGATGACGCCTACGGACTCTTCGAGCCTTTGCCGGTGGCATCCCTGGCTCCCGCGTCGGCAGTTGTTGAAGAGGCCTACGGATTTTTCGACGACGCCGAAGTGGCGAATCTGCTGACCAGACAGCAAGCTGCCGAGCCCTACGGATTCTTCACCGAACTGCCGCCGCTGGAGGATGTGCCGGCTCCGGTCGAAACAGCCTATGGCTTGTTTGAACCTTTGCCGGTAGCCCCAACGGTTCAGGCACCTGCCCCGGTTGTGCAGAAGCTCGTTGAAGAGCCAATTGCTCCGCCGCCCGGCCCTGCTGCTGCGGTGAAGAAGCCGGTGGCTCGCGCTGCTGGTGCCGGTGACAACGGGTCGATCCGGGTGAGTGTCGAAAAGGTGGATCAGATGATCAACCTGGTCGGCGAACTGGTAATTACCCAGGCCATGCTCACGCAGGCCGCCAGCAATGTGGATCCGGTCATCTTCGAGCGTCTCATCAACGGCCTGGCTCAGCTGGAACGCAATACTCGCGATCTGCAGGAAACCGTGATGTCGATCCGGATGATGCCGATCTCGGTGGTTTTCAGCCGTTTCCCGCGGGTCGTCCGGGATCTTTCCCAGAAGCTCGGCAAGCAGGTGGAGCTGAAGACGATTGGCGAAACCACCGAGATGGACAAGAGCCTGGTCGAGCGAATAACCGATCCGCTCACCCACCTGGTCCGCAATAGTCTCGACCACGGTCTCGAAACGCCCGAAAAGCGTCGCGCCGCCGGCAAGCCGGAAACCGGCACGATTACCCTCAGCGCTTACCATCAGAGCGGCAATATCGTCATCGAAGTGGGTGACGACGGGGCCGGCCTGAACCGTGCGCGCATCCTCGCCAAGGCGAAGGAGCGTGGTATGGCGGTAAGCGACGCGATGACGGATCAGGACGTCTGGCAGCTCATCATGGAACCGGGCTTCTCGACAGCCGAGCAGGTCACCGAAGTGTCGGGGCGTGGCGTCGGCATGGATGTGGTGAAGAAGAACATCTCCGCCATGGGCGGGCGCATCGAACTCGACTCGATGACCGGTGTGGGTACGCGCATTACCGTGCGCCTGCCGCTCACGCTGGCGATTCTCGATGGCATGAGTGTTGGTGTCGGGCTGGAAACCTACATCATTCCCTTGGGCTACGTCATGGAGTCCATGCAGCCGGAGCGGGGCATGATGAAGAGCGTGTCCGGTGTCGAGCGCCTGATCCAGGTGCGCGGGGAGTACCTGCCGGTAATCTGTCTGCACGACGTCTTCCGTATCCAGGGGGCGATCACCGACTGGTCGAAAGGCATCATGGTCGTGCTGGAAGCGGATGGCCAGAGTGCGGCCCTCTTCATCGATCAGCTTGTTGGTCAGCATCAGGTGGTCATCAAGAGTCTCGAAGCCAACTATCGCCGGGTACCCGGTATTGCCGGGGCGACGATCATGGGTGATGGCCGGGTGGCGCTGATTCTGGATGTCCCCCTGCTCGTAAGTATGGCGCGACGGGTCCTGCCGGCCGCTGCATAAGGCTTTTGGGCTTGCCCCGAAAGGGCTTTCCAGGCCGCCTCCGGGCGGCCTTTTTGTTGTCCGCGGCTATTGCCGGAAGTCTCGTGGGGCGCCTTCAGAAAGCCATTCCACTGCCGTAAATGAAGCATTCCCAACGAGGAGTGTTGCCATGTTGCAGGCTGCCCAGAGCGCCACAGTTCATGAGTCGGAGGAGTCCGGCTTTGCTCAGGAACTTCTGACTTTCACCCTCGGTGCCGAGGAATACGCGATCGACATTCTGAAGGTTCAGGAAATTCGTGGGTACGACGCCGTGACGACTATTGCCAACGCCCCCAGCTTTATCAAGGGGGTCATCAATCTGCGTGGAACGATCGTGCCGATCGTCGATCTGCGCATCAAGTTTGCAGTCGGGGTGGCGGAATACACGCCTTTCACCGTGGTGATCATTCTCAACATCGGCGGCCGTGTCGTCGGCATGGTGGTGGATGCCGTCTCCGACGTGATCGCCCTCAAGCCGGAGCAGATCCGACCGGCACCCGACTTTGCCTCGTCAGTGGATACGGCCTACATCATGGGCCTCGGCGCCCTCGGCGAACGCATGCTGATCGTGGTCGATATCGAGCGTTTGATGCTCTCCAGCGAGATGGCGCTGGTGGATGAAGTGGCCCATTGAGGCCGCGAACGCAGCCTGCCTCTACCCCAATAGAAAGTCGTCGCCATGAGCACTTTTCTCTCCCCCGCTGTAAGCGTGATGAACCGCTTGTCCGTGCAGGGCAAGATGGCACTGCTCGGCCTGATTGCCCTCGTTCCGGTTGCCGTGCTGGCCTTCATGCTGCTGGACCGGATCCAGGGGGATATCACCTTCACCCAGAAGGAGACGCATACCGTTCCGCTCGTCATGCCGGCGCGCCAGTTGATGCAGGCGGTCCAGGCCCATCGAGGTATTGCGCAGACGGTTATCGGAGGAAATACGGCACTTTCCGGGCGGCTTGCCGAGTTGCGCGAACAGGTGGCTGCGGCGATCAAGGCCGGGGATGCGATAGACGCACTTGAAGGCGAGATTGTCGGGACGTCTCGTGAATGGCAGGCCGTGCGTCAGGGGTGGGAGAGTGTGCAGGCCAAGGCGCTGGGCGTCAGCGGCCCCGAGAGCTTCCGTCTGCACAGCGACTACATTGCCAAGATCGGTGATTTCATCACTCATACGGCGGATCTGACCAATGCCACGCTCGATCCGGAGCTTGAAACCTATTACCTGATGGACCTGTTTACCGCCCGCATGCCGGGCCTGGCAGAGGATGCCGGTCGTGCTCGGGCCCTCGGCACAGGGCTCGCCGTGCGTCAGGTGAGCACTGAGGGGGAGCGGATCGACATGAACGTGTTGTTGCGCCGCCTTGCCGATGGGCGCGCGGCCATTGAGGCCTCGATCTCGAAGGCCGGCAGCAACGAAGTTTCGTTGAAAGATCTGCTCAACGCGCCCCGCGTCGTTTTTGACAACAATGCCAAGGCCTTTCTTGAGCTGGCCGAACGTGACTTGCTCAAGCCGGCGGGCATCTCTGTTGCTCCGACCCAGGTGTTCGATGCGGGAAGCAAGGTCGTGGATTCAGCGTATGCACTCTTCGACGTATCTGCCAAAGAGTTTGATCTGCGTCTGACGGCCCGTCTTGCCAGGCTACATGGTGCCCGCCAGATGGCTGTCGGTGTCATCGTGGTGAGCCTGCTGATTGTCATCTATCTCTTCCTCGGTTTCCGCCGCACGATGCTCGACGGTATCGGGGAAATCCAGGCCGGCGTCCGGAGAATGGCCGATGGCAAGCTCGATGCGCCGGTTTCGGTCGCGTCCTCCGATGCCTTTGGCGAAATATCCGGTGCGCTGAACGGGATGCAGTCCAGCCTGCTGGCCAGAATCCGTGCCGAGCATGAGGTAGCCGCAGACAACCTTCGAGTCCGCAACGCGCTGGACAAGGCGTCGACGAACATCATGCTGGCGGACAACGATGGGCAGATTGTCTATTGCAACGATTCGGTGCTGGCGATGATGCGGAGCGCGGAGAGCGACATCCGCAAGGAGCTGCCGGCCTTCAACGCCACGGGGCTGGTGGGGCGCAACTTCGACGCCTTCCACAAGAATCCGGCGCACCAGCGCAACATGCTTGGCCGCCTGACCGGCGAGCACAAGGCGGTGGTGAAGATTGGCGGGCGGACCTTCTCGCTGATCGCCAACCCGGTGGTGAACGCCGAGGGCGTGCGCCTGGGCTCGGTGGTCGAATGGCTGGACCGGACCGGCGAAGTGCGGATCGAGCAGGAACTGGCCGATCTGCTGCAGGCCGCGGTGGCCGGCGACTTCGCCCGGCGCCTGACGCTGGATGGCAAGGCCGGTTTCTTTGCGACCCTCTCGGAGGGCATGAACAACCTGATGGGCATCGTTGCCACCAGCCTCGAGGACATCGCCCGGGTACTCAACGCCATCGCGCGGGGCGATCTGACCGAGAAGATCACCGCCGAGTATGGCGGCACCTTCGGCCAGTTGAAGGACAACACCAACACGACGGTGGAGCGCCTGCGTGAAGTGGTGGGGCAGATCAAGGAAGC
>JAOAUC010000002.1 GCA_030157785.1 Zoogloea oleivorans
AAACTGGCTCCTATATGCCGGTCAGAGGTGGCTCTATTGTGGCGGTCAGTGACACCTGCCGGCGACTACACTAGGTGCGCTTCCGCTGGGCGACGGGGAACGGTTCGCTGACGCTCACCTAGGCCCAAGTCGACGCGCTGGTGCTCGGGCTGCCCTGGCAGCAATTGGGCGGCGACGGCGTGATCCGGATGATTTGACAGTGCATCCGGAGTTGCCCCGATGATGAGTGTGACCGTGGGGCGGAGTGATCTGCGCATGCAGCTGCCGGCCAAGCCGAAAGTCTGGGCTAACCGACAGATGTTCAGCAGTGGTGATATCGCGCTGATGCCTCCTCAGCCTGCGATCAGACTCCCTCACCCTCATCACCTCGCTTCGTTGCACTGATTTTCATCGGAAGTCCTAACTTAGAAGCCAGACGCCACGCCCACATTACGCGGTACCGAGTTCCTGCATCGCAGCCCCGCTGAGGTAGCACCTTGGGCAAACGAGTGAATCTACAAACTTTAGAGAGTTCCCCATCGACAAGCGTATCCCAATGCCCTCCGCGATCAACGAGACGATCTAGCACGGTTTTAACGTGCGCCTCAATATCCGAGAATGATGTGTGTTCTAGAAACGTTAAGGACATTGTCGACAGTGCCCACTCACCACCCCGATCGACATCAAGCAGAACGATTGGGAGCTCGTTCATGACCAAAATATTGACCACAAGACAGGCCCGGGGTCGACGCCCTACTGAAGAAAAAGCACGCCCCGGCTTCAGGCGACACAGAGACATGGAGATTTCTGTATCTACAAGCATACCGCTCATTATCCTGATTGTGTCTGCCAAGGCCTGAAGCTCGCCAGCCAAATCCCACGGAAAGACCTCGAGAGTTCGAAACTCCAAGGGTGGGACGAGAGCGCCACGAACCTCCCTGCCGACCGAGCCCTTGATTTTCAACTTAAGCTTTGGAATAGCCGCCTCGGGGCTTTCCTCGGCGCATGCCCCCTCGTCCTCAGCAGGTTTTTTCTGAGTGCGGGATTGGGGCGGCTCCAATTGAGTCCAGATCTTTTGAATCGGCACACGAACGGCGAATTCGCTGGATTTGGCACCGACATCCACTGCGGTTTGACCGGCTGCGACACGGGCCCCCTCATCATCCACCTCCACGTCCACATCATCGCCACTTGTTGATTTTCTTTGCAGACCGTCCTTCGTATCCTCCCGGGTGACGGAAGCCCTGCACATCCGTCGGAAGCTAGGATGTCCATAGAGCAAGCGCTTGCATGGCAGCTCTCGACCGGAAATATGGAGAATTTCAAGAACAAGCCAGACACCGTTGCGCTCAATGCCGCGAAAAACAATTTTCGCATCAGATACAGCAGGCGGATCGAGGCTGACATAGGCTTGGTCGACAGACTTCCGGTAGACACTGTCCCACGTTTTCCGCCCCTCGGGATGGACCGCAAGCCAGGCAAACTCCAAGGCAAAATCGCGGGACAAAGAGCGCACTGGCATATCTGACGTAAACCTTAGGGTCAGCTCGTCGTATGTTCCAATGGGCTCAAACTGGTATAGAGTTATGAGTTGTCCTGGCACCATGAGCGCATTCGCGAGCGTCTTGTTGTGTAGCAACAGGTAACGAACCAGTTCGATTGTCGGGATGAGGATTTCGCCTGCGTTGGTCCTGTATCGGAGAAGCCGCTGCACTCCTGGGGAGTAATCGAAGAAGGAGTGCAAACGTGGCGGCATGTCTGCGGAAGTGATTTCTAGTCCATTTGCCAAATTCGGTAATGTGACCGTATGTATCTCTCCACGCGACTGCGTCTCCAACAACATACCGCTATCGTCAAAACAAATCCCGAGCGATAGCAGCGGAAGCATGCCAATAGGAAGCTTCCACATATCTACGCGCTGGCTCTCCATTCCCAGAGTGACTACTCGGACGATCCATTCGCCACTCGCGGATCTTTCCAGCCCCGCAAGCCAATAGATCTCCAGCGGTTCAGCGGCATCCCTAAATTTATGGACTAAAAATCGCTTCACGAAAGCTGCTCCACGCGCAACCGAGCAGCGGCTAATGCCTCCGCCACTTCTGGCGCCAAGTTCTTTCCCAATCCAGCCTTACGCCGGATACGCCATTCGGCCAAGGGCAGCCCGGAAGCCAGGAGTTGTTGTGCAGCCCATGAAATGCGGCGGACCTGAAAGTCGGAGACAGAGTCCCGAATCCGCTCCAGACATGCTCGGGTTCTTGGCAGTTTCACCAAGTGATTGGGCAGCCATATCGGCTCGGATGTCCGTCGACTGATTTCTGCAAGCGTCACCTTTCTCGGTGGAAGTTCGCGACGAATCGCCTCAGCAAGCTCGACAACACGCAGAGCCCACTGCTCATCGAGTCTCTTCCAGTCATGGCGAACCTTGCTGCAGAGCCTCTGGACGCTTGGCTGATGAGCCTTCAACCACTCCCGGTCGTGGCGATACAACCAGATATATAATGCTGGAGCCAGACTGGAAAGCTTTTTTCGCCTTGCACCTGCATGGTCACGAATCAGGGTGCACCATGCTTCTCGATACGGCACCGGATCGGGCACGACAAATACTGAAAGCGGCTTAGGCTTCCAGGCCGCGTCCAAACCCAGCTTGGATGCACGCAGCCGCACCGTGCCTGTGTCTACGTGCAACAGACGAGCCGCCTCCCGAATCCCAACCCGCATACTGACAAGTTGTCGAAGTCTGTCATCAAACGCGTCGCCGAAACGCAAAGTGCGAGCGCGACCGATAAGACCAGAGTCGGAAATATTGCGCGTATAGGCGAAGCCGCAACCACATTCGAACACGCCAACGAGCCGACCATGGTTGTGATGAATCCCCACCTTGTCGATCAGTAGCTCGCCCTGGTGAGGAATCAAAGGGTTAAGACAAGGCCAAGGCCCTGCTCCGAAAGGCTGGTCGTCCTCGACGTGCTTGAGAAACTCCTGAAACAGGATGTGTAACACGGGATGCAGCGCACGGCGCCTCTGCCGTGTCAGCCCGGAAAGCCAAGTCAGATCGGAGGCTCCCGCTTCGGCGAGCAGTGGCCTTAGGGCTTCACCAAAATGCCTTTGAAGTCCCTCTTCAACGTCCTTCTGATTAACCCGACCAGCAGCAGAGGCCAAGCCCTTCAGGGAGAGACAGAGCAGGTACCAAGCGACCCAATCATTCCGATCTCGAGCTAGTGGTGGCAATTGCAGTATGTCCAGACAAGTTTTGGCGAAAGATCGCAAAGCCATATTTTTCACCAAGGATACCGGCGCAACTGGGCTCATTCGCGAGCAATTACTGGACGTCGCAGCGAGGAATGCGTGCCGGTTTTCCAACGAAAAGGGAACGCTGCTCTCCTGCAAGATACATCCATGCTCCAAGCAAAGTAACACCCCAGGCACTTGGTGTGAGCGCCGCCAGTAGAGTTCGCCATGCTTTACCTTCATTTCACGTAGGCAATCCGGACAGAAGCGCAATTTTTTGACTCGTGAATTTGCCGGGGCCAAGCCAAGAATGAGATGGAGCCCGGAGATTGAGCCATCGGTAACAGCCTGCTGTGCCCGCTCGCGCAGCTCGTCTGAGTGAAACGCCTGGTAATAGGGAAGCAACGTGAACTCAGTCGCAAGCCGCTCCGCAGTCATGCCCCATGCCGGCGGAAGATGAGCTGACAGGCTCTTCAGGTGCCCTTGTAAATCCAGCCCAGCGATGACGCTACGAGCGCCGAACAGATCATCAAGGGTCTGTTTGGGGCTGAGCGAGGCCATGTGCCTGTGGTATCTGGCCAGAAGGCTGTAGAGCAACTCGTCCTGGTACGGCTCGGGGAAGTAGACAGGCACACCGCACCTCTTATGCGGCGAGGGGCAGCGTCTTGATGATGCCGGCTGCTTTCAAAGTGTCGTATGCAGAAAGGTTCTTCTCCCTCCCTTCTGCAGTGATCCGACGTAAATCATTTACGGGCAATTCGGGGGGCTCAGCTTTCGGGGGGCGCCTCGGCCTCTTCGGAGTAGGCGCGTTGGCAGGCGCTCTTAGCTTGCTGTTGATCGCAGCCACCAATTGCAGAGCATCCATGGATGGGTTCTCGGCCAAAGCTTCCCTGACCATCATTTCAGCAACATCCGGTGCAACCCCCAACAGAGCGAGAGCCCCACGTATAGGACCCAACGTATCGTTGTCCGCCTTCACTTGCTCCTGCGCCACCGGCCCCCGAGGGAGCGGCTCGTCAGGAAGGTCTCCCCCCGGTTGAGCCCCGAACAGCCGAGCAACGTGCTCCCGGAAAGGCAGTAAATCGTCAAAGGCATTGAGGGCCTCCCTGTCGTTTCGGCGGCAGGCATCGAGCATGGGCCGGATCAACGGGAAGTCTTCGGCTACGACCTGCTGGAACAGGGTGGGATCCAGGGTCTCAGGGCGACGACGCACTGCGCGAAGTCGGATAGCCTTCATCTGCGCCAGCATGAACAGTTTGACGACAACGTCGATAATCCCCTGACTTTCCTTGTGGAGAACAGCGCGCAACCCATCGTCCAAGGGTGTGAACTCCTGCGTCCATTGGTATTTCCACATCCGCTCGACGAAATGGTTCCATTTCTTCCCTTCTGGCATCCGCTCCCAGATCATCGATCCGATGCCGCTGGCCCGCCGCGCCTGTCGGAACTTGCCTTGTAGCACCGTAACCGCGTTGTGGGTGCCGATTACGATCACCGGAACGCCAATGGTGTTAACCAGCGTCACGAGAAAATTCAGGATATCTTCAGCATCCATGCCGCGGGTCCGCAGCAGATGCTGGATCTCGTCCACGATCAAGGCGCCAAGAGCATGTATGCTGGCAAGGTGAGTCATGCGTTGCATGGCCAGCCCGAGCGTGCGCGACGAGGAACCGTATCGGTCTAGATAATTTGTCCCCAAAACACGGTCAAGCTCGCCGAAAAAATTGATGCACAACTGCGTGGGGCCGCCTTTTTGGGGGCACTCCACCTTCAACCATGTAACCTGATGCAGACTGAAAGGGCGGTCGTGGTAGAGGATCTGGGGGTATTGGGCGAGCGTTCGCTCCATGGCTGTGGACTTGCCAATGCCGGAGTCACCAAGCAGCGCGAAGCCGGCCGCGCTATTTGGCACTACGAAACGCTTCGCTGATAAGTTGCCACTTTCAACGCGGGCCACGCTATTCTGCAATTGGCGCTGATAGTCTCCCTGGCTCGGGTTGCGCCCGAGATACCCTTGGCGCAACAACATACCAAAACGGTCGGCGAGCGTCAGATGTTGTTCCAGGGGCTCAAAGTAACGGAACAGCCGCATGATACAGTGCGGCCGCACATGGTCCGCATAGAGGCGTTCGGCCGGATCGTAGTGGGGCAGCAGCCGCAAACGTTCATAGGTTTCCGAGGTCGACCACAATGATGGTAGAGCCGCGATGAATGGATTGTCCCGGTACTCCGGCAAGACCGATTGTTCGATATCAGGGCTTGTCATCGTCGAGGCTTCCAAGTATCTCGGTAATATCGGGCTCTGAATAGTCAGATTCGGGCCGGAGAGGGATCACGTTCGCCTCTTTCTGCTGCGACGGCGTGCGATCGCCGAGGCGAAATACCTCCACCTCTCGGTTCGACTGCTTCTCATCGGCCCGGTTGGTTCGGATGCTCTTCGTTCTGGCGCGATCACTAGCTTCGACGGGCGTACGCATAGCGACCGCCTCATTAACTGTCCCCTCAATTTTGGCGGCGAGATCTGCCTCCGTGAATTGCAGGGTGGAGGCGCGGGTGGCGGATTGGTCTTTCTCGACGAATCGCCGTTGCGCAATCTCCCAAGCCGACATGCCCCGATCCACCCTGCTCCGCTCTGTTTTTTGGCACACCACGAAGCCTTGCGGGGAGTCCGGTACGTGCAGATAGATGTCGTCCATGCAGCGCGGGTCGTAGCTGACGGTGACACGCCAACGCCCACGCTGCCGAGCGCGGTCGAACCAGCGTTGCTCGACAGCCTCGGAGCAGCTGTAGTAGCCACCGTCGTAGCGGATACCATGTTCCGTGACACTGGCAGAATCCACAGGGAGGAGACTGAAACGGACGCGATCTTCGGGGTAGGCCCGCAGTTGCCCGCTCCGCAGGGCGATCCCCCAGCCCCACAATTCGATAGGAATAGCCGGTACATCGTCGGCTGCCATGTCCTGGGTCTTATCGTAGTCCTTCAGCTCGTGATGGTTGTTGTATTGGAGTGCGCAGTCGATCACGATCCGTGTGAACTGATGGAGATCCAGGACAGCATCGAGCCGGTAGTCTTTACCACCCCGCTCTCGGTAATCGGGCTGGATATAACCGGGCACGTAGGGCTTGAACTTGGCCGGCAGCAAGTTAAACCGTTTCTCGACGATGCCCTTCCAGTCCGCCCTATAGGGAGCGGCATTCTCGATATTGATATGATAATTGTTGGCCAGCGTTTCGATGTAACGACTCTCGATTTCTCCACGATCCCCCAGCAGAGTGGCCGGCAAATGATGACAAGGCCAATCTTCCGTCTCAATCTCCCGGTCGAACTGCCGACAATAGGCAACCTTGTCCGCCGCCGTATTTGCGAGAGCCATCATCGCGCCGACCCAGGAAGGGCCTTCTAAGCCAACATAGAGCCCGACGATCATCCGGCTAAAAACATCGATGACGACGTATAGGACAGGACGTCCAATAATCCTGTCCCGCTTGAGGCGTGACACCAGGTAGACGTCGGCTATAGTGGCATCGATCTGATAGCGTGCTCCCGGCCCCCACGTCTCGGCCGTGGAGGTACCGAGCAGGCCGCGCATATCTTTGTCGTAGGACCTGGGGCCAACCCGGCGCCGTTTCACGTCCAAGGTGTCCTGGTCCTTCTCGAACCAATAGCGAAACTGGGTAACTGTAGGGAGTCCGTTCTGGACATAGTCCGCATGGGGAACATGAACGATCTCGCCTGACTCCGGATCAAGCCGCCTTTCGCTGAAGAACTTCCGAACCATCTCGTCGTATGCGGCCTTCAGCGTAAACTTACTACCAATTTCGGCGTAATACCGGTCGATGGCTACCCGAAACACCTGTCGGATGTCCGACGTCACATTGACACCCTCCTGGTCGCCATAGAGACGCGGCCGCCCACGCTTTTTCCCAGTGTTTTTGCGCTCCTTACCCCGGCCTCCTGAGTTTGCGTAATCGGGTAGGAGAGCATTAGGTGTCTGCCCCCTCTGCCAGTAGCGACGCAAATAGCGATAAAGCGTCTTGAGCGTAACATTGTGCTCGGCCATGGCGGCCCTGAGCAGTTTGCCTCGCTGATCCCGACGATAGATGTCGGGCTCTTTATTAACAAGATCTTTGATGATAACCCAAGCGCTATCCCGAATAGCCTTGTGGCTATCTGGGACGGCCGCTTCAATAGCCAGCACGAGGTAGGGGTCAGGATTGAGCAAGCGCGCGCGCTTCTCTTGCACATCCTGGAGCAATGCATCCACGCGCACAATGGACGGGAGTGCCATCTCCGAGGACATCTCAATGATAGCCGCTCCGGCGCTGTCAGCCTGAAGCCAAAGAACACGTACCGTCCGATCGTCTTCCTCGTACCGCAATAGATCGTTTCTCAGCAGCATCTCATGCCCTCAGCCTGACATCTTGCTGACTCTGCCGGAAGATCGCCTGACCCAGAATCGCCGAGCTGTCGAATGGGCGATCCATGTCGATCGCCAGAGCCTTGGTCGCGATCAGGTGCCGGATTGCGGTCAATCCTTCGCCTGCAGCAAAACCACGATTATTTTCGAGCCAGTGCAAGAACTGTTTGATTGTCATCGCAGCGCACGGGGCCAGGCAGCCCAGAAGCTGCTCGCAGCGATCCTGCCAGAACTCTGGGTAAGGCACATCAAGCCCATCAAGCTTGCGCATCTCGTGGACCCAGCGGACATTTGCCACCCGGGCCTTCTCGAAATCGAGTTCGGTGATGATGACCCATTCTATCCCTTGCTCCATCCAATAGCGGTGTTCGATTTCCAGCTTTTCAACGGTGCGGATGTCGTCGAGGTCCGAACTCTTCTTGACTGCGATAGCTAGTCTGATGTTGCCGTCGATCATCCTTACATCAACCAACAGATCGGTTGTCATGACGATATCTACCTTCGTCCTGACGTCAGAGGGATGATCCACACCCATCTCGGAGGCTATCCGCCGCGTCTTCTCTCTGTCGAGAGGAAACTGTTCCCGAATGTCGAGAACATGGTCCTCCCAGTCCAGTAGGTAGAAGACAGCAGTTTCGATATCGGAGAGGAAGTGGTGTACTCGGCCAGTTTTCCAGCCAGTGGGCCGCGCGGCACGACCCCGCGATGGGACGTCCTGGATAGTCAACCAAGGCTTGTAGTTACCACCCGTTCCTTGGCCGCGCCCTTCTTTAGTGAATCGGACAAGTTTGTCCTCATCGAAGCTGTAGCGCCGCTTGGCCATGAAAAAGCCCCTGGTGACTAGATGGTTTCATCTTAGTCGCCAGAGGCCGAAACTACAACTTTATTACTTAAGATACTTCTTTATTGAGAAAGATACTACTTAATTATATTTACACATGGGTCACAACAGACCCCCTGCCCTTACTCCACCGTCACGCTCTTGGCGAGGTTGCGCGGCTTGTCCACGTCGGTACCCTTCACCAGTGCCGCGTGGTAGCTGAGCAGTTGCAGCGGGATCACGTGGAGGATCGGGGAGAGCAGGCCGTAGTGTTCGGGCAGGTGCAGGATGTGCACGCCTTCGCTCTCGGGGATTTCGCTGCCGGCATCGGCAAAGACGTACAGCTCGCCGCCGCGGGCCTTCACTTCCTGCAGGTTGGACTTGAGCTTTTCGAGCAGGGAGTCGGCCGGGGCCACGGCGATGACGGGCATCTCCTTGTCCACCAGCGCCAGCGGGCCGTGCTTGAGTTCGCCGGCTGGGTAGGCTTCGGCGTGGATGTAGGAGATTTCCTTGAGCTTGAGCGCGCCTTCGAGCGCGATCGGGTAGTGCTCGCCGCGGCCGAGGAAGAGGGCGTGGTGCTTGCCGGCGAAGCGCTGGGCCCAGCGTTCGATCTCGGGCTCGAGTTCGACGACCTTGGCGACGGCCACCGGCAGGTGGCGCAGGGCGGTGAGGTGGGCGGCTTCTTCGGCTTCGCTGAGGTGGCCGTTGATCTTGGCGAGGGTCAGCGTGAGCAGGGCCAGCGCGGCGAGCTGGGTGGTGAAGGCCTTGGTGGAGGCGACACCGATCTCGGGACCGGCGCGGGTTACGAAACGCAGCGCGGTTTCGCGCACGATGGCGGACTCGGGCACGTTGCAGATTGCCAGGGTCTTGGTCATGCCCAGGCTCTTGGCAAACTTGAGCGCGGCCAGGGTGTCGGCGGTTTCACCGGACTGGGAGATCAGGACGACCAGGGTTTCGGGGTCGGGCACCGAGTCGCGATAGCGGTATTCGCTGGCGATTTCGACGGAGCACGAGATCTTGGCGACCGATTCGATCCAGTAACGGGCGACCAGACCGGCGTGGTAGCTGGTGCCGCAGGCGAGGATCAGCACCCGGCGGGTGGCGCCGAAGATGCCGACGGCGTCGGTACCGAAAAGCTGCGGAGAGATGCCGCCACCGCCGGCGATCATTTCGAGGGTGTTGCCCAGGGCCTGGGGCTGCTCGAAGATCTCTTTCTGCATGTAGTGGCGATACTTGCCCAGCTCGACCGCATCGGCGGACAGGCTGGAGATGTTCACTGCCCGCTCGACCGGCGTGCCGTCCTGCAGGGTGACCCGGTAGCCGTCGAGGCGCAGCTCGGCCACGTCGCCGTCTTCGAGGTACACCACCTTGCGGGTGACCTGCAGCAGCGCAGCGGTGTCGGAGGCGGCGTAGTAGCCGTCCTCGCCGATGCCCAGCAGCAGCGGCGAGCCCTTGCGGGCGACGATGGCGCGGTTCGGGTCGGTTTCGCTGAGGACGCCGATGGCGTAGGCGCCAACGAGTTCGGCGATGGTGGCACGCACCGCGTCGAACAGGTCGGGAATGGTCTTGAGCTTGTCGTGAAGCAGGTGGGCGATGGCTTCCGTGTCGGTTTCGGAAGTGAACTTGTAGCCCTTGGCCTGGAGGCCGCTGCGCAGTTCTTCGAAGTTTTCGATGATGCCGTTATGCACCACGGCGAGGCCGTCGGAGATGTGCGGGTGGGCATTGCGCTCGCTCGGCACACCGTGAGTGGCCCAGCGGGTGTGGGCGATGCCGATGCTGGCGGCAAGCCCGGTGGCGTCGGCCTGGGAGGCCAGTTCGGCCACGCGGCCTACCGCGCGCAGGCGCTGCAGTTGCGGTGCGCCGTCAGTCTTCAGGACGGCCAGGCCGGCGGAGTCGTAGCCGCGGTATTCAAGCTTGCGCAGCCCTTCGAGCAGCACGGGAACAATATTGCGACGGGCAATGGCGGTAACGATGCCACACATGAGCGGGAACCTCTCGTAAAAGGCCGGGCCATGCTGGCCGGCCGGACGGAATGAAGGAAATCAGGCTTTCTTGGCCTTGACCGGACGCTTCCAGCCAGGAACGGAAACTTGCTTGCTGCGGGACACGGTCAGCTCACCGGCCGGCGCATCCTTGGACAGCGTCGTGCCGGCACCAAGGGTGGCACCACGGCCGACGCGCACCGGCGCGACGAGCTGGGTATCGGAGCCGATGAAGACGTCGTCCTCGATGATGGTGCGGAACTTGTTGGCACCATCGTAGTTGCAGGTGATGGTGCCGGCGCCCACGTTGACACGCTGGCCGATGTCGGCGTCGCCCACGTAGGCCAGGTGATTGGCCTTGGAGTGGTTGTCGATGGTGCTGTTCTTGACTTCGACGAAGTTGCCGATGTGCACGTCCTGGCCCAGCACGGTGCCGGGGCGGGTACGGGCGTAGGGGCCGATGACGCAGGCTTCGCCCATCACGGTATCTTCGATCTGGGAATACGCGGCAATCCGGGTGCCGGCGCCGATTTTTGCGTTCTTGAGGATGCAGTTGGCCCCCACGCGCACGCCGTCGGCAAGCTCGACACGACCTTCAAAGATGCAGTTGATGTCGATTTCCACATCGCGGCCGCAGATCAGCTCGCCACGCACGTCGAGGCGGGCCGGGTCGATGACGGTGACGCCGGCGTCGGTAAGGGCGCGGGCGATGTTGCGCTGGTGGATGCGCTCCAGCTCGGCGAGCTGGGTCTTGTTATTGACGCCGAGGGTTTCCTCGAAGGCGTCCGGCTGGCTGGTGATGACTTCCAGGCCATCGGCCACCGCCATGGCGATGATGTCGGTGAGGTAGTACTCGCCCTGGGCGTTGTCGTTCTTGAGATTGCCGAGCCAGGCGCGCAGGCGCTCGACGGGGGCGGCCAGGATGCCGGTATTCACTTCGCAGACGCGCCGCTCTTCAGGGCTGGCGTCCTTCTCTTCGACGATGCGGGTGACCTTGCCGGCGGCATCGCGCAGGATGCGGCCGTAACCGGTGGGGTCGTCCATGTTTACAGTAAGCAGCGCCAGCTGACGTTCGCCGGCCGCCGCCATCAGGCGGCGCAGGGTCGGCACGCTGATCAGGGGCACGTCGCCATAAAGAATCAGCGCGACATCGCCGTCTTCGACCAGCGGCATGGCTTGCTGCACTGCATGGCCGGTGCCCTGGGGCGGATCCTGTCGGGCCCAGGCCAGATCGGGCGCGTCGAGTGCTTCACGCACCACCTCGCCACCATGACCATAGACCACGACAATCCGGCGTGCTTCCAGTATCCGTGCGGTATCCAGCACGTGGGCCAGCATCGGCTTGGCAGCCAGCGGCTGCAGCACCTTGGGCAACACCGAACGCATGCGTTTGCCTTGGCCGGCGGCGAGAACGATTACTTCCATGGGAATCCCTGAATGCGGTTTGAATTTCTATCGCGCGGATTTTAGCACGCGGGTTTTGAAGCTTTTGCGGCGCAGTTCTCGAATCACAAGTCGCCACACCCCCGAGCAGGTGATGCGATGCAACATTCCTTTGATCTAGTGCTAAAGTTCCTCAAAAGCCTTTCCGTAGAATAACGGTGCTGCATTGCAAAACCTAGGAAACTTCATGACAACCGAAGCGCGCGACTTCATCCAGAACCGGACTTTCGACGAAATTGCCGTCGGCGACTCCGCCCAACTGGTCCGCACCCTGCGGCCCGAGGACATCCACTTGTTTGCGGTCATGTCGGGGGATGTGAATCCAACCCACGTAGACCCCGAATTCGCCCGTTCCAGCCAGTTCCGCGAGGTGGTCGGGCATTCGATGTGGGGCAGTGTGCTGATCTCCTCCATCCTCGGCACCGAATTCCCCGGCCCCGGCACCGTTTATGTCGGCCAGACCCTCAAGTTCTGGCGCCCGATCACCATCGGTGACACCCTTACCGTCACCATCACCTGTACCCAGCGCTTCGAGCACAATCATCATCTGCTGCTCGACTGCCAGTGCGTCAACCAGGACGGCCTGAAGGTCATCGACGGCACGGCCGAGGTGATGGCGCCCACCCAGAAGATCAAGCGCCTGCGCATGTCCATGCCGGGAATCACCATTTCCGACCGCCAGCAACGCTACCTCCACGTGCTGGAGCTGACCAAGGGCATGGAGCCGATTCCGATGGCGGTCGCCCACCCCTGCGACACGGAATCCCTACGCGGCCCCATGCAGGCCCGCGACGCCGGCCTGATCATCCCCATCCTGGTCGGCCCCGAGAGCAAGATCCGCGAGGTGGCCGAGATTGAAGGGCTCGATCTGCGCGGCGTGCGCATCATCGATGTGCCGCACAGCCACGCCTCGGCCGAAACCGCCGTGCGCCTGGCCCGCAGTGGCGAAGTCGAAGCCCTGATGAAGGGTTCCCTGCACACCGACGAGCTGATGAGTGAAGTCGTCGCCAAGGAAACCGGCCTGCGCACCGCACGCCGCATTTCCCACGTCTTCATGGCCGACGTGCCCACCTACCCGCACCCGCTGCTCATCACCGACGCGGCCATCAACATCGCACCGAGCCTGGAAGACAAGGTTCACATCATCCAGAACGCCATCGAACTGGCGATCATGATGGGCGTACCCGAACCCAAGGTGGCCATCCTGTCGGCCGTCGAAACGGTCAACGTCAAGATCCGCTCCACCCTCGACGCGGCGGCCCTGTGCAAGATGGCCGACCGGGGCCAGATTCGGGGCGGCATCCTCGACGGCCCGCTGGCCTTCGACAACGCAATTTCCCTCGTCGCCGCCAAGACCAAGGGCATCCGCTCCGCCGTCGCCGGTCAGGCCGACATCCTGGTCGTGCCCGACCTCGAATCCGGCAACATGCTGGCCAAGCAACTCGAATACCTCGCCGATGCCCTGATGGCCGGCGTGGTGCTCGGCACCCGCGTGCCGATCGTGCTCACCAGCCGGGCCGATACCGCCGAAACCCGTACCGCCTCCTGCGCCATCGCGCAGTTGATGGCCCACAAACGTCGCCAGGGAGTCCGTGTATGAAAGCCGTCCTGATCCTCAATGCAGGCTCGTCGAGCCTGAAGTTCGCCCTTTTCCCGATGACCCCGAAGCTGGCCGACATGCCGCGCCTGTCGGGCCAGGTGGAAGGCATCGGGGCCGAACCCCTGATGCACGCCAAGGATGCCAACAGCGGCGAACGCTTCACCGAAGCCCTCGCTGTTCCGCCCGACACTGACGTGAACGGCCAGCACCGCCTTGCGCTGGAATTCATCTTCGCGTGGATCAACCGCCACAGCCCCGGCGTCGACATCGTTGCCGCCGGCCACCGCATCGTGCATGGCGGCGATCACTACGGCGCGCCCGTGGTGCTGACGCCGGAAGTTGTCACCGAACTCGAAACCCTGATCCCGCTGGCGCCGCTGCACCAGCCCCACAACCTGCGAGCCATCAAGTCGCTGTTCTCGCTGATGCCGGACGTCAGGCAGGTCGGCTGTTTCGACACCGCCTTCCACCGCACCCGCCTGCCCGTGGCCGAGCGTTTCCCGGTGCCCCGCGCCCTCTTCAACGAAGGCGTCAAGCGCTACGGTTTCCACGGTCTGTCCTACGAATACGTGTCGCGCCAGTTGCCCGACCTGCTCGGCGAAGAAAAGGCCCGCGGCGCCATCCTCATCGCCCACCTGGGCAACGGCGCCAGCATGTGTGCCCTGCGCGACGGCCTGTCCCGCGACACCAGCATGGGCTTCACTGCAGTGGACGGCCTGATGATGGGCACCCGCACCGGCAGTCTCGACCCCGGCGTAATCCTGCATCTGGTCGAGCAAAAAGGCATGGACGCCAAGGCGCTCAGCAACCTGCTCTACAAGCAATCCGGTCTGCTCGGCGTGTCCGGCATCAGCCAGGACATGCGCGTACTGCTCGAATCCGACGAGGATTCGGCCAAGGAAGCCGTCGAACTCTTCTGCTACCGCGCCGCCTGCATGGTCGGCCAGCTGTCGATGGCCGCCGGCGGCCTTGAAGCGCTGGTGTTCACTGGCGGCATTGGCGAACACGCCGCACCAGTGCGCGCCCGCATCGCCGAATGGCTGGCGTGGACCGGCCTGCACCTCTACCCGGCCGCCAACCAGCGTCACGCCACCCGCATCCACACCAAGGACAGCAAGGTGGAAGTGCTGGTCGTGCCGACCAACGAAGAATGGATGATCGGCCACCACGCGGTGAACCTGCTCGGCTTGGGCTGATTTGTAGGGACGACTTGTAGGGGCGACTTCAGTCGCCCGCCTCTTCGTAGATCGAGCACCGGATGGGCGACTGAAGTCGCCCCTACAGTCCCTACAAGCCCCTCAGCCAAAAAACAAAAGGCCCGGAAATCTCCGGGCCTTTTTGCTTGAAGCGACTATCTGATCAGCGCGGCAGAACCGACGAGCCCATCAGGAAGGTATCGACTTCACGCGCAGCCTGACGGCCTTCGCGAATCGCCCACACCACCAGCGACTGGCCACGCCGCACGTCACCGGCAGCGAAAACCTTCGCCACGTTGGTGGCATAGCAGCCTTCACCATCGGTGGTCGCCTTGGCATTGCCACGGCCGTCCTTGTCGACGCCAAAGGCTTCGAGCAGGGAGCCCACCGGATTGGTGAAGCCCATGGCGAACAGTACCAGATCGGCCGGCAACTCGCGCTCCGAACCCGCCACTTCGGACGGCTTGCCGTCCTTCCATTCGAGCTCGACGGTACGCAGCGCCTTGACCTTGCCGTTTTCACCGATGAATTCCTTGGTGGAAACCGCAAACTCGCGTTGGCAACCTTCCTCGTGGGAGGAAGAAGTGCGCAGCTTGATCGGCCAGTACGGCCAGGTCATCGGACGGTTCTCTTCCTTCGGCGGCTCGGGCATCACTTCGAACTGGGTCACGGAAAGCGCGCCGTGACGGTTGGAGGTGCCGACGCAGTCGGAGCCGGTATCGCCGCCGCCAATCACGATGACGTGCTTGCCGGTCGCGGAGATGGGATTCTTGCTGTCGCCGGCGACTTCCTTGTTCTGCGGAACCAGCAGCTCGAGGGCGAAATGCACGCCTTCAAGCTGACGACCCGGAACCGGCAGGTCACGGGGAACTTCGGAGCCTGCAGCCAGGATCACCGCATCGAACTCGGACTTGAGCTGATCGGCCGTCACCACTTCGACAGCATCGTCGTTGATGCCGATCGTGCCGGGCTTGGTGCCGACGCAAACCTTGGTACGGAAGCTCACGCCTTCGGCTTCCATCTGCGCAACGCGACGGTCGATGTGCGACTTCTCCATCTTGAAGTCGGGGATGCCGTAGCGCAGCAGGCCACCGATGCGGCTGCTCTTCTCGAACACCGTCACGTCGTGACCAACGCGGGCCAGCTGCTGGGCAGCGGCCAGGCCGGCCGGGCCGGAACCGACGACGGCAACCTTCTTGCCGGTCTTGGTCTTTGGCGGCTGGGGCAGGACCCAGCCGTTTTCCCAGGCCTTGTCGATGATCGCGTGCTCGATCGACTTGATGCCGACGGCTTCGGTGTTGATGTTCAGCGTGCAGGCGGCTTCACAAGGCGCCGGACAGATGCGGCCGGTGAAGTCGGGGAAGTTGTTGGTCGAGTGCAGAACCTCGATCGCTTCCTTCCAGTTGCCACGGAAAACGAGATCGTTCCAGTCGGGAATGATGTTGTTCACCGGACAGCCGCTGTTGCAGAAGGGCACGCCGCAGTCCATGCAGCGGGCGCCCTGCTTGGCAGCCTCTTCGTCGCTCAGGTGATCGACGAACTCCTTGTAATGCTTGAGACGCTGCTCGACCGGGGCGTAAGCCTCGGAAAGACGCTGGTACTCGAGAAACCCAGTTGGCTTGCCCATGTTAAGCGGTCTCCAGTTCTTTCTGTTTCTGCGCAGACATTTCGGCCAGCGCTCGACGGTATTCGTGCGGCATCACCTTGACGAACTTCGCGCGGAAGGTCGGCCAGTCGGCGAGGATGGATTTGGCGCGTTCGCTGCCGGTGTAGGTGGCGTGACGTTCGATCAGCATCTTGAGCAGGGCTTCGTCGGCCATGCCCAGGTGACGCACATCGACGCGGCCGTGGCCTTCGAGTTCGTCACCGGACTCGGAACCCTTACGGGCTGCCAGCTCGTCCTCAACCGGCTCCAGGGCTACCTGGGCCATGTTGCAGCGGGACTCGAAAGTACCTTCTTCGTCGAACACGTAGGCGACACCACCGGACATGCCCGCCGCAAAGTTGCGGCCGGTCATGCCGAGCACCACCACGGTACCGCCGGTCATGTATTCGCAGCCATGGTCGCCCACGCCTTCGACAACCGTCGTCGCACCGGAGTTACGCACCGCGAAGCGCTCGCCAGCCACGCCGGCGAAGTAGGCTTCGCCTTCGGTGGCGCCGTAGAGCACGGTGTTGCCGATGATGATGTTGCTCTGGGTCTCGCACTTGAAGCCCGCTGCCGGACGCACGATGATGCGGCCGCCGGACAGGCCCTTGCCTACGTAGTCGTTGCCCTCACCCACTAGTTCGAGGGTCAGGCCGCGGGACAGGAAGGCCGCGAAACTCTGGCCAGCCGTGCCGTTGAGGCGGATATGCACGGTGTCGTCGGGCAGACCGGCGTGGCCGTACTTGGCAGCGAACTTGCCGGACAGCATGGCGCCGACAGTGCGGTTGATGTTGCGCACCGGCACTTCGAAGGACACCTTCTCGCCCTTTTCGAGGGCCGGCATGGCCAGTTCGATGAGCTTGTTGTCCAGCGCCTTGGCCAGGTTGTGGTCCTGGGTTTCGGTGTGGATGCGCGGCACATCGGCGGGAACATTGGGCAGGTGGAAGATGCGGCTGTAGTCCAGGCCGCTGGCCTTCCAGTGCTCGATGCCGGCACGCATGTCGAGCAGGTCGGCACGCCCGATCAGGTCGTTGAACTTGCGGATACCCAGCTGGGCCATCAGTTCGCGGACTTCTTCAGCGATGAAGAAGAAGAAGTTCACCACGTGCTCAGGCTGACCCGAGAAGCGCTTGCGCAGCGTCGGATCCTGCGTGGCCACGCCCACCGGACAGGTGTTGAGGTGGCACTTGCGCATCATGATGCAGCCTTCGACCACCAGCGGAGCGGTAGCGAAGCCGAACTCGTCGGCACCCAGCAGGGCACCGATGACGACGTCGCGACCGGTCTTGATCTGGCCGTCCACCTGCACACGGATACGGCTGCGCAGACGGTTGAGGACCAGGGTTTGCTGGGTTTCGGCCAGGCCGAGCTCCCAGGGCGAACCGGCATGCTTGATCGACGACCAGGGCGAAGCGCCCGTGCCGCCGTCGTGACCGGCGATCACCACGTGGTCGGCCTTGGCCTTGGCCACGCCGGCCGCCACGGTACCGACACCCACCTCGGACACCAGCTTGACGGAGATATCCGCCACCGGGTTGGTGTTCTTCAGATCGTGGATAAGCTGGGCCAGATCCTCGATCGAGTAGATGTCGTGGTGCGGCGGGGGCGAAATCAGACCGACACCGGGCACGGAGTGACGCAGGAAGCCGATGTACTCGGAGACCTTGTGACCGGGCAGCTGACCGCCTTCACCGGGCTTGGCGCCCTGGGCCATCTTGATCTGGATCTGGTCGGCATTGACCAGGTATTCGGTGGTGACACCGAAACGGCCCGACGCCACCTGCTTGATCGACGAGCGCAGGCTGTCGCCGGCTTCCAACTGCAGATCACGCTCGATACGGCTCGCACCGATGATCTCGGACAGCATGGTCGGCTGGTTGATCGGGATGAATCGCTTCGGATCTTCGCCGCCTTCACCGGTGTTCGACCTGCCGCCGATCCGGTTCATCGCCACGGCCAGCGTGGTGTGCGCCTCGGTGGAGATGGAGCCGAGGGACATGGCGCCGGTGGCGAAACGCTTGACGATCTCCTTGGCGGACTCGACCTCTTCCAGCGGCACCGGGGCGCCGGCAGGCTTGAGTTCGAACAGGCCGCGCAGGGTCATGTGGCGCTTGCTCTGATCGTTGATGATCTTGGCGTATTCCTTGTACGTGTCGAACTTGCCGGAGCGGGTGGAGTGCTGCAGCTTGGCGATCGCGTCCGGGGTCCACATGTGCTCGTCGCCGCGGACACGGTAGGCGTAGTCGCCACCGGCATCCAGCGCATTGGCGAGCACCGGGTCGGCACTGAAGGCTTGCTGGTGAAGGCGCAGGGCCTCTTCCATCACCTCGAACACGCCGATGCCTTCCACCTGCGAAGAAGTGCCGGTGAAGTACTTTTCGACCAGCGACTTCTTAAGGCCGATGGCTTCGAAGATCTGCGCGCCGGTGTAGGACATGAAGGTGGAGATGCCCATCTTGGACATGACCTTCATGAGACCCTTGCCAACGCCCTTGATGAAGTGCTTGACGTACTTGTCGGCAGTTTCAGCGTCGCCCTTGGCCAGTTCGGTAAGGGTTTCGAGCGCCAGGTAGGGGTGCACAGCTTCAGCACCGAAACCGGCGAGCACGGCGAAGTGGTGGGTTTCACGGGCCGAACCGGTTTCAACAACCAGGCCGGTACGCGTGCGCAGGCCCTTGGTCACCAGGTGCTGGTGGACCGCCGAGGTGGCGAGCAGCGCCGGGATGGCCACGTTAAGCGCATCGATCTTGCGGTCGGAAACGATCAGGATGTTGGAGCCGTCGAGCACGGCGTTCTCGGCTTCCGCACACAGGGAGGCCAGGCGGGCTTCGACGCCCTCCTTGCCCCAGGCGAGCGGGTAGCAGATGTCCAGTTCGGCCGAACGGAACTTGTTCTCGGTGTAGCGGGCGATCTCGCGCAGCTTCGCCATGTCGGCGAAGGTCAGCACCGGCTGGGTGACTTCCAGGCGGTACGGCGGATTGATCTCGTTGATGCCGAGCAGGTTGGGGCGCGGGCCGACGAAGGACACCAGCGACATGACCAGTTGTTCGCGGATCGGATCGATCGGCGGGTTGGTCACCTGGGCAAAAAGCTGGCGGAAGTAGTTGTAGATCGGCTTGTTCTTGGCCGACAGGACGGCCAGCGGGCTGTCGTTGCCCATCGAGCCGGTGGCTTCCTCGCCGCTCTTGGCCATCGGTTCAAGGATGAACTTGATGTCTTCCTGCGTGTAACCGAAAGCTTGCTGGCGATCGAGCACCGACGCAGCGCACTCGGGCGCGGCAACCGATGCAGGTTCGGTACAGGCGTCGAGCTTGATGTTGATGCGCGACAGCCAGTCCTGGTAGGGCTTTGCGGCAGCGAGGGACTCCTTGAGTTCCTTGTCGTCGATGATGCGGCCCTGCTCCATGTCGATCAGGAACATCTTGCCGGGCTGCAGGCGCCACTTCTTGACGATCTTGGCGTCGGGAATCGGCAGCACACCGGATTCGGAGGCCATGACCACACAATCGTCGTCGGTAACGAGGTAACGGGCCGGACGCAGGCCGTTACGGTCGAGGGTGGCGCCGATCTGGCGGCCGTCGGTGAAGGCCACCGCAGCGGGGCCGTCCCACGGCTCCATCATCGCCGCGTGGTATTCGTAGAAGGCGCGACGCTTCGGGTCCATCAGCGTGTGGGATTCCCAGGCTTCGGGAATCATCATCATCATCGCGTGGGCCAGCGAGTAGCCGCCCATGACGAGCAGCTCGAGGGCGTTGTCGAACGAAGCCGAATCGGACTGGCCCGGGTAGATCAGCGGCCACAGCTTTTGCAGATCGTCGCCGAGCAGCGGGGACGAGGTGCCCTTTTCGCGAGCGCGCATCCAGTTGTAATTGCCGCGAACGGTGTTGATTTCACCGTTGTGGGCAATGTAGCGGAACGGATGGGCGAGATGCCAGGTCGGGAAGGTGTTGGTCGAGAAGCGCTGGTGCACCAGCGACAGCGCGGACACGCAGCGCGGATCCAGCAGGTCGGTGTAGTACTGGCCGACCTGGTCGGCGAGCAGCAGACCCTTGTAGTTGATGGTCCGCGCCGACATCGACGGCGTGTAGAACTCCTTGCTGTGCTTGAGCTTGAGGCTGCCGATGGCATTGGCAGCCCGGCGGCGGATCACGTACAGCTTGCGCTCAAGGGCGTCGGTGACCATCACGTCAGGGCCGCGACCGATGAAGACCTGACGGATCACCGGCTCCTTGGCCTTGACGGTGGGCGACATCGGCATGGCCGGATCGGTGGGCACGTCGCGCCATCCGAGCACAACCTGGCCTTCGGCGCGCGCAGCACGCTCGATCTCTTCTTCACAGGCGAGGCGGGAGGCATGCTCCTTCGGCAGGAAAACCATGCCGACGCCGTAGTCGCCGGCAGGCGGCAGGCTGACGCCCTGCTTGGCCATTTCCTCGCGAAACAGGGTATCCGGAATCTGGATCAGGATGCCTGCGCCGTCGCCCTGCAGCGGGTCGGCACCAACGGCACCCCGGTGGTCCAGATTCTTCAGGATCTCGAGACCTTGCAGAACGATCTCGTGAGTTTTGTTGCCCTTGATATGTGCGATGAAGCCGACACCACAGGCGTCATGTTCGTTGGCGGGGTCGTAAAGACCCTGCTCCAGGGGAAGATCCATCTTGTTTTTCCTCGACACAACACACACCGGCACCACCTCTCAGGCAGCACCGGACATTCAAACTGCGGAAAGTCGCCCCGTCCGAACCGTGAAAAAGCCGGCAGATCGTGGCCAGCCGGCTACGCGCGATCCCGACGAGGAGACCGTTCAAACACATTGGGCGAGGGTCGAATATACCGCTGCAGGCGCCTGCCCTTCAAGATTTTTTTGCGCCGCCGCATACGCGCCGCTGCCTAGAAAATCTCGCCCACCGCAAACAGACGCCGGTGCTCCTTCATCGCGTATCGATCGGTCATCCCGGCGATGTAGTCGGCGATGGCCCGCGGCTTGTCCGATCTGGCCATTGATTGATACTGGGGAGGCAGCAGGCGGGGGTCGTTCATGAACGCCCCGAAGAGGTCCTGGATGATGCGCCGGGCCTTGTCGGTCATGCGCAGGACCTGGTAGTGATGGTAGAGATTTTCGCGCAGGAAGGTCTTCAGGACGCGCAGCTCGGGCAGCAGGCCCGGGCTGTAGGCAACCAGTCGCGGTGCCGCACGAACGTCATCGAGGGAAGCAACGCCCGCCTGCACAATGCTGCTGCGGGTCTGCTCGATGAGGTCCACCGCCATCAGATTGACCATGCGGCGAACGGTTTCGTGGATCAGGCGACGACCGCCGAGCCCCGGGTAGGCAGTCTCGACGACTTGCCGGTTGCGCGCGAAGATCGGCACCGCATCGAGTTGCTCGAGGGTGATCAGGCCGGAGCGCAGGCCGTCATCCACATCGTGGTTGTTGTAGGCGATTTCGTCGGCCAGGTTGGCCAGTTGCGCCTCCAGGGAGGGCTGCCGGCCTTCAAGAAAGCGCCGGCCGATTTCGCCGAGAGCTTCGGCATTCTTGGCGGAGCAGTGCTTGAGAATACCCTCCCGCGTCTCGTGCATCAGGTTGAGGCCGTTGAAGTCGGCATAGCTTTCTTCAAGCACATCGACGGAACGCAGAGACTGGAGGTTGTGCTCGAAGCCCCCGAAATCCTTCATGCAGGTATTCAGGGCTTCCTGCCCGGCGTGGCCGAAAGGCGTATGACCGAGATCGTGGGACAGGGCTACGGCTTCGGCAAGATCTTCATTGAGGCGCAGCGCCCGTGCGATGGAACGGGTGATCTGCGCAACTTCGATGCTGTGAGTCAGCCGCGTGCGGAACAAGTCACCTTCGTGATTGACGAAAACCTGGGTCTTGTATTCAAGCCGCCGGAACGCTGTGCAATGCACAATCCGGTCGCGGTCACGCTGGAATTCACCACGGGCCACAGGCGCTGGCTCCTGCACGCGCCGGCCCCGGGAGTTGGATTCGGTAACTGCGTAAGGCGCCAGATCGGTCATGGATGTCACAGGCAAGGCATCAGCAACACGCCTCGATACTGGCGCGAATCTGCTCCTGGGTGGCTTCGGCACTGATCACAGCCTGGCCGATCTGCTTGAGGAGGACGAGACGCAGGGTCCCGTCGCTCACCTTTTTGTCGTGGGCCATCAGTTCCAGATAACGATCTGCGCCAAGGGCCGCCCCCTTGACGGGCAAACCGGCAAGCTCGTGAATGCTGCGCACTCGCGACACATCGGCATCGGACAGCCAGCCGAGCCGGCGGGACAGATCGGCAGCCATGACGGCCCCCGCCGCGACGGCCTCGCCGTGCAGCCATTCTCCGTAGCCCAGACCGGTTTCGATGGCATGACCAAAGGTGTGCCCGAGATTGAGCGTGGCGCGCTCGCCCTGCTCGGTCTCGTCGATGGCCACCACCTCGGCCTTGTTGCGGCAGGAACGTTCGACGGCCTCGGCGAGGGCTTCGGGATCCCGCGCCAGGAGCCGGTGAATGTTGGCCTCGAGCCATTCAAGAAAGGGCAGATCGCGGATCAGGCCGTACTTGATGACCTCGGCAAGACCCGCCTTCAGTTCCCGGTCCGGCAGGGTATTAAGCACGCCGATGTCGGCCAGCACCAGCTTCGGCTGGTAAAACGCACCGATCATGTTCTTGCCGAGCGGGTGGTTGATCGCTGTCTTTCCGCCAACCGACGAATCCACCTGGGACAACAGGGTCGTCGGCACCTGGATGAAAGGCACACCGCGCTGGTATGTTGCGGCCGCAAACCCGGTCATGTCGCCGATTACACCACCACCAAGGGCGATGAGGGTCGTGCTGCGGTCACAGCGATCGCCAAGCAGACCATCAAAAATCAGGTTAAGCGTCGCCCAATCCTTGTGCGCCTCGCCGTCCGGCAAAACGATTTCGGTAACCCGCAGCCCCTGCGCCTTCAAACCCGCCACGAAAGGGGCAAGGTAGAGGGGGCCGACCACGTCATTGGTCACCACCGCAACCCGGCGGGTCTTCAGATAGGGAAGGATCAGCTCCGGATCGGCAATCAGCCCTGACCCGATGTGAATCGGGTAGCTTCGCTCATCCAGTGCGACGTTCAGTGTGCGCATAAGTCCTGCAATTCCTTTTCGACCATCCGCACCATGGCATGAGGCGTACCCCGCCCACCCTCGACGATGATGTGGGCCACCTCGCGGTAAAGCGGATCGCGCGCCGCGTAAAGCTGCTGAAGACGCCCCTTGGGGTCAGGAACCTGCAGCAAGGGGCGACTCCGGTCATGGCGAGTCCGCTCCCACAAGATATGGGGCGGCACATTCAGATAGACAACCGCACAGCGCTCGGAAAGCAGCGCGCGGTTCAACGGGTTGATAACCGCACCACCCCCAGTGGCCAGCACCAGACCCGACTCCGTCGTGAGCTCGTCGAGAGTCTGGGTCTCACGCTTGCGAAACCCGTCCTCACCCTCGATCTCGAAGATAGTCGGAATCTTGACCCCCGTCCGCGCCTCGATCTCGTGATCGCTATCCGCGAAACGCAGCCCGAGACGCTTGGCAAGTTCGCGGCCGACAGTGGTCTTGCCGGAGCCGGGCATGCCGACGAGGACGACGCAACGGGCTTTTTCATCACTCACTTGAGCCATGGGCACACGTTATCTCAAAACAATATGCAACAACTGGCCCCTCAGGCCAGTTGTTGCATATGAAAAGTTTCTTAGTCTGGCGAGCTGCAAGAGTCCTCTATCCCGAAAGGAGATATCTGGAACGAAGGCGATATATCAACATTAGTCAATTCACTGGCCAAAACCGGCAGGAAGTAACTTCTGCTCGCCGAGTTGTTCCGGCCAGCCACCGCGGCAGTGGCGGTGAGCTCAATCTTCGACCAATGCGCGTACCCCGGCGGATAGACAACCCAAAAAGCCGCAGTGCCGGAATTGTCTGTGGTTACCACCACAGTAGTTGCTTGAGTGGAGGAAGCGACTGGCGGCATAACCAATGCAGAGCCATTGGGCTCAAATCGTCCGTTCCTGTTCAAGTCGCCAATTTCTCCCGTTTGGAAGAAACCATCGTTGTTGGCGTCTTCTGCAGGGCATTCGGCGGCCTCATAAACGCTCCATTTTCCCGCAGAGGTTCCGGTAGTCGGGACATAGTAAAAGCCCTTCTTGAACGCCACCGCACGGAGGGAGATGGTGACAGCCTGATTCCTTACCGGATTACCTGCAGTATCCGTAACAAAGACCCCCCACACCGCTCTATAGCGGGGAGGATCAGTATCCTTCACCAAGAGATTGTCGGTGCTGATCACCATGTTCACACCCTGCCCGGCAACAGTCAGCGTGGCGGAATCGGTCACAGAAAAACCGTTGATCGTCGCCTCAATCAGCACCGAATCCTTACCCGTCAGATTCGGATCTGCCTTGAACGTAGTAGAGGCAATGCCGGAGTCGTCCGTATAGGCGATAGAGGGGTTAGCCGTACCGCCACCGTTCGGCGCGGTGAAAATGATGGTACTGCCCGACACAGGATTACCCGAGTTATCGCGAACTACCGCATAGACATTGGCAGTACTGTTCGGCGACAGGGTCGACGGATCCGCCTGGATAACCATCTGCGTCGGCACCAGGGAGACGAACTTGACGTCACGTCTGGCAGTCGTTCCTGCAGCAGCACCGCCCTTCAATATCGCAGATACAGTCGCGGCACCTGCACTGGGCGACTTCACGTAGGCGGTTGCTGCCGTCCCGGTAAAAGCCACATCAACAGCCGAATTACTCCCCGAGACAGACGTGCATGCGGAATCTGAATAAACAGAACCGCGTGACGAAGTAAATGTAGCCCCGGTAGCCGACACCCCGGTCAGAAGCTGAGCGGTAACGGCCGAGCAGCCATTGATCGGCAAACTGACGCCTGCAGCCGGACTGGTGAAGGCAAAATCGATCGATGAAACAGTCAGATCTTTGGAAGCACTAGCCCCTAGTGCAGTGGCCGTGATGGTGTCAGCACCGCTGAGCCTCGGCGTGAAAGCAATCGTCGCCAATCCGCTCGAATCGGTTCTTACCGTCGCGGGGACGGCGTTGCCCAGCTTTGAAGACAAGGCAACATCCTGATTGGCGATAGCCTTGCCGGCACCGTCGAGCAAGCTCACCGTCATCGATACCTGCTCGTTAACAACGCCTGACGCATCACCTCCAAACCCCAGACGGGTACCCTGAATGGCGATAGTCGTGGTCTTCACAAGCGACTGATAGGTCGCAGTGACAGTAACCGTTCGATTGGACTTATTGTCATCCGAATTGAAGGTTACGGTCGCAACGCCCGTAGTGGTATCCGTTGTAGCTGCATTCGCGAGAAGCGTACCGGAACTTACTGCAAAACTTACACTTTCCCCGGTAACGACTGCATTGGCACTGTCTTTCAACGCGGCCTTAATCGTCACTACAGAACTTCCGTCCGTCTGTATTGCAGGCGTGTCTACGGTAAGCGCCAACTGCGTGACAATTTTGCTTCCTGCATTGCTCGCACAAGCCGCGTCGGTAGTGTAAGGCAAACAATTGGCCGCCTTATCCGCACCGCCGCCCCCGCCGCCGCAACTGGCAACAGCCAATGCCAGAAGCCCCGGAGCCAAAAGACGAAAACGCATGCGGGTAGAAATAAATTTACGCATTAAGAATTCCATTTAAAGCAGTGTTCAGCGCAAACCCAGCTGATCGTTGATGATTCGGGGCGTAATGAAGACGAGCAGTTCGGTCTTGTTGTCCTTGCGCTCGTTGCTCCGGAAGAGATAGCCAAGTACCGGCACATCTCCCAGGAAGGGGACTTTGGTCGTCGTGTTGGAGGTGTCCTGGGTGTAGATACCGCCGATCACGATCGTGCCGCCGTTTTCAACGATGACTTCCGTCTTGACGTGCTTGGTGTCGATGGGCACGCCGGAGAGGAGGGAAACGTCGAAGCGCGGCGAGTCCTTGTTAACATCCAGCGACATCATGATCTTGCCGTCCGGCGTGACCTGCGGCTTTACCTTCAGCGACAGGTTGGCCTTGCGGAAGGACACACTGGTGGCACCGGAACTGGTTGCCGAACTGTAGGGAATTTCGACGCCCTGCTCGATGATCGCTTCAGCTTTGTCGGCGGTCATGACGCGCGGGCGGGAAACCACCTTGCCGCGGCCATCAGCTTCCAGGGCCGAAACCTCCAGGTCGATGTAACGAGTGGCTGCGCTGTTCCACAAAGCCAGCGAGAAGGCGCCAGCGGCCTTGTTGTTGATGGCCGAGGCGGGAAGATTGACCCCCAGGCTGTCGGTAAAGTTGGGCACCGTAACGATCTGCCCTGCCTGATAGCCCGTGTTGGACAAGCTACCGGAGCCGATGGTGTTGCGGTACACCGACACGCCATCCGAGGTACTGCCGAGCAGGCCGCCTGTCTTGGCACCAAAGCCCAGCCGTACCCCGAGGTTGCGCGCAAAGGTGTCGGATGCTTCGACGATCTGCGCTTCGATCAGTACCTGACGAATTTCCACGTCGATCTCAGCGATCAGGCGCCGGATGTCTTCCAGGCGCGACCCCACATCGTTGACGAAGATCTTGTTGCTACGTTCGTCGGGCACCACGCTACCGCGCTTGGAGAGAACCGTCTGGTCCTTGCTCTTCAGGAATTCGGCGACGTTCTTGGCCTTGTGATAGTTGATCTGGAAGCTCTCGGTACGCAGGGGCTCCAGATCGCCGATCTGGGCGCGGGATTCGAGATCCAGCTTTTCCCGGGCGGCCAGTTCGTCACGCGGTGCAATCCAGATGACGTTGCCGTTCTTGCGCAAGTCGAGACCACGCGCCTGCAGGATGATATCCAGGGCTTGATCCCAGGGAACATCCTTCAGACGCAGGGTGAGGTTGCCCTGGACGGAGTCGCTGGTGATGATGTTGAAGTTCGTGAAGTCGGCGATGACCTGCAGGACAGAACGGACATCGATGTTCTGGAAGTTGAGCGACAGCTTTTCGCCACCGAAGCGCGCCTTGCCGGCCCCCTGGGTCAGCTTGTTCGGGTCTTCCTTGACGGGCTTTACTTCAAGCACGAACTGGTTGTCGCTCTGGTAGGCGTTGTGCTCCCACAAACCCCGCGGCGTCACCGTCATGCGCACATTGCCGCCCTGCATCTGCGTCAGCACCGTCGACACCGGCGTACCAAAGTCGACCACGTCGAGCTTTCTGCGCAATTGCTCGGGCACTTCGGTCTTCAGAAAGTCGACAATCAGGCTGTTGCCTTGCTGGCGGATATCGATGCCGGCATTTGGATCGGACAGGTCGACTACCAGCCGGCCCTCGCCCTCCTTGCCACGGCGGAAGTTGATATCGCGAATCGCATGGCGGTCACCCTGCCCGATTGCAGCGGGCGCAAACTGGGAAGACTGCTGCACCATACCGGCAGCTTCCTTGAACTCGCCGGCGGCGAGCGTGATCAGAATGTCCTTGCCTTCGATCCGGGCTTCGTAGGGATACACGCGGGACAGGTTGAGCACCAGACGCGTACGGTCACCAACCTGGACAATATTGACGCTACGCAGGTCGCCGGTATTGAGGACCTGGCTGTTTCGACCAAGGCCGTTGGCCGTATCCGGAAAATCAAAGGCGATACGTGCCGGATTGGCAACGCTGAAGCTGGCCGGTACAGCAGCCAGCGGCTGCGTCATGCTCAGCTTGAGAATGATGTTGCCGCCCTGCTCCGCGGCAATGATTTTCTCGATGCGATTGTTTCCCTGCACGGCTGCGGCTGGGGGCGTTTGCGCCCAGGCAGGCACGACCGGAGCCAGACCTCCCAGACATGCCGCCACGACCAACGTACCCAACCTGACGCCACAACATCCCATTTTCATTTCTTCGCCTCCTGAGGCGCCTGCTCTTGCAGTTGCAGCGTACTGATGCGCTCGGTCCATTCACCACCGGCATCTTCGACAAGTTCTTTCAAAGTGACCTCGGACTCCGTGATTGCAGTGATCTGGCCATAGTTCTGACCGAGGTAATTTCCGAGCTTGACCTGGTGAAGGGTCTTGTCGGCCGCGATAAGCGCATGTGACTGCCCTCGCTTGAGCAGCACACCAACCATCTTCAGAGACTCCAGGGGATAGGACTCGAGTGGCTCTCGCCGCCGGTTTGCGTCGGGGACAAAGGCCCCTGATTTCTTGTCCGGTTCAAGCTTTGCCTGCCTGAACGGATCTACTGTCCCGGCTCCCTCATAAGTCACCAGAATCGCCTGCTGGATTGGCGGCAAGGGCTTGAGGTTCGGCTTCAGGTCCTTGGATGCTTCCGCCATCCAGTCGCGCAGATCCTGCTGCTGATCGCCGCATCCGGAAAGAAGCAGCGCGGCGGCCAGAGGCAGGATCAAAGTCAGTCGCATGATTGTCACTTGCCTGCCTTTTCCTTGGCTTTTTCCTTGCGCAACTTGGCCACTTCGTCATCGTCGAGATAACGGTAAGTCACCGCTGTCGCATCAAATTTGAGACTGCCGTCCTTGATGCTTTCGATGGCAATATCGTTAAGCGTCACAATGCGGGGCATTTGCGCCACATCGCCGACGAACTCGCCGAGGTCATGATAGCTGCCTGTCACGCGAACAGCGATCGGCAGTTCGGCGTAAAAATCCTTCATGCCTTCGGAGCCCGGCTTGAACAGATCGAACTGGAGGCCACGGCCAAGACCAGCCTGGTTGATATCGGCCAGCAGCGATTCGATCTCGGAACGATTGGGCAACTGCTTGAGCAAGGCCCCGAACTGGCGATCGATCTCGCTGAGTTGACGCCGGTATTCAGGAAGATTGACTGCCTGACGCTTCTTGCCCAGCCAGTCATCCTTCAACGTGACTTCCTCCCGCTGCTTGGTGTCCAGCAGGGCCAGTTGATCGCTCCAGTCGAACCACCACCCGCCCACCACAATCGCCACCAGAATGGCAATGAGGGTGACAACGCGGGGAAGCAGTGGCCATTGACCGGGGTCGTTGGGGTCCAGCCCCCTGAAATCCCGCAACAGCGCCTGGAAATCCAGGTTGCGGAGATCCTCCATGGAATCCTTGAACCCCATTACGGCTTACCCCCTGAACCTGCCGGAATCTTGCCCTTGAGCTGATCGGCATCTGCCGCACCGGCGCGCTCGATACTCACATTCAGGTTGAACTCGCTGACCCGGCGGTTATTCAGCATGGCCGCCTTGACCTCGACCAGATCGGCGCGCTCAAGGTGGGGAGACGCTTCGAGATTACGCATGAGGTTGGAAACCCGGGCATTCGATTGGGCGTAGCCGGTCAGGTTGATCTTCAGGCCGGACTGCTTCAGGGCCTTGAGATAAACACCTTCCGGCATCTGACGGGTCAGCTCGTTGAAGATCTGCACGGTTTCAGTCCGGTGGGTCTGCAGCGACTCGATCACCTGCTTGCGCGACAGGAGCGCCTCGGCCTGCTCACGCAAGCCCTTGATCTCGGCTATTTCCTTGTCGAGGGCAGTGATCTCCTCCTTGAGGAAGGCATTTTTGGCGTCCTGACCATCCACGTAACCGGCGATGACCGTATGCCCGACAAACCAGACCACAAGCCCAAGAAGCGCAGACAGCGCAGCGAAGAGGGCGAACTGCTGACGACGGGCCTTCCGTTTTTCCTCCCGGTGAGGGAGCAGGTTGATGCGAATCACGAATCAAACCTCCGCAAGGCCAGCCCGCATGCAACAAGGAGCGCTGGCGCATCGGCAGCCAGATTCTTCGGACGGATCTTCGAGCCCAGACTCATGCTCGCAAAAGGGTTGGCAACCTGGGTATCGACCTGAGTCCGACCCGACACGGTTTCCGCCAGCCCCTGAATGACCGCACAACCACCTGCGAGCACGATGTGATCCACCTGGTTGAACTGGGTTGAGGTAAAGAAGAACTGCAAGGCCCGTGACACCTCCAGCGCCAGTGAGTCCATGAAGGGACGCAGCAGATCCGACTCGTAGCTCTCGGGGAGTGACCCAGTGCGCTTGCTGTTTTCAGCCTCTTCAAGCGACATGCCGAAATGACGCATGATGTCCTGGGTAAGCAGGAAGCCGCCAAAGGCCTGCTCCCGCGCGTACACCTGGACACCGTTACGGAGAACAGACACATTCATTACGTTGGCGCCGGCATCCACGAGGGCAATGATCTTGTCTTCACCGTTTCCGGGGAGCTGTGCCTGAACGAGCTCAAAGGCAGACAGCGCAGCATAAGACTCAACGTCCATCACCAGCGCCTTGAGCCCCGCGGATTCGGCAGCGGCGACCCGGTCTTCAACCTTTTCCTTGCGGGATGCAGCGATCAGCACCTCGTCCTCGTCGGCGCCGGAAGCGGACGGGCCAATGACCTGGAAGTCCAGATTGACCTCGTCGAGGGCGAACGGAATGTACTGGTTGGCCTCGGACTCGACCTGAACCTCAAGCTCCTGGTCGCGCAAACCGGCGGGCAGGATGATTTTTTTGGTGATGACTGCCGACGCCGGCAAGGCCAGCGCGACAAACTTGGTACTGGTGCCGAGCCGGCGCCAGCCGCGACGAATCGCTTCGGAGACGGCGTCAAGGTTGGCGATGTTGCCATCGGACACCGCCTCCCGCGGCAGGGCCTCGATCGCATAACGTTCGACCCGATACCCCCCTCCGGAGACAGCGGACAACTCGACCATCTTGACTGACGACGACGAGATGTCGACGCCGATCAAGGGACGGGCCCTAGGGCTGAGAAAGGATAGGTCGATCACAAAAAGTCCTGAAAATTCTTTATGTTAGGCGCAATAACAACAATCTACATGAAATCCTAGCAACAACCATGACAGGTGTAAAGCCGGCACAGGTAAAACACCGCTTCGCATAACGGGCGGCAAACCGGGGCAACTCGTATAATGCGGCACTTTACTCTGCTTACCCCTCCTGCCATGCGCTGGGTACTCTACCCTTTCACTGCCCTTCTCGGTCTGATCGCCATCGGCGTCGCGATCCTTGCCCTCGCTGTCGCTTTCGCTTGGCCGACCCTGCCATCGCTGGAGGCCCTGACCGACTACCACCCGAAGATTCCGCTACGCGTTTACACCGCGGACGGCGCACTGATCGGTGAGTACGGCGAGGAACGCCGCGCCTTCGTGCGCATCCAGGAGGTGCCGCCAGTCCTCAAGCAAGCCATCCTGGCCGCCGAGGACGACCGCTTCTACCAGCATTCGGGCGTCGACTTTCTCGGCATCCTGCGGGCGGCGGGCGCCAACCTGGCCACTGGCAGCAAGCGCCAGGGCTCATCGACCATCACCATGCAGGTGGCGCGCAACTTCTTCCTGACCCGGGAGAAGACCTACTCGCGCAAGCTCTACGAGATCCTCCTGGCCTTCAAGATCGAGCAGAACCTCACCAAGGACCAGATCCTCGAGGTTTACATCAACCAGATCTTCCTCGGCCGCCGTGCCTATGGCTTTGCTGTCGCCTCGCAGACCTACTTCGGCAAATCCATCAAGGACCTGAACGTCCCCGAGGCCGCCATGCTCGCCGGCCTGCCGAAGGCGCCTTCCGCCTATAACCCGGTGGTCAACCCGAAACGGGCGGCCCTGCGCCAGCAGTATGTCCTGCGCCGCATGACGGAACTTGGCTTCATCTCGGAGGCCGAGCACCAGCAGGCCGTCGAAGCGCCCCTGAAGGTAGCCACCAGCTCGGCCGACTTCGGCAACAGTGCCGATTACGTGGCCGAAATGGCGCGCCAGATCGCCTACGAGCAATACAAGGAAGACGCCTACACCCGGGGCATCAAGGTCATCACCACGATCAACAAGGCCGAACAGGAAGCGGCCTACCGCTCCCTGCGCCGCGGCGTCATGGACTACGACCGCCGCCACGGCTACCGGGGCGCCGAAAGCTACGTGGATCCCACGCGCATGAACGCCGAGCAGAGCGAGTCCATGGACGAGGTGCTCGCCGAAATCCCCGACTACGACGACATGCTGGCGGCCATCGTCACCCACACCGGCAGCGGCTCGGTCACCGCCTACCGCTACGGCGAAACCATCAAGATCAGCGGCGAAGGCCTGCGCTTCGCCTCCAGCATGCTTGGCGACAAGGCCCCACCCAACAAGCGCATTCGGGCTGGTGCCGTCATTCGCATCACCCGCGTAGACACTCACTGGGAAGTCACCCAGCTACCCGAGGTCGAAAGCGCCTTGGCCGCCGCCGACCCGCGCACCGGCGCCATCCGTGCCCTGGTGGGCGGTTTCGACTTCAACCGCAACAAGTTCAACCACGTCACCCAGGCGTGGCGCCAGCCGGGCTCCAGCTTCAAGCCCTTCATTTATTCTGCCGCCTTTGAGAAAGGCTACGGCCCGAACAGCGTGGTGGACGACGCGCCCCTGTCCTTCCCGGCCGGCGACACCGGCAGCCAGGCCTGGGAGCCAAAGAACTACGACGGCAAATACGACGGCCCGATCTCCCTGCGCACCGCCCTGGCCCGCTCCAAGAACATGGTTTCGATCCGCCTGCTCAAATCGGTCGGACCGCGCTATGCCCAGGACTACATCACCAAGTTCGGCTTCGATGCTGAACGCCACCCGCCCTACCTGACCATGGCCCTCGGTGCCGGCTCCGTCACTCCGTGGCAAATGCTGCGCGGCTACGCGGTGTTCGCCAACGGCGGCTACCGGGTAGAGCCGTATCTGGTTAAGGAGATGCGCGACGAAGCCGGCAACGTGCTGGCCCGCGTCGACCCGCCGATTGCCGGAGAAACGGCCGAGCGCGCCATCGACGAGCGCAATGCCTACCTGATGGACTCGATCATGAAAGACGTGGTCCGCCGCGGCACGGCAGCCAAGGCCCTCGTCCTCAAGCGCGGCGACCTGGCCGGCAAGACCGGGACGACCAACGAATACGTGGACGCCTGGTTCTGCGGCTACCAGCCCACCGTCGTGGCCGTGGCGTGGATCGGCTTCGATCAGCCGCACAAGCTGGGCAACGGCGAAACCGGCGGCACCGCTGCCCTGCCCATGTGGATCAACTACATGCGCAAGGCCCTCGACGGCGTCCCCGAGACCTACCCGACGGCACCCGCCGGCCTGGTCCGCATCAAGCCCTCCGGCAGCCCTGCCGAAGAAATGATCTACCAGGAAAACCTGCCGACGGCGCCGCCGGAAGCGCCAAACGAGCCCTCCAGCCCGCCGGCGGAGGAAGCGCCAGCTGCGCCGGCCGCAGCAGCGCCCCCCGCTTAAACAGCCCCGGTCAGCCCTTCAGGCTGACCGGCTGTCCGGCCTGCTCGGACATGCAGCGGGACAGGGCGACGTAAAAATCGACGCTGTCCCGCGTGCCGAGCCAGCGCCCATCCTGCGGACGGAAGTGAAAGCCCCCCGACTTCGCCGCCAGCCAGATTTCCCGCGCCGCCGTGTGACGATTGACGATGATCTTGGTCCCGTTCTCGAACTCCAGCTCAAAAACGCCGCCCGGCTTCACTTCATAGTCGAAGTCCAGCTCGCAGGTCTCCAGCAAGCCCTCCAGACGGTCCAGTTCGGCGTCCGCCAGTGCATTGAAATCCGCTTCATCCATCGCCCTACCCCTTGTTCTGTTAACATTCCCGCTTTTGCGCGGAACTCATGCGAATCATCGCCATTGCCGCCGCGGCTTGCGGCCTTCTCGTGCTGGGCGGCTGCGGCATCAAGGGGCCGCTGTACTTCCCGCAGATCCCCAAGCCCGCAGCCAAGGCAGCGCCGAAGCCTGCCGACGCCAAGCCCGCGCCCATCCAGGCGCCGGCCGTCGATCATAACAAACCCGCCTCCCAGGACCCCGCCCAATGACGACCGCCCTGCCCGTGCCGACGCTCAAAGCCGGCCCCGCCGGCCTGACCCTTGAAGGGGTCGCCCTTGCCGACATCGCCGAAAGCTTCGGCACGCCCACCTACGTTTACTCCCGCGCTGCGCTCACGTCCGCCTTCGAGGCCTACCAGCAGGCCCTCGGCCTGCGCAAGTCGCTGGTGTGCTACGCGGTCAAGGCCAACTCCAGCCTCGGCATCCTGTCCGTCTTCGCCAAGCTCGGCGCCGGCTTCGACATCGTCTCCGGCGGCGAACTGACCCGCGTACTGGCAGCCGGCGGCGACGCCGGCAAGGTGATCTTCTCCGGCGTAGGCAAAACCGTCGACGAAATGCGCTTCGCCCTCGAATCAGGCATTGGCTGTTTCAACGTCGAATCCGCTGCCGAACTCGACCGCCTCAACGACGTGGCCATCAGCATGGGCAAGCGCGCGCCGATCGCCTTCCGGGTCAATCCGGACGTCAATCCCAACACCCACCCCTACATTTCCACCGGCCTGCGCAGCAACAAGTTCGGCGTCGCCTTCACCGAGGCCCTCGACCTGTACCGCAAGGCCGCCAAGCTGCCCAACATCGAGATCTCGGGCATCGACTGCCACATCGGCTCCCAGCTCCTGGATTCCGCGCCGATGGCCGAAGCCGCCGACAAGATCCTCGGCCTGGTGGACCAGCTCGCCAGTGAAGGCATCGTGCTCGACCACATCGACCTGGGCGGCGGCCTCGGCATCCGCTACCGCGACGAAGAACCGCCCACCCCCACCGAATACCTCAAGCCCCTGCTCGAACGCTTCGCCGGACGCAGCGAAGCCCTGTGCTTCGAGCCGGGCCGTTCGCTGGTCGGCAACGCCGGCCTGCTGCTGACGCGCATCGAATACCTCAAGCCCGGCGTCGAAAAGAGCTTCGCCATCATCGACGCAGCCATGAACGACCTGGCTCGCCCGGCGCTCTACGACGCTTACCACGAGATCGTCGCCGTCGCCCCGCGCGCCATTCCGGCAACCCGCTACGAGGTGGTCGGCCCGATCTGCGAGAGCGGCGACTTCCTCGGCCACGACCGCGACCTGTCAGTGGACACCGGCGACCTGCTGGCGATCCTGTCGGCCGGTGCCTATGGCATGACCATGAGCTCCAACTACAACACCCGCCCCCGCGCCGCCGAGGTACTGGTGGATGGCGACACCGTGCATGTCATCCGCGACCGGGAAACCGTCGAGCACCTGCTGAAGGGCGAACGCCCGCTTCCGTAATCCGCCCCCACCGCCAGCCCGAAGGCTCCGACCATGCGTTTCGCCCCCCGCGTTTCCCTGCTCGTCGCCCTCGGGCTGGCCGGCTGCGGCAACAAGCCCGCCCCCACAGCCGCCGACAAGCCTGCCGGCCCGCCGGCCAGCATCATCACCACCGCGAGAGCGCAGAGCATTGCGCTGGACATCACCGAAGACACCCTCGGCACCCTTGAAGCCCTGATCGACCCGAAAATCGGCGCCGAAGTGGCCGGCCGCGTCACCCGGGTGCTTGCCCACACCGGCGATCACGTCAAAAAGGGCCAGCCTCTCGCCGAGCTGGACGCCACCGACCAGCACATCCAGACCCGCGTCGACAGTGCCGAGATCAACCGTCTGGAAGCCTTGGCCGCGCAGGCCGAACGCTTTGCCGAGCGTCAGCAGGGCCTCGTCGCCAAGGGCTTCATCGCCCGCAACGGTGCCGAAGACAGTCTCGCCCAGCGCGACGCCCTGCGAGCCCAGCTGGCCAATGCAAAGGCCCGCGGCAACGCCACCCAGGCCAACCTCGGGCGCGCCCGGGTCGTCGCGCCGGTGGATGGCATCATCGAAACCCAGATCGTCTCACCCGGCGATTACGTGAAGGTCGGCGACCCGCTGTTCCGTCTGATCTCCAACCGGGTCCTGCGCGCCCACCTGCCCTACCCGGAGTCTGCCGCCGGACGCATCCGAGCCGGCCAGCCGGTGCGCTTCGCCCTGCCCCACGCGCCCGGCAAGACGCTCAGCGGCACGGTGGAAGATGTGAAACCCACCATCAGCGACAGCAGCCGCGCTCTGGATGTACTGGTGCGCCTCGACAACGATGGCAGCCTGCTCTCCGGTGGCACCGTCAACGCGTCCATCGTCACCGGCCGCAAGCCGGCCGCCGTGGTGGTGCCGGAACAAAGCGTGGTGCTGCGCCCGGCCGGCAAGGTGGTGTACGTGATCGCCGACGGCAAGGCCGGCCAGCGCATCATCGAAGCCGGCGTGAAGCGCAACGGCCGCATTGAAATCGTCAAAGGCCTGCACGAAGGTGAAACGGTTGCCGAAGAGGGCGCCGGCTTTCTCACCGACGGCGCCGCCGTATCCGTGAAGAAGCCCGCGGCCGCCAAGCCATGACCCTGCCGGAACTTTCCATCAAGCGCCACGTGCTGGCGTGGATGATGAGCGCCGTGCTGGTGCTGATCGGGGTGATCGGTTACCAGCGCATCGGCATGGACCGCTACCCGTATATCGAATTCCCGGTGATCTCCATCACCACGACGCTGAAGGGCGCCAACCCGGACATCGTCGATTCGAGCATCACCAACGTCATCGAATCGGCGGTTAACAGCGTGCCGGGCATCGAGCATGTGCAGTCCAGTTCATCCCCCGGGGTGTCGACGGTGAACATCACCTTCGTCCTCGAAAAGAAGGTGGACGTGGCCTTCAACGAGGTCCAGTCGAAGGTGAACCAGGTGCTCCGGCGCCTGCCCAAGGACGTGGACCCGCCGGTGGTCGCCAAGGTGGAAACCAACGCCCAGCCCATCATGTGGCTGGCCCTGCAGGGCGACCGGACCCAGCAGCAGCTCAACCAGTACGCCATCAACGTCCTCAAGAAGCGCCTCGAAACCATCGATGGCGTGGGCGAGGTACGCCTCGGCGGACGCCGTGACCGCACCATCCGGGTCAATCTGCGGCCCGACCGCATGGCGGCCCACAACGTCACCGCCCAGGACATCACCGACGCCTTCGCCAAGGAGCACGTGCAACTGGCCGGCGGCTTCGTGGTCGGCCAGACCACCGAAAGCCTGGTCAAACTCGACCTGGAATTCCATCAGGTCGAACAACTCGAAGGCCTGATCGTCGCCTTCCGCGACACGGCGCCGATCCGCCTGGGCGATGTGGCCGAGATTGAGGACGGCCTCACCGACAACCGCCAGCTGGCGCGCTTCAACGGCAAGACTACGGTCGGGCTCGGCATGGTCAAGATTGCCAATGCCAACACCGTGTCCATCGTCGAGCGCATCCAGGCCCGCCTCGACAAGGATCTGCGCCCCGCCCTGCCGCCGGGCATGACCCTGTCGGTGGTGTCCAACGACGCCGTCTTCATCATGGAGATCGTCGACTCGCTCAAGGAACACCTGATCGAGGGCACCCTGCTGGCGGCGCTGGTGGTGTGGTTCTTCCTGCGCTCGGTGCGCTCGACGCTGATCATCGCGCTGGCCATTCCGGTGTCGTTGATGGGCGCCATCGCGGTGATCTACTTCTTCGGCTTCACCCTCAACTCGCTCACCCTGCTGGCCCTGCTGCTGCTCATCGGGGTGGTGGTGGACGACGCCATCGTGGTGCTGGAGAACATCTACCGCCACCGGGAAGAACTCGACCCGGACCCGGTATCGGCGGCCATCAACGGCAGCAACGAGGTGGTTTTTGCGGTCATGGCGGCAACCCTCTCGCTGGTCTGCATCTTTGCGCCGGTGGCCTTCATCTCGGGGATCATCGGCCAGTTTTTCCGCAGCTTCGCGCTGGTGGTGACCTTCGGGGTGCTGGTGTCGCTGTTCGTATCGCTCACGCTCACGCCCATGCTGTGCGCCCGCTACCTCAAGGTCGAGAAGCAGCACGGCCCCGTCTACAAGGCTTTCGACCGCTTCTTCGCAGGCATGGACGCCCTTTACGTGCGCCTGCTCGAGGGCGCCCTGACCCACCGCCTGTGGGTGCTGCTGCTGACCCTGGCGGTGGTGGCATCGAGTGCGTTCTTCTTCACCCAGGTTGGCAAGGCCTTCGCGCCGGAGCAGGACGAAGGGCGTTTCCTGGTATCCGTGCGCACACCACTGGGTTCCAGCATCGACTACACCGACAGCAAGCTGCGGGAGGTGGAAACCATCCTCAACGGCCACGAATCGATTCGCACCGAATTCGCGCTGATCGGCCTCGGCACCGCCGGGCAGGTGAACCAGGGCACGGTGGTGGTGCGCATGGCGCCGCGGGAGGAGCGCACGGTCAGGCAGCAGGACATCATTCCACTGCTGCGCAAGGAATTCAGCCAGATCGCCGGCGCGCGGGTTTTTGCGGCGCCGTATCCGATGGTGCAGGGCCAGCGCGGCGAGCCGCTGCAGTTCGTGCTCACCGGCGAGAACCTGCAGGAACTGGGCAAACATGCGCTCACCCTGCAGCGCAAGCTGTCGGTGGCGCCGGGCATCGGCCGCATCGACACCGACCTGCAGCTCGACCTGCCGCAACTGGTCTTCGCCCCGGATCGCCTGCGCATCGCCAACGCCGGCCTGACCACCCAGGACGTGGCCCTCGCCATCAACATGCTCACCGGCGGCGTCGACATCGCCAAGTACAACGACGAACCCGGCGACGGCCAGCGCTACGACATCCGCGTCAAGGCCAGGGAAGGCAGCTTCACCCAGCCCGCCGACCTGGCGAAAATCTTCCTGCGCAACAAGACCGGCCAGCTGGTGCGCCTCGACAGCGTCGCCGGCTTCAGGGAAACCCTCGGCCCGGCCATCGTCGGGCGCTTCGACCTGCAGTACGCCGCCACTTTCTTCGCCTCACCGACCCTGCCTCTGGGCGAAGCGGTGGCGCTGGTCAAGCAGACTGCTGCGGAAATGCTGCCTACCGGCTACCAGGTCAAGCTGATCGGCCAGGCCGAAGAGTTCGGCAAGACCATGAGCTACATGGTGTTCACCTTCGCGCTGGCCATGACCCTGCTCTACATGGTGCTGGCCAGCCAGTTCAACAGCTTCGTGCAGCCCTTCATCGTGATGCTGGCCCAGCCGCTGGCCATCGTCGGCGGCGTAGCGGCCCTGTGGGCAACAGGGCAGACGCTGAACATTTATTCGATGATCGGGCTGGTGCTGTTGATTGGCCTGGTGGCGAAGAACTCCATCCTGCTGGTGGACCTGACCAACCAGCGCCGCGCCGAAGGCCTGCGGGTGGATGCAGCCCTGCGCAACGCCTGCCCGATCCGGATGCGCCCGGTGCTGATGACTTCGATGACGGTGATCCTCGCCCTCGCTCCGGCGGCGCTGGGCTTTGGCGCTGGCAACGAGACCAACCAGCCGCTGGCGATCGCGGTGATCGGCGGCATGATCAGCTCGACCCTGCTGACCCTGGTGGTGGTGCCGGCGGTGTATTCGCTGGTGGAAGGCTGGCGCGAGCGGCGTCAGCCGGGAGTCACACCAGCGGCGTGACGGTGGCGCCGGCCGTTGGCGCGTCGAGCCAACGGACGAGGATGCGATAGGTATCCAGATCGAAGGCGCGGGCCGGCGGTGCCGCCAGCAACTGCGCCAGCGCGGCTTCGTCGGGCACGCTGCCGAGCAGGCACCAGCGGTCAAAAACGTGAATCTCGCTGCGCCCGGTACCGGCGTGATCTTCGTGAATCGCCACGGGGCTATCCCACGGCCAGCGCTTGAGGCGCAGGCTTTCCAGCACCTTGAGCAGACGCGCATCATGCTCGGCGGGGTCTTCCTTGCCGGCGCACACGCCTGCGCAGCGTTTCATCAGGTGAGCCTGACAGGCGCCTTCACCCCACGGCTCGATGCCGATCCGGCGCGGGCACAACTTGTACAGGGCAGCTAACTGACGCAGCGTGTTGTCGGCTTCTTTCTTGCTGCGGAAAGAACCGTAAACCCCGGCCCAATCGGCCGGATCGCCGCCATCCAGTGCCTCGCGGAGCAGCACCGGGCCGCGCTTGCGGGCTGGCTCGTAGCGAAAACCAAAAACCGCCTCCGCGGCCCCTGGGTGGCGGTTGCCGACGGGTTTGAGGCTCTTCACCAGGCGTGACTCGAGCAGCGTAGCGCCGAGTTCGCCGGCAGTGACCTGCCAATCAACCCGACGTACCTGCTGGGTGATTTTGGCTTCCTTGCCGTTGCGGTGCTCGGTCGAGAAATAGCCCATCACCCGCGAGCGGAGGCTGACACTCTTGCCGATCAGGATCGGCTGATCGTGCTCGTCGTAGAAGAGATAGACGCCGGGGCCTTCCGGCAGGCCTTCGAGCACGCCTTCCGGCAGGCCCGCCGGGCGGCTCGGCGCCTTCATGGCCTTGACGATGGCCATGTCGAGCGTGTCCTGCTCGAACTTGTCGCTGACGATCTGCGCAAACTGGAGCAGCGCCTCGGTATCGCCCATGGCCCGGTGACGGGCCGTGCAGGTGAGTCCGTGGCGCTCGATCAGCGCATCCAGACCGTGGCGGTGATGCTGGGGAAACAGTGCACGGGACAGCTTGACGGTGCACATCACCGGCGCATCGAAGTCCTGCCCGATACGCTGGAATTCGTTCTTTATGAAACCGTAGTCGAAGCGCGCGTTATGGGCAACGAAGATGCAGCCGGTAAACAGCGCGCGGACCCGATCTGCCAGCTCGGCAAAGGCCGGCGCATCGGCAACCATGTCATCGGTAATGCCGACCAGCGTCTGGATGTTGGCTGGAATCGGCATGCCCGGATTGACCAGGCTGGACCAGCGCTCGACCAGCTCGCCGTTCTCGACCCGCAGGACCGCTATTTCGGTGATCCGGTCCACCACCGGATTGGCACCGGTGGTTTCGACATCAACAAAGGCGAGTTTCGGAGCGAGCAAACCGCTGATTAGCCTTCGGTCGAGTAGGGGTAGGCCTTGGCGGGAACCTTGGCGGCGTCGTACTCGCCCTGGGTTTCCAGGGTCTGGGGCTTGTCCCACCAGAGGGCGCGGCCCTTCTTTTGCTCCTCGAGTTCCTCGGGGTGCTTCGCCATCCATTCGCGCATGAACTTGGTGTGATCGGATTCGTAAATCGCCATGTGTTTTCTCCCCTTTTAAGCGGCGTGGATTCTAGCAGCGTCAGCTGCCCTTTTGATCGCCCTTGAGGCGGTTGATGCGAACCACCTCCTGGATGTTGCGCATACCGCGGATGACCTTGGCCAGATGCAGGCGATGGGTCACCTGAACGGTAATGTAGATCGTGGAATACGTGCCCTGCTCGCCATCGGTGCTGACATTCTGGATGTTGCAGTCCTGCTCGGAGATGGCGTTGGCCACCTTGGCCAGCACGCCGCGCACATTGAGCGTGAGCAGGCGCAGGGTGACGTCGAAAAGACGGTCGGTGGAAGCCTCCCACTCCACGTCGATCCAGCGGTCGCGCTCGCTGCGCAGCTTGCGGGCCTGCGGGCAGTCGTGCATGTGCACTTCGAGGCCCTGGCCCTTGCGGATGATGCCGACGATCGGGTCGCCCGGAATCGGCCGGCAGCAGCGCGCCAGCTGGACAGCCACACCTTCGGTGCCGCGAATCAGGATCGCGCCGGCCGGCTTGGGCTTGACCACGTCGGAGCGGCCCGATTCGACATCCTGGATCTCCGCCAGGCGCCGCGCGACGATGGCCGGCAGGCGCCGCCCGAGGCCGATGTCGGTCATCAGGTCCTTGCGGGTCGGCAGCGTGAATTCCTTGAGGAAGCGCTCCCAGGCGAACACGCTCACCTGGCCGAGGGTCAGGCCATGCAGACGCAAAGCCTGGTTGAGAAGACGTTCGCCAAGAGTCGAGGCTTCTTCCTGCTGGGCGTTCTTGAGGAAGTGACGGATCTGCGCCCGCGCCTTGCCGGTGCGCACATAGCTGAGCCAGGCCGGATTGGGGCTGGCGTGGGCAGCGGTGATGATCTCGATCTGGTCGCCGTTGTGCAGCTCGGTGCGCAGGGGCATCAGCTCGCCGTTGATGCGCCCGGCAACGCAGCGGTTGCCGACGTCGGTATGCACCGCGTAAGCGAAGTCCACCACCGTTGCCCCCCGCGGCAACGCGAAGATCTTGCCCTTGGGCGTGAAGGCGTACACCTCGCCCGGAAAGAGATCGACCTTGACGTGCTCGAGAAACTCGCTGGAGTCGCCCGAGGTGGATTGCAGCTCAAGCAGGGACTGCAACCAGGTGTGCGTCTTGTGCTGCAGCTCGGAGAGGGTCTTCTCGTCTTCCTTGTACAGCCAGTGGGACGCCACACCGCTCTCGGCGATGTGGTTCATCTCGTGGGTGCGGATCTGCACTTCCACCGGCGTGCCAAACGGGCCGATCAGCGTGGTGTGCAGCGACTGGTAGCCGTTGCCCTTGGGAATCGCGATGTAGTCCTTGAACTTGCCCGGCACCGGCTTGTAGAGGCCGTGCAGCGCACCGAGGGCGCGGTAGCAGGTCTGCACATCGGGCACGATGACGCGAAAACCGTAGATATCGAGCACCTGCGAGAAGGACAGACGCTTCTCGGCCATCTTGCGGTAGATGCTGTAGAGGTGCTTTTCGCGGCCCCGGACTTCGGCCTCGATGTTCCACTGGGGCAGGCGCTCCTCGATCGCGACGAGAATCTTGCCGACCACCTCGCGGCGGTTGCCCCGCGCGGCAAGGATGGCCCGCGACAGCACCCGGAAACGCATCGGGTAACGGTGCTTGAAAGCCAGTTCCTGCAACTCGCGGTACAGGCTGTTGAGGCCCAGCCGGTTGGCGATGGGAGCGTGGATTTCCTGGGTTTCGCGGGCGATCCGGCGCCGCTTGTCGGGGCGCATGTGGTCGAGCGTGCGCATGTTGTGCAGACGATCGGCCAGCTTGATCAGGATGACCCGCAGGTCGCTGGCCATGGCCAGCAGCATCTTGCGGAAATTTTCGGCCTGGGCTTCCTCGTGGGACTGGAACTCGATCTTGTCGAGCTTGGACACGCCATCGACCAGCTCTGCCGTGATGCGCCCGAAGCGTTCGGCGATCTCGGCCTTGGTGATGTGGGTGTCCTCCATCACATCATGGAGGAGTGCGGCACACAAAGCCTGCGCATCCAGGTGCCAGCCGGCGAGAATCTCGGCGACGGCTACCGGGTGCGAAATGTAGGGCTCGCCGCTTTGCCGCATCTGCCCCTGGTGGGCATCGGCGGAAAAGTGGTAGGCGGCCTCGACCCTGCCTACGTCCTCGGGACGGAGATAGGTAGCCACCTGCGTCCGCAGCCGGCCGAAATCAAGCGGCACGACACTGGACGCGGGGGGCTGGAAAACGCTGCCGCCACTGACTGAAACGGGGGTGGCGTTTTCCATGACACGGCTCTTCCTGCGACGGGCGCTCAGGCCTGACCGCGGTTGAGCACTTCGGCGCCGACCTTGCCGGCGGCGATTTCACGCAGGGCAACCACGGTGGGCTTGTCCTTGTCGTGGCGGTCGAGGTCTACCAGCGGGGTGGCGCCATTGGTCAGCTGACGGGCACGGTAGGTCGCGGCCAGGGTGAGCTGGAAGCGGTTGGGGATTCTTTTCAGACAGTCGTCAACGGTAATACGGGCCATGGATCAATCCTGTTCCAGATAATGGAAAAACTCCGGCTTGCGCGCCTCCTGGTTGGCGTAGCGCAGTCGTGATGCCCGCACCACAGCCACCAGATCTTCGAGGGCGGCGGGCAAGTCTTCATTGATTATAACGTAGTCGAACTCGGCCACATGGCGCATCTCGCCGCGGGCACCCAGCACACGGCGGGCAATCACGTCCTCGCTGTCGGTGCCGCGGCCGCGCAAGCGGCGCTCCAGCTCCTCCAGCGAGGGCGGCATGATGAACACCCCGACCGCCTTCGGAAACACCTTGCGAACCTGCTGCGCGCCCTGCCAGTCGATCTCCAGCAGGATGTCCTTGCCCGAAGATATCTGCTGCTCCAGCCAGACTTTCGAGGTCCCGTAGTAGTTGTTATGAACCTCGGCCCACTCCAGGAATTCCCCCTTGTCGCGCAGGGACCGGAAGGTGGGCACATCCACGAAATGATAGTGCTCCCCATCCACCTCCCCGGCGCGCGGGGCCCGGGTAGCGTAGGAAACGGACAGACAAACCAGCGGATCACGGGCCAGCAGGCCGCTGACGAGGGTGGTCTTGCCGGCGCCGGAAGGCGCCGTGACGATGAACAGGGTGCCGGGCATGGGCGCTCCTTACTCGATGTTCTGGACTTGCTCGCGCATCTGCTCGATGGCCAGCTTGAGCTCCACGGCAATGGCGGTCATGTCGGACGCCATGGCCTTCGAGCCGAGGGTGTTGGCCTCCCGGTTGAGTTCCTGCATCAGGAAATCCAGGCGCTTGCCGGCCGCACCGCCAACCTTGAGGATGCGTTCCACCTCGTCCAGGTGGGTACTGAGGCGCGACAACTCCTCGGCCACATCGACACGCTGGGCGAAGAGACCGACTTCCAGGCGAATGCGGTCGTCGTCGAGGGTGGCCGCCACATCGCGCAGGCGCGTAGCGAGTTTTTCCTGATATTCGGCGACCAGGGCCGGCACCCGCGGCTGGACGGTGGCGACCAGTTCGCGCATGCGCGTGATGCGGCCGCGGATCATCTCGGCCAGCTTCTCGCCCTCGCGGCGACGGGTGGCGATGAGTTCATCCAGGGCCGCGGCGATGGTGGCGGCAATTTCCGGCTGCAGCGCCTCGAAGGTGACGCTGTCATCGGCCAGGATGCCGGGCCAGCGCAGCACTTCGGCGACAGACAAGGGCGCAGCCTGGGGCAGCTCGGCCTGCACGAAAGCTTGGGCGGCCTTCAGTTGCGCGAGCAGCACGCCGTTAATGGCCAAGTCCCGAGGTGCGCTATCCTTCGCCTGGAGATTGAAGCGACACTCGACTTTTCCACGACTGAGCTTGCCGGTGATCGCCTCGCGCAGCATGGGCTCGGCCTGACGCAAATCGTCGTTGATCCGGAAGGCGAGGTCGAGATAGCGGGAGTTGACGCTCCGCAGTTCGAGGTGCAAAGCGATGCTGCCCAGGTCGCGTGCCTGGACGGCGTAGCCCGTCATGCTGTTGATCATCCTGTTTTTCCCGAGATAGCGCGGCAATCCGAAGCTAAACTAGCAACCCCGAACGCCACAAAAGACGAAGTGTAGCGCCCCGCCTGATGGCCACTCAACAGAACTGCGCCCTCCCGTCCGGATTCCAGCTCGATCACTACCGTGTCGAGCGGCAACTCTCGCTGGGCGGCTTCTCCATCGTGTACCTGGCCTACGACCAGGACGGGACGCCGGTCGCCATCAAGGAATACCTGCCGAACTCCCTCGCCCTGCGCGCGCCGGGCGAAGTCACGCCGCATGTCACCGAAGCCCACCAGGGCGCCTTCCGCTACGGCATGAAGTGCTTTTTCGAGGAAGGCCGGGCACTGGCCAAACTGGTGCACCCCAATGTGGTGCGCGTGCTTAACTTCTTCCGCGCCAACGGCACGGTTTACATGGTGATGCAGTTCGAACGGGGCCGCACCCTTCACGACTACGTCCAGAAGAACAAGGGCAACATCCGCGAGCGCTTCATCCGCGGCGTATTCACCCGCATGCTCAACGGCCTGCGCGAAGTCCACGCCCACAAGCTGCTGCACCTGGACATCAAGCCGTCCAATATTTACCTGCGCGCCGACGGCACCCCGGTGCTGCTCGATTTTGGCGCCGCCCGGCAAACCCTGATGTCCGACACGCCGATCCTGAAACCCATGTACACCCCGGGTTTCGCCTCGCCGGAGCAATTCACCAGCCGGGACGCCCTCGGCCCCTGGAGCGACATCTACAGCGTCGGCGCCAGCATGTACGCCTGCCTGGCAGGCACCTCGCCGCAACGCTCCGACGAACGCCTCAAACACGACACCGTCGTACCGGCCACCAAGGCCTGGGCCGGCCAGCATTCACCGCACTTTCTGGCCACCATCGACTGGTGCCTGCAACTTGATCCACTGAAACGGCCCCAGAGTTGCTTCGCCCTGCAAAAGGTTCTCGCCCAGCGTCACCGCGAAGCTCCGCCCCAACAGAAAACCTGGCTTGAAGGGCTGGGATCACGACTAAAAATAATGATAGGCCGTCCATGAGATTCACGATTTTCCAGGAAAGCCGGATCGGCAAGCGTCGCACCAACCAGGACCGCGTGGCCTACTCCTACACCCGCGATGCCCTGCTGCTGGTGCTCGCCGACGGCATGGGCGGCCACCTTTACGGCGAAATCGCGGCGCAGATCTCGGTGCAGTTCATTGCCCAGTCCTTTCAGCAGGAAGCCCGCCCGAAGGTCACCGATCCGGTGCTGTTCCTGTCCCGGGTACTCAGCAACGCCCACCACGCAATCCTCGACTACGCCTTCGACAAGCACCTGTCGGACATTCCGCGTACCACCATCGTCGCCTGCCTGGTGCAGGACGGCGTGGCCCACTGGGCCCACGCGGGCGATTCGCGGCTGTACCTGATCAGGAAAGGCCGCCTGCTGACCCAGACCCGCGACCATTCCCGCGTCCAGCTGATGCTCGACCAGGGTCTCCTCGACGCCGAAAGCGCCGCCGTGCACCCGGGTCGCAACCGCATCTTCAGTTGCCTGGGTGGCAGCCATCCGCCGCAGATCGAGTTTTCGCGCGGCGTACCGCTCGTCAACGGCGACGTCGTTGCCATCTGCTCGGACGGCGTCTGGGGGCCCCTCGACGCCGACACCCTGACCAATACCCTCGCCGACGGCCGGGTCATGGAGTCCGTCCCGCGCCTCATGGACGAAGCCGAAATGCTCGGCGGCACCCAGTGCGACAACATGACCCTGATCGCCATGACCTGGCATGACGATCACCAGGCCGACACCGACACCGTCTCCACCCGCACCATGCCCGCCGACGCCTTCACCACCCAGATGGAAGGCTTCGGACGCGGCAAGCGCGACCAGGAAGATCTCAGCGAAGACGAGATCGAACGTGCCATCCGCGAAATCAACGCAGCAATTCACAAATTCAAATGACCACCACCCCCTTCAGCCGCCCGAGCGGCCGCACCCCCGCCAGCCTCCGCCCGATCCGCATCACCCGCGGCTTCACCCGCCACGCCGAGGGCTCCGTGCTCATCGAGTTCGGTGACACCCGCGTGCTGTGCACCGCCAGCGTCGAAGAAAGCGTACCGCCCTTCCTGCGCGGCAAGGGCCAGGGCTGGCTGACCGCCGAATACGGCATGCTGCCCCGCGCCACCCACACCCGCAGCGCCCGCGAAGCCGCCAAGGGCAAGCAAAGCGGCCGCACCCAGGAAATCCAGCGCCTGATCGGCCGCAGCCTGCGCGCGGTGGTGGACATGACGGCACTCGGCGAACGCCAGATCACCATCGACTGCGACGTGCTGCAGGCCGACGGCGGCACCCGCACCGCCGCCATCACCGGCGCCTGCGTCGCTGTTCATGACGCCCTCGAAGGCCTCGTCAAGGCCGGCAAGCTCCCCGCCAACCCGATGCGCGACTTCGTCGCCGCCATCTCGGTGGGCATCTTCAAGGGCGTCCCGGTGCTCGACCTCGACTACCCGGAAGACTCCGACTGCGACACCGACATGAACGTGGTGATGACCGGCTCCGGCGGCTTCGTCGAAGTGCAGGGCACCGCCGAGGGCACGCCCTTCTCCCGCGCCGAACTCGACAGCCTGCTGGAACTCGCCGCCAGCGGCGTGGCCCAACTCGTCGTCGAACAGAAAAAGGCGCTAGGCATCCCCGCCTGAGCATCACGAAGGAAACGGCCGCCATGAAACAACTCGTCCTCGCCAGCGGCAACGCCGGCAAGCTGAAGGAACTCTCCGCCCTCCTCGCCCCGCTGGGCATCGAAGTGCTGCCCCAGTCGGCCTTCAACGTCACCGAGGCCGAGGAGCCGCACCCCAGTTTCATCGAAAACGCCATCGCCAAGGCCCGCCACGCCTCGCGCAGCACCGGCCTGCCGGCCCTTGCCGACGACTCCGGGCTGTGCGTCGAAGCCCTTGGCGGCGCACCGGGCGTAATCTCGGCGCGCTTTGCCGGCGAACCCAGGTCCGACGAACGCAACAACGCCCTGCTGCTCGAAAAGCTGGCCGGCCAGGCCGACCGCCGGGCGCGCTTTTACTGCGCGCTGGCCCTCGTCCGCCACGCCGATGACCCGCAGCCGCTGATCGCCTGCGGCGAGTGGCATGGCGAAATCCTCGGCGCGCCCCGCGGCACCGCCGGCTTCGGCTACGACCCCCTGTTTCTCGTCAGCGAACTCGAACAAACCGCAGCCGAGATCGCCTCCGACCTGAAAAACGTGCTGTCCCACCGGGGCTCGGCCTTCCGGCAACTGCTCGACAAACTGCGCGCAGAAACCGCCTGAGATGCCCGAAGCACGGATCATCCCGATCACCCCCAAAGCCAGCCCGAAGCCCGTCACCGAAGGCAGCCTCTGGACGCCGAAGCTCACCGCCTCGCCGCCCCTGTCGCTCTACGTGCATTACCCGTGGTGCGTCAAAAAGTGCCCTTACTGCGACTTCAACTCCCATGCCGTGCGGGACGAGGGCATCCCCGAAGCGGCCTACATCGAAGCGCTGGTTGCCGATCTGGAAAGCGCCCTGCCGCAAATCTGGGGCCGACGGGTGCACAGCATCTTCATCGGCGGCGGTACGCCGAGCCTGATGAGCCCGGACGGCCTGGATGAACTCCTCGCCGCGATCCGCATGCGGGTGCAACTCGACCCGCAGGCCGAGATCACCCTTGAAGCCAATCCGGGCACGGTGGACTCGGGCCGTTTCAGAGCCTTCCGGCAGGCTGGCGTCAATCGCCTGTCGGTGGGCATCCAGAGTTTCAACGAAGCGCACCTGCAGGCCCTCGGGCGCATCCACGGCCGCGCCGACGCCATCGCCGCCGCCGAAGCCGCGCTGACCCACTTCGAGGCGGTCAACCTCGACCTGATGTACGCCCTGCCCGGCCAGAGCCTGGCCGAAGCGGACGCCGACCTGGCCACCGCCCTCGCCCTCGCCCCCCAGCACCTGTCCTGCTACCACCTGACGCTGGAGCCCAACACGGCCTTTGCCGCCAACCCGCCGGAAGTGCCCGACCCCGACGCCTCCGCCGACATGCAGGATCTCGTCGAGTCACGGCTCGGCGCAGCCGGCTACGGCCACTACGAAACCTCGGCCTTTGCCAAACCCAACCGGGAATGCCGGCACAACCTCAATTACTGGACTTTCGGTGATTACCTGGGCATCGGCGCCGGCGCCCACGGCAAGCTCTCATCCCACGAGGGCATCCTGCGCGAAACCCGCCCCAAGCATCCGGCCGCCTACCTGGCCGCCCGCCAGACAGGCGAGTTCGCCCACGAACGGCGCTGGATAGGCGCGGAGGAGCTGCCGTTTGAATTCATGATGAACGCCCTGCGCCTGAACAAGGGCTTCCCGCGCCGGCTGTTTGCCGAGCGCACCGGCCTGCCCTTCGAGGCCGCCGAGGCGGGGCTTGTCGAAGCCATGAAACAGGGCTTCATCGAAGTGGACGGCGAGACCGTGCGCCCCACCATCCGGGGGCGTCACTTCCTGAACGAGTTGCTGATGCTCTTTCTGGCGGCCTGAGCTTCAGCCCGCCACAGTCTGCAGCTCCCGGATCGCCTCGGGAACCGCGTCGGCTTCTTCGCGACCGGCCGACAAGCGCCGGGTAAAGGCGTACGCCGACAAGGCAAGCCGGTTCCGGAGCGTACGTCGCAGATTGAGCACAACGGCACTGCGCAGCGCACCGTTGGCAAACTGGCGCTTCACTTCGCAATCCCCGGGCCGGAAATCCACGTAACGATTGCGCGGATCGGCAAACAGGCGCCGGATCGCCTGCAAGTGCACAATCGCCCCCGCCGACCACTGACGAAAATCGTCCCGCTCACCGGCAAACACGTATTGCAGCGTATCCCCCTGCGACAACAGGGCCAGGCAGGCGGCCGGCACACCATTGGCAAAGAGCACGAAGCCGATCGGCGTGCCCTGATCCGTCATTCGGCGCAGGTCTGCGTCGGCCGTCCCGCCCAGCTGCCCGGCACAGGCGGCAAACTCTGCCAGCTCTGCAAGGCTTCGGTACTCGCGCAGATCGAGCGCGCCCCCAAACTGCGCGGCAAATCTGGCCTCGTCCCGCGCGAAGGACTCCCGGGTCTTGGCCGAATAGCGGTTTTCGAGAAAAACCTCGTAGCTTCCGGCCAGGGACAGGTAATGCCAGGTATCGCGAGCCAGCACGTAGGAGATGCGGTCGTCGTAAAGCGTGTGGGTGCGCCAACCCGGATCCGGGATCCTGCACAGCAGGCTGCCATCAACACCCGCCCGCGTGATCGGAGCGGAAAGATTGTCGGCCACGCCACCTGCGAGTGCTTCCGGGAGCGAGACCTCCCGCACAGCCAGCCGCAGGGACACGGAAAACAGGTGCTTGCCGCGCAAGACAAGGGGCAGGGAAACGAGGCGTTCAGGTGCGGAATTCATGATGCGCTTTCGAAAAAATCAGGGGGCGACCGAAAGATCAAGAACGAGCCTGGAGCCTGGCTCGCCTAAAGCACAATTTCATATTTTTGTAAGCTGACAAATATCACAAAGGCATTGCGCACAGCAACATTCGGACACAATATTTACATAATATTGCGCAAATCCCGGTCCAGCCCGGGTGTGGCCCCTCCGCGCCGGAAGGCGCAAAGCTGGCCGCAGCCACTCCACTTCCTGCACAATAGGCAGGCTTCCGCGCCTCCCGACACCATGCCGTCCGCCTCCACGCCCCAGTCCCCTTCGTTACCCGACCTCTCTGCCCTCGGCCAGGTGTTCACCCCTGAACGGGTCGTCCGGGCCATGCTCCGCCTGCGCCACAACGCCGGCCGGGTGCTCGAACCGTCATGCGGCAACGGCGCCTTCCTGCAGCACCTGCACCATGCGGTAGGCATTGAAGTAGACCCGCGCCAGTGCCCGCCGACGGCGCTCAACCTGGATTTTTTCGCTTATCCGGAGAGCGAAAAATTCGATACCGTGATTGGCAACCCGCCTTACGTGCGCTACCAGGACGTCAGTGCAAGCACCCGGGCGCTGCTGCGCCAGGACGGTTTTGACGGGCGCAGCAACCTGTACCTTTTTTTCATCGAAAAATGCATGCGTCACCTGGCGCCGGGGGGCGAGCTGATCTTCATCACCCCCCGGGATTTCCTGAAATCCACCAGTGCGCGCCAGCTCAACCGGCAGCTTTTCGAACGGGGCACCATCACCCACGCCATCGAGCTGGGGGACGCCCGCGTGTTTGCCGAAGCGGTGCCCAACTGCCTGATCTGGCGCTACGAACTCGACAATCTGTCCCACCACACCGCCTGGGCCAGAATCGGCCAGAGTGACAATCTCGGCCACCTCCTAGAGCACCCGCCATGGCTGTATCGCCACTTTTCCGAGTGCGCCGGCCACCTGCTATTCTCCCAGGGGGAATACAGCCTCAGCCTCGCCGATGTGGCCAGCGTCAAAGTGGGAGCCGTTTCCGGTGCAGACGGGATCTACGCCAGTGAGACCGACGGCAACCGTGACTTCGTCTGCTCGGCCACGGCACGCAACAACACAACCCGGCGCATGATCTGGTGCGAACCGGACACGGCGCCAGCGGCCCTGCTGCCCCACCGGGAGCGCCTGATCGCCCGGCGCATCCGCCGCTTTGACGAATCCAACTGGTGGCACTGGGGCCGGGGCTACCCGCAAACCGACGCACCGCGCGTCTATGTCAACACCAAGACCCGCCAGCCCAGCCCCTTCTTCCTGCACCCCTGCGCCAATTTCGACGGCGCCGTGATGGGCATCTTCCCCCGTCGCCCGGACGTGGACCTGGCTGCCTTCCGGGATGCCCTCAACGGGGTGGACTGGGCCGACCTGGGCTTCGTCTGCGATGGTCGCTACCTGTTCTCCCAGCGCAGTCTGGAGAACGCGCCGCTGCCCGAAAGCTTCCGCCCCTTTCTGCCTCCCGCAGGCTGAGCGCAGCCCCTCCCGGCAGGGGCTCGCGACGGATGGTGTAACATCCCGCGAACAATTACCGGCAGCGCAGGTCTACGACGCACTCCCTTCCGTCGCACACCCGACGCATCGCCCACCCGAGAACAGTTCGTCCGCGAGGTCCCATGGTCCCCCATCTCACCACCGCACTTACCGGCCCCCTGCTGGAGCTGGAAAAGCATTTCCTCGACAACGCCACCGCCATCGAACGCTGGATGCGTACCCAGTGGCAGGAGCACCTGCCGCCGTTCTACGGCTCGACGGATCTGCGCAACTCCGGCTTCAAGCTGGCCCCGGTCGACCTGAACCTGTTCCCGGGCGGCTTCAACAACCTCAACGACGCCTTCATGCCCCTGTGCGTGCAGGCCGCCCAGGCCGCCATCGAGCGCATCTGCGTCGGCGCCACGGCGATCCTCCTGATCCCCGAGAATCACACCCGCAACCAGTTCTACCTGCAGAACGTGGCCAAGCTGGTGTCGATCCTGCGCCTCACCGGCCTGGAAGTGCGCCTCGGCAGCCTGCTGCCCGAGATCACCGCCCCCACCGTGGTCGAACTCACCAACGGTTCCAGCCTTACGCTGGAACCGCTCGAACGCCACGGTCGCCGCCTCGGGCTGAAGAACTTCGACCCCTGCGCCGTGCTGCTCAACAACGACCTCTCCGCCGGCATTCCCGCCGCCCTCGAAGGCCTCCACGACCAGTGGGTGATCCCCCCGGTGCACGCCGGCTGGCACGCCCGCCGCAAATCCAACCACGCCGCCGCCTACGACCGCGTCACCAAGAGCTTCGGCGCCGCCATCGGCATAGATCCGTGGCGCATCAACCCGGCCTGGGACACCTGCAGCGGCCTCGACTTCCACGCCCGCACCGGCGAGCAGGAACTGGCCGACAAGGTCGCCGCGATGCTTGACGACATCCGCGCCAAGTACAAGGAATACGAAGTCAGCGACGAGCCCTTCGTGGTCGTCAAGGCCGACGCCGGCACCTACGGCATGGGCGTCATGACGGTCAAGGATGCGGCCGAACTGATCGGTCTGAACCGCAAGCAGCGCAACAAGATGAGCGTGGTGAAGGAAGGCCTGGAAGTACACGACGTGATCATCCAGGAAGGGGTACATACCTTCGAAACGGTCAACAACGCCGTCGCCGAGCCGGTCGTCTACATGATGGATCACTACGTCGTCGGCGGTTTCTACCGGGTGCACACCCAGCGCGGCCGCGACGAAAACCTCAACGCCCCGGGCATGCATTTCGAACCGCTGGCTTTTGAGGCACCGTGCAGCCTGCCCGACTGCAACCAGGGCCCCGATGCACCGCCGAACCGCTTCTACGCCTATGGCGTGGTCGCCCGCCTGGCCCTGCTGGCGGCCTCGGTCGAAATCGAAACCACCGAACCGGCGATCTTCGCCGAAGCCACCGACTGAGCCGCCCGGAGCCTCCGATGAAAATCGCCTTCATCCTCGACCCGCTGGACAAGCTCAAGGCCTACAAGGATTCGAGCATCGCCATGATGCGCGCCGCGGCCGGACGGGGTCATCAGGTCTTCGCCATCCAGCGTGAAGCCCTCGTCTGGGAAGGCGGCACGGTGTCGGCCCGGGCCCACGCCCTGACACCCACCGACGACAATAACGCCTGGTACGTGCCCGGCACCGAGGAAGTCCTGCCCCTCACCGCCTTCGACGCGGTACTGATGCGCCAGGACCCGCCTTTCGACTTCGAGTACGTCACCGCCACCTGGCTGCTCGAAAGCGCCGCCGACGCCGGCGCGCGCATCTTCAACAACCCGGCCGCGATCCGCGACCACTCCGAAAAACTGGCGATCCTCGAGTTCCCGCAGTTCATCCCACCAACCCGGGTGGCCCGCGCCGCGGTCGACATCAACGCCTTCATCGACGCCCACGGGGACACCATCCTCAAGCCTCTCGACGGCATGGGCGGCAGCCAGATCTTCCGGGTACGCGCCGACGACCCCAACCGCAACGTCATCATCGAAACCCTCACCCACGAGGAAAGCCGCACGATCATGGCCCAGGCCTACCTGCCGGCCATTTCCAGCGGCGACAAGCGGGTGCTGATCATCGGTGGCAAGGTCATCCCCTACTCCCTCGCCCGCATTCCCAAGGACGGCGAAACCCGCGGCAACCTGGCCGCCGGCGGACGCGGCGTGGCCATGCCGCTGACCGACGGCGAACGCGCCACCGCCGAATACCTGGCTCCGATCCTGTGGGCCCGCGGCCTCCTGATCGTCGGTCTCGACCTGATCGGCGACCGGCTCACCGAGATCAACGTCACCAGCCCCACCTGCATGGTCGAGATCGCCGCCCAGACCGGCTTCGACGTAGCCGGTGCGGTGATCGACGCCCTGGAAGCCGCATGCGCCTGATGCACCGGGCGGCAGCCTGGCTGGCCATGGCCGCCAGCGCCGCCTCCCTGCTGGCCGGCTGCAGCCGGGACAGCCTCCACCAGCAGGAATCCTACGTCTTCGGCACCCGCGTGGAAGTTCTCACCTGGGACGCCTCCGAAGAGAAATCCCGGGCCGCGGTTGGCGAAGTGCTGCGCGAATTCGACCGCCTGCACCGGGCCTACCATGCCTGGGAACCCTCCGAGCTCACCGCCCTCAACAGCGCCATCGCCGCCGGCCAGCAGGGCATCCCCGTGTCGCCCGAGCTCGCAGCCATGCTCACCGACGCCAAGGCCATCGCCGCTACCGGCGACGAACTCTTCAACCCGGCCCTCGGCACCTTGATCGCCCTGTGGGGCTTTCATACCGACACCTTCGTTCCCGCCCGCCCCGACCCCGTCAAGCTGACCAGCGCCATCAAGGCCCACCCGCAGATGGCCGACCTGAGCATCGCCAACAACCAGGTGACGAGCCGCAACCCGGCCGTCCAGCTCGACCTCGGCGGCTATGGCAAGGGCTATGCCCTCGACCGCGCCGCCGCAATCCTGAAGGCACGCGGAGTCAGCAACGCCCTGATCAACATCGGCGGCAACGTGCTGGCCCTCGGCAGCAAGGGCGACCAGCCCTGGCGGGTCGGCATCCAGCACCCGCGGGAGCCCCGCCCGCTGGCCTCCCTGCCCCTGCGCGACGGGGAAGCCATCGGCACCTCCGGCGACTACCAGCGCTTCTTCGAGCTCGACGGCCAGCGCTACTGCCACCTCCTCGACCCGCGCACCGGCTGGCCGGCCAAGGGCACCCAGGCGGTCACCCTGCTGATCACCCCGCGGGCCAACGCCGGCACCCTCTCCGATGCAGCCAGCAAGCCGGTCTATCTCGGCGGCGAGCGCTGGCGCGACTACGCGAGGCGCTTCGGCATCGACCACGCCCTGCGCGTCGATGCCGATGGCCGCATCCAGGTCACCCGCGCCCTGCGTGACCGCCTGCAGTTCGGCGAAGGCATCAAGCCGGCCACCGTCATCGACTGACAAATCCTTTTGATTTGCCTCAGCACTCCGGCTTATTCCGGCTTGCTGGCCCTGCCCCATCGGATAGAATGGGGCGAATGATAGGGATCCTCCTCATAACCCATGGCAGCCTGGGCGAATCGCTCATCCAGTGCGCCTGCCATGTCATGAACCGCCGCCCGCCACAGCTCCTGCAGCTGGGCGTGTCGGGGCAGGACGATCCTCTTGACGCCCTGCCCCTCGCCCGCCGCCTGCTCAACATGGTGGATACGGGCGATGGCGTGCTGATCCTCAGCGACATCCTCGGCGCCACCCCCGCCAACATCGCCGCCAAGCTCCTCGAGCCCGGCCGCATCGAAGGCGTCGCCGGGGCCAACCTGCCCATGCTGCTGCGAACCATCACCTATCGGGAACGCAACATGGAAACGCTGGTCAAGAAAGCCGTTGCAGGCGCCTGCGAAGGCGTCGTGCATATGAAATAAAGCTGTAAAACGAAAACAACAATAAACCGATTGCCGCATCGAGGAAGACAGGAAGAACACCCATGCCCCGTCAGGACGCAGAAATCATCAACAAGCTGGGCCTCCACGCCCGCGCCTCCGCCAAGCTCACCCAGACTGCCAGTGCCTACCAAAGTGAAGTCTGGCTCGAACGCAATGGCAAGCGCGTGAACGCCAAGAGCATCATGGGCGTCATGATGCTGGCCGCAGCCAAGGGCAGCACCATCACCATCGACACCGTCGGCGAAGATGCCGACCAGGCCATGTCCGCCCTCCTCGCCCTCATCGCCGACAAGTTCGGGGAGGGTGAGTGACCCGGCCGGCCCACACGATAAAGGGAGGGCGCCGATGAGCTTCACTGTCCACGGTCTGGCCGTCTCCCAGGGCATTGCCATCGGGCATGCCCACCTGGTTTCCCACGCCCTGCTCGAAGTCGCCCACTTCACCGTCGCCCCGCGCCACGTGGAGGCCGAAGTAACGCGCCTGCGCAGCGCCGTCGCGGTGGTCAAGGCCGAACTCGCCGGGCTCAAGGCGGCCTCCGGCTCCGGCGCGGCGCCCTCCGAGGTGGATGCCTTCGTCGGCATGCACATCATGTTCCTCGAGGATCCGCTGCTCGCCGATGCCGCCGAGAACCTGATCCGTACCCGCCGGGCCAATGCCGAATGGGCGCTGGTCCAGCAAATGGAACATCTCGTCGAACAGTTCGAGGCCATCGAGGACGCCTACCTGCGCGAGCGCAAGTCCGACGTGGTGCAGGTCGTTGAACGGGTCGTCAAGGTTCTCCTCGGCCGCCCGGGGCATCTGCCGCCCAAGCGCAAGGACGGGCTGGGCACCATCGTCGTCGCCCACGACCTGTCGCCCACCGATACCATCGGCTTCAAGGATCACGCCGTCGCCGGCTTCGTCACCGATGCGGGCGGCCCCACCGGCCACACCGCCATCGTCGCCCGCAGCCTGTCGATCCCGGCCGTCGTCGCCCTGCGCCACATCCGCCATGTGGTCAAGGACGACGAGCTGATCATCATCGACGGCACTCGTGGCGTGGTGATCATCGACCCCGACGAGCGGGTACTCGAGGAATACCGCCTGCGCAAGGCGACCATGGAGCTGGAACGCTCCAAGCTCAAGCGCCTCAAGTCCACCCGCGCGGCCACCCTCGACGGCGAAGAAGTGCAGATTCTCGCCAACATCGAGCTGCCCCCCGATGCGCTCCAGGCCAAGAACGTCGAAGCCGACGGCGTCGGCCTGTTCCGCACCGAATTCCTGTTCATGAGCCGCGACACCTGGCCGGACGAGGACGAGCAGTTCGAGGCCTACAAGTCGGTGGTCAAGACCATGGCCGGCAAGCCGGTCACCGTGCGCACCCTCGACGTCGGCGCTGACAAGGAACTCGAAGGCGCCACCCGCACCGAAGACAACCCGGCCCTCGGCCTGCGTGCCATCCGCTTCTGCCTGGCCGAGCCGAAGATGTTCCTGACCCAGCTGCGCGCGCTGCTCCGGGCCAGCCACTTCGGCAAGATGAAGATCCTCATCCCGATGCTGGCCAGCAGCCACGAGATCGACCAGACCCTGGTCCTCCTCGACAAGGCCAAGGCCCAGCTGCGCGAGCGCAAGATCAAGTTCGACGAAGCGGTACCCGTCGGCGGCATGATCGAAGTGCCCGCGGCGGCCCTGTGCATCGGCGCCTTCACGCGCCGGCTGCAGTTCCTGTCCATCGGCACCAACGACCTGATCCAGTACACGCTGGCCATCGACCGGGGCAACGAGGCCGTCGCCCACCTCTACAACCCGCTCCACCCGGCTGTGCTGCGCCTCATCCACCAGACCATCCAGGCCGGCGCCAAGGCCGGCGTGCCGGTGTCGGTATGCGGAGAAATGGCCGGCGACCCCGAATGCGCCCGGCTGCTGATCGGCATGGGCCTGCGCCAGTTCTCGATGCATCCGGCACAGATCCTTGAGGTCAAGCAGGCCATCCTGCGCGCCGACGCCAGCGACCTGACGCCCAAGGTGCTGCGCCTGCTCAAGCTGGACGACCCGGACCGGGTCCGCGAGGCGGTGGAGAAACTTTAGGGGCTGTAGGGGCGACTTCAGTCGCCCGCCTTTTCGTCGACCACCGGCAGGCCCTTGCCCGGAGTCCGCGGGCGACTGAAGTCGCCCCCACAGCCCCCCTGCAATTCGCTCCCCGGGTTTGACTTGCGACCGACGCTCGCGCTAATCTTTGCCCCTCAGCGCCGATTTGAACCCTTCAGCTTGCGGGCGCTTTACAAGTACGGCTAAAGCGACGGCAGCCCAGTCCGCGACCGTTCGCCGGCTGGGTTTTTCGTTTTTGGGACGAAACACGAATGCAACAAGCACCACAATCCGTCGGAACCGTCGTGCCCCAGCGGGCACACTTCACCGAGCCTCTGCCGCTGAAAAGTGGTGGCGTGCTGCCGGAATACGATCTCGTATATGAAACCTACGGCCAGCTCAACGCCGCGCGCAGCAACGCGGTGCTGGTTTGTCACGCCCTGTCCGGCTCCCATCACGTGGCCGGCACCTACGCCGACAAACCGGGCTCCGAAGGCTGGTGGGACAACCTGGTCGGCCCAGGCAAGCCGCTGGATACCGGCAAGTTCTTCGTCATCGGGGTGAACAACCTGGGCGGCTGCTACGGCAGCTCCGGGCCCAATGCCATCAACCCGGCCACCGGCAAGCCGTGGGGCGCCGACTTCCCCTTCGTCACCGTCGAAGACTGGGTGGACGCCCAGGCCCGCCTGGCCGACCGGCTCGGCATCGAGCGTTTCGCCGCGGTGGTCGGCGGCAGCCTCGGCGGCATGCAGGCCCTGTCGTGGACGCTGCAGTACCCCGACCGGGTCGGCCACGCGCTGGTGATTGCCTCCGCCCCGAAGCTCACCGCCCAGAACATCGCCTTCAACGAAGTGGCCCGCCAGGCCATCCTGAAAGATCCGGAATTCCACGGCGGCCACTACTACGAGCACGGCGTGGTGCCCACCCGCGGCCTCGCCCTGGCGCGCATGATCGGCCACATCACGTACCTGTCGGACGACGCCATGGGCCAGAAATTCGGCCGCACCCTTCGTCACGACAAGCCGGTGTTCAGCTACGACGTCGAGTTCGAAATCGAGTCCTACCTGCGCTATCAGGGCGACAAGTTCGCCGGCTACTTCGACGCCAACACCTACCTGCTCACCACCAAGGCCCTCGACTACTACGACCCGGCCTTCGATTACGCCGGCGACCTGGTGGCCGCCCTCGGCCGCGCCAAGGCCGATTACCTGGTGGTGTCCTTCAGTACCGACTGGCGCTTCGCCCCGTCGCGCAGCCGCGAGATCGTCTATGCCCTGATGCACAGCGACCGCCGGGTGAGCTACGCGGAGATCGACTGCGCCGCCGGCCACGACTCCTTCCTCCTCGACGAGCCCCAGTACCACGCCGTGCTGCAGGCCTACATCGACAACATCCGGGTGTGAGGACCGCGCCATGAGTTTCCATCGCTTCGACTACGACGTGATCGCCAACTGGATCGAGCCCGGCGAACGGGTCCTCGACCTGGGCTGCGGCGACGGCGGCCTGCTGCGCTACCTGGGCGACGTGCGCCAGGTGCGCGGCTACGGCGTCGAGAACGACCCGGCGCGCCTGCTGGCCTGCGCCAAAAACGGCGTCAATGTCATCCAGATCGACATGGAGCAAGGCCTCGCCGGCTTTGACGACGGCTTCTTCGATCACGTCATCATGAGCCTGTCCCTGCAGGCCATGCGCAACACCCAGGGCATCCTGCGCGAAATGCTGCGGGTCGGCCACGAAGCGGTGGTCAGCTTCCCCAACTTCGCCTACTGGCGGCACCGCCAGGCCATCCTCAACGGCCACATGCCGGTTTCCAAGAACCTGCCCTACGAGTGGTACGACACGCCCAACATCCGCTTCTTCACCATCGCCGACTTTGACGTGCTGTGCGAGCAGGAAGGCATCGTGATCCTTGAGCGGCTGGCCTTCGACGAGGACAAGGTGATCCTCGACGAGCCCAACTTCCTCGCCAGCGTGGCCCTCTACCGGCTGGCCCGGAAGGACGCGGCGGCAGGCTGACTGCACGGCCGGGATTGCTCTATCATCGGTGCCGACCTTTCCGTCATTCCCGGAGACCGCACCATGAACACCCCGCAAGCCGGCATCCTGCTGCCGCTGCCGCCCCTCGCCCGCTATCTCGCCTTTTCCCTGGCACCCGACACCCACGTGGCCGCCGGCCTCGCCGCGCTGCAGGGCGTGGTGGATGGCGAACACACCGTGGCCGGCATCGGCCTGCCCCCGCTGACCGCCCTCGGCAAGAAAGTCGCCGGACTCAAACCCTTCCCGCCCCTTTCCGGCCCCGGCGTCGAGCTCCCCTCCACGCCCTTCGCCGTGTGGCTGTGGCTGCGCGGCGACGACCGCGGCGAACTCCTGCACCGCGCCCGCCGCATCGAACAGGCGCTGGCCCCGGTATTCCAGCTGGAAGAATCGTGGGATGCCTTCAAGCACGACGGCGGCCGTGACATCTCCGGCTACGAGGACGGCACCGAGAACCCCAAGGACGCCGCCGCCGTGGCCGCCGCCATCGCTGCCGACGGTTCCAGCTTCGTCGCCGTGCAGCGCTGGATCCACGACTTCGCCCGCTTCGAAGCCATGCAGCCCGAGGAACGCGACGACTGCATCGGCCGCCGCCGCTCCGACAACGAAGAACTCGACGACGCCCCCGCGTCCGCCCACGTCAAGCGCACCGCCCAGGAAAGCTTCAGCCCGGAAGCCTTCGTGCTGCGCCGCTCGCTGCCCTGGTCGGAAGGCAAGAACGCCGGCCTCATGTTCGTCGCCTTCGGCCACAACCTCGACGCCTTCCAGGCCCAGATGCGCCGCATGGTCGGCCTCGAAGACGGCATCGTCGACGCCCTGTTCCGCTTCACCAGGCCCCTGTCGGGGGCGTATTTCTGGTGCCCGGGGATGAAGGACGGGAAGCTGGATCTGTCCCTCCCCTGAGCCTTCAATGCCCCCCACACCCGCCGATCACACCGAATGGCAAGCCTGGTTCGATGGCTCAGCCCTGCCCAACCCGGGGCGGATCGGGCTTGGCGCCCTGCTGCGCGGCCCCGGGGGGCAGCAGTTTGAATATTCGGGGATGGCGGCAGACGGCGGCTGCAACAACGAAGCCGAGCTGCTGGCCCTGGGCAAGGCCCTCGAAATGGCGCGCGACGCCGGCGCCTGCCATCTGGTCGTGCGCGGCGACAGCGATTTCGCCGTCCGCCACCTGCGCGGGGAAGCGCACACCAGCGTCGCCCACCTGCAGGCGCTCATCCTGCAGGTGCAGCCCCTGCTGGCTGCTTTTACCTCAGTGCGGCTTGAATGGATTCCCCGCCACCGCAACCCGGACGCCGACCGCCTGTCGCGGGCGGCCCTCGGCCTGCCCGACAAACCCGCAGGGAGCCCCGGAGTTTTAAAGAAGAAGCGGCGCAGATGACTGCAGCCGCCGCTTTTTTTCACTCCCCTCTGGAATCCGGCTTTGATTTCTTATACACTCCGCCGCCTTCAACACCTGCCCAGGTGGCGGAATTGGTAGACGCACTAGTTTCAGGTACTAGCGGGTAACTCCGTGGAGGTTCGAGTCCTCTCCTGGGCACCACACAGCAGCACTTCATCAAAGCGTCCTTAGCTCAGTTGGTTAGAGCGCCACGTTGACATCGTGGAGGTCGGCGGTTCGACTCCGTCAGGACGCACCAGACTTGCTCCCGGCAAATAGCGGCATGGCGGCAGCAGATCAAAGACAACGCGTATCAGGTCTTTCCGACGCCAGTTCCTCGTCCAGCAGACGCGCCGCAATAAGGCCGTTAGCCAGCCCGAATATCGTGGCCGCGAGCGCAAACACCGGTACCAGGTAAAAAACCCCGTTATGGGGCACCAGCCAGATGCGGGCCACCAGCACCTGCCCGCCGATGTGGGCAAAGGCGGCCAGCACGCTGTGGCTCACCGGCCCGAACCAGCGCTTCGGCAGGTGCATGGCCAGGCCCAGCACCGCCAGGCTGGCCAGGCTGCCCACCAGGCTCAGGAAGAAACCCGGGGCCAGGAACTGGCCGAGCAGCAGGCTGCCCACCAACACCCGCAGCAGGGCCACCCACACTGCATCGCGCCAGCCCCAGCGGGCCAGCACCACCAGCGTGATGATGTTGGCCAGCCCCGGCTTGACCCCCGGCAGCGGCAGCGGGATCGCCGCCTCGGCCACGGTGAGCACAATGGCCGCCGCGGCGTGACGGGCCACCCGGTGGTCGTCCGCTGTGGGCGTCAGGACGATTTCAGTAATTGAGCGAGTCATAGTCGGCATTGCGCCCGGAAAGGGCCAGGCTCACCTGGTTGGGCGCACAGATGGCCACCGCACCGGCCGTGTGCAGCCAGCCCTGGCGCACGCAATACTGGCGCGGGCCGGGGTCGGAAGCCACCCGCGCCCGGCCGGGCTGGATCTCGACGCGGGTGGTACCAAGAGGCCCCGGCACTTCGACGATGCGCGGCATCGACAGATCAACCTCGGCAAACACCGTACCGCCCGACCTGATGATCGCCTTGTCGGGCCGGCCGCCCTTCCACAGGCTCAGGGCCGACAGCACGCACAGGGCCAGCGCACAGCCCAGCACCAGCACATCGCCCGCTTTCAAATGCGCCGCCCAGGCGCCCAGCCAGCAACGCAGGGCGGGCAGGTCGATCACGTCTTGAAGGAACGGTGGCGCACCAGCACCCGGGCGTTTTCACTGAAGCGGCTGGCCAGCTGTTCGGCGACATACACCGAGCGATGCTGGCCGCCGGTACAGCCGATGGCGATGGTCAGGTAACTGCGGTTGTCATTCACGTAAGCCGGCAGCCACGAGGCCACAAAGCCGTAGATGTCGTCCACCATCTGGCCGACCTCCTGCACCTTCTCGAGGAAGTCGATCACCGGCTGGTCGCGGCCGGTGAGGGGGCGCAAGACGGGGTCGTAATGGGGATTGGGCAGGCAACGCACGTCGAAGACCAGATCGGCGTCCATCGGGATGCCGTGCTTGAAGCCGAAGGACTGGAACAGCAGAGTGATCTGGCTGCCCGCCTTCAGCTCCATGAAGCTCTTCACCCAGTTGCGCAGGGTGTTGGCGGACAGCTCGCTGGTATCCAGGCGCTGGCCCAGTTCGGAAATCAGCGCCAGGGCCTCCCGCTCGCGGGCGATGGCTTCGCCGAGGGTGCTGCATTCGTCGGCCAGGGGATGCTTGCGGCGGGTTTCGGAGAAACGGGCAATAAGGGTTTCATCGCGGGCATCGAGGAAAAGGAAGCGCACATCGTCGACCATCCCGCGCAGGGTTTCCACCTGCCTGGGCAGCGCCGCGATGCTGGCGCCGGAGCGCACATCCACGGCCACCGCGATGCGCTGGTAACCGGCTCCGCGCAGGTGCGTGACGAGTTGCGGAAGAAGTGCCGACGGCAGGTTATCGACCACGTAATGGCCGGCATCCTCCATCACATTGAGCGCGACGCTCTTGCCCGAACCGGACAGACCGCTGATCAGAACGAGTTGCATGACATGACCCTGTTTCAAGGAAGACGGCCGGTCTAGGGTGCCAGCCTGCCACGCGTCGGCAACAGGCATGTCACCGCGCGCAGAAACAGCATAAACAAAACATCCTGCGAACACCCAGCTCGTTTTCCACGCAATGTCACACTTTTGTTAATTTACGTCACAAGCAACACATGCCCTTGCCGAACAGCCACGCCGGCCCGTTCGAGCTCGCCAACCAGCCAGGCCGCCAGGGCCTCCGGCGTCAGGCCGAGAAAGCGCCGGTTGGCCTCCCGGTACAGGGGAACCTCTGCCAGATAGGCCGGCAGGGTGTCCAGGTCCATGCTCCGCTGCTCCAGAAGCATGAAGGTGATGCAGGCCCGGATCGCATTGCGGGCCATGCGCGCACCATCGTCCTCGAAGGCCTTGAGGCGGGCAAAGGCCGCTTCCAGGGCTTCATCCACCTCGGCAAAAGGCGCCCCGTGGCCGGGGATCACCCGGTCAATGGGCAGCCGGGCGATGGCTTCCAGCGTGGCCCGTGCGCCCTCCAGCCCGCCGCCGCTGCCGATGACCTCGGCAAACAGGATGCCGAAGCCATCCCGCCACAGGGCATCGCCAGAAATCAGTACGCGCGCATCGGGGGCATGAAAGACCAGCGCGTCCATATCGTGGCCCGGCGCCGGCAGGGCCTGCCATTCCAGCCCGCCCATGGGCAGGCGCTCACCGGGGGCAAGCAGATGATCGGCCTTGAAGACCTCGCCCTGCTGGGCGGCAACGCTGAGCAGCAGGGCCTCCTCGTCCCAGTCCGCCACCATGCCGGCCATGCCCTCGGGCACGCCGATGCGGCATCCGAAGGCGCGCTGCACCGCGGCGTTGCAGCCGATATGGTCGGAATGGGAATGGGTGTTGATGAGGCGCTCGAGACGCCGGCCGCCCAGGGCGCCACGGATCAGCGCGACGGTCTGCGCCGCATGGCTGACGTAGCCCGTGTCCACCAGCGTGGCCTCGGCACCGTCGAAGAGCAGCACGTTGTTGGCCGACAGCCAGCCCCGCTCCAGCACATGGATGGCGGACGGTAACGAACAGCGGGTCACCGCCTAGTCCGAGGCTTGCGCCGACTCGCCAGGCAGGGGCTTGAGGGCTGCCAGCGCCGCATCCCCGGTACCGCTGTCGGAATCGGTGTTGCCGAAGATCTCGTCGGCACTCCGCCCGCAACCGACGCAGTAGCCGCTCTCGTCTATCTCGCAGATGCCGACGCAGGGGTTGTCGTCACTCATCGTCGGCTCCTTACGCGTCGCCGAACATGGCGGCCTCGGCCGCTGCCTGCCGGGTGGTGACTTCGGCCAGGATGGCGCGCTTGCGCTCGTCCGTGGCGCGGCTCCACTCGGTGATTTCGGGAATGGTACGAAAACAGCCTTCGCAGTAGCCGGTGGCCGGCGTCATGCGACAGATGTTGATGCAGGGGGAAACAATGGTCATGGGGCGCTCTGTAGGGAAAACATGCCCGCCGCTACGTGGCGGCAGGTCGTGGGATATCTGATTATTTATCGCAGACCTTCGCCGGTCTGTCCAGCCAGCCGCGGCCGCAACAGGCTGCGCACGAAGCGCCACAGCACCACGATCAGCAGCACCGCCAGCACGATGAAGACCACCAGCACGCCGAGGAACAGCAGCGGCTGATGGAGCAGGGTCCACATCCCGCCGGCAAAAAGGGCATCTTCGCCGAAGGAGGTGATCACGTTGCTGAAGGGCTCCGGCGAGGTGTTGATGGCCGCCCGGGCACTGGCCTTGGCCAGATGGGTGCCCGCCGCCAGGGTGCCGCCGAGCAGACCCATGGCGAGTTGCAGCGCGCCGCCCTGGTCGCCCATCACCGCCGCGGCCAGCGCAGCGCCGGCCGGAATGCGGATGAAGGTATGCACCGCATCCCAGGCAGAATCCAGCCAGGGCAGCTTGTCGGCAAAGAACTCGACGACCAGCAGCAGGCCGGAAATCCCCAGCACCAGCGGATGCGCCAGGATGCCCAGGCCGCCCGGCAGATGCACGCCGGCAAACCGCGCCAGCGCACCCAGAACAAAGACCAGCGCGTACAGGCGCAGGCCGCTGGCCCAGCCCAGCCCCGCCGCCAGGGCCGCCAGCGAGGCGAGATCCAGCGGCACCTCGCGCCAGTCGAGGAGCGGCTGGATGCCCTCCACAACGGCAGCGAGATCGGGGCTGACCAGCTCCATCGCCTAAGCCTTCAGGTATTGCGCATGGTGGGCCAGGTGGTCCGCCATGAAGGTGGAGATGAAGTAGTAGCCGTGGTCGTAGCCCGCATGGCGGCGTAAGGTCAGCGGCTGGCCGTCGGAACACACCTGCTCGAAACGCTCCGGGTTGAGCTGGGTGGGCAGGAACTGATCGTCCAGCCCCTGATCGATGAGAATCGGCGGGCAGCGCCTGCCATCCTCCACCAGCGCCGTGGCATCGTGCTGGCGCCACAGGCTGCGGTCCTCGCCGAGGTAGCCGCCGAAGGCTTTCTCGCCCCACGGACACAGGCTCGGCGCGGCAATCGGCGCAAAGGCCGACACCGAGCGATACAGGTCCGGGTGACGCAGGGCCAGGGTCAGCGCCCCATGCCCGCCCATCGAATGACCGAAGATGCCGCAACGGGCCAGATCGGCCGGAAAATGCGCGGCCACCAACTGGCGCAGTTCGCCGGTGATGTAGCTCTCCATGCGCCAGTTGCGCGCCCAGGGTTCGCGCACGGCGTCCAGATAGAAACCGGCACCGACGCCAAAGTCCCAGTTGGCCGCCTCGCCGGGCACATTGGCCCCGCGCGGGCTGGTGTCCGGGGCGACCAGCATCAGACCCAGCTCGGCAGCCATCCGCTGGGCGCCCGCCTTGATGGGAAAGGTTTCCTCGGTGCAGGTCAGCCCGGCCAGGTAGAACAGAACCGGCACCGGGCCGCTGGCGGCCTGCGGCGGCACGAACACGGCAAACTTCATCGGCAGACCGATGGCCCGCGAGTCGTGCCGGTAAAAGCCCTGGCGGCCGCCGAAGCAGCCGTGTTCTACGATCCTCTCGAACGAGGTGTTGTCCATCTCAGTAGAGCACCACCGAGCGGATCGATTCGCCCTTCTTCATCAGGTCGAAGCCGTCGTTGATCTGGTCGAGCGTGAGGGTGTGAGTGATCAGGTCGTCGATGTTCAGCTTGCCTTCCATGTACCAGTCGACGATCTTCGGCACGTCGGTACGGCCACGGGCGCCGCCGAAAGCCGACCCCTTCCAGACCCGGCCGGTGACCAGCTGGAACGGACGCGTCGAGATTTCGGCACCGGCTTCGGCCACGCCGATGATCACCGACTGGCCCCAGCCCTTGTGGGTGCACTCGAGGGCCTGGCGCATCACCTTGGTGTTGCCGATGCACTCGAAGCTGTAGTCGGCGCCGCCGTCGGTGAGCTGGACGATGTGATCGACCACGTTTTCGACGTCGCTCGGGTTGATGAAGTGGGTCATGCCGAACTTGCGGGCCATGGCTTCACGGCGGGGGTTCAGATCGACCCCGATGATCTTGTCGGCGCCGACCATCTTGGCCGCCTGGATCACGTTGAGGCCGATGCCGCCGAGGCCGAACACCACCACGTTGGCCCCGGCCTCAACCTTGGCGGTGAAGATCACGGCGCCCACGCCGGTGGTCACGCCGCAGCCGATGTAGCAGACCTTGTCGAAGGGCGCGTCGTTGCGGATCTTGGCCAGGGCGATCTCGGGCACCACGATGTAGTTCGAGAAGGTGGAGGTGCCCATGTAGTGCAGGATGGGCTTGCCATCCAGGCTGAAGCGGCTGGTGGCGTCGGGCATCAGGCCGCGGCCCTGGGTGCTGCGGATCTTCTGGCACAGGTTGGTCTTCTGCGACAGGCAGAACTTGCACTCGCGGCATTCCGGCGTGTAGAGCGGAATCACGTGGTCGCCGGCGCGCAGGGACTTCACGTCCGGGCCGACATCGACAACCACACCGGCGCCTTCATGGCCGAGGATGGCCGGGAAGAGGCCTTCCGGATCGGCCCCGGAGAGCGTGTAGTAATCGGTGTGACAGATGCCGGTGGCCTTGATCTCGACCAGCACTTCACCGGACTTGGGGCCTTCGAGGTCGACGGTTTCGATGGTCAGCGGGGCGCCGGCCTTCCAGGCAACGGCTGCGCGGGTTTTCATTGCTGTTCTCCTTGGGGGATGGGGAGTAATTGGTTTTTGCTAGAGCTGTTTCTCGTCGCGGATGCGCTTGCTGACGGCCGGCGGATGGTGCTGCCCCATGGACCGCAGCAGCGCGAACAGGTTCTCGTCGACCTGCAGCAGACCACGATTCTCGCTCTTCATGAAGCCTTCACTGACGCCCCGGTCGAGCATCTGGATCAGGGGCTGGTAATAGCCTTCGGTATTGAGCAGACCGACCGGCTTGTTGTGAAAGCCGAGCTGGGCCCAGGTGAGAATCTCGAAGAGCTCCTCGAAGGTGCCGAGGCCGCCCGGCAGGGCGATGAAGCCGTCCGCCAGTTCGGCCATGCGCGCCTTGCGGGTGTGCATGGAATCGACCACTTCGAGCCGGGTCAGGCCTTCGTGGCCGACCTCCCACTCGAGCAGCGCACGGGGAATCACCCCCACCACCTTGCCGCCGGCCGCCAGGCAGGCGTCGGCAACGATGCCCATCAGGCCGACGTTGCCGCCGCCATACACCAGCTCGATGCCCCGTTCGGCAAACAGCCTGCCGAGGGCTTCAGCGGCTTCCCGGTAGGCCGGACGCACGCCGGGCCGGGAACCGCAGAACACACAGATGCGCCGCATCGCTGCCTCCGCCTCAGAACGGGCCTTTTTCCAGCCAGCGTTCAAGCTGGGGAAGACGGTCGTTGCCCCAGAAAGCCTCGCCCTCGACGATGAAGAAGGGCGAGCCGAAAACACCGCGGGCTTCCGCCAGGTCGATCTCGGCCTTCAGGCGGGCCTTGGTGGCCGAATCGGAAAACGCGCCGGAGACCTCCTCCCGGTCGAGCTTGAGGGTTTCGGCGATTTCCAGCAGCACGGCCGTCTCGGCAATGTTGCGGCCATCAACGAAGTAGGCGCGGAACACCGCGTGGGCGAAGGCCCGGGCTTCGTCGGGGTTGCGGTCGTTGAGCCACTGGAAGGCCCGCGCGGCGTGTTCGGTATGCACCGGATACTGGGCCGGCTCGGCATAAGGAATGCCGAAGAACACCGCCGAGCGGGCGGTGTCACGCATCACGTATTCGGAGCGCAGCAGCGCGGTAGGGATCTTCATGCCGCCCTGGGGCTGAAACTGGGCATCCAGCACAATGGCGTGCCACATCACCGCCCGGTTGTGCCTGGCCGCCAGCGCGTCAATCTGCTCGGAGGCCAGGTAGCCGTAGGGCGATGAAAAATCGAAGTAGAAATCGATGGGTGCGGACATGGGTTCTCCGGATGTCGGTGGGACGAATTGGGCTCAGCCGGCATTATCCATGGCTATCCGCAGACTGGTGCGCTAAGAAGCCCCCTTCGGCCACAGGACCATCTGGGTACAGCGGAACAGGGCCAGGCGCTTGCCCTTGCCCGTCACTTCCGCATCCCACACCTGGGTGCTGCGTCCCAGATGCACGGCGGTCGCTTCGCACAACAGCAGGCCTTCGGTCTGGGTGCCGAAGAAGTTGCTCTTCAGCTCGACAGTGGTGAAGCTCTGCGCGCCGTCGGGCAGGTGGGCGACGGTAGCGTAGCCGGCCGACGTGTCAGCCAGCGCAATGATCGTCGCCGCGTGCAGGAAACCGTTCGGCGCCAGCATCTCGGGGCGAATCAACAACTGCGACGACAAGCGGCCCGGTTCGAGGGCAATCATCTCCAGGCCGAACCATCCCGGCAAATGCCCCGCGCCGCGGGCGTTGAGGCTGGCGAGGTCGACGTCCTCGCGCAATGTGAATCCAGCCATGCTCTCTCCTTGGTCTGGCCGTGTTCCGGCCTCAGGCTTCCAGTGCTTCGAGTGCCGCCAGGTAACGCGGCACCAGGTCGTCCCGACGGCTGACGTTGATCCCCAGATCGCGGATCAGCCCGTCCTTCAGGCCATACACCCAGCCGTGCACCGTCAGGCGCTGGCCGCGCTTCCAGGCGTCCTGCACAACGATGGTCTGGCAGACGTTCACCACCTGTTCGAGGGCGTTGAGTTCGCACAGGCGGTCGTGGCGCATCTCGAGGGGCAGCAGGTCGACCCGGTCGGTGTGCTTCACATGCACGTCCTGCACATGGCGCAGCCACAGATCCACCAGCCCGACCCGGTCGCGACGCAGGGCTGCGCCCACGCCGCCGCAACCGTAGTGACCAACCACCATGATGTGCTTCACCTTGAGCACATCGACGGCGTACTGGATCACCGACAGGCAGTTGAGATCGGTATGCACCACCACATTGGCCACGTTGCGATGCACGAAGACCTCGCCCGGCAACAGGCCGATGATCTCGTTGGCCGGCACGCGGGAGTCGGAGCAGCCGATCCACAGGTATTCGGGGTTCTGCAGCGTGGACAGCTTTTCGAAGAAACCCGGGTCCACCTGGCGCATCTTGCGCGACCAGGCCAGGTTGTAATCGAAGAGGTGGAACAGGTTCTCGTTCTTGATCTCCGCCTCGGACCAGTTATCCAGGTCCAGCGTCAGGAACATCGTGCCTTCCACCCCGGTCGGGTAGTAGGACGGCGCCTCCTTGAAGCCCAGCTCCCGATACAGCTTCACGGCAATGCGCATGGCCGGCAGGGTATCAAGCATCACCTTGTGATAACCGAGAACCTTCGCCGCCTTGATCGCCGCCAGGGCCAGCACGCGGCCAACGCCGTTGCCGCGGACTTCCGGCTCCACATAGAGCCGCTTCATTTCGCAGACACCTTCGGTCGCCTGGCGAAGGCCGACACAACCGGCCGGCTTGCCGTCGAGTTCGGCGAAGAACAGCCGGCCGGTCGGCGCCGAGTAGGCCCCCGGCAGGGACGCCATCTCTTCGGCGAAGTTCTGAAAGCACAGGTCGACGCCCAGCCAGCCGGCGTAATTTCGGAAGAACTGCCGGACGTGTTCGATTTCGGCATGGTCATCAGGACCGAGAACGCGAAGTATTACTGCCATCGATCAACTCATCCAATAAGACGCAACAGGCCGACACGATACCCGTCCCGGCGCTCCGATTCATCCCCGAGGACGTTTTGGCGTATCTTCAGGGGCTTGTAATTACGTTTACGTAAACGTAATCTTACCGATAAAAATCAGCTGCCATCGCCCAGGCGAGCGGCCAGTTCGGCGCGGGCTTCGGCCGCGCCGGCAGAATTTTCGGCAAGCATTTCGGTACATTGCCGCTCGAGGATTTCGATTTCACCGAGGACGGCGACGATATCTTCGCGCTGCTGCTCGATGGCCCGCCGGCGCTCCGCCAGCACGGACAGGAAGCGCCGCAACTGGGGCGCCGAGTTGCGCGCGCCATCGTACATGCCGAGGATTTCGCCGACCTCCGCGAGCGACAGGCCGAGGCGCTTGCCGCGCAGGATCAGGCGCAGGCGGGTACGGTCGCGCTTGGCATAGATACGGTTACGGCCGGAGCGGGTCGGCGAGAGCAGTCCCTCGTCTTCATAAAAACGTATCGCCCGTGGCGTAATCTCGAACTCGCGGGCGAGCTCGGTGATGGTGTAGGTTTGTTCCTGGCTCATGAATCGGACGGGACGCGCAGCGTTGGCGGACGGGACAAAGGCCAGTAAATCAGATTTCGCGGGCGCGGGCAACGCAAGCCCCGAAACACATATAACGAGAACCCAGGAGAACACGCCCATGAGTCCCCAACTCGAATACCCCTTCGACACCCTGCCCGGCGCGGGCGAAACCCGGCAGATTGCCCCCGGCGTGCACTGGATCCGCATGCCCCTGCCCTTCGCGCTGGACCACATCAACCTGTGGCTGATCGAGGACGGCGATGGCTTTGCCATCGTGGACAGCGGCTACGGCGTAGACAGCACGCGGGAAGCCTGGGAGGCCATCCTCGGCAAACTCGACAAGCCGGTCACGCAGATCATCGTCACCCACTGCCACCCCGACCATCTCGGCCTCGCCCAGTGGCTGGCCGAAAAGACAGGCGCACCGGTCACCATGACGCTCGGTGAATTCCTCGCCGGCCACGCCCTGTGGAACCAGCTGCCGGGCTACGACGTCACCTCGATGGTGGCCCAGTTCCGCCGCCACGGCCTCGACGAGGCCCGCTGTGAAGCCCTTGGCGGCCGCGGCAATGCCTACAAGCGCGGCGTCCCCTCGCTGCCCGCCAGCTACCGACGCGTCATTGGTGGCGACGTGCTGCACATCGGCGGACAGGGCTGGCAGGTCATCATCGGCCACGGCCATTCGCCGGAACACATGGCGCTCTACTGCGAAGCTGCCGGCATCCTCATTTCCGGCGACATGCTGCTGCCGCGCATCTCGACCAATGTCAGCGTTTTTGCGGCCACGCCGGACGACGATCCCCTCGGCCGATTCCTTGATTCGATCAGGAGTTTCAAGCAGTTGCCGGTAGCCACGCTCGTGCTACCATCCCACGGGAAACCCTTCCGCAATATCGGATTGCGCGTGGATCAGCTCGTCGAGCACCATGACGCCCGCTGTGCGGAACTTCTCGCGGCCTGTACCGTGCCCCGTAGTGCGGGGGAACTGCTTACAACGCTGTTTCCGCGTGAGCTGGATACGCATCAAGTCATGTTCGCCATGGGGGAAGCTATCGCCCATCTGAACCATCTCGTGCGCAAAAGGGAGGTGTACGGGTCAGTAGGGGACGATAGCGTTGTCCGTTTCATCAAAAGCAATTAATCAGGAGAATCCAAGAATGGCTGCGCCAGAAAAAGAAGTCGCCAAGTCCGAGTTGCCGGACCCCAAAGAAGTCGCCAAGACCTACGCGGAAGTTGCGCAGCGGGCCTCCAAGTTGCTCGCCGACCACATGCAGAAGCAGGTGAAGAAGGGCATCACCGCCCCGTCCGACGAGCTGGGAATCGCCCAGGCATTCATGGACATGATGGGCAAGCTGCTCGCCAATCCGTACCGCCTGGCCCAGGCCCAGATGAACCTGGTGTGGGATTACTTCTCCCTGTGGCAACACTCCATGATGCGCTTCAGCGGCATGGGCGCAGGCAGCCCGATCGCCTCGCCGGCCAAGGACGACAAGCGTTTCAAGGATGAAGAATGGCAGGAACACTTCCTGTTCGACTACATCAAGCAGTCCTACCTGATTACCGCCCGCCACATCCACGACACGGTCTCCACCGTCGATGGCCTGGACGAACAATCCCAGAAGAAGGTCAACTTCTACACCCGTCAGTACATCGACGCCCTGTCCCCCTCCAACTTCGCCATGACCAACCCGGAAGTGTTCCGGGAAACCGTCAAGAGCCACGGCCAGAACCTGATCAAGGGTCTGAACAACCTGCTCCGCGACGTGGAAGAAGGCGACGGCAACCTGCGCGTCAAGATGACCGACACCACCGCCTTCGAGCTGGGGCGCAACGTCGCCACCACGCCGGGCAAGGTCGTCTTCCAGACCGAAATGATGCAGCTGCTGCAATACACGCCGAGCACCCCGGACGTCTCCAAGCGCCCGCTGCTGGTCGTGCCGCCGTGGATCAACAAGTTCTACATCCTCGACCTGCGCGAGAAAAACTCCTACATCAAGTGGTGCGTCGATCAAGGCCACACCGTATTCGTGATCTCCTGGGTCAACCCGGACGAGCGCCTGGCCGAGAAGAGCTTTGACTCCTATCTGCTCGAGGGCACCATGGCAGCCGTCGACGCCATCGTCGAACAGACCGGCGCCAAGGAAATCAACGCAGCCGGCTACTGTCTGGGCGGCACCCTGCTCGCCACCACGCTGGCCTACATGGCTGGCAAGAAAGACAAGCGCATCGCCTCCGGCACCTTCTTCACGACGATGACCGACTTCGCCGATCCGGGCGAACTCTCCGTCTTCCTCGACGAAGGCCAGATCACCAGCCTCGAAAAGAAGATGTTCGAGCGCGGTTACCTGGAAGGCTCCGAGATGGCCGGCACCTTCAACATGCTGCGCGCCAACGACCTGATCTGGTCCTTCGTGGTCAACAACTACCTGATGGGCAAGGATCCGTTCCCCTTCGACCTGCTGTACTGGAACTCCGATTCCACGCGCATGCCGGCGAAGATGCACAGCTTCTACCTGCGCAACATGTACCTGAACAACCTGCTCAAGGAGCCGGGTGGCATCGAGGTCGCTGGCGTGCCCATCGACCTCTCCAAGATCAAGGTTCCGACCTACTTCATCTCGACCATCGAAGACCACATCGCCCCGTGGAAGAGCACCTACTCCGGTGCCCGCCACTTCGGCGGCAACGTGCGCTTCGTGCTCGGCGGCTCCGGCCACATCGCCGGCATCGTCAACCCGCCGGCCGCCAACAAGTACGGCTACTGGGTCACCCCGGGCGACAAGCTGCCGGAAACCGCCGACGAGTTCTTCGCCGGCGCCGAGCAGCATCCGGGTTCCTGGTGGACCGACTGGCAAGCCTGGCTCATGGGCCAGGACAGCAGCAAGGTTCCCGCCCGCGACCCCGTCAAGGGCAAGCTGACGGTGCTCGAAGATGCACCGGGCTCCTTCGTCAAGGCCCGTCTGGACGCCAAGAAGGCCGCCTGATCATCAGGTAACGCCAATCGGAAAGGGGGCTTCGGCCCCCTTTCTTTTTTACCCTTTCCCTCAGGACCCCTCGTGGCCACCTACGCCCTCGACGCCCCCCTGCCCCACGGCCTACCGGTCATCCTCGACACCAATGTGGTGCTGTCCCTGTGGATGTTCGAAGATCCGGCCCTCGTGCGCCTGCGTGCCGCCGTGGAAAGCGGTGCCCTGCGCCCCTTCAGCCGGGAAGACTGCCTCGGCGAACTCGTCCGGGTGCTCGCCTATTCCCAGTTCGCCCAGCCCCCGGAGCGCCAGGTGGAAATCGCCGCCACTTACCGGGCCCGCTGCACCCTCATCGAACCCGTCGAGCCACCTGTCTGCGAGCTGCCCAACTGCCTCGACCGGGACGACCAGAAGTTCCTCGAACTGGCCCGCGACAGCAACGCCCGGGCCCTGCTGACCCGCGACAAGCTGGTACTCAAGCTGGGCCGGCGTCCGGTCATCGCCGCCCGCTTTGCGATCATCACTCCAGAACGCGTGCAGGCCCTGCTCCCTCAGGTAGCGCCGACAGCACCGCTATGCCACAAAAATTAACATGCCATGGGGCTAAACACTGAAAAGAGCAGCTAGACTGGATACCCAATCTTCACCAGGGAGCTTCTCCATGGCTATCGAATCCGGTCTCGACATCGGCAATATCGTCACCACTTATCTTATCCCGCTGGGCTGGAAGCTCGCCGGCGCCATCGCCCTGTGGATCATCGGCGGCTGGGCCATCAACCTCATCGGCAACCTGTCGAGTCGCGGCATGACCCGCCAGAAGGTCGAACCGACCCTCATCCGCTACGTCGAAGCCACCCTGCGCGTGATCATGCGCATCGTGCTGGTCATCGTCATCCTGTCGGTATTCGGCATCGAAACCACCAGCTTCGCGGCCCTCATCGCCGCTGCCGGCGTAGCCATCGGCGTGGCCTGGAGCGGCCTGCTGTCCAACTTTGCGGCCGGTGCCTTCCTGATCATCCTGCGCCCCTTCAAGGTCGGCGATTTCATCAGCGGCGCCGGCATCACCGGTACCGTCAAGGAAATCGGTCTGTTCGCCACCACCATCGACCAGCCGGACAACGTGCGCACCACCGTCGGCAACAACAAGCTGTTCTCCGACAACATCGTCAACTACACCCTCAACCCGTGCCGTCGCGTGGACCTGACCGCCCAGATCGCTCACGCGGTCGACCCAAAGCAGGCCATCGAGCTCATCCGCACCCGTATCAGCCAGATCCCCAACGTGCAGAAGGATCCGGCCCCGGACGTGGAAATCCTCGAGTTCAACGCCGCCGGCACCAAGCTGGTCGTGCGCCCCTACTGCCACAACGACCATTACTGGCAGGTGTACTTCGATACCAACAAGGCCCTGGCCGAAGTCGGTGCCGCCAACGGCTGGCCGATCCCGGCCCCGCACCAGGTGCTGCGTCAGCCGGTTTAACGCAATTGCCCGAAACAAAACGCCCACCTCGCCGGTGGGCGTTCTTCATTCCTGGCCGGGCAGGCTCCTGCGCAAGGCAGCCAGATAACGCAATCCCCTTGCCGCACGGCTGCCGTACCAGGACGTCATCTCACCGTCGATCAAGGCCGCCGGCCGGCCCGACAGCCCTTCTACCTCCGCCACATGCTTGTCACGGAAACTGTAGGGCTCCGACGACAGGAAAACCCGGCTTACCTCGGCCAGCCAGGGCGCATCCCAGTCGAAGGCTGGATAACGGGGCTCCTCCGACGCCGGCCAGCTCTGCCAGCCCACCGTCGCCAATGTCGCCGAAATATAGGTGCTGCGCGCCACGCTCATCCACGGATCACGCCAGATCAGGTAAAGCACCCGCTCCGGCGACAGACTGGCCCCCACGGCACGCGCCTCGGCGAGGGCCGCCTGCAGGTCCAGCGCCAGGGCTTCCGCCTCGACATCGCGACCGAAGATGGCCCCGAACAGCCGAAACACTGCCAGATTGTCTTCCGGCGCGCAGGGGTGCGTGACGATGACGTGGGGCACGAATTCCGCGATTTCCTCGACGCACTCCCGCCGGTTCTCGTCGATATTGACGATCACGTGGCTCGGCGCCAGCTCGCGCAGGCGCGCCAGGTTCACATCCTTGGTGCCGCCCACCTTCGGAATCGGCTTGAGGATTTCCCGGGGATGAATGCAGAAGCCCGTCCGCCCGACCAGCTGCTCCGTCAGGCCCAGGTCGCACACCAGCTCGGTGAGGGAGGGCACCAGCGACACGATGCGCGCCGGCCCCGCATGGCGCCCATGGCGCTGCCCGGCCGCATCCACCAGAATGTTTTCATCAGTCTCGATCATCATTGCGCAAGTATCTCAAGAGCCGCGCCGTTATTGGAACAAGACGCAAGTCGCGATACTCTCAAGTAATGACAGGCTGGCGCACCCATAAACGGAGAAAATCATGAAAATAGGCGTTCCAAGGGAAACAAAAAACCACGAATACCGGGTCGGCCTGACCCCCAGCGCGGTACGCGAAGTCGTCGCCCACGGCCATGAGGTCTACGTCGAGTCGGGCGCCGGCCACGGCATTGGCGCCAGTGACAGCGACTACGAACGGGCCGGCGCCAAGATCGCCCTCAATGCGGAAGAAGTCTTCGACCTGGCCACCCTGATCGTCAAGGTCAAGGAGCCGATCGCCGAAGAGCGCGCCCGCCTCAAGCCCCACCACGTGCTGTTCACCTACCTGCACCTGGCGCCGGACCCGGGCCAGGCGGAAGACATCATCGCCAGCGGCGCCACCGCCATCGCCTACGAAACCGTCACCGCCCCCGGCGGCGGCCTGCCGCTCCTCGCCCCGATGTCCGAAGTGGCCGGACGTATGAGCATCCAGGCCGGCGCCGCCGCGCTGGAAAAATCCCATGGTGGCCGTGGCGTGCTGCTGGGTGGCGTGCCCGGCGTGGAACCGGGCCGGGTCGTGATCATCGGCGGCGGTACCGTGGGCAACAATGCCGCCCATACTGCCGTCGGTATCGGCGCCGACGTGACCATCGTCGACAAGTCCCTGTCGGTGCTGCGCCATCTGGATGAAATCTACGGCGGCCGGGTCAAGACCCTCTACGCCACCCGCGACGCCATCGAACGCCTCGTCCTGCAGGCCGATCTGGTGATCGGTGCCGTGCTCGTCCCCGGCGCCGCAGCCCCCAAGCTGGTGACCCGCGCCATGCTGTCGGCAATGAAACCCGGCGCCGTCATCGTGGACGTGGCCATCGACCAGGGCGGCTGTTTCGAAACCTCCCGCCCCACCACCCACACCGACCCCACCTACGTGGTGGACGGCATTGTTCATTACTGCGTGTCGAACATGCCCGGCGCCGTCGCCCGCACCGCCACCTACGCCCTCAACGCCGCCACCCTGCCTTATGTACTGCTACTGGCCGACAAGGGCTGGAAGGAAGCGCTCAAGGACGACGCCGGCCTGCGCGCCGGCCTCAACATCTGCGCCGGCAACGTCACCCACCCGCAGGTCGCCGAAGCCCTCGGCAAGAAATACCTGCCGGCCATCACCCAGCTCGGATGAGCCACCGAAAGGCCCTTGACAGGGCCTTTCTTTTGCTCAATTATCTGCCCATGCAGTAATTGATCAAGGCAACCATGTCCCATCCCCCAGATCCGTCACACCCGCCGCTCTACACCGTCGATAACTACCAGCAGGACGAAAGCATCGGCTTCCTCGTCCATCAGGTGAAACTGCGCCTTACCCAGGCCATCGACGAAAAGATCAGCGATCTCGACATCACCGCCGCCCAGTGGGTGGTGCTCAAGCAGATCGCCCTGCGCAACGGTGAAACCGCCACGGCCCTGTGCAAATGCAGCGGCTGCGACACCGGCTCAATGACGCGCATGCTCGACCGGCTGGAAGAAAAAGACCTGATCCGCCGCGAGCGCAGCACCACCGACCGCCGTGTCGTGCTCTTGCACGTCACCGAAAACGGCCAGGCCCTGCTGCCGAAAGTCGTGCCCTTGATCGTCGAAGCCCTCAATTACGCGCTGGTGGATTTCAGCGGCGACGAGTTCGACCAAGCCAAAGCCTTGCTGCGGCGAATGGTGATTAACCTGGATGCACGCCACGGCTGAGCCTATGGTTGGCGAAAGAGCCCGCGGCGATGATCGCCGCTTTTTTTGAACAAATACCTGCCTTGGCAGTTACCGCACAGGCAGTTTCGGCCCAATACAGGAAAACCCGTATGAACCGACGTTTTACTCCCTTGCTGCCCCTGATTGCCGTACTGGCCGCCTGCGCCAGCCCTGGCGGCCTCGCCCCCCGCGGCAAGGCCATCGATCCGGCCAGCCTCGCGGCAACGCAAAGCCTCACCGCCCCTTCCGGCGAATGGCCTGCCGACGCATGGTGGAGCCACTACGGCGACCCCCAGCTCGACCGTCTGGTGAGCACCGCCCTGCACGATAGCCCCACGCTGGCCCTCGCCCGTGCCCGCATCGACCGGGCTCGCGCCCAGGCCGGCGCGCTTGCCGCGAATGACGGGCTTCAAGTCAGCGCCAACGCCGAAGGCGCCCAGCAACGCCTGTCGGAAAACTACATCTTCCCGCCCGGCGTAGCCGGCAGCTACACCAGCCTCAACCGGGTCGCCCTCGACTTCAGCCTTGAGCTGGACTTCTGGGGCCGCAACCGGGCCGCGCTGGATGCCGCCGTCGGCCAGGCACGCGCCGCCGAAGCCGAAGCGGCCGGTGCCCGCCTGCTGCTGGCCAGCGCGGTAACCCGCGCCTACCTGCAGTTCGACCACCTGCACCAGCTCCACGCGGTTGCCGACGCAACCCTCGTGCAGCGCGAAAAGCTGCAGGAACTCGTCCGCCTGCGCCAGAAGGCCGGCCTCGAAACAAAGGCCGAAGTCCAGCAGGCCGTCGGCAGCATTGCCGCCGCACGCGCCGAGCGCAGCGCCCTCGATGCGCAGCTCGTGCTGGTGCGCAACCAGCTCGCCGCCCTCACCGGCCAAGGCCCGGACGCCACCCTTGCCCTCACCCCGCCGACCCTGCGCGACGTCGCCGCGAGCTTGCCGGGCGCGCTGCCCGCCGATCTCCTCGGCCGCCGTCCGGACGTCACCGCCCAGCGCTGGCGCGTCGAGGCCAGCGCACGCGACAGCGACGCCGCCCGTGCCGGGTTCTACCCCAACGTCAATCTCAACGCCTTCGTCGGCCTCCAGTCCCTCGGCCTCGGCAACCTCCTCGAGAGCAGCAGCCGGGTACTCGGCGTCGGCCCGGCAATCCACCTTCCGGTTTTCGACAGCGGACGCCTGCGCGCCAACCTGGCAAGCCGCCATGCCGATCAGGATGCCGCCGTCGCCCAGTACAACGCCACCCTGGTGGACGCCCTGCGCGACGTGGCCGACCAGCTCGCCAGCTGGCGCGGTGCCGAAACCGAAGGGCGTGACCAGCAGGCCGCGCTGGCCCGCTACGAGGACGCCTGGCGCCTCACCGAGGTGCGCTACAAGGCCGGCCTCACCAACTACACCGCCGTCCTTGCCGCCGAAACCCCGCTGCTCGCCCAACGCCGCCTGACAGCCGAGCTGCGCACCCGCCGGCTCGACGCCAGCGCCGGCTTGGCCCGTGCCCTCGGCGGCGGCTACACACCGAACGCACCGTCCAACTAATCCCGCAGAAGGAACCGGACCATGAACACCCCCAACACAGAGATCCCCGCCAACAGCCGGCGCAAGCGCGGCCTCATTGCCATCGCCGCCATCTTCGGACTGGCCGGCGCCGCCTGGGGCGGCTGGTGGGCCACCCACGGCCGCTTCATGGAACACACCGACGACGCCTACGTGGCCGGCAATGTGGTCCAGATCACGCCGCAGGTAGCTGGCACCGTGATCTCCATCGACGCCGACGACACCCAGCTGGTCAAGGCCGGCCAGCCGCTGGTGCGCCTCGACCCCTCCGACGCCCGCGTCGCCCTGCAGCAGGCCGAGGCACAGCTCGGCCAGACCGTACGCGAAGTCCGCGCCCTTTACGCCGGCGGCGGCGCCCTCGAGGCAAGCATCAAGCAGCGCGAGGCCGATCTCGCCAAGGCCAGGGACGACCTCGCCCGACGCCAGCAGATCGCCGGTACCGGCGCCGTGGCCGGCGAAGAGATCGAACATGCCCGCGCCGCCCTGCGCGCCGCCGAAACGGCGGTGTTCACCGCCCGCGAACAACTCGGCACCAACCGGGTCCAGACCAGCGGTACCCGGGTCGACACCCATCCCAACGTGCAGCGCGCCGCGGGCCGGGTCGAAGAAGCCTACCTGGCCCTCGCCCGCACCGCCGTGCCCGCCCCCATCGGTGGGCTGGTGGCGCGCCGCTCGGTGCAGATCGGCCAGCGCGTGGCCGCCGGCGCCCCGCTGATGGCCGTCGTGCCGCTGGAGCAGGTGTGGGTAGACGCCAACTTCAAGGAGAGTCAGTTGCGCCGCATGCGCCTCGGCCAGCCGGTCGCCCTAACTGCCGACGTGTATGGCAGCAGCGTTGAATACCACGGCAAGGTCGCCGGCCTGGCCGCCGGCACCGGCGCCGCCTTCGCCCTGCTGCCGGCCCAGAACGCCAGTGGCAACTGGATCAAGGTGGTCCAGCGCGTACCGGTGCGGGTCACGCTCGACCCGCAGGAGCTCGCGGCTCACCCGCTGCGCATCGGCCTGTCGATGCAGGTAGAGGTGGACATGCGTGAAGGCGGCGACGCACCCCTCACCGCCGCCGCGCCGGCCCCGGTGGCCAGTACCGAAGTCTTCGCCGACCCCGGCAAGGCTGCCCGCGAACGCATCCGCACCATCATCTCGGCCAACAGCGGCGGCCAGCCGGCCGACTTGCCGGACCTTACCCTGCCGACCATCCCGCCGGCCGCCGCGAGCCTGGCAGCGCCGCGCCGCACCCGGGCCTGAGCCATGAGCGCCACGCCCGCTCCCCTGCCGCCCCTCGAACCGGGGGCGCGGCGGCTGGCCACCGTCGCCCTGTCCCTCGCCACCTTCATGAACGTGCTGGACACGACGATCGCCAACGTGTCCATCCCCAACATCGCCGGCGACCTGGGCGTCAGCCCCGGCCAGGGCACCTGGGTGATCACCTCCTTCGGCGTCGCCAACGCCATTGCCGTACCGCTCACCGGCTGGCTCAGCCAGCGGTTCGGGCAGGTGCGCCTGTTCGTCACCTCGGTGGTGCTGTTCGTCATCGCCTCGCTGCTGTGCGGTCTGGCCAGCAGCCTCGAAATGCTCATTGCCGCGCGGGTGCTGCAAGGCCTGGTGGCCGGGCCGATGATTCCCCTGTCACAATCCTTGCTGCTGCAGGCCTACCCGCGGGAAAAGGCTGGCATGGCGCTGGCCATGTGGTCGATGACGACGCTGGTAGCGCCGGTGATGGGGCCGATTCTCGGCGGCTGGCTGTCAGACAACCTGTCCTGGCCATGGATCTTCTACATCAACATCCCGGTCGGCCTCGGCGCCGCCTGGATGAGCTGGCAACTGCTGAAGGAACGCGAATCCGCCACCCGCAAGCTGCCCATCGACAAGATCGGGCTGCTCCTGCTGGTGGTGTGGGTAGGAGCGCTGCAGATCATGCTCGACAAGGGCAAGGAGCTGGACTGGTTCCAGTCCGGCGAGATCATCGCGCTGGCGGTGGTGGCCTTCGTTGGCTTTGCGCTGTTCGTGGTGTGGGAGCTGACCGACGAACATCCGGTGGTGGACCTGACGCTGTTTGCGCGGCCCAACTTCCTGTTCGGGGTCATCGCGCTGGCCACCGGCTACGGGGTGTTCTTCGGCAACGTGGTGGTAATGCCCCTGTGGCTGCAGCAGTACATGGGCTACACCGCCACCTGGGCCGGGCTGGTCACCGCACCAATCGGCTTCCTCGCGCTGCTGCTGTCGCCGGTGATCGGCAAGATCCTGCCGCGCACCGACCCGCGCCGCATCGCCACGGTGGCCTTCATGGTCTTCGCGCTGGTGTCCTTCATGCGCTCGGGCTACTCGACGGACATCACGCCCACCGACATCATCATCCCGCAGATCATCCAGGGTATTGCCATGGCGTGCTTCTTCATCCCGCTTGTGTCGATCACCCTGTCGGGCCTGCCGATGGAACGCATCCCGTCAGCCTCGGGGGTGTCGAATTTCGTGCGGATCACCTTCGGCGCCTTCGGGGCTTCACTGATGACAACCCTGTGGGAACGCCGGGCGGCCCTGCATCATGAGCAACTGGCAGCCCAGGTGAGTGCCTACAACCCGATCGCCACCGAGGCGCTCAACGGGCTGCAGGGCCAGGGCTTCGATCTCGCCCGCAGCCTCGGCGTGCTCGAACGGCAGGTTACGGTGCAGGCCTTCTCGCTGGCGGCGAATGATGTCTTCTGGCTGTCCGGTTGCCTCTTCCTGGCGCTGCTGGCGACCATCTGGATGACCCGCCCGACCCATGGCCGGCCAAGTGCAGCCAGCGGCGACGCGGCACACTAGGCAAATGCGGGGTCGGCCCTACAGCGGCAGGCCCCGCGGCTTGCGCCCGGCCCGCGCAAAGATGCGGTCAAACAGGAAGTTCGGCAAAAGGCGCAGCAACTTGGCCACCACGCCCATCTGCCAGGGAATCACGGTGTAAGTGCTCCCCGCGTCGATGGCCTTCACAAAGCGTCGGGCCGCCTCATCGGCCGGCAGCATGAAGGGCATCGGGTAAGTATTCACCGCTGTCATTGGCGTGGCGATGTAGCCAGGGGCGATGGTGACCACCCTCACCCCGCTGCCGTGCAGTTCGACCCGCAAGCTTTCAAGATAGGCGATCACCGCCGCCTTGGAGGCGCTGTAGGCGCCAGCCCCCGGCAAGCCGCGGATGCCCGCCACCGAGGCGATGCCCACCAACCGGCCGCTCCCGCGGGCGCGCATCGGCGCCACGAAGGGCTGGAAGGTGGCCACCATGCCGAGCAGGTTGGTGTGCATCACGCGCGCGAAGGCGGCGAGATCGTCGGCCTCTTCGGTAAGCGTGCCGGCCGACACGCCAGCGTTGGCGACGACAACGTCCGGCAGGCCGAAGCGGGCCATGAAGTCGGCCGCGGCAACCGCCAGCGCCGCCGGTTCGGCCACGTCGACGCAGTAAATGGCGTGCTCGCCGGGCAGGCTGCCGGCCAGTTCAGCCAGGGCGGACTCGCGCCGGCCGAGCAGGCCGAGGGTGGCTCCCCGGGCGGCGTAGTGGCGTGCAAGAGAGGCACCAATGCCGCTCGATGCGCCGGTGATGAAGACGCGGAGAGTCACGGGGAAGTGGGCAAAAAAGGGAAGAGCGGCAGAGCAACCGCGTCACCCATGCGGGCAACGCGGCCGGAAGACTTACTTGCGGCCCTGCTCGGTGCGGGCCCTGGCGATCAACTGGTCGGCCACCTTAAGGGCCGCCTCGTGATTGCCGGCGATGGAGCCCGAGGTGAAGTACTTGCCGTCCACCGCCAGGGTCGGCACTCCCTGGATCTTGTAGTTGCGGCCCAGCTCTTCAATCCGCTTCATGCGCACGCCCACATTGAAGGAGCGATAGGCATCGGCGAACCTCTTGGCGTCGACGCCCTTCTTGACGGCCCATTCCTGCGCGGCCGCTTCCTGATGAAGGGGCAGCTTCTCGGTCTGCACGGCCTCGAAGGCCTGACCATGCAGACGACTCAGGTCGCCAGTGGCTTCCAGGGTCAGGTGCAGCTTGGCCAGACCGGCCAGCTGGGGGTTGCCCCAGGTCACCGGCACACGCTGAAAGGACACGTCGGCGGGCAGCTTCTTGACCCACATGTCGAGCAGCGGATCGAAGGCCTTGCAGTGCGGGCAGCCGTAGTGGAAGAACTCCAGGACTTCAACCTTGCCCTTGACCTCGGTCGGCTGGGGCGGAGAAACCAGCTCGAAACCGCCTCCCTGGGCCCACACGGGCATGCCGGCGGCTCCGAGAGCGGCAAGGGCGGAAAGCTGCTTGAGAACATCACGACGCTGCATTACGGTTTCTCCTTGAATCGGCAAAGCACTCATTGAGCGGTCGGAGCCGGCTTTGGTTCCTTGGGCTTGATCTTGACGATGGCCGCGTTGATGCCGTTCGACGACAGTTGCTGGCGCGCCTTGTTCATGTCTTCCGAGCCCAGGTAGGGGCCGACGCGCACCCTATGGACGGTGCCCTTCTCGGGCAATTCGACCTTCTGCACGCTGGCCTCCACTCCCATCAACGCAAGACGCGCCTTCAGGTTGTCAGCCTCGGACGGATCCTCGAAGGCACCGGCCTGCAGATAGTACTTTTCGAGAGCGACCGGCTTGCCCGACAGGGCCGCCTCCGCCTTGGCCCGTTCCGCGTCGGCCTTGGCCTTGTCGCCCTTGGCTCCGTCCTCGGTATGGTCAGATTTCTCCGTCTTTTCAGGCTTCTCCGTCTTTTCAGGCTTCTCCGGCTTGGGTGGCTTGACGATCTCGGTGCTTTCCTCGGGCTTCGGCGCGGGTAACGCGTCAGTACCCTTGGGCAGCACGTTGTAGAAGTCGAAGCGCGGCTTTTCGACAGGCCTGTCGCCCGCCTTGCCCGGCAGCGCGATGGGCTCGCTGCCCTGTGGCCGAGGCGGCGGTGCAACCGGCTTGTCTTCCTGCTTCGGCTTCTGGAAGGGGGACGACGCAGTGAAGTACAGCGCAATGCCCGCCGCCACCAGGGCCCCGAGAATCAGGCCGACAAAGATGCCGACCAGGGTACTGCCCCGACTGCCCGATTTGGGCTTCTTGGTCTGAAGGCGTGGCTTGTTATCGCGACTCATGAACGGCGGGTCCGGAATTACATCGAATCGGGAGCGGAGACACCGAGCAGCCGGAGGCCGTTGCGGATCACCTGACGCACAGCAGCGGCCAGCGCCAGACGGGCGAGTTTGAGCGCCTCGTCGTCCACCAGCATGCGTTCGGCATTGTAGTAGCTGTGGAACTCACCGGCCAGATCCTTCAGGTAGAAGGCGATCTGATGCGGCGCGTATTCGGCAGCGGCGCTGCGAACAACTTCGGGGAAGGCGGTCAGGCGCGCACACAGGGCCAGTTCGCGCTCGTTGTCGAGGCGACCGAGGTCGGCATCGGCGAGATCGGACAGGACACCGTTCCACTGGCCCAGCACCGAGCACAGACGGGCGTGGGCGTACTGGATGTAATACACCGGGTTCTCGTTGCTCTGGCTCTTGGCGAGGTCGAGGTCGAAGTCCAGGTGCTGGTCGGCCTTGCGCAACACGTAGAAGAAACGGCAGGCGTCCTTGCCCACTTCCTTGCGCAGTTCGCGCAGGGTGACGAACTCGCCGGAACGGGTGGACATGGCCGCCTTCTGGCCGTTGCGATACAGCACCGCAAACTGCACCAGCGCCACGTCGAGCTTCTCGGGGGGCAGGCCGAGGGCTTCGAGGGCCCCCTTCACGCGGGCAATGTAGCCGTGGTGGTCGGCACCCCAGATGTCCACGATGCGGTCGAAACCACGCTCGTACTTGTTGGCGTGATAGGCGATGTCGGAAGCGAAATAGGTGTACAGGCCGTTGTCACGCTGCACGACACGGTCCTTTTCGTCGCCGAAGGTGGTGGAGCGGAACCACTTGGCGCCGTTCTGCACGTAAATGTGACCACGGGCTTCGAGTTCGGCAACTGCCTTTTCGACCAGGCCGCAGTCGAACAGCGAGCGCTCGGAGAACCACTTGTCGAAGGTCACGCCGAACTCTTCGAGATCTTCGCGACCGTCACCAAGCTGTTCGGTCAACGCAAAACCATGCACCCAGGCGTAATCGCTGGCGAGCAGGTTCTTGGCATTGGCGATCAGCACGTCCAGGCGGGCTTCCTTCTCTTCTTCACCCTCCGGTGCATTCAGCAGCACATCGGCGGCCGTCACCTTGGCAAAGCGGTCGCCGTGGGCTTCCTTGATCTGCCGGCCCATGTCCTTCACGTAGTCGCCCTGATAGGCGTTGGGCGGGAAGGGAACGTCGATACCGAACTCGGACAGGTAGCGCAGCCAGGTGGACAGCGCCAGGATGTCCATTTGCCGGCCGGCGTCGTTGATGTAGTACTCGCGGGTCACTTCGAAGCCGGCGTATTCGAGCACATCGGCCAGGGAAGCGCCGTAAGCCGCACCGCGGCCGTGGCCCACGTGAAGCGGGCCGGTGGGGTTGGCCGAGACGTACTCGACCTGCACCTTGACGCCGCTCTTGTCACCGCGGCCAAAGGCCTCGCCCTTGCCGAGCACGGCGAGCACGACGCCCGTCTTGGCATCGGAGGCCAGCGTGAAGTTGATGAAGCCGGCACCAGCCACCTCGGCCTTGACCACCAGCTTCGATGGCGGCAGCTCGGCCAGCAGCAGGGCCGCCAGCTCGCGCGGATTGCGCTTGAGGGGCTTGGCCAGCTGCAGCGCCAGGTTGCTTGCAAAATCCCCGTGACCGGCCTGCTTCGGACGGTCCAGGTTGATGGGAGTTTCGGCCTGATCGGGCGCCACACTGAGGAGTGCGGCACGCAGGAGGTCGGCAAGCTGAGTTTTGGAATCGGCGCTCATGGCAAAAACACTGCGACTAAAAGCACAGGATTATATCCAAGCGGCGGGCATCCCGGCGGATGGCCCGTTTCAGGGGCTAACAAAGTGCCGCGAACGTGGCAAACTTGCGTGGTGACCCCGCACGTATTTCGCACTTCAGCCCTCGTTGCCGGCCTGTTGCTGGCGCTTCCGGCCCGCGCCGAAGCGCCGACGCTGCACTGGAGCCTGCCGCTGCCGGCCGGGCCGGGCTGGCGGATCGTCGATCTGCGTGAAGGCAACGGCATCCGCCACGAGGAATACATCCCCCGCGGCCAGGGCATCGAGGATTACCGGGACCGCCTGCTGGTGCAGCGCTTCACCGCCCAGGACATGAGCCCGGAGGTTTATCTCGGCCACATCGCGGCGGGTCTCGCCAAGCACTGCGCGGCCTTCACCACCAGCGGCCTGGTCAGCGGCGTGCGCGACAATCTGCCCCACGCCACCCGCACCGCCTATTGCGGGCGTTTCGACGATCGGCCCTATGGCTACGTCGTCGCGCAAAAGGCCATTCGCGACGCCGACCACCTTTTCATCGTCGAGCGCGAATGGCGCCTGCCGCCCTTCACCGTAAGCGATGAAGGCCTGCCCGGCTTCGACACCAACCCGGCCGCCGACGAAGCCATCAAGCGGGAAGTCCGCCTCGCCGTTCGCTGGCTCACCGAGCAGGTGCATCCCGTCACCCCGTCTCCGCCGGCACCGCCCGCCCCCGAACGCCCCCGCAAGCGGCGCTGATCGCCCCGTCCCGGGTGCCCCGCGCTTTCACCGCTCCGGCTTTAGGGGCACAATCCGCGTTTTCCTTTTTACCTGCCGCCGTGCGCCTCTTCCGACTCGTCAAGATCATCTCCGTCAGCCTGAAATACGGCCTCGACCAGATGGTTCTCTCCAACGAGCCGACCGGCCGGCTGGCCTGGCTGGCCCGCCTCTCGCGTTTCGGCCGGCACTACGACGAATCCTCCGGCGCCCGCCTGCGCCAGGCGCTCGAATCCCTCGGGCCGATCTTCGTCAAGTTCGGCCAGATGCTGTCCACCCGCCGCGACCTCCTGCCGCCGGACATCGCCGAAGAGCTCGCGCGCCTCCAGGACCGCGTCCCGCCCTTTTCCACGGCCGAAGCCCTCGCCCAGCTCGAGGCCGCCTACGGCAAGCATGCGGATGAAGTGTTCTCCCGCTTCGAGCGCGAACCGGTGGCCTCGGCCTCCATCGCCCAGGTGCATTTTGCCGAACTGCCGGACGGCACCGAAGTCGCCGTGAAGGTGCTGCGCCCCGGCATCGCGCCGGTCATCGCCCACGATCTGGCGCTGCTCGACGTCGCCGCCACCGTGCTCGAGAAAATCTGGCCGGAAGGCCGCCGCCTGAAGCCGCGGGAAGTCGTCGCCGAGTTTTCAAAATATCTGCGCGACGAACTCGACCTGATGCGCGAAGCCGCCAACTGCTCCCAGCTGCGGCGCAACTTCAAGGATTCCGAACTCCTCGTCGTGCCCGAAGTGCACTGGGACTGGTGCACCACCAACGTGATGGTGATGGAGCGCATGAAGGGCATCCCCATCTCGCGGCTCGACGAATTGCGCGCGGCGGGCATCGATCTCAAGCAGCTTTCGCGGGCAGGCGTCGAAATCTTCTTCACCCAGGTTTTCCGCGACGGCTTCTTTCATGCCGACATGCACCCCGGCAACATCTTCGTCGCCACCGACGGCCCCACCCGCGGACGCTACATTGCGCTCGACTTCGGCATCATCGGCACCCTCAACGATTCCGACAAAAAATACCTCGCCACCAACTTCCTGGCCTTCTTCCAGCGCGACTACCGGCGCGTGGCCCTGGCCCACATCGAGGCCGGCTGGGTGCCGGCGCACACCCGGGTGGACGAGTTCGAAGGCGCCATCCGCGCCGTGTGCGAACCCATCTTCGACCGCCCGCTCAAGGACATCTCGTTCGGCAAGACGCTGCTGCGCCTCTTCCAGACCGCCCGCCGCTTCGAGATGGAGGTTCAGCCCCAGCTCGTATTGCTGCAAAAAACCCTGCTTAACATCGAAGGCCTCGGGCGCCAGCTCGACCCGGACCTCGATCTGTGGAAAACCGCCAAGCCCTTCCTCGAACGCTGGATGAACGACCAGATGGGCTGGCGTGCGCTCGTCCGTCACATGAAGGACGAAGCCCCCTCCTGGGCCGCCACCCTGCCCCAGCTGCCACGGCTGGTGCATCAGGCCCTGTCCAACCCGCGGGACGACACGGCCCGTGCCGACATCCTCCGCCTGTCTGCCGAAAACCAGCGCCAGGGGCGTTGGCTGGTGGCCGGCGGCGGCGCTCTCGCAGCCCTCATCGCCCTCGAAGCCTGGCGCTGGCTGCACTGAACGAAGGGCGGCTGCGGCCGCTCCAACAGGCGTAGCAGCGCCACTCTGGCGCCTGCAACCTGCATCCGAAGGAAGACCATGCCTGCCCCGTTCGCGCCCTCCCGCCCGATCCGTATCGTCGGAGTCGGCTCCTGCCTCGGAGCGCCCATCTTCGGACCTGCTGCCGGCCCCCGGGCCCTCAAGAACCTGGGCCTCGAAGCCCGCCTGCGCCGGCTCGGCATTCCTGCCCGCTGGCAGGCCCTGCTCGAGCCCTCGGCCCCCAAGCCCCCCCACTCGCCCCTCACCGAACGACTCGGCACCGTCAGCGCGCTGCTCCACGACCTGGCCAACACCGTCGCCGGCGTCTGCGAGGAAGGCGCGATCCCCCTCGTCCTCGGAGGCGACCACGCCATCGGCGCTGGCACCTGGCGCGGCGTAGCCCGCGCCCTGGCACCCCGGGGCAAGCTCGGGCTGATCTGGATCGACGCCCACCTCGACGCCCACACCCACCTCACCACCCACAGCGGCAACATCCACGGCATGCCGATGGCGGCCCTGCTCGGCGTTGGCGACGAAAACCTCACCGGCCTGCCCGGCCCGCACCTCGACCCGGCCCACGTGGTCATCGTCGGCGCCCGCTCATGGGAACCGGAAGAACTCGCGCTGCTCAACAAGCTCGGCGTGAAAATCTTCTTCATGCCCGAAGTGAAAACCCGTGGCCTGTCCGCCGTGCTCGGCGAGGCCATGCGCATCGCCCGCAAGGGCACCGCCGGCTTCGGCGTGTCGGTGGACCTGGATGCCATCGACTGCGCCAAGCTGCCCGCCACCACCTGCCTGGTGCCCGACGGCCTCGACCCACAGGAACTCAGCGACGCCCTCCACGGCCTGCGCAACTGCACCGACCTGGTCGGCTTCGAGATCGTCGAATACGTACCCGAGCGCGACAAGGATGGCAGCGGCGCCCGCTGGGTGGCCGACTTTGCCGCCGCCGCCCTCGGCCCCACCACGGCCCAGCTGCGCGACCGCGAACAGACCTATGGCGCCCACAACTATGCGCCGCTGCCGGTGGTGTTCACCCGCGGCGCAGGCGTGTGGCTGTGGGATGTGGAAGGCCGGCGCTACCTGGACATGATGAGCGCCTACTCGGCGGTGAGCTTCGGCCACAGCCACCCGCGCCTCGTGAAGGCCCTGACGGAACAGGCCGGCTGCCTCGCCCTGACCTCCCGCGCCTACTCCAACGACCGCCTGCCGCTGATGCTCAAGCGCCTCTCGGCGCTCCTCGGCTACGACCAGGCCCTGCCGGTGAATACCGGCCTGGAAGCCGTCGAGACGGCCATCAAGGCGGCCCGCAAGTGGGCCTACAAGATCAAGGGCGTACCCGACGGGCAGGCCGAGATCATCGTCTGCCACAACAACTTCCACGGCCGCTCGACGACCATCGTCGGCTTCTCGTCGGAAGCCCAGTACCGGGACGGCTTCGGCCCCTTCCCGGCGGGCTTCCGCAGCATTCCCTTCGGTGACGCCGAGGCGCTGGAAGCCGCCATCACGCCCAACACGGCGGCCTTCCTGTTCGAGCCGATCCAGGGCGAAGGCGGTATCAACATTCCGCCCGCCGGCTGGCTGGCCCGCTGTGCCGAAATCTGCCGCACCCACAAGGTGCTGCTTATCGCCGATGAAGTACAAACCGGCCTCGGCCGCACCGGGCGCCTGCTCGCCTGCGACCACGAAGGCGTGCGCCCCGATGGCGTGATCCTCGGCAAGGCCCTAGGCGGCGGGCTCCTGCCGGTGTCGGCCTTCCTGGCCGACGAAGCGGTGATGCAGGTCTTCCACCCGGGCGACCATGGCTCCACCTTCGGCGGCAACCCGCTGGCCAGTGCCGTCGCCGCCGAAGCCCTGGCGCTGCTCGCCGACGACAAGCTCGCCGAACGCTCGGCCACCCTCGGTGCGTACTTCCTGCAGCGCCTGCAGGCCATCGACAACCCGCTGATCCGCGAAGTGCGCGGCCGCGGCCTGATGATCGGCATGGAACTCGACACCCGCCGGATCGACGCCCGCGTCGCCGCCGAAGCGCTCCTCGCCCGCGGCCTGATGACCAAGGACACCCACGAAAGCGTGCTGCGCTTCGCCCCGCCGCTGGTCATCACCGAGGCCGAACTGGACTGGGCTGTCAAAACCATCGAAGATGCGCTGACCGACCTTGCCAGCCGTTTTCCCGGAGTCAAAGCATGACTGAAAAGCTCGACCGCCTCGTCGCCGACGCCCGCCGTGCCGCCGAAACCCGCGGCCAGGGCTACCGCGAAAAGGCCCTCAAAATCTACCCGTGGATCTGCGGCCGTTGCGCCCGTGAATTCACCCCCGCCAACCTGCGCGAGCTCACGGTGCATCACCGCGACCATAACCACGACAACAACCCGTCCGACGGCAGTAACTGGGAACTCCTGTGTCTCTATTGCCACGACAACGAACACCAGCGCCAGCTTGAAGCCACGCAGGGCAATGTGTCGGCCAAAAGCCCGGCCAGCGCCGCCACCCATTCGCCGTTCGCCGGGCTCGGCGCCCTGCTGAAAAAAGACTGAACCCCGTGATTTCCGCCCGCCATGAACGATCTGGCGTAGGATTCGGCCCCCGTCCTTTTCCCGCCCGCTGCGGGCAGTAATACGCATGAGCACGACCCCGGCCCGCGCCTGCGGCATCGACTTCGGCACGTCCAACTCCACTGTCGGCTGGCTACGCCCCGGCGAGCCCACCCTGCTGACCCTCGAGGACGGCAAACCGACCCTGCCCTCGGCGATTTTCTTCAACGCCGACGAGGAAAGCACCCACTACGGCCGCGACGCGCTGCTCGAATATCTGGAAGGCTACGAAGGCCGCCTGATGCGCGCCCTGAAGAGCCTGCTGGGCAGCAGCCTGATGGACGGCAGCACCGAGGTCGGCGGCCGTGCGCTGCCCTTCCGCGACCTGCTGGCGAGCTTCATCGGCGAACTGAAAGCCCGTGCCGAGGCACAGGCCGGGCGCAGCTTCGAGCAGGCCGTATTCGGCCGCCCGGTGCATTTCGTGGATGACAACGAAACAGCCGACCGCCGTGCCCAGGACACCCTGGAAGCCATCGCCCGTCAGGTCGGCTTCAAGGACGTCAGTTTCCAGTTCGAGCCCATCGGCGCAGCGCTGCACTACGAAGCCTCCCTCGACCGGGAAGAGCTGGTGCTGATCGCCGACATCGGCGGCGGTACCGCCGACTTTTCCCTCGTTCGCCTGTCGCCGGAGCGCGCCAGACACCTGGACCGGCGTGACGATCTGCTTGGCAACGCCGGCCTGCACGTGGGCGGCACCGACTTCGACCGGGCCCTGAGCCTGGAGTGCGTGATGCCTTTGCTCGGCTATAAGGGGCTGATGAAAAGCGGCGCCGAAGTGCCGTCGGGCCTGTTCTTCCACCTGGCCACCTGGCACACCATCAACTTCGCCTACACCCGTCAGGCCTTTGCCGACTTCCAGAGCATTTACCGGGACGCCGCCGCCCGCCGCGAGCTCGACCGCCTGGCCCGCCTGATTGGCCAGCGGGAAGGCCACTGGTTGGCCCTGCAAGTCGAACAGGCCAAGATCGACCTGTCCACCGACGCCAGCACGCGCCTGCATCTGGACCGCCTGGAACCCGGGCTGCACCACGACATCACCCGCGAAGACTTCACCCTGGCCACCCGCAGCCTGGTGGAACGGGTCGCGGCGACGGTGAGCAGCCTTCTCGACCAGGCCGGCATTGCCCGCGACCAGGTGGACACCCTCTACTTCACCGGCGGCGCCAGCGGCGTGCCCCAGTTGCGCGAGCGGATCGCCGCCGAGCTGCCGCAGGCGCGCAGTGTGGAGGGCGACTTGTTCGGCAGCATCGGCGCCGGCCTGGCGGTGGAAGCCGCCCGGCGTTACGGCTGAAGCCTGCACAAAGCCCGGAAGCAAAAAAAGGGGCCGTCCGAAGACGACCCCACTCCCTCGACAGGAACCCGCCACAAGGACGAGTCTCCCTCCCCATCGAATGAAACCAGTCGGCTACACCGCGCGGGAGACGCCCGGTGCAGCCCCTGCAATGCTTATTCGAACTCGATGATGATCTCGTCCACCGCCAGGCTGCCACCGGCAGAGGCGAGGATCTTCTTGACCTTGCAGTCCTGCTCGGCCTTGAGGATGTTTTCCATCTTCATCGCTTCGATGACCGCCAGCTTCTCGCCGGCCTTCACGTCCTGACCCACCGTCACTGCCACTTCACGCAGCAGGCCCGGCATCGGGGACAGCAGGAACTTGGAGAGGTCGGGCGGCAGCTTCTCGGGCATCAGCGCCAGCAGTTCGGCAGCGCGGGCGCTCATCACCATGAAGTCGGCACGGGTGCCCCAATGGAACAGGCTGTAGCGGGTCTTGTGACGCTCCACCTGAAGGGTGAAAGGCTCGCCGTTGCAGGTGCCGTTGAACAGGGACTCACCGAGCTTCCAGTCGGACTTGAGCTCGTAGGTCTCGCCCTTGTACTCGACGTGATAGCCGCCGGGGATCGGCTTGGCGATCACCGGGTGATGCTCGTTGCCTTCCTTCTTGAGGCGGACGACCATCCAGCTGTCGCTGACGAGGCGCTCATGGCCCTGCAACTGGCCGGAGATCGACGCGGAACGGTCGGTGAAGGCACGGTAGACGTAGGCAGCCACAGAAACCAGCAACGCCGGATCATCGTGGGGCACCATCGAGGCGTCAAAGCCCTTCGGGTATTCCTCGGCGATAAAGCCGGTGTTGAAGTTGCCGGACTGGAAGCGCGGGTGCTGCATCAGCGCGGCCTGGAACGGAATGTTCGAGGAGATGCCGCGAATCACGAAGCCGTTCAGCGCATCACGCATGCGCGAGATGGCCTGCTCGCGGGTGGCGCCGTGCACGATCAGCTTGGCGATCATCGAGTCGTAGAACATCGAGATTTCGCCGCCGTCGTAGACGCCGGTATCGACACGCACCTGGCCGTCGATTTCCTTCGGCGGCTGGAACTTGACCAGACGACCGGTGGACGGCAGGAAGCCGCGGAACGGGTCTTCGGCGTTGATCCGGCATTCCATGGACCAGCCGTTGAGCTGCACTTCATCCTGGGTCAGCGGCAGCTTTTCGCCAGCGGCAACGCGAATCATCAGCTCGACCAGGTCGACGCCGGTGATCAGCTCGGTGACGGGGTGTTCCACCTGGAGACGGGTGTTCATTTCCAGGAAGTAGAAGCTCTTGTCGGCACCGACCACGAACTCGACCGTACCGGCCGATTCGTACTGCACGGCACGGGCCAGGGCCACAGCCTGCTCGCCCATGGCCTTGCGCATCGCCGGATCGACGAAGGGCGACGGCGCCTCTTCGATGACCTTCTGGTGACGGCGCTGGATGGAGCAATCACGCTCGTTCAGGTAGACGTAGTTGCCGAAGGAGTCGCCGAGCACCTGGATCTCGATGTGGCGCGGTTCCAGCACGTACTTCTCGATGAAGACGCGGTCGTCGTTGAAGGCGTTCTTGGCTTCGTTCACACACGACGTGAAGCCTTCGAAGGCTTCCTGGTCGTTGAAGGCCACGCGCAGGCCCTTGCCGCCACCACCGGCCGAGGCCTTGATCATCACCGGGTAACCGATACCCTTGGCGATTTCAACGGCCTGCTCGGGGCCGGCAATCGCTTCGTTGTAGCCGGGGATGGTGTTGACCTTGGCTTCGAGCGCCAGCTTCTTGGACTCGATCTTGTCGCCCATCTTGCCGACGGAGTAATGCTTCGGCCCGATGAACTTGATGCCTTCCTCTTCGAGGCGGCGGGAGAACTCGGCGTTCTCCGACAGGAAGCCGTAGCCCGGATGGACCGCCTGGGCGCCGGTCTGCTTGCAGGCGGCGATGATCTTGTCCATGACCAGGTAGGACTCTTTCGAGGCCGCCGGTCCGATGCACACGGCCTCGTCGGCCAGGTCCACGTGGAGGGCGTCCTTGTCGGCCTCGGAATAGACGGCGACGGTCTTGATGCCCATCTTGCGGGCGGTCTTGATGACGCGGCAGGCGATTTCGCCGCGGTTTGCAATCAGGATCTTGGTAA
>JAOAUC010000003.1 GCA_030157785.1 Zoogloea oleivorans
CTATGGTTAGCGAGCTAAGAGGCCGGGGGAAGATGGGTTGGCCGGGTGCTTACGGTGGGCCTTCTTAATTTCGGAGGCCTGCCATGTTCGAGAATCTCTTCCCCTCCAAGGCTGGCGCTGACTCCATTAGCGAGGGCGACGCCAGCGACCGAGGCGCTCGGTTCGTTGCAGGCTTCGATCAAGGATCTCTTGAAGGTTTTTGTGTGGGTGCGACGGATACGGCTGGGCTTCGTGACGTTCATGAAAGTGTCCACTAGTTGTCGAAGTGGACACTATGTTTAGCGAGCTAGGGGTCTGCGGGAAGACGGGTTTGCCGGGTGCTTACCGTGGGCGCTTCTGTGAATGCTGTTCTTAGGTGCTGTGCGGGATAACAAAAGGCCCGCCGGGGATGTTCTCCCGGCGGGCCTTTTGTTTGTGCTGGATGCGGCTTTGATCAGCCGATGATCATCCCTGCTCCGACCGTGTTGTTGGTAGATTCGTCGATCAGGATGAATGCACCTGTGGGACGGGATTCCGTGTAGTTGTCCGCGAAGATGGGCTGGGCCAGTTTCAGGGTCAGCTGTGCGATATCGTTCATTGCCAGGGTGCTTGCGGCATCCCTGGAGAGGGAGTTGATGTCCACACGGTGAGCAATGCTGGCGACCTTGGCTTTGACCTCACGGGTGGTGTGGCGCAGCCAGTAGGTGCGTGCCGGTGACAGGGGCGTTTCGGACAGCCAGCACACCATGGCTTCAACTTGCTTGCTCTGGGCAGGGACTTCTTCGCTGTTGACGATCATGTCGCCACGGGAGATGTCGATCTCGTCTTCGAGGAGCAGGGTGACGGACTGCTCGTGGATCGCCTTGCCAATGGATTCGCCATAGAGCTGGACGTCCTTGATGCGGGTTGTGCGGCCGTTGGGCAGTACGGTGACGCTGTCGCCGACCTTGATTTCGCCCGACTCGACGCGACCCATGAAACCGCGATAGTCGTGCAGTTCGGGATTGTCGGAGGCTTGCGGGCGGCACACGTACTGAACCGGGAAGCGGAAGCTCTCGGCCTTTTCGGTGTGGGCTGCCGGGGCGGCTTCGAGGATGTCGATGAGCGTCGGGCCGGTGTACCAGTCGAGGCGCTCGCCGCGGTCCACGATCATGTCGCCGACAAGGGCCGACAGCGGGATGAAGCGCACGTCGGTGAGGCCGATCTGCTCGGCAAAGGCGGTGTAATCGGCAACGATGCCGTCGTAGGTGGCCTGGCTGTAATCGACCAGGTCCATCTTGTTAACTGCAACGATAACGTGGGGAATGCCGACCAGTTTGGCCAGGTAGCTGTGGCGACGGGTCTGGGTGAGGACGCCCTTGCGCGCGTCGATCAGGATGATGGCGACGTTGGCGGTGGAGGCCGCGGTCACCATGTTGCGGGTGTACTGCTCGTGCCCCGGGGCGTCGGCAATGATGTACTTGCGCGTGCCGGTGGAGAAGTAGCGGTAGGCGACGTCGATGGTGATGCCCTGCTCGCGCTCGGCCTGCAGGCCGTCGGTGAGGAGGGACAGGTCGACGGCGGTCAGGCCGCGCTTGGTGGAGGTGCGCTCGATGGCAGTGAGCGTGTCGGCCAGGATGGTCTTGCTGTCGAACAGCAGGCGGCCGATCAGGGTGCTCTTGCCGTCATCGACGCTGCCGCAGGTCAGGAAGCGCAGCAGGCCGCGGTCTTCTATCTGGGTGAGGGAGGTGTGGGCGCTGGTCATGATCTTAGAAATACCCTTCCTTCTTGCGCTGCTCCATGGAGGCGTCGGAAGTCTGGTCATCGAGGCGGGTGGCGCCGCGTTCGGTGATGGTGGTGGTGGCGGTTTCGATGACGATCTTCTCGACGGTATCGGCGTCACTGAGCACCGGTGCGGTACAGGTGATGTCGCCGACGGTGCGGAAGCGCACCTGCATCTGGACGATCTCTTCGTCGGCCCTGGCGGGGGTGATGTCGGTCACCGGCACCATGGCGCCGCCGCGCATGACGATCGGGCGGATGTGCGAGAAGTAGATGCTGGGCAGTTCGAGCTTTTCACGCTCGATGTACTGCCAGACGTCCATTTCCGTCCAGTTGCTGATCGGGAAGGCGCGGATGTTCTCGCCCTTGTGGCTGCGGGCGTTGTAGAGGTTCCACAGCTCGGGGCGCTGGTTCTTCGGATCCCATTGGCCGAATTCGTCGCGGAAGCTCATGATCCGCTCCTTGGCGCGGGCTTTTTCCTCGTCGCGACGGGCGCCGCCGATGCAGGCGTCGAAGCCGAATTCCTCGATGGCTTCGAGCAGGGTGACCGACTGGTGCTTGTTGCGGGATTCGCCTTCGTTCTTGAGGACGACGGTGCCGCGGGCCATGGAGTCTTCCACTGAACGCACGATCAGGCGCTCGCCGAGTTCGGCGGCGCGCTTGTCGCGGAAATCGGTGACTTCCTTGTAGTTGTGGCCGGTGTCAATGTGCATCAAGGGGAAGGGGAAGCGGCCCGGGCGGAAGGCCTTTTCGGCCAGGCGCAGCAGGCACAGGGAATCCTTGCCGCCGGAGAACAGCAGCACGGGGTTGCTGCACTGGCCGGCCACTTCACGCATGATGTGGATGGCTTCGGATTCGAGCCAGTCCAGGTGGCTCAGGGTTTGTTTGGTGAGCGTCGACATTGCTTTACTCGGTAGTTGTTTCGTTGCTGTGCGCCATCACTTCTTGACGTGCAGGCCGCATTCCTTGGTTTCCGGATTTTCCCACCACCAGCGTCCGGCACGCACGTCTTCCCCGATGGAAACCGGGCGCGTACAGGGCGCACAGCCGATGCTCGGGTAGAACTTGTCGTGGAGGGCGTTGTACGGAACCTTGTTGAGGCGGATGTAGGCCCAGACTTCCTTCTCGGACCAGGCCGACAGGGGGTTGAGCTTGATGAGACCGTTGCCTTCGTCGAACTGCTGCTTGGGCAGGTCGGTGCGGGTGGTGGATTGCTCTGCACGCAGGCCGGTGATCCAGGCCTGCTTGCCGGCCAGGGCACGGCCCAGGGGCTCGACCTTGCGGGCGTGGCAACAGGCCTTGCGCAGCTCGACGCTGTCGTAGAAGCCGTTGATGCCGTTTTCGCGGGTGAAACTTTCCACTGCCTCGTGCTTCGGGTAGTAGAACTTCAGCTTGAGGCCGTAGTGCTCTTGCACCCTGGCCATCAGATCGTAGGTTTCCAGCGGCAGGCGGCCGGTATCCAGCGAGAAGATCTCGATGGCCAGCTTGCTGGTGGCGATGACGTCGGTGAGGACCATGTCTTCGGCGCCCAGGCTGTTGGCCATGGTGATGGCCGGGAATTCGACCGCGGCGGCGGCGAGATCGGCCTTCAGAATGGCGACCTTGGCTTCGAGGCTGGCCAGCAGCACGGGATCGTCGAGCTTTGGGTTCTGGTTCGGATGCATGGTGTTTCCTTGCTTACGCGGCGCGCTGGGCGCGGCGGAACAGGGGTTCCGGCTGGTCCACCGCAGCCTGATAGGGGGCGGAGAAATCCTTCAGGCTGGCCAGGGCTTCTTCCAGTTGGGCATCGGAGTACTTGCCGACCTTGGGCTGGATGGCGTCGAAGCCGCAGCGTTGCATGAAGAAAAACTGATCACGCAGCACGTCGCCGATAGCGCGGATCTCGCCCTTGAAGCCGTAGCGGGTACGCAGCAAGGCGGCGGCGGAATAGGCGCGACCGTCGGTGAACTTGGGGAAGTTGATGGCGATGGCGGCGATGCTGCCCAGATCCGGGACGAGTTCTGCCACGTCTTCATGGCTGTCGAGCCACACGCCGAGGTCGGCACGGCCGGAGAGCTGGCCGCTGTGGGCCTGCCAGACGGCGAAGGGCACGAATACCGGGCCGGCGGCGAGGGTCAGCTCTTCAGGCGCCTGGCTTTCGTCGAGGATGAGAATCCGGGCCTCGTCGTCGATCAGTTGGCCGTTCTTGATGATCTTAGGCATTTTGCTTCCTTTCCTTGACGGCGGCTTCGCCATACACGCCAAGCTTGAAGGGGTCGAGGCCGGTGCGGCGGACGGTTTCGATGAAGCGCTCACCGTCCTGGCGCTGAGCCAGATAAACATTGATGATCTTCGAAACCACGTCGGGCATTTCGGCTGCTGCAAAAGAGCGGCCGATGACCTTGCCGATGCTGGTGTGGTTGCCCTGGCTGCCGCCGAGGCTGACCTGGTACCACTCTTCACCGTTCTTGTCGACGCCGAGGACGCCGATGTGGCCTACGTGATGGTGGCCGCAGGAGTTCATGCAGCCGGAGATGTTGAGCTCGATGTCGCCGATGTCGTAGAGGTAGTCGAGGTCGTCGAAGCGCGCCTGGATGGCGTTGGCGATGGGGATCGACTTGGCGTTGGCCAGCGAGCAGAAATCGCCACCCGGGCAGCAGATGATGTCGGTCAGGAGGCCGAAGGTCGGTGTCGCCAGATTGGCGGCACGGGCCTTTTCCCACAGGGCGAAGAGCTCGGATTGCTTGACGTCGGCGAGGACAAGGTTCTGTTCGTGGGTGGCGCGGATTTCACCGAAGCTGTAGGTATCGGCCCAGTCGGCAACCAGATCTAGCTGCACGTCGGTGACGTCACCGGGGGCGCGGGACGGATCCTTGAGAGACACTACAACCACTGCGTAGCCGGGCACCTTGTGGGCCAGTACATTGCGGCGCGTCCACGCGGCGAAGGCCGGGTTGGCTGCGCGCTGGCTGACGTAGCCGGCATCGTCGGCCGGCAGGCTTTCGTAGGCGGGCGTGGTGAAGTGGCCGGCAACGCGGGCGACTTCGGCTTCGGTGAGGGTGTTCGGGCCGTTCTTGCCGAAGACCCATTCCTCTTCAACCTGGCGCCGGAATTCGTCGATGCCGAGGGCCTTGACGAGGATCTTGATGCGCGCCTTGTAGAGGTTGTCGCGACGGCCGTAGCGGTTGTAAACACGCAGGATGGCTTCGCAGTAGGTAATGATGTGCTGCCACGGCACGAAGGCGCTGATCTCGGCGCCGATCACCGGGGTGCGGCCCATGCCGCCGCCGACCAGCACGCGGAAGCCGATTTCACCGGCAGCGTCGCGCTTCAGTTCGAGGCCGATGTCGTGGCACTGGATGACGGCGCGGTCTTCCCGGGCGCCATTGATGGCGATCTTGAACTTGCGCGGCAGGAAGGCGAATTCCGGGTGGAAGGTGCTCCACTGACGGAGGATCTCGCCCCACGGACGCGGGTCGATCAGCTCGTCACCGGCGACGCCGGCGAAGGGGTCGGAGGTGATGTTGCGGATGCACGCGCCGGAGGTCTGGATGGCGTGCATTTCAACCGTGGCGAGTTCGGCGAGGATCTCGGGCACCAGCTTCAGTTCGGGCCAGTTGAACTGCACGTTCTGGCGGGTGGTGATGTGGGCGTAGCCCTTGTCGTAGGTGCGGGCGATGTGGGCCATCTTGCGCACCTGCGTGGACGACAGCAGGCCGTAAGGCACGGCGACCCGCAGCATCGGCGCATGGCGCTGGATGTACAGGCCGTTCTGCAGGCGCAGGGGGCGGAACTCTTCGTCGGTCAGCTCACCTGCCAGATAACGGCGGGTCTGATCACGGAACTGGGCTACGCGTTCGTTGACGATCTTCTGGTCGTAGGGGTCGTAACGGTACATTTCTTTTTCCTGGTTTGTTCGTAGGCCCGGTCAGGCCGCAATCAACTTGCTGCCTACCAAGACCAGCATGGTTGCCAGAATCGGACGCAGTACCCGGTCGGGGACACGGGTGGAAATATGGCTCCCGAGCCAGATGCCGGGGAGGGAGCCGATCAGCAGACTGCCCAGAAGCGACCAGTCCACGCTGCCCAGGAACCAGTGGCCGATGCCGGCAACCAGCGTCAGGGGCACCGCGTGGGCGATGTCGCTGCCGACGATACGCAGTGTCGGCAGGCGGGGGTACAAAAAGAACAGGGCGCTGACGCCGAGGGCGCCGGCACCTACCGACGAAATCGAAACCAGTACGCCCAGCACGGCGCCAGTGAGGATGGTCAGCGCGGTGGTGCGTCGCGGATTTTCCACTCCGCTGCTGTGACGCAGGGCGTAGTCCTGGATCTGCTTGCGAAAGATGATTGCTACGGCGGTCAGCAGCAGTGCGATGCCGAGGGAGAACTTGATCATGCTGGCGGCGCCTTCAATGCCACCGGGGGCAAAGGTGCCGACGAGCAGCAGTGTCAGAGCCGCCGCAGGAATGCTGCCCATCGCCAAGTGTCGCGTAATCGCCCAGTCTACCGTGCCCTTCATGCCGTGGGCTACAGTGCCGCCCGCTTTGGTGATGGCGGCGTAGAGCAGATCGGTACCGACCGCGACGGACGGGTTGATGCCGAACAACAGCACCAGCAAGGGCGTCATTAGCGAGCCCCCGCCGACGCCTGTCAGGCCGACAATGGCGCCTACGGCAAAACCAGCGATTGTGTAAGCAATACTCATGATGAGACCAATTTACTTGTGCACTGCATCGTAAAGGGTCTGGTTAGAGCCAAGAAGATGTTTTTGGTTAAACTGATAGAATAAAAAGTTATAAGGGGCAATGTTGAACATTCAACAGCTGCGGTATGTATTCGAGGTGGCGCGTCACCGGCTGAACGTGTCGGAGGCGGCCGAGGCCTTGTTCACATCCCAGCCCGGCGTCTCCAAGCAGGTCCGCCTGCTGGAGGAGGAGCTGGGCGTCGAGATTTTCGTGCGTCACGGCAAGCGCCTGGTGGAAATCACCGAGCCCGGCAAGCAGGTTCTCGCCATCGCGGCGCGCATTTTGCAGGAAGTCGACAACCTGCGCGAGGTTGGCGCCGAATTCAGCAACGAGGCGACCGGCAGCTTGTCGATTGCCTTTACGCACACCCAGGCCCGCTACGCACTGCCGCCAGTCGTGCAGGCCTTCATGACCCGTTATCCGAACGTGCGCCTGTCCTTCCACCAGGGCAATCCGCGGCAGGTGTGCGAGTACGTGCTGTCGGGCGTGGCCGACATCGCCATTGCCACCGAGGCCATCGCCGAGCACGAGGATATCGTGATGCTGCCTTGCTACCAGTGGAACCGCTGCGTGATCGCACCCCTACGTCATCCGATCCTGGAGACGAAGCCGCTGACCCTCGATGCCATCGCCAGCTATCCCCTGGTGACCTACGACTTCGCTTTCACGGGCCGCAACAAGATCAACGAAGCCTTCATGGGACGTGGTCTGAAGCCAAACGTGGTGCTCACCGCCATCGACTCGGACGTGATCAAGACCTACGTGGCGATGGGGCTGGGAGTGGGCATCGTGGCGAAGATGGCCTTCGATCCGGCGGTGGACAGGGATCTGGGCATGGTCGATGCTTCGCACCTTTTTGCCTTCAGCACGACGCGTATCGGTTTACGCCGTAATGCCTGGCTGCGGGGTTACGTGTATGCGTTTATCGAATGCTTTGCCCCGCATCTGAGCCGGCGGGTGGTTGATGCCGCGCTGGCGGGGGGCGGTGAGGATCCGGGTCTTTAGCAGACCGGAGCGATCCAGGCGCTTTCGCCGCCACCATTGATGTATGCCATTTCCCAGGTTGGTCTGGACGTAGTTGCTCTGGCCGGCGGTGCTGGCGCCAGTGCTGTCCGGGAAGCTGACGAACTGGTTGCTGGAGGATACACAGATGCCGGTGTGCACGTAGATCCAGTCACCGTCGTCATACCCCTGACTGGTGAAGTCAGTATCGGCGCCGGTCGGAACGGGAAGGGCAGAGTTCAGTGGCGTGGTGCCTGCCGCGGGCTGACCGCCGAGGTAGAAGGTTTCGGTCGCGTTGGTGGTATCGCTGACGAGGGTAGCAGTGAATTAAAGGCATATGGCGTGCTGAGTTTGATGATCTTGTTGTATGAGCAGGGTTTGCGCGGTGCCGTAAAGATTTCTGACAGTTTCTTTTGTGCCCAGGCCCGACGACCCAAGCCTGTATTGTTTCCAGATCCTTCTGCGGCAGATTGCGGGGGTGGATTGTGAGAAACTTGCAAGTCATGTAGTCGTCCAGTCTCCTGCCATGCAATCCCTGACCACCTTTGCTGCCTTGTTGCTGGCTTCCGTACTGTTCGTCCCTCTCTTCAAAAGAGCCGGGCTGGGTACGGTGCTGGGCTATCTGGCCGTGGGCATGCTGATCGGGCCCTTTGGCGTCAAGCTGGTACGCGATCCGGACAACCTGCTTCACACCGCCGAACTCGGTGTGGTTCTGCTGCTTTTTGTGATTGGCCTGGAGCTCAAACCCTCGCGCCTGTGGGCTTTGCGTCGTCCGGTGTTCGGGCTCGGGGCCCTGCAACTGTTTGGTGTTGCAGCGGCCTTGGCGGGGGCCGGGCGTTACCTCCTGGGGCTGTCCCTGCCTGCAGCGAGCGTCGTCGGGATCATCCTGGCGCTGTCATCTACGGCTTTCGTATTGCCAACTCTTGCCGAGCGGCGCGAGCTGTCGACGCGCTACGGCCGTGAGGCTTTCGCCATCCTGTTGTTCCAGGATCTGTCGGTGATTCCGCTGCTGGCCCTGATTCCCCTGTTTGGTACTGGCAAGTCCACGGCGCTTACCCACCCGGCGGTCGGCCTCGGTCTGCTCCTGGTGGTGGCGGTAGTGGGCCGGCCGCTGCTGGACAACCTTTTCCGTTACGTGGCGCGGGTGAACAGCCGGGAGATGTTCACCGCCGCTGCACTGGTTACGGTGCTCGGGTTGGCGCTGATGATGCAGGCTGGCGGTCTGTCCATGTCGCTCGGCGCTTTTGTCGCGGGCGTCCTGCTGGCAGATTCGGAGTTCCGGCACGAGCTGGAGGCATCCATTGCACCCTTCCAGGGGCTTCTCCTCGGTCTCTTTTTCATGGCGGTGGGGATGTCCACCAACCTGGGGCTGCTGGTGCAGTTTCCGATGCAGATCCTCGGCCTCACCGCCGGCCTCATCCTTGTCAAAGTAGCGGTGCTTTACGTACTGCGCCGGCTGATGGGCGGCGCGGCGGGTGATGCGCGCATGCTCGCCCTGGCCTTGGCCCAGGGGGGGGAGTTCGCCTTCGTTCTGTTCGATGCGGCCCAGTCCTTCCGGGTGCTGGGTGAGGTGCAGGCCGACAAGCTGACCCTCGTGGTGGCCTTGTCCATGGCGGCCTCGCCGCTGTTGCTACTGATCGGTGACCGGCTTGCCCGGGCTGAAAGAAACAAGCTGCCGGTCCGGGCCTTCGATGATATGCCCGACGAATCGAGCGAAGTGGTGATCGCCGGCTTCGGGCGGGTCGGGCAGATCATCGGGCGCTTGCTGCTGGCGCGGGGCGTCAGCTTTACGGCGCTGGATGCGGACGCCGGCCAGGTGGATACGGTGCGGCGCTTCGGTTTGAAGGTGTTCTACGGGGATGCCGCGCACCTGGACCTGCTGCATGCCGCCCAGTTGAGTCAGGCCAAGGTTTTTGTGCTTGCCATCGATGACGTGGAGGCATCCCTGCGTACCGCCGAGCTGGTGCGTAAGCATTTCCCCCATGTGCAGATCGTCGCCCGGGCGCGCAACCGCTTCCACGCCGGCCGGCTGATGGACCTGGGGATCGAACGGCAGATTCGCGAGACCCTGCCGTCGAGCCTGGAAATGGCCCGGTGGACGCTGGAGCTTCTCCACGAGCCGCCGGCCCTCGCCGAGCAGATGGTCAGCCGCTTTGCTCGCCACGATGCGGACGTGCTGGCCCGTCAGCAGGCGATCTCCCACGACGAGGGCAAGCTCATCCAGTCCTCGCTCGAGGCCCGGGAAGAGCTGGCGCAGATTCTTGAGGAAGCCCGCGTGGCGTTTGCGAGGAAGAAGGGCTGAGTCAGAGCTCGGGCAGGTGGGCGTGTAGCGTGTCACCCGACCCGTTGCCTGCGAGGGCCAGCATCAGGGCGATGCGAGCCTTTGGCGGTGGCAGGTCGCCAGCGGTCAACCAGCCTTGAGCGTCGTCGTCTGCGTTGGCATTGTGGATTACCGGGCCGGCGCAGCGGCTGGCGCGCAGGATGGCGACACCGTCTTCTTTTGCCCGTCGCAAGGCCGGTAGCCAGGCAGCGGGGACGCTGCCGTGCCCGGTGAGGGCCAGTACCAGCCCGCGGGCCCCGGCCGCAACGCAGGCGTCGATCAGTTCAGCCGGGGCGCCTGCGTAGCCGGGCAGGATGTTCACCCGGGGCAGGGCAGAAACATCGACTTCGTGGAAGCGGCCATCGGGCCGTGCGTCGTGCCATGGTCGGGACGATTCGAAGGCCTCCAGCCCCGTGGTGCGCGCCTTGCCCAGCCAGCGTGCTGCGTGTGGCGTTTGATTCATCACCACCAGTACCCCTTTGTCCTGCGCTGTGTCGTCTGCTGCCAGACGCACGGCAGCGAGCAGGTTGGCAGGGCCGTCGGCCTGCGGGTGGTCGGCTGGGCGCATGGCGCCGGTGAGAACCACCGGCTTGCCGGCGGGCAGGCTCAGGTGCAGGAAATACGCGGTTTCCTCCATCGTGTCCGTGCCGTGGAGGATCACGAGGCCGTCGATGGCCGGATCTGCCAGGGAGCTACGCGCGCAAGTGAGAATCAGCAGCCAGTCGGCCGGAGTGATGTCCTTGCTGTCCAGCGCGAGGATTTGCTCTGCCGAGATATCGGCCACTTCTGCCAGACCAGGCACGGCGGCGATGAGGGTGTCCACCGAACGCACGCCGGCCGTGTAGCGAACGCCGCCACTGGCCGGGTCAGCCTCCCCGGCGATGGTGCCGCCAGTGGCGATAATGTGGATGCGGGAGTGCGCCACAGCCGGGTGTGTCAGTGCTGCAGGATCTTGGCGAGGAACTGCTGGGCCCGTTCCGAACGCGGGTTGTTGAAGAAGGCGTCCTTGCTGTCGTCCTCGACGATCAGGCCCTTGTCCATGAAGATCACCCGGTTGGCGACCTTGCGCGCAAAGCCCATCTCGTGGGTGACGCACATCATCGTCATGCCCTCCTGGGCCAGCTCGACCATCACGTCGAGCACCTCGTTGATCATTTCCGGGTCGAGGGCCGAGGTGGGTTCGTCGAACAACATGCAGATCGGGTCCATGCACAGCGCGCGGGCGATGGCCACGCGCTGCTGCTGGCCGCCGGACAGCTGGCCGGGGAATTTCTCGGCATGAGCCTTGAGGCCGACCCGTTCGAGCAGCTTGAGACCCTTGGCGCGGGCTTCGTCCTTCGAGCGGCCGAGGACCTTCTCCTGGGCGATGGACAGGTTGTCGGTGATGCTCATGTGCGGGAACAGCTCGAAGTGCTGGAAGACCATGCCGACCCGGCTGCGCAGCTTGGAGAGATTGGTCTTCGGGTCGCCCACCGAGATGCCATCTACGGTGATCGCGCCGGACTGGAAGGGTTCCAGCCCGTTCACACACTTGATGAGGGTGGACTTGCCGCTGCCGGACGGGCCGCAGACGACGATGACTTCGCCCTTCTTGACCTGGGTGGTGCAGTCGGTAAGAACCTGGAAGCTGCCGTAGTGCTTGGAAACGTTGTCGATGGAGATCATGTCGGGCTCCTTGGGGTCAGTGCGCCACGTGGGCGTTGAGTTTCTTTTGGTAGCGGCGCACCAGTTGCGAGGCCGCAAAGCAGATGAAGAAGTAAACCGCGCCGGCAAACAGCAGCAATTCCACCAGCCGGCCATCCCGGTCGCCGACCTTGTAGGCCGCGCCGAAGAAGTCGGCGAGGGCCGACATGTAGACCAGCGAGGTGTCCTGGAACAGCACGATGGCCTGGGTGAGCAGCAGCGGAACCATGTTGCGGAAGGCCTGGGGCAACACCACCAGGCGCATCGCCTGCGCGTAGGTCATGCCCAGCGCCGAGGCGGCGGCCACCTGGCCCTTGGGCACGCTCTGGATGCCGGCGCGGATGATTTCCGAGTAATAGGCCGACTCGAACAGCGCGAAGCCGATCATCGCCGACGTAAGACGCACGTCGGTGTTGGGGTCGAGGTTGAAGAAGCTCCGCAGCAGCTGCGGCACGATCAGGAAGAACCACAGCAGCACCATCACCAGCGGAATGGAGCGGAACAGGTTCACGTAGCCGGCGGCAAACCACGCCAGCGGCTTGACCGGTGCGAGCCGCATCATGGCCAGCAAGGTGCCCCACACGACGCCGAAGATGACGGCGCTGACGGTGATCTCCAGCGAGATCTTCATGCCCTCCCACAGGAAGGGCAGGGCGCCGGGGATGGAAGACCAGTCGAAGTCGTACATCTCATTTACCTCCCAGGTAGCCCGGCACGCGGGTCTTGTTTTCGAGGTGGCGCATCAGCGTCATGACCACCACGTTGATGAGCACGTAAAGCAGGGTTACGGCGATGAAGGATTCGTAGGGCTGGGCGGTGTAATCCACCAGCTGGCGCCCCTGCGCGGCGAGTTCGAGCAGGCCGATGGTCGAGCACACGGCGGAGTTCTTGAAGATGTTGAGGAATTCGGAAGTGAGCGGCGGCACGACCAGCCGGAAGGCCATCGGCAGGAGCACGTGGCGGTAGGTTTGCGGCAGCGTGAAGCCCAGCGCCAGGCCGGCGTTCTTCTGGCCGTGGGGGAGGGAGTTGATGCCGGCACGCACCTGCTCGCAGACCCGCGCACTGGTGAAGAAACCCAGGCACACCATGGCTGACAGGAACTGCTGGGTGAGCGGGTTAAGCTGCTGCTTGAAGGCGTCGCCGAGGCCGAAGGGTAGCAACTCGGGCAGCACGAAGTACCAGATGAACAATTGCACCAATAGTGGAATGTTGCGGAACACCTCCACGTAGGCAGCGGCCAGACCCGACAGCCACTTGTTGGGCACCGTGCGAAGCACGCCCATCAGGCTGCCCAGCGCCAGGGCCATGACCCAGGCGCACAGAGACAGGGTTATCGTGGTTTGCAGACCGGAGAGCATCCACCCGAAGTAGGTGGTTTCTCCGGTCGGCACCGGGCTGCTGAAGATGCTCCAGTTCCACTGGTAGCTCATGCTGGCTGCTCTGGTTTATTCGAAGGGCTTGTCGTTGGGCGCCTTGTAGAGCTTGAGCATGGCGTCGGAGATGGGGAAGTTGAGGTTCAGGCCCTTGGGGGGAATGGGCTGGGTGAACCACTTCTTGTAGATGGCCTCGGCCTCGCCGGAGGTCATGGCCTTGGCCAGCGCCGCGTCGGCCACCTTCTTGAAGGCCGGATCGTCCTTGCGCATCATGCAGCCGTAGGCCTCGAAGCTCTGGGGCGTGCCGACGATGGTCCATTCGGCGGGGCGCCGGGCCTTGGCCAGCTCGCCGTAGAGCAGGGCGTCGTCCATCATGAAGGCGACGGCGCGGCCGGTTTCGAGGGTGAGGAAGGCCTCGCCGTGATCCTTGGCGCTGATGATGTTCATGGCGAGCTTCTTGTCCTCGTTCATCTTGCGGATGAGGCGCTCGGAGGTGGTGCCGGCGGTGGTCACCACGTTCTTGCCGGCCAGATCGGGGAAATCCTTGATGCCGGACTCCTTCTTGGTCATCAGGCGGGTGCCGATGATGAAGATGGTGTTGGAGAAGGCGACCTGGCGGCCCCGTTCGGCATTGTTGGTGGTGGAGCCGCACTCGATGTCGACGGTGCCGTTCTGCACCAGCGGGATGCGGTTCTGCGAGGTGACGGGGGTGAGCTTGACGGCGAGGCTGGGCATCTTGAGCTCGGCCTTGACCGCGTCGACGACCTTGAGCATCAGCTCCTGGCTGTAGCCGACGACCTGCTGCTTGTCGTCGTAGTAGGAGAAGGGGATGGAGGATTCCCGGTGGCCGAGGGCGATGGCGCCGCTGTCCTTGATCTTCTTCAGGGTCGGCGACTCCTGGGCGAAGACGGGCTGGGCGAACAGGGCGGCCATCGCCAGGGCGATGAGGGCAGGCTTGCGGGTACAGGACATGGGCAATTCCTCCAGAGTGGGACCGGGTCTTGGTTCGCCCTGCCGTCCACGATGCGGAGTCAGGCAGGGCACGCTTTTCAGCGCACTGTGGGGGATTGTAGCTGCACCCGGCCCTGATCAGGTGTTTGTTACCCGGGCGTGGATGGCCTTCAGGTCGGCTTCGTCCAGGGTTTCGCGGGCCAGCAGGTCGCGGGCCGTTTCTTCGAGGATTTCCCGCCGCTCGCCAAGGATGGCCGAGCTGCGCGAGAAGGCGTGGGCGACGATCTGGCGCACGGCGCAGTCGATCTCGCGGGCGGTCTCTTCGGAGTAGTTGCGCTCCTGCGGCGGGGCAGCGTTCTGGCCGAGGAAGTTGCTCTTGTCGCTGTCGTAAACGACGTTGCCGAGCTGCTCGTGCATGCCGAAGCGCATCACGATGGAACGGGCGATGGAGGTGACTTTCTGCAGGTCGTCGGCGGCGCCGGTGGACACTTCGCCGAACACCAGCAGTTCGGCGGCGCGGCCACCCAGCAGCACGGCCATCTTGTTTTCCAGCTCGGCGCGGGTCATCAGGAAGCGGTCTTCGGTAGGCCGCTGGATGGTGTAGCCGAGCGCGCCGACGCCCCGCGGGATGATGCTGATCTTGTGTACCGGATCTGTGCCGGGCAGGCCCATGGCGACCAGCGCGTGGCCCATCTCGTGGTATGCCACGACGGTGCGCTCGTGTTCGTTGAGGACGCGATTCTTCTTCTCGAGGCCGGCGATGATGCGCTCAACCGCGACGGTGAAGTCATTCACCGTCACCGATTCGCCGTCGCGGCGGGTGGCCACCAGGGCGGCTTCGTTGCACAGGTTGGCCAGATCCGCGCCCGAGAAGCCCGGAGTGAGGGCGGCGACCTTCTCGGCGTCAGTGTCGGCGGAGAGGGTGATCTTCTTCATGTGCACCTCGAGAATCGCGATGCGGCCCTTCTTGTCGGGGCGGTCGACGAGCACCTGGCGGTCGAAGCGGCCGGCGCGCAGCAGGGCCGGGTCGAGCACTTCCGGCCGGTTGGTAGCGGCCAGCAGGACCAGGCCGGACGACGAATCGAAGCCGTCCAGCTCGACCAGCAACTGGTTGAGGGTCTGTTCCTTTTCGTCGTGCCCGCCCATGCCGCCGAAGGCGCCGCGGGCGCGGCCCACTGCGTCGAGTTCGTCGATGAAGATGATCGCCGGGGCCTTGGCGCGGGCCTGCTCGAAGAGGTCGCGGACGCGGGCCGCGCCCACGCCGACGAACATCTCGACGAACTCGGAGCCCGAAATCGAGAAGAAGGGCACCCCTGCCTCGCCGGCCACGGCCTTGGCGAGCAGCGTTTTGCCGGTGCCCGGCGGGCCAACCAGCAGCACACCCTTGGGCAGCCGTCCGCCGAGGCGGCCGGAAGTCTTCGGGTCCTTCAGGAAGGCGACCACCTCCTTCAGTTCATCCTTGGCCTCGTCCACGCCGGCCACATCGTCAAAGGTGATGCCGGTATTGGCCTCGACGTAGACCTTGGCCTTGCTCTTGCCGATGTTCATGAAGCCGCCGCCCATGCCCTGCTTGCCGCCGAACTTCTTCATGGCGAAGAACCAGATGCCGACGAAGATCACCGCCGGCAGCACCCAGCCGAGGAGGTCCTTGAGGAAGGTGTTTTCGACTACGCCGGTGAATTTGACGTCGTATTGGGACAGATCCTTGGCCAGGGACGGATCGACGCGGGTGGTCACGAACTTCTGGCGGCCGTCCTCAAGGGGCTTCTTGAGGCTCCCCTGGATGGTGTTGTCGGTGATGGAGATCTCGCTGATCTCGCCGGCCTTCACCATGCGCTGGAACTCGCTGTAGGGCAGCGGTTCGACGGTGCGCATCTGCACCCACAGGTCATGCAGCGTGAAGATCGCAAACAGCGCGAAGACGAGGTACCACAGGCTGAATTGCGTTTTCTTTTCCATGATCCCGGGAGTGAAAGGCTAGGGATACACCTATATGGGGCTGGAAGTGCCGTCTTCAAGCTGGAGACTGTTTGTGTCAAAGCGTGAAATTGACACGGGGTGCGTCCAGCTTAGGTGCGGTTTATGTCACGCGGGCCCATGGGTCTTGGCTCTATAACGAAAGACATAGAAACCCGCCCGTGACCGAGCCCGCCAACGCCCATGTGGAACAAAACGCGCCCTGCCTCATCCCGCCCCGCAAGACGTGCCGCCCTCGGCGTGCTGCTGTGCGCGGCCCTGTCTGCACCGGGTGCTTACGCTGCCCGCGGTGGCGACGAGGCAACCCGGTTTTTCGAGGACGCCAATGGCCGCTTCGTGCGCAACGATGTGGCCGGGGCGATCATCCAGGCGCGTAACGCCATCCAGAAGGATTCAGGCCTGCTGGCTGCCCACCTGCTCCTCGGCAAGGCCTTGCTGAAAGACGGTCAGGCGGCAGCCGCCGAGGCCGAGTTCGAAGTCGCCCAGCAACTCGGCGTCAGTCTCGCCGACATGGCTCAGCCCTACGGCATGGCCCTGATGATGTACGGCAACAGCGAGAAGCTGCTGGCGCGCATCAAACCCGACGGCCTGCCGCCCGCGGTGCGGGCCGAGGTGCTGGCCATGCGGGCCACCGCCCACGCTGACCAGGGCGACATGCCGGCGGCCTTTCGCGCGGTGGAGGCCGGGCGGGAAGCCGATCCGAAAGGTCTTGCCCCGCTGCGCGCCGAGATCGACCTGTCCTTGCGCACCCGTGACAGCGTGCGGGCCGGCCAGGCGTTGGCCGTGGCGCTCGGCCTGGCGCCCGCTGATCCGCAGTTCCTGCACCTGAAGGGCGCCATGCTGCAATCCGGCGGTGACGCCGCGGGGGCCATGAGCTATTTCGCCAAGGCCCTGCAGGCCGACCCGCGTCTGGTGGATGCGATGATTGCCCGGGCGTCGCTGCTCATCGATCTGAAGCGCCCGGAAGAGGCTATGCCCGACCTGGTGCGGGCGGCTTCCCTGACCCAGCGCGAACCCCGCGTGGCCTACCTGAAGAGTCTGGTCTTCGCCGCTCGCGGCGATACCAAGGCATCGCGTGCCGAGCTGGAGGCGGTGACCCGCCTGGTGGACGAATTGCCGGAGAGCTTCATTGCCCACCAGCCACCGCTGCTGATGCTCGGCGGTCTGGCCAGCTACGCCACCGGCCGTGCCGAACGGGCCCGCTCGCTGCTCGAACTGTACGTGCTGCGCATGCCGCGGGATCCGGCTGGCCGCAAGTTGCTGGCCAACATCTACCTGGCGAGCGGCGACACGGCCCGCGTGGCCGACCTGCTCGACCCACTGCTCCGCGCCGGCGACGCCGATCCGCAGGTGCTCACCACCCTGGCCGCGCTGAAGATGCAGCAGAACCGTTTCCGCGAAGCTGCCGAGGCGCTCGACGCGGCGGCCCGTGCTACCGGCGGCAATCCGGGTATCACCGCCCAGATGGGTTTTGCCCACATTGCCAACCAGCAGGGCGACCTGGGTCTGGCCGCCCTGCGCCGGGCCTTCGACAAGGAGCCCGGCCAGCTCAATGTGGCCTCCGCACTGGCAACCCTGTACTTGCGACGCGGTGACACCCGCAATGCCCAGCAGGTGGCCGACGCGCTGGTGCGTCGCCTGCCCGGCGAGGCGCTCGCCCACAACCTGCTCGGCGCCGTGAAGGCTGCCAGTCGGCAGCCGGCCGAAGCCCGCGCCGCCTACACCCGGGCCGTCGCCCTGAATGCTGCGCTGGCGCCGGCCCAGCTCAACCTGGCCCGCCTCGATGCCGCTGAAGGCCAACTGGATGCCGCCCGCCAGCGCCTTGCCGCGCTGCTCAAGCAAAGCCCGCGCAATGTGCAGGCCCTGACCGAACTGGCGCGGGTGGAGATCCGCGCCGGGCGCCCCGCCGAGGCCCTGCCGCTGCTTGAGAAGGCGCGTGCCCTGGCGCCCGCTGACATGCCCGCGGGTCTCGAACTGCTGGCCCTGCAGCAAAAGCTCAACAAGCCCGCCGCGGCCCTCGCGCTGGCCAAACAGCTGGTGCTGGCCCGCCCGGAAGATCCGGCCGTGCTCGAGGCCCTCGGGCGTGCCCATCTGATCGTCGGCGAGCCGTCCGGCGCCCGTGCGGCCTTTGCCACGCTGGCCCGTCTGGCGGGCGCCGATGCGGAGCGTCTGCTCGCCATCGGCGCGCTGCAACTGGCTGCTGGTGCCGCCAACGACGCGGGCGTGAGTGCCGAGAAAGCCCTGGCTGCCAAGCCTGGTCTTGTGCCGGCGCTGATCCTGCAGGTGGATGCGGAAGTCCTCGCCGGCAATCTGCCGCGCGCCGAAAACCTGCAGCGTGCCCTTGCCGGGCGCACCGGTAATGGTGCCGAGGCCCTGCGCCTGGCAGGTGATATTGCGCTGGCCCGGCAACAGCCCCGCGACGCGGCCCGTCACTACCGGGCCGCCTTTGACAAGGCGCCTTCATCCCGGCTGGCCTTGCTCGGTTTCAATGCCGCCTTCCGCGCCGGCGACGGGGACAGGGGCGTGGCCCTGCTGGAAGGCTGGCTGCGTACCAACCCGAACGATCTGCTCGCGCTGGGCGCGCTGGCCGAAGGGCAGCTGCGCCTGGGCCGTCTGCCGGCGGCGCGTAGCGCCTACGAGACCTTGCTGGCCCGCGATCCGCAAAACGGGGCTGCGGCCAACAATCTAGCCCAGGTGCTCCTGCGCCAGAACGACAGCGGTGCCCTCGCCATGGCCGAACGGGCCGCCCGTCTGGCCCCGGAGGATGCCAACGCCCTCGATACCCTGGGCTGGACGCGGGCCCGCAACGGCTCTCTGGAGGTCGGCCTCAAGACTTTGCGCGAGGCCCGTCTGCGGGCGCCCGATTCGCGGGACATCCGCTTTCATCTGGCGTGGGTGCTCAGCCGCAGCGGCAAGAAGGACGAAGCCCGCAGCGAGCTGGCCGGAGCCCTCAAGGGCGCGGGTGAGTTCGAGAGCGAAGCCGAAGCGCGGGAGCTGCACCGGGAGCTCGGCGTATGAGCAGCGACGCACGGCCCGGATTCAAAGACATCAACGAACAAACAAGGCAGGACCCCAAAATGAAAAACCGTCATTCCCTTTCCGTTGCCATGCTGGCTGTGGCGCTCCTTGGTGCCGGCGCAGCCCAGGCTGCATCCTCATGGAGCTTCACCGGCGGGGGCTCGGAAACGGGCGCCAATGCCTTCGGCAATACCCGCAGTTACGCGGCGTCCAGCGGTGGCGGGAATGTGGCGGTGTCGGCCTGGTCGGATACCAGGAACAACGGAGCGAACCTGAACGCCTACATCGAGAGTGCCTACCTGGGAACCTACAACGGCGGGCTGGGTGTCACGAACCGTGATGCGGGCACTGCGGCCGGCGATGCCAGCGAAGGCACCATCCAGAACACTTCGGTACCTGGCCACACGATGGACAACAACTCCCGCTACGACTCGATGCTCTTCGACTTTGGCGCCGGAAAGTCGGCCCAGCTGAAGAGCGTGACCGTCGGCTGGTGGTACAACGATTCCGACATCATGGTGCTGGCCTATACGGGTACAGGAACGCCCACCTTCATGTCCGCCAACCAAGGCTACAGCAACCTCCTGAGCAGTGGCTGGAGCATGGTGAAGAGCGGTACGGCAGGGGCCCAGGCCAACTACCTGAACGCCGCGGGAGGCGCGCCGGCCCAGTCGAGCAACGCTGCCGGCTACGTGCCGCTGGCCGTGAATGATCTCAACATCAGTGCGCGCTACTGGCTGATCGGTGCGCTCAACACCATCGTCCAGGCGCTGCCGGCCGGCACCACCGACGCCAACAAGGACTACGTCAAGATCGCTGCCATGAGCGTTTCCTACGGCAAGGTGCCGGAGCCTTCCAGCATCATTCTGGCCGGCTCGGCGCTGGCCGGCGTGCTGGCCTTGCGCCGTCGCAAGCTCGCCTGAGGATTTGCTGGCCGGACTTCAGTCCGGTAGCCAGACGTAAAAAACGCCCCGATCGGGGCGTTTTTGTTGGCTGGGCCTGGCTTAGCGGTTGCCGCCGTTGCCACCGCCGCGGGGGCTGAACAGGGCTGCCGGCTTCACGTCGCCCGGCTTGCGGCCGGTGAGGGTGACGGCGGAGCGCTTGGACTCGTCGAGTGCGGCGGGGGTGCCCCGGTTGGGGTTGCCGCCACGGGGGCCGCCCTGGCCTTGACCCTGGCCCTGACGGGGGCCTCCTTGACCTTGACGCGGGCCCTGGGGGGCGCCGGCGGCGGGGCCGCGGTTCGGCTTGTCGAAGCCGCTGCCGTTGCCATGGCGGTGGCCGCCCTGACGGGGTGCTTCCGGATCGCGGTAGGCGGGCTTGGCGCGGGACTGGTAATCGACCCGGTTGCCGAAGTCGTCATCCACGGGGCCGTCCTGGCGGGGCGCACGCGGTGCCGGTGCACGGGGCTGCGCCTGGGCCGGGCTTTGATGGCCCTGGGCTGGCGGACGGGCCTGGCGCGGCGCCTGCTCGGCACGCGGACCCTGTTCCTGCCTGGGCCCCTGGGGCTTGGCGGCACTGCGCGGCTTGGCCGGCTTCTGGCCTTGACGGTCGCCCTGACCCTGACGGTCGCGACCGCCATTGTGGACACCGCGGGGTTCGCGGGGCGGACGCTCGTCGGATTCCTGGGGGGCGGCCGAGGGCACGAAATCGGGCACTTCGACCTTTTCGATCAGGCGCTTCATGAGGCGCTCGATGTCCTTCAGCAGCGGCAACTCTTCGCGGTCCACCAGGGACACGGCAGCGCCGCTGGAGCCGGCCCGGCCGGTACGGCCGATACGGTGCACGTAGTCTTCCGAAACGTTGGGCAGCTCGAAGTTGACCACTTGCGGCAGCTGGTCGATGTCGAGACCGCGGGCGGCGATGTCGGTGGCAACCAGCACCTGCAGCTTGGCTTCCTTGAAATCGGACAGGGCGCGGGTACGCGCTGCCTGGCTCTTATTGCCGTGGATCGCTGCGGACGGAATGTCGTGCTTGACGAGGTATTCGGACAGCTTGTTGGCGCCGTGCTTGGTGCGGGTGAACACCAGCACCTGGAACCACTGGTGCTTCTTGATCAGGAAGGCGAGCAGTTCGCGCTTGACCTTCTGCGGGCACAGGTGCACCGACTGGGTGACCAGCTCGGAGGCGGTGTTGCGACGGGCCACTTCGACGAAACCGGGCTGATGCAGCAGGCCGTCGGCGAGGGTCTTGATCTCGTCCGAGAAGGTGGCCGAGAACAGCAGGTTCTGGCGCTTCTTGGGGAGCATCGCGAGGATTTTCTTGATGTCGCGGATGAAGCCCATGTCGAGCATGCGGTCGGCTTCGTCCAGCACCAGGATTTCAACGCCGGACAGATCGACGGTCTTCTGGTTGCAGTGGTCGAGCAGGCGGCCCGGGGTGGACACGAGGATATCGACGCGCTTCTTGAGCTTGGCGATCTGCGGGTTGATGGCGACGCCACCAAACATGACCATCGAGGTCAGCGGCAGGTGCTTGCCGTAGGTCTGCACTGATTCTTCCACCTGGGCGGCAAGTTCGCGCGTCGGGGTGAGGATCAGGCAGCGCGGCTTGCCGGCCTTGATGTTGTGGGCGTGCGCCTCGGACAGGATGTGCAGGATCGGCAGCGTAAAGCCGGCGGTCTTGCCTGTGCCGGTCTGGGCTGCAGCGAGGAGGTCGCCGCCGGCGAGAACCAGCGGAATCGCCTGGGCCTGGATCGGCGTGGGCGTGGTGTAGCCGGTATCGGCAATGGCACGCTGGATGGGCTCGGACAGAGCGAGATCGGCAAAGCCGACGACAATCGGCGCCTGGGCGGCGGATTGAGCTTGGGTCATTAGGATTTTTGCTCCTGCGACGGCCTGTCCGCTCACGGGGAGCGACACCAATCGGGGCGGACGCAACAGGTATTTCGCGATCACGAAGATCGGGCGAAACGAGATGAAAGATGGGCCGGTACGCTGATTGGCAGGCGCACGGTGCCCGGATTGTACGGGTTTGACGGGCCTTGTGTTGACTTAATTTGAAAGCTGGAGGCGTGAATCACGCCTCGGGTCGGGTGGCGATGTAGATGCCGGCGAGGATTTGCGGCAGGCCGGCAAGCGCCAGGATCAGCGGTGAGGCTGCCAGTGCCCAGGCGCAGCTGACCAGCCCGAGGGTCAGGCCGCCGAGGGCGAAGTGCTTGCCACGCCGGCTGATGGTGCCGTCCTCAATCCAGGCTTGTACGTGGGTGCCGGCCACCGGCACGGCGTAGAGCTTGTTCTGCAGGCGCGGGCAACTCTTGCTCCAGGCCCAGGCGGCGATGATCCAGAAGATGGTCGTAGGCAGCACTGGCAGGACCAAGCCCACTGTGCCTATCGCAAAACTCACCGCACCGAGCAGGAACAGACCCTGCCGGCCAATGCTGTGCAAAAGACTGGGGGCAGTGGTGGCTACGCCGTCATCGCAGGCTTGGGGGCGCACGATATTTTTCCTTTTTGTTGTCTGCGGGTAACCGTACCCCGTTAGCGGGACGGCCCTTCATGGTTATCGGCGTTAATACTGCGTGGTCTGTTTGATGCAGTATTGATCCACTGGTTTGATTCATCTAGTTGAATGATTCACTTGTTCTGATAGGGATACCCTATTTATCGCGGCATCTCCCCGGCGAGCACATAAAAGCCTCGCCCGTCGTCGAGCCGGCCCTCCCGCTGTACGACCCGATAGACCAGCCAGCGTTCGTCGCGCAGACGCCAGGCCTTGAGGGATTCGGCATAGATGGCGGTATGGTCGGGCGCCTCCAGAACGTAGCTGTGGGCGCAGAAGCAGATCTCGTCGTCCTCGTCGCGGCCGAGGATGCGTTCGGCGGCGAGTTGGTAATCCAGATAGTGATCGAAATAAAGCGGGGCCGTCACCTGTTCGAGGCAGTCCGGGGGCAGGGCTTCAGTCCAGGGTATTTCCTGCCTGCGGCGGCGGCTGTGCCCGGGGCGTATGTCGAAATAGTGTCGTGTATATAGCGATAGCGGTGGCATCATTGGGTCTCGCATGCTTGGTGGTCATGGCGATAAGCAGATTGCGTGCCGCTGGTTGGGGGCACGGAAGGCCGGTCGGCTTTCCGTGCCGGGGCTTTTCAGGCGCTGACGGCGAGCAGTACCGACGGGGCCTTGAAAACAGCGCTCGCCGACATGCCGATCTGCAGGCCGAGAGCGACCGAGCCTTCGTGGGTGATGGTGGCGAAAACCGTGCTGCCGTTAGCCAGGCCGATGGCTACTTCGCTGCTGACCGGCCCGTCGATGAGCGCCGTAATGGTGCCCGGCAGGCAGTTGCGGGCAGACAGTTTGACCCCGTTGCCATCGGTCAGGACGAGCACCGACGAGGCTTTGATGAGCGCCGTGACCGGTTTGCCGGGGGTCAGGCCCAGTTCGCTGACGGCGTCGTTGGTGACGGTGGCGACGATATGAAGACCGCCGGGCAGGGCGATATCGATTTCGGCGTTGATGGCGCCGGACTTGATGGCATCGACGGTGCCTGCAAAGGCGTTGCGTGCGCTGATTTTCATGATGCTCTTTCCTGAGGTGGGGACGATGTCCTCACTTTACGCAGGGGCTTTGCGCAGGCACAACCATAACGCAGTGCACAAGTGGTGGACCGCTATTTGCTGAGCTAGCCTACGCTTCGCTGTATATAACGATATATAGGCACATTCATGACAACCCGACGACCCATTCAACACAAGCTTGTTGGAAAGCTGACAGTCGATACCGAGTTCGGCACCTTTCTCGGCGACACCCGTATTCGTCTGCTGGAAAGCATCGACCGCTATGGTTCCATCTCGCAGGCGGCCAAGGCCGTGCCCCTTTCCTACAAGGCGGCATGGGACGCCGTGGATGCCATGAACAATCTGGCCGAGGCGCCGCTGGTCGAGCGCTCGGTGGGCGGCAAGCACGGGGGAGGCACGACCCTTACCGACTACGGCCGGCGGCTGATTGCCATGTACCGGGCGGTGGAGCAGGAATACCAGGAGGCCATCGACCGCTTGTCGCAGCGCCTGGGCGACGGCAGCGAGACCAGTGTGCGCCAGTTCCAGACCTTGCTGCGCCGCATGTCGATGCGCACCAGCGCCCGCAACCAGTTTGTCGGCGCGATCAGCGGCTTGCGCGAGGGGGAGGTGAGTTTCGAGGTGCGCATCCGCCTCGACGACGCCAACGAGGTGGTGGCGGTGATCACCCGCGAGAGTGCCGAAACCCTGGAGCTGGCCATCGGCACCGAGGTGCATGCCTTCGTCAAGGCCCCGTCGGTGCTGATCATCACCGACCCCGAGGCCCGCACTACCGCGCGCAACCACCTGTGGGGCGAGGTGACGCGCATCCACGAAGGGCCGGTGAGTTCCGAGGTGACGATCACCCTGCCCGGCGGGCGCAACGTGACCTCCGTGGTGACCCACGACAGCATTGACAACCTGAGCCTCGCCATCGGCACGCCGGCGTGTGCGGTGTTCCAGGCCACGTCGGTGATCCTCGCCGTTTTCGACTGAACCCCGACCTGAAGGAGAATTGCCATGCAACCCGTCTTCCGCAAGCTTGCCGTTCTTGTCGTCCTGGCCGGCGCTTCACTGATAGCCCATGCCGAGGAAATCTCGGTGGCTGTTGCCGCCAACTTCACGGCGCCGATGCAGAAGATCGCCGCCGAGTTTGAAAAGGCCACCGGCCACAAGGCCCAACTGGTGACCGGGTCGACCGGCAAGTTCTACGCCCAGATCAAATCCGGCGCGCCTTTCCAGTTGCTGCTGGCGGCCGACGACGAGACGCCGGCCAAGCTGGTGAAGGAGGGCGATGGCGTGCCCGGCAGCCAGTTCACCTACGCCGTGGGAAAACTGGTGCTGTGGTCGCCGACGCCCGGCTTCGTGGACGACAAGGGCGAGGTGCTGAAGGCGGGCAAGTTCGCGCACCTGTCCCTGGCCAATCCCAAGCTGGCGCCCTATGGTTTTGCTGCAACCGAGACCCTCAAGGCCTTGGGCCTGGCTGACGCGCTGCAGCCCCGGCTGGTGATCGGCGAGAGCATCACCCAGGCTCAGCAGTTCGTGGTGTCGGGCAATGCCGAGCTGGGCTTCATTGCCTTCTCCCAGATCCACAAGGACGGCAAGCTGATCGACGGCTCTTACTGGCTGGTGCCCGCGAAGCTCCACACCCCGATCCGCCAGGATGCGGTGGTGCTTGCCAAGGGCAAGGGCAGTGCGGCTGTCGAAGCCCTGGCCGGCTTCCTCAAGTCGGACAAGGCCAGGGCCATCATCAAGTCCTACGGCTACGAGTTCTGACAGCATGGCACTGACACCGGATGACTGGTCCGCCGTCTGGCTGACCCTCAAGCTGGCCAGCCTGGTTACGCTGCTGCTGCTCATTGTCGGCACGCCGATCGCCTGGTGGCTGGCCCGCACCCGCTCGCGCTTGCGCAACGTGATCGGAGCCGTGGTGGCCTTGCCGATTGTGCTGCCGCCGACGGTGCTGGGTTTCTACCTGCTGATCGTCATGGGCCCCCAGGGGCCTGTGGGTCAGCTCACCGACGCGCTGGGCCTGGGGCGGCTGCCCTTCACCTTTGCCGGGCTGGTGGTGGCCTCGGTGTTCTACTCGCTGCCCTTCGTGGTTCAGCCGATCCAGAACGCCTTCATGGCCATGGGCGAGCGTCCGCTGGAAGTGGCGGCCACGCTGCGGGCCTCCCCGTGGGAGGGCTTTTTCCACGTTGCCCTGCCGTTGGCCCGGCCGGGCTTCATCACTGCCGCAGTGCTCGGTTTCGCCCATACGGTGGGTGAGTTCGGGGTGGTGCTGATGATCGGCGGCAACATCCCGGGCAAGACCCAGGTGTTGTCAGTGCAGATCTACAACCATGTGGAAGCCATCGAGTACGCCCAGGCCCACGGGTTGGCCGCCGGGTTGGTGGCTTTTTCCTTTGTCGTGCTGCTGGCGCTCTACACGCTGGGCGGCGCACGCAACACTCTGGGGGCCGGGCAATGAGCGGGCTTTTTCTGCAATGCCGGCTGCCGCTGGCCGACTTTGTCCTCGATGCCGACCTGACGCTGCCGGGCAGGGGGGTGACGGCCCTGTTCGGCCCTTCCGGCTCCGGCAAGACCACGCTGCTGCGCTGCGTGGCCGGCCTGGCCCGGGCGGCGGGGCGGGTGGATATCAACGGCGAGTGCTGGCAGGACGACGCCCGCCGCATTTTTTTGCCAACCCACCAGCGCCCGCTGGGCTATGTGTTCCAGGAGGCCAGCCTGTTTGCCCACCTGTCGGTGCGGGCCAATCTGGAGTTCGGCTTGAAGCGCATTCCGGCGGCCGAACGCAAGGTGGGCTGGGATGCGGCGATGGACCTGCTGGGCATCGGCCACCTGCTGGCGCGCGGCCCCGACAAGCTGTCCGGTGGCGAGCGCCAGCGGGTCGCCATTGCCCGGGCACTGCTTACCAGCCCGCGCCTGCTCTTGATGGACGAGCCGCTGGCTGCGCTGGACGCCAAGCGCAAGCAGGAAATCCTGCCCTACCTGGAGCGCCTGCACGACGAGCTGGCGATCCCCATCCTCTACGTCAGCCACTCGCCGGACGAAGTCGCCCGGCTGGCCGACCACCTGGTGCTGCTCGACCAGGGGCGGGTGACCGCCAGCGGTCCGACGGCCGAACTCCTGGCTCGCCTCGACCTGCCCCTGGCCCTCGACGAGGATGCCGCCGTGCTGGTGGATACGCAGGTTGTCGGTCATGACGAGGAATACCACCTGACGCGCCTGGCGTTCTCCGGCGGCACCATCAAGGTGACCCGCAAGGCGCTGGAGGTGGGGGCCCGTGCGCGCATCAAGATCCAGGCTCGCGATGTCAGCATCGCCCTCACCGGCGACAACCGTTCGAGCATCGTCAATCGCCTGCCGGCGCGCATCCGCGGTTTTGGCGACGCGGCCCATCCGGCCCAGTGCCTGGTCAGCCTGGATGCCTGCGGCACGCCGCTGCTGGCGCGTATCACCCGGCTGTCGAAGGATCAGCTCGGCTTGCAGGAAGGCATGCCGGTGGTGGTGCAGATCAAGTCGGTGGCGCTATTGGCTTAGAAGTACGCCGTCTGTGGCTCTGCGCGCTGTCGGCAGTTGTCCGCTATGTGTGCTGGCGCACTCAAGAAGTGCCGTGAATGTGCCGACATAGACATCCAGTTTCAATGTAATTGGCCAGAGGGCGTTGTGCCCTCTGCCATTCTGAATGGAGTCTTTCGTGCATCCGCGCATTCTGATCGTCGACGACAGTGATTTCACCGCCATTCACCTGGAGGGCCTGATCGGCGGCGACTACCAGATAGAGCATCGCGCCGAAGGCGAAAGCGGCGTTGCGGCAGCCCTGGCCGACCCCCCGAAGGTGATCCTGATGGATGTCGAAATGCCGGGGATGGATGGCTACACGGCCTGCCGTCTGCTCAAGAAGGCCCCTGCCACCCAGGATGTGCCGGTGATCTTCCTGTCTTCCCACGCCGAAACGGCCGACCGCCTGGCCGGTTACGAGGCTGGCGGCGAGGACTACATCACCAAGCCCTTCGACCCGGATGAGCTGAGTCGCAAGATCGGCGTGGTGCTGCGAAACCATCGCAAACGCCGGGAGCTTATCCAGAACATCGACGTGGCGACCAGTACCGCGATGACGGCCATGTCCAGCGTGGGCGACATCGGCATCATCATGCGCTTCCTCGGCGAGATGGTCGGCTGCCTGGACTTTCCCTCGGTGGCCGATTGCATCATGGGGGCGATGAACGGTTTCGGTCTCGACGTGGCCCTGCAACTGCGCGATGACGACGAGTCCCTGAGTCTCTCGCGGGAGGGCATCTGTTCGGCCCTCGAAGAGTCGGTGCTGCACAACATGGCCAGCTGCGCACGCATCGTCGATCTGGGGTCCCGCTCGGCCTTCAACTATCCGCGGGTCACCATCATCGTCAAGGACATGCCCCGGGACAATCCGGAGCACTACGGGCGCATCAAGGACAACCTGGCAACCCTTACCGAGTCGGTGGACGTGCATCTGCACTCGCTGTCGCGGGTCAAGGCTGCGCTGCGGCGCGGCGACACCATGCTGGCGCTGCTCCAGCGCAGCATGGCGACGTTGAAGGACATCGAGACCCGCTACCGTACCCAGCGGGCCGCCAGCTCGCAGATCCTCAATGCACTGGCCTTCGATATCGAGGATTCGTTCATCAGTCTCGGGCTGACCGAAGGCCAGGAGCGTCGCCTGCAGAATACGGTACGTACCGCCATCGATCAGGCCCAGGCCATCTACGACCAGGAGGTCGAATCCGATCGGCTCATGCGCAGCTTCAGCCAGGATCTTGAAGCGGTGCTCCTGAAGGAGGCAGCAGCTGCCGCGCTGGCCCCCGTTGCCACCATGCCGAACGCCGCACCCGAGAGTTCGATCGAGCTGTTCTGAACCCCATGACCTGGATCCTTGCCGCGGGCCTGCTGGCGATGCTGCTCGCGCTGCACCGCGGAAAAAGCCGGCACCAGTCCCTCGCGGCAGAGCTGGAAGAGGAGCGACGGCGTTTCCTCGATATCGCGGTCGTCAGTTCCGACTGGATCTGGGAGACCGACGCGGAAGGACGTTTCACCTATGTCTCGGCCAAGGTGACCCGCTTTCTCGGCTACACGCCGGACGAGCTGATCGGCCGCTCCGCCTGCGACCTCGTTCCGGCCGAAGAGCGCGAGAATGTCCGGCACCGTCTGCAGCAACTGCGGGAGCAGCGCATGCCGTATGCAGACATCGCCCATGCTTCGCTGCACAAGGACGGCAGCCTGCGTCAAGTGGTGACCAACGGCGTCGCCATTCTTGCGGCGGATGGCAGCTTGCGGGGCTACCGGGGCACCGACCGGGACGATACCGCCCACCTGGAGGATCTGGCGCTCTACCGCAATCACCTGCAGGGGCTGGTGGCCGAGCGCACCCAGCAGCTGGCCGAGGCCAATGCCAGCGCGGAAGCGAGCGACCGGCTGTTCCGCGAAGCCGTCGGCAGCATTTCGCAGGGCTTTGCCGTCTATGACCGGGACGACCGGCTGGTGGTCTGCAATGATGCCTACCTGACCTGTTACGGGCAGATCCGGGACCTGCTGGTGCCGGGGGCCGCCTACGCGGACCTCCTGCGGGCCGGGGTCGAGCGGGGTCTGTTCGCGGGCGCCCGCGGATGCGAAGAGGCGTGGGTCGCCGGGCGCCTCGACGCCCATCTCCATGCCAGCGGGCAGGCGGTGGAGATGGAGTTGTGCGACGGTCGCTGGCTGCTGCTGGTGGAAAACCGCACGCCCAGCGGCTATGTTGTCGGCAACCGGATCGACATCACGGCCCAGAAGAACGCCAAGCGACTGCTTGCAGAGGCCCGTGACGTCGCCGATGCGGCCAACCAGGCGAAGAGCCTGTTCCTGGCCAACATGAGTCACGAGATCCGCACGCCGATGAACGCCATCATCGGCTTGTCGCATCTGTGCCTGCAGTGCGATCTCGGCCCTCGCCAGCGGGACTATGTCACCAAGGTGCACAAGGCTGCCACTCTGCTGCTGGGCATCATCAACGACATCCTGGATTTCTCGAAGATCGAGGCCGGCAAGCTGCACATCGAGCATGTCCATCTTTCCGTGGACGACGTGCTGGCCAATTGTTCGGCCATGTTCGGGCCGATGCTGGCCGAGCGTGGCCTGGATTTCGAGGTGAGTGTGGCGCCGGACGTGCCGAAGCATCTCCTGGGCGACCCCTTGCGACTCGGTCAGGTGCTCGCCAATCTGGTGAGCAATGCCGTGAAATTCACCGAGAAGGGCAGGGTTACCGTCAAGGTTTCGTGCGGTGCGACGCAGCCTGCCGGGAGCGCCGGCCTGGATCTGGTGTTCTCGGTCAGCGATACGGGCATTGGCATGACGCCGGAGCAGGTCGCTCGCCTGTTCCAGGTGTTCACTCAGGCTGATGCCTCGATTACCCGCAAGTACGGTGGTACTGGTCTGGGCCTGACCATCTCGCGGCAGCTGGTCGAAATGATGGGCGGGCAGGCCTCCGTCAGCAGCACGCCCGGCGAGGGAAGCTGCTTCACGTTCTCGGTGCGTGTCGACCGGGATCTGTCGTCCTCGAATGCCCCGCGGCGTCGCGCGCTGGTTGTCGACGACGAGAACCTGAGCCGCACGGCACTCCTGCGCATGCTCGACAAGGCCGGCTTCGACTGCCAGGCCGCCGTCTCGGGTGAAGCCGCGCTGGACAGCATTCGCGACGCGGAAAGTCCCTTCGCGCTGATTCTCATGGATCTGCGCATGCCGGGCCTGGATGGCCTGCAGACCACCCACCGGATCCGCAGCATTCCGGCCTACCGGGACACGCCGGTGATCATGGCCACCGCCGCCGACCTGGAGGACATCCAGTCCCTGCAGGCCGAGGGCATCCACCACTACCTTTTCAAGCCGGTCAGGCAGTCGATGCTCCAGGACGCCATCGACGAGGTGTTTGCCGACGATCCCGAGCGGGCGAAGGCCCGTGCCGTCGATCCGGCCGAGGGCTTGCGCGGGCGCCGCCTGCTGCTGGTCGAGGACAACGAGTTCAACCAGCAGGTTGCCAGCGAGCTGCTGGGCAAGGCCGGCGCACGGGTGGATGTGGCTGCCGACGGGCGCCAGGCCCTCGATGCCCTTGAGCGGCACACCTACGACCTGGTGCTGATGGACATGCAGATGCCGGTGATGGATGGCGTGACGGCGACGCGGGCCATTCGTGCCGACGCCCGTTTTGTCACGCTGCCGGTCATCGCCATGACGGCCAACGCCTTGCCGGAGGAGCGCCAGGCCTGTCTGGATGCCGGCATGAACGACTTCCTCACCAAGCCGATCACGCCCGACCTGCTGTATGCCACGGTGGCCGCCTGGCTACCCGACCTGCCGGCCGGGCAGGACACCGGAGAAGCGACCGTTGCGGTGCAGGAGCCCGTTCCCGAAGCCGGGGTGCCAGTGCCTGCCGGCCGCTCGGCACCGATCACGAGTCTCGATCTCGACGCCGGCCTGTTCTTCTTCAAGGGCAACCGCGCCCTCTACCTCAAGCTGTTCGAAAACTTCCAGCGCACCCAGGTGGGCGTGCTGGCCCAGTTGCAGCAAGGCTTTGCCGACGGGGACCGGGCGCTGGTCCAGCGCAGCGCCCACACCTTGCGCGGCATGGCCGGCACCCTGGGCGCGCAGTCGCTGGTTGAAGCCGCGACCGGGCTGGAGGGCGAGCTGAAGGCCGGGGCCGAACTGGCCGCGGTATCCGCCGGCGTGGCGCAGGTGGTGTCGTGCCTGAGCGTCTTGCAGGACGAGGCCGGGCAGGTGCGGCAGGCTCTGCAAGGCTGATTGCGGAATGGACAAGACGATCTGTGGGCGGTCTTAAAGGCTCCCTTCGGTTCGTCCGTTATGAACCTGCCCGTGCAGGCACCGGTTGGTGCCGACGCGGATTTCCAATGGGATCAAGGGGAGCAAAATGGGGGCTGCAGACAAGCCGGTCAAGGCCGTGAGAGCCGGAGCAAGGGACGTTCCCCTGTTCGAGGTCGATGTGGCGGATCTGCCGGGTTACGTGGCGGCGATCAGCCAGAGCCAGGCCATCGTCGAGTTCGATCTGGATGGCACGATCCTCAACGCCAACGCACTCTTTCTGTCGGTAATGGGCTATCCGCTGGCTGCGATCAAGGGCAAGCACCACAGCATGTTTTGTACGCCGGATCATGCGGCAAGCGGCGAATACGCCGACTTCTGGAAGCAGCTGCGTGCAGGTGAGCCCCAGGCCGGCGAGTTCATGCGGGTTACCGCGCAGGGCCCGTGCGTGTGGCTGCAAGCCACCTATACGCCGATCCTCGGCCCGGATGGCAAGCCTTACAAAGTGGTCAAGTTCGGCAGCGACGTGACCGCCATCAAGCTGGCCAGCCTCGAGGCCCAGGCCCGGCTGGAAGCCGTCTCGATGAGTTCCTGCATGTTCGATCTGGGCGGTGACGGCACCATCCTCGACATGAACGACAACATGGAGAAGGCCCTGGGGTACCGCCGCGGTGAGTTGATCGGCAAGCCCCTGAGCGAGCAACTGTTCGACGAAGACAAGAGCGATGGCAGGTTTGTCGATGAATGGCGCCAACTGCAGCGGGGCCATGCTGTTTCCCATGAGTCCCGGCGCCGTGGCAACGGGGGGCGTGAGGTGTGGTTCTCGTCCACGATGAGCCCGGTCATCGGCCTTGACGGTCAGCTCAGCAAGGTGATCGTGGTGGGGCGGGACATCACCGAGGCCAAGCTGGCCCGGCTGGATGCAGAGGGCAAGCTCGGCGCCATCGACCGCGCCCAGGCCGTCATCGAGTTCGACCTCGACGGCAATGTGCTTACGGCGAACCGCAACTTCCTGGTCGCCATGGGCTACACCCTGCGCGAGATCCAGGGTCAGCATCACAGCCTGTTCTGTGCCAGCGATTACACCCAGAGCGTCGACTACCGGGATTTCTGGCTGCGTCTCAATGAAGGCGAGTTCGTCAGCGGGCGTTTCCACCGGGTCGGCAAGTACAACCGGGACGTGTGGATCCAGGCCACCTACAACCCCATCCTCGACCTCAACGGCAAGGTCAAGAAGGTCGTCAAGTACGCCTATGACGTGACCAAGGAAGTGATGCTCGAGAAGCGCATTTCGGCCAAGGCGGTGGACATGACCCACAGCGTGCGCAGCCTGGTGGACAGCATCAAGGCCATCGCCGACAACTCGGGCATCGCTTCCAGCATGGCCATGGAAACCGCCATGGCGGCCAAGACGGGCTTCGATGCGGTACAAAAATCCATCGACGCCATTGGCCGCATCCAGAGCAGTTCGACGCGCGTCTCCGAGATCGTCCGGGTGATCAGCGAGATCGCCAACCAGACCAACCTGCTGGCTTTCAACGCCGCCATCGAGGCCGCTCGCGCCGGTCAGCAGGGCGTCGGCTTCTCGGTGGTGGCAGCCGAAGTGCGCAAGCTGGCCGAACGCAGCTCCGGCGCCGCCCAGGAAATCGCCCGGCTCATCGACGAATCGGCCCTGCATGTGCAACAGGGGGCCGACGTCAGCAAGTCGGCAGCGAGCAGCTTCGAGGGCATCATGTCCGCGGTCGAGCGCACTGTCGAAAGCGCCTCCGAAATCGCTGGCGCGACCGAAAAGCAGCGCGAGATGGCCGGGCATGTCTCCGGACTCATCGAGGAGCTGGCCCACACCGTGGGGCAATGATGGACATGCCAAGCGGCGAGCCGGGCAGCGAGAACCGCTTCGGCGTCTTCTTCCTGGCGGCCATGCAACTGGCGCTGCCCCTCGAAGCCCTGCGCGAGGTGGTGCCCTGTGGTGCCCTGGCGGCGTTGCCCTGCGCGGCCCCCTGCGTAGTCGGCGGGGTGGATTTGCGGGGTGTGCTGGTGCCGGTGGTCGACCTGCGGCAGATCCTCGGTCTGAGCCGCGAAGACTGTGCGGACGACGCACCGCGCAGCATCGTCATCATGGAGCACGAGGGTTTCCTGCTGGGCTTGCTGGCCCACGGCGTGGTGGGTGTGTTCGACTGCCCGCCCGGACGCTGGAACCGGATGGCGGCGCGCAACGCCGTGGTGTCGATTCTGGGGGGCAGCTTCCAGCGCACCGACGACGGAACGCTGGTCAGCGTGCTGTCGCCCGAGGGGCTGGCCGGCCTGCAGGGGGTGCCGATGGTGGTCGATCCATCGCCAACGCGGCAGGCCGGGAGCGGTGTTGTGGGCGAACTGCCTGCCGAGTCCTACCTGATGCTGGTGCGCAGTGGCCGGGTGCCCATGGCACTGGCTTCCGAGAAGGTCTACACCACGATCCTCCATCCCCGGATCCTGCATTCGCCGCTGACCGGCGCCTATTGCCTGGGGATCATCGAGTACGCCGGTGTGAAGGTGCCGGCGGTGGACTTGCTGGCCCTGTGCGGCCTGGGTGGCATCGCCGACCTGAGTCTGACTCAGGCTTTCCTGATTCAGTACCCGAAGGGCTGGGTGGCTTTCATAGTCGATGAGGTCATTGATGTCGTGCGGGCCGACGGAAGCAAGGCCTTGCCGATCCCCGCGCGCACGCTTCCACAGGCCGAGTTCTTCGCCGGCGTGCTGCCGCTGGATACGCTGCCGCCCCATTCGCGCAAGGCCGAGACGGCCGGCATCGATTACTACCTGCTCCTGGATGGCAGGCTGCTGGCCACTTTTCCCCAGCTCGAAGGGCTGGCCCGGATGAACACGCCGGTGGACGGGATTGTCCGGTCAAACGCGCCGAACATTCTGGTTGGCGATGTCCGGACCCAGGCCGAGCGCTGCCAGGTGCTGACCTACGATCTGGGTTTCGAAGTGGCCACGCCCATCGAGCAGATCGCCGAAATCATTCCGTGGGCCGAGGAAGCCGCCATATTTGGTGCCGGCTCCCGGGCTTCCGGACTGGTGGTGAGCCGTGGCCGGGCGATCCCGACCTTTTGCCTGAGCGGCCTCATCGGCCTGCCTGGCGGAGAACGCTCACCCACCGCCAGCGTGCTGGTGGTCGAGGTGGAGGGGGGCGACCGTGTCGGCTTCACGGTGGCCCGGCTGGTGAGCATCGACGAGGCCCCGCGCAACCGTCCCGAGTCGCCGGGCGCGGGCCGTCTGGCCCTGCCGGAAATCGCCGCGGCGTCCGGTGCCCGCTGGTCGTCGGCGATGGTCGGCGCCGGCCAGCAGGAGCGCATGCTCGGAGTGCTCGACCTGCAGCACCTCGCGCACACGCTCTGCCAGCCGGCGGCGCTTACAGCATCATGATCACCGACTTGGGCTCGGTGTAGAGCTCCAGCGCCGAACGGCCGGCCTCGCGGCCGATGCCCGACTGCTTGAAGCCGCCGAAGGGCATCACGTTCTCGATGATGTTGTGGCAGTTCACCCACACGGTGCCGGCCTTGATCTTCGGAATCAGGCGATGCACCCGCGACAGATCGTTCGACCAGATGCTGGCGGCCAGACCAAAGGGTGTGTCGTTGGCCCGCCGGGCAATCTCGTCCAGGTCGTCGAAGGGCTGGGCCACCACCACCGGGCCAAAGATCTCTTCGCGCACCACGCGCATGTTGTCGTGCACATCCACCAGCACCGTCGGCCTGACGAAGCAGCCGGGGCCGTCGCCCGCCGCACCGCCGGCTGCGGCGCGGGCGCCTTCGGCGTAGCCGCTGTTCACGTAGTCCATCACCCGGTTCTGCTGCACCTTGGAAACCAGCGGGCCGATCTGCGTCGTGGGGTCGATGCCGGGGCCCATCTTCATGCCCGCGGCAATGGCGGAGAGCTGCTCGACGACCTCGTCGAAACGGCTGCGATGCACGTACAGGCGCGAGCCCGCGGTGCACACCTGGCCCTGGTTGAAGAAGATGGCCTGGGCCGCACCGGCAGCCGCCACCACGGGGTCCACGTCGTCGAGGACGATCACCGGGCTCTTGCCGCCCAGCTCCAGCGAGCAGCGGGTCATGTTCTCCATGGCCGCCTTGCCAACCAGCTTGCCGATCTCGGTGGAGCCGGTAAAGGCGATTTTCTGGATGCCGGGATGGGCTGCCAGCGCCGCGCCGGCGGTGTGGCCGAGGCCGGTGACCACGTTGAGCACGCCGGCCGGGTAGCCGGCCTCCTGCACCAGTTCGCCCAGCCGCAGGGCGGTGAGCGGGGTGTCTTCGGCGGGCTTGAGGATCATCGTGCAGCCGGCGGCCAGCGCCGGGGCGGCCTTCCAGATGGCCATCAGCAGCGGGAAGTTCCACGGGATGATCGCCCCGACCACGCCCACCGGCTCGCGGCGGGTGAAGCCGAAGAACTCCCGGTCGCGCACCAGCGGCACCGACAGCTCCATCGTCGAGCCCTCAATCTTGGTGGCCCAGCCGGCCATGTAGCGGATGAAATCCACCGACAGGCCCACGTCCACGTAGCGCGCCATGGTCACCGGCTTGCCGTTGTCGATGGCTTCGAGTTCGGCGAATTCCTGGGCGTTGGCTTCGAGCAGGTCGGCCAGCTTGAGGAGCAGGCGCTCCCGGTCCACCGGGCGCATCTTCGGCCAGTCGCCCGATTCAAAGGCGCGGCTGGCGGCCTGTACGGCCCGGTCGATGTCGGCCGCTTCGCCGGCCGGCACGCGGCAGAAGGTTTCGCCGTCGGCCGGGTCGACCACCGGCAGGGTTTGGCCGGACAGGGCATCTACCCATTCGCCGCCAATCAACATGCGCCGGGGCTTGGCGAGGAAGGCGGCGGTGGCGGGGTGCAGTTCGATTCCGTGAAAGCTGTTCATTGTTCTGTCTCCTGGGGTGGACGACTTAGTAGACGTACAGCACGCGGGCCTGCAGGCCGCTGATCTTCGGGCCTTCCTCGACCTTCACGTCCTGGGTGTATTGCATCTGCACCTGCCATTGCTTGTCGACGAAGGACGCCCAGGTGAGCATGGCGGTGCCGTTGTTCTTGGCGCCGGCGATGTCGGCACCGTTGAGGCTTTCCTTGGCGCCCCAGGCGTGGCGGTAGGTGGCGGCCACGTAGGTGGCGTCGCTGATGTGGTAGCGCAGGTGGCCGTGGGCCTGGAGGAGCGCGTCCTTCTTGGCGTTGCTGTCGCGCTGATCCTGGTAGAACTCGGTTTCGCCAATCAGATCGACGGTCCATTTGTTGGACAGCTTGCGGATGTAGCCCACCTGCAGGTCGGTGGCCCAGCGGTTGTTGCTGAGGGCAAAGCCCTGGTTCTTGTCGCTGCCGGTGGGGGCGGTGAAGAACACCGACCAGCCCAGGTGCTCGCCCCTGGCCAGATCGGCGATGGTCCACAGGGTGGCGCCGAAGATCACGTCGCCGATGCCGCTGCTCTTGCTGTCGGACAGGCCGATCTTCTGGTTGCCGAAGGGCACGATGATTTGCGGGTCGAGGATGTAGTCGCCCAGCTTCATGAAGTGCACGTAGCGCAGGATGCCGGCATTGACGGCCAGATCCAGGTTGTCGACGACCTTGCTGCCCTTGCTGTACACCTTGTCGGCGCGGGGAAACTGGGCGTAGGCGAGGAGCAGGTTGGTGCCGGCGGGCAGGCCGGTGTAGTCGCCCGGGTCGGGGCGCACGTCGGCATGTACGGCGCCAATGCTGCCGGTGGCGAGGAGGGCGGCTGCGCAGGCGCGCAGGGTGAAGGTTTGGGCTGCTTTTTTCATGATCTTGTCTCCGTCTTTTTTATGGTGTCGGTGCTGCGCTGGCTTACTTTTTCGGCCGTACGGCGTCTGCGGTGCCCTGGATGAAGGCCTTGATCTTCTCCACGTCATCCGTGCTCAACTTGCCGGTGAAGTCGGGCATGCCCTTCTTCACGAAGGGGCCGTTGAAGAGCATGTCGGCCAGGTTCTCGATGTCCTTCGACGGCACGTAGCCCAGGTTGGGAATGTTGCCGCCCTTGTCCACACCGGGTACGCCGTGGCAGAACACGCAGTTGCTGATGTAGAGCTTGGTGCCCGCCGGGATGTGGGCCGGGTCGTACTTGACGCCGGAGATCAGCTCGCCCATGGCATAGGGCTGGGCTTCGGGCAGGGACGTGGTGCCGCCGATGGCGAAGGTGTAGACGCGGCCGTGATCCTGCTTGTCGGTGGCCCGCGCCGACAGCCCGAACACGCCGCCCCAGCCCACCGCGATGGACACGTACTGCCTGCCATCCACCTGGTAGGTGACCGGCGGGGCGATGATGCCGGTGCCGATGGGGGCCTCCCACAGCTTCTCGCCCTTGTCGGCGCTGTACGCGGCGAAGCGCCCGTCAGCCGTGCCGGCGAAGACCAGATTGCCGGCAGTGGTGAGGGTGCCGCCGTTCCACGGGGCGGTGTATTCCTGGCGCCACGCTTCCTTCTGCTTGACCGGGTCCCAGGCCACCAGCCGGCCAAAGGCCTTGCTCTTGGGCGGCTGGGTGTTGATCAGCATGCCGGTGTTCCAGCCGGTGCCGGACTGGGGCTGGCCGGGCACGTTGGCGTTGTGCTGCCAGGCCTTGTCTTCGGCCAGGTTGAGGGGCACGTTCTGCACCGGAAAGTAGGCCAGGCCGGTCTTCGGGTTGAAGGACATGGCGTGCCAGTTATGCCCGCCGAAGGGGCCGGGCACGCTGTCGAAGGCTTCGCGGGAGCGGGCTTCGGGCGTTTCGATGGGGCGCCCGTTCTTGTCGTAGCCGGTGGCCCAGTTCACTTCGGTAAAGGGTTTGGCGGAGATGAACTTGCCGTTGGTCCGGTCGATGACGAAGAAGAAGCCGTTCTTCGGCGCATGCAGGATGACCTTGCGCTTTTTTCCCTCAAGCGTGAGGTCGGTGAGGATCATGTCCTGTACCGAGGTGTAGTCCCAGTTGTCGCCGGGGGTTTCCTGGTAGTGCCAGACGTATTCGCCGGTGTCGGGGTTGAGGGCGACGATGGAGGCGAGGTAGAGGTTGTCGCCGCCGGCGGGGCTGCGCTTGCGATGGTTCCACGGTGAGCCGTTGCCGGTGCCCACGTACATCAGGTTGAGCTCCGGGTCGTAGGTCATGGAATTCCACGCCGTGCCGCCACCGCCGTTTACCCACCACTTGCCGGCCGGGTCCCAGGTTTTGGCGGCCTTGGCCATGGCGTCGTTCTCGAAGGGCTGGTCCGGGTCGCCGGGTACGGTGTACCAGCGCCATTTCTGCTCGCCGCTCTCGGCGTCGTAGGCGGTGATGTAGCCGCGCACGCCGTATTCGGCACCGCCGTTACCGATGATCACCTTGCCCTTGATGACGCGTGGGGCGCCGGTGACGGTGTAGGAATGGCTGTGGTCCTCGATGGTGTCCTTCACCCACACGGTCTTGCCGGTGGCGGCGTCCAGCGCCACCAGGCGGCCGTCGAAGGTGCCGACGAAGACCTTGCCCTTGTAGAGCGCCACACCCCGGTTCACCACGTCGCAACAGCCCTTGAAGCCCATTTCGCGGGGCACCTTGGGGTCGTAGGTCCAGATCTTCTTGCCCGTGCGCACATCCACCGCGTGCACCACGCTCCAGGCGGCGGAGACGTACATGATCCCGTCCACCACCAGCAGCGTGGCTTCGACGCCGCGGGTCGACTCCAGGTTGTAGGACCACACCAGGCCGAGCTTCTTCACGGTGCTGGCGTTGATCTCGGTGAGCTTGCTGTGGCGGGTTTCGGCGTAGTCGAGGCCGTAGGCCGGCCAGTCGCCGGTTTTGGCGGCGTTGGCACGCACGGCCTTTTCGTCCACCTGGCCGGTGACCGCTGCGATATGTTCGCGGGAGCCCTTGGCCGGGGCAGCGAAGACGCCGGCCGAGTTCAGTCCGCAGGTGGCCAGCACGGCCAGCGCGAAGGCCTTTGTCGCCCGCGATTTTCGGGGCTTTTCAATCTGCATTTCCATCATGTCTCCTCATTGACTTCGTTTGTTGAAGTTCTTTAATGTGGGGAACCCCGCTTGATCGGGGCCGCCTCCCGGTGAGTGCAATAGAGCTGATAGCAGCTCCCGTGCCTGCCGGAATTGGCCAATAAAATAGAGAAAAAACATAAAAATCAGGCGCTTGTGCCCGCGTCGGAATTTCCGCCAAAGAATGTCGGCGGCGCGGGTGTACTGAAACGAGTCAACCGTCTTTTTCAGTTGACTTGTTACTGGCCGAAATGAGGAGACAAGGAATGGGCGAGCAACGGGTTTCTTTTGAAACGAGAATGGAAATGGTGCGGCGCAATTTCTTCGGGGAGGGGAAATTGGCGCCAGGAATGTTGCCGGACGTCGTATTGCGCTCGTGGGAGCGCTCCCTGCAAATGGGTCTGACAACCGCTGATCGACGCGTTTTCAATCCGGTCAGCCGGCAGGACAAATCCCTCATCGAGGAACGCAGCCGGCCCCTCATCGCCTGCGCGCTGCCGGAGATGGAAAAGCTCCATCTGGCCCTCGGCCGTGCCGGCTGGGCGCTGGCCTGCATCGATGCAGAGGGCATCGTAGTCCGTGCTGTGTGCGGCTCCGGAGCGGATGTGCGCGACCTCGACCGCATCTTCCAGGTGGGCCGCAACGTCAGCGAGGCGGCCATTGGCACCAACGGCCCGGCCTGCGTGATTGCCGAGGGGCGGCCGGTGGTGGTGCGGGCGGGGGAGCATTTTCTGGATGAAATCCTGCCCTTTGCCTGCGCGGCGGTGCCGCTCTTCGATCCGGCTGGCCAACTGGCCGGTGTGCTCGACGCGACCCGCTTCAACAACGGTAACCCGGTGACCATCCTCGAACCGCTCACCATCGCCGCCCGGGCCATCGAAAACCGCATGCTGGCCGAACTGGGCGGGGCGCTGACGATGGGCTTCCATTACCGGCCCGATCTGCTCGGCACGCCGCTGGAGGGCGTGCTCGTCTTTGCCGAGGACGGCCACATGCTGGGGGCCAACCAGGCGGCACGGCAACTCCTCGGGCTGGAGGCCGGGCTGGATGCCGACGCGAGCTTCAACACCTTGTTCGACTGCCCACCGGAAACCTTCCGGCGCGCCCTCAGTGGTCGTCATGTCAGCGGCGTGGTGCGCAGCGACAGCGGCATGTTGTTCGATGCGCGCTTCGACGCCAGCCATGCGGACTCCCTGCTGAGCCGTTTGCGCGAAGGGGCGCGGCGGGTTCATTCCGCAGTGCAGCCGCGGCCGGCTGCGGCCACCCTGGCGACGCCAAGCGACAGCGGCGGCGCCGACGAAGTGGCCAGCACCGCCATCCACGTGGCGAGCCGTGCCTTTGCGCGGGATATTCCTGTGCTCATCAACGGCGAAACCGGCACCGGCAAGGAAGTGCTGGCACGGCGCCTGCACGACGGCAGTGCCCGGGCCGCAGGGCCCTTCGTGGCCATCAACTGCTCGTCGCTGCCGGCCGGGCTGATCGAGTCAGAGTTCTTCGGTTACGACGACGGGGCTTTCACCGGTGGCCGTCGGGGCGGGGCGCCGGGCAAGTTCGAGCAGGCCCGCGGCGGCACGTTGTTTCTCGACGAAATCGGCGATATGCCGCTGGAGCTGCAGGGGCGTTTGTTGCGCGTGCTGCAGGAGCGCAGCTTCACGCGTCTGGGCGGCGCCAAGCTGATCGCCTTCGATGCGCACATCGTATCCGCCACCCATCGCAAGCTCGACGAGCTGGTGGCTGGCGGGCTGTTTCGCGAAGACCTGTATTACCGCATCAAGGGTGTGCGGGTGAGCCTGCCGGCCCTGCGTGAACGGGACGACCGGGCCACGCTGATCGACGCGCTGCTGGTGCGCGAAGCGGGCGCCGAGCCGCAGCCGCGCCTGTCTGCCGATGCGCGCCAGTTGCTGCTGGCTTACCGTTGGCCCGGCAACATCCGCCAGCTCGGCCACGTGCTGCGGCTGGCCCTGACTCTCGCCGAGGGCGAGGACGAGATCGGCGTGCAGCACTTGCCGGAGGAGTTGCTGGATGAGCCGCCAACGTGCGTCAAGGCGCGTCCGTCGGCACCGGCCGTGCCGGATGCGTGCCTGCGCGATGTGGAACTCAACGCGGTGCGGGAGGCCATGGGCAAGTGCGCCGGCAACGTTTCGGCGGCCGCCCGCAGCCTGGGGGTGGCGCGGGCGACCCTGTACCGCAAGCTGCGCCTGCTCGATGTGGCAGGCTGAGCGCGGCGCCGGTGGCTGTGCTCAAAGGGCGATGTTGGCCTTCAGCCACAGGGTGCGGCCCGGCTCGTTCACCCGTGTGGTCTGGGTGAAACCGCCAACACTGGCGCCGCTGCGGCTGATGAACTCGGCGTAGGTCTTGTCGAACAGGTTGTCTACGCCGGCAGACAGCAGCATGCCCTTCTTCGGCTTGTATGCCGCGTTGAGGGAGAAGATGGCAAAGCCCGATGAGGCGCCGATGTCCTGGCCGACGATGTTGCCGTAGCCGGTGTCGTAGCGGGTCTGGCCCTGCACCAGGCGCAGCAGGGCGCCGGCGCTCCACACCTGGTCGTCGTAACCGGCGCCCAGCCGGGCTTCCAGCGGCGGAATCTGCGACAGGGGCTTGCCCGTCGAGTCGTTCTCGCCGCGGGTCCAGGCCAGCGTGCCCCAGGTTTTCCAGACCTGGGTCAGGGCGTAGCTCACATCGGCTTCGGCGCCGTAGGTGGTGGCGTCGATGTTGAAGGCGTCGGTGGCAAAGGCGTTGATCTGGCGGATCTGGATGAAGTCCTTGTGCTTGCCGTAGAACAGCGACGCGGAGGCCTTCAGTGGGCCGGCGGCGTAGATGGCGCCGGTGTCGAGCTGGGTGACTTTTTCGGGTTTGAGGACGAAGGTGCTGGCCGCGCCGGTGTTCATCATGGATGTGGCGCCGGGCGTTTTGCTGCGCTCCCAGTAATCGGCGGCGCGCTGGCTGTGGCCGAGGCCGGCGTACAGCGTGGTAGTTGGCGTGAAGGCGCTTTCCCAGCGCAGGAAGCCGGCCTTGAGGGTGTTCTTGTCGGTCTGGCCGGAGGTGGTCTTGCCGCTGCGCTGGTCTTCGGCCTCGCTCCAGTCCACGCGCAGGCCGCCGATCAGGCGCTGGGCGGCGTCGAGTTCATGGGACAGCTCACCGAACACGCCGCGGCTGTTGAAGCGCATGTCGGCGCCGCGGGGCAGGCTGTCGTAGCCGGCCACGGCGCCGCCGCTGGCCTTGCGCAGGGTGTGCTCGTTGGTCTGGAAGTCGATGCCGGTTTCGAGGCTGGTCTTGCTGCCCAGTTCGAGGGTGGCGGCGAGGCGCCCGCCCTGGGTCTTGCGGTCGGGGTTGCTGACCATCTTCATGCCGCTCTGGCTGCGCAGGCTGTAGTTGTCCATCACGTGGTCTACGTAGTTGTAGTAGACCTGCGCCTCCAGCTTGCTGACCAACGGGCTGATGCGTTTCTTCTCGAACTTGAGGCCGACGTTGCTCCGTTCAAAGCGGGCGCCGTCCATGCTGCGGTCGGCGTAGGCGGCCTTGCCGTCGCTCTTGGCGAAGGTCAGTTCCGCGCGGGTGTCCCGGTCGGGTGTCCAGCCGAGGGCGCCGCTGGTGCTCCAGCGGTCGTAGGCCGAGTGCACCTTGTTGCCTGAGCCGTCCTTGTAGTCCTGGGCGTGGGAGTGGGTTCCGGTCACTTCGCCGTAGAAGCCGGCGTTGCCGACCCCGGCTTCGAGCACCTGGTCGTTGCGCCCGAAGTTGCCGGCCAGCAGGCTGGCGTCGGCGTAGGCCGAGAAGCTGTCGCGGACCTTTGGCTGGCGCTCGAAGAGCACCACGCCGGCGCTGTTGCCGGGGCCGTACTTGACGGTCTGCGGGCCCTTCAGCACCGTGATGCGGTCGAAGGCTTCGGGGAAGACGTAGGCGGTGGGCGGGTCCATGCGCATGCCGCAGCCGCCGAGGATCATCTCGCCGTCGAGCAGGATGCCGAGCCGCGAAGCGGCCATGCCGCGGAACACCGGGTCGCCGTCGGTGCCGCCCTTGCGGATCACCGAGAAGCCGGGAATGTTCTTCAGGTAGTCGGCGCCGTCATGAGCGGGTACCGGCTGGCGCGGGGCGCGCGGGTCGGTGGTGACGGTGAGCGGGGCTTCCATGGCCGGGGCAGTAACGACCACCTGGCGCAGGGTGGTGACCTCTTCGGCGGCGGCCGGAAAGGCGCAGGCGATGGCGAGGGGCAGCAGGGCGTGCCGGAGCGGCGTGGTGCGGGACATTGTTGTGGGCTCTCTGGTTGGCAAGAGAGCGCCACATTAGTGAGGGCTGATGTGTTCGGGTTTGACCTGAGGCAAAATTACGCCCCGTTTTGGTGCGTCATAGTGTCGCAGTGGCCGCCCGACACAGGCGCGGCCAGCATAAATTTATACCCGGAAGCGCGACACGCTGGCCTTGAGGCTGTCGGAAACACTCACCAGGCGGCTGGCCGTGTCGGCCACCGAGGCCACGGCGGCGGAGTTTTCTTCGGACATCTGGGCAATGGCTTCGACGTTGCGGGCCAGTTCGGTGGAGGCACCGCGCTGTTCGCGCAGAGCATCGGTGATGTTCTCGATGGCGCTCTGCATGGTGCTTGCCGAGTTGCGGATGTCGCCCATCGATTCGCTGGCCTTGCTGGCGGCAACGACCACTTCGCTGACCAGCTGGCGGCTCGATTGCATGCTGCCCACGGCACTGACGGCGCCTTGCTGGATGGCGCCGATGACGGTGGTGATCTCCTGGACCGAACTGGTGGTGCGTTCGGCCAGCTTGCGCACTTCGTCGGCGACGACTGCAAATCCGCGACCCTGTTCGCCAGCGCGAGCGGCTTCAATGGCGGCGTTGAGGGCCAGCAGGTTGGTCTGGTCAGCCACTTCGCGGATGACCACGGTGATCTTGTCGATCTTCTGCACTTGCTCGGAGAGTTGCTGGATCTGCTGTGCGGTGTTTTCCACCTGTTCAGACACCCGGCCGATCTTGTTGGAGGCATCGTCGACGCCCCGGGCGCTGGTCGCGGCCAGATAGCCTGCTTCGGTGGCCCGGTGGTTGGCGTCTTCCGAGCTGGATCCGACATGGTCAATACTGACGGTCAGTTCTTCGACCGCAGCCGCTGCTGCCGCGGTGGAACTGGACTGCTGTTCGGAGCTGATGGAGACCTGGTGGGCTGCGGTGGACAGCTGGCTCGCCGAGCTCGCCACGCTGTTCGAGCTGCTCATGATGTCGCCGATGGTGTTGGAGAGGTCGGCGCGCATCTTCTCGAGGGAGCCGAGCAGTACGCCGATTTCATCCTGGGCCGCGCTTCTGGCGGGGGCGGCGCTCAGGTCGCCGGCGGCAATCCGCGCGGCCATCTGGTTGGCGTCGGCGATGCGGGCGGTGATGCTGCGAATGGTGGTGAGGCTGAGCAGACCCATGACGACCGCTGATGCCAGGAGAATTCCGACGGCGGTCGCGGTGGCGTTGTCCTTGGCGGCGGCGCCCTCGGCAGCCACCTTCTTGCCCAGTTCTTCGTTGAACTTCATGTGGGCATTCACCTCATCAATGAATTTGACTGCTGCTGGCGAGTTCTTCTGGAGAGTCGCCCGGGCTTCTTCATTGCGGTTCGCCCTGGAATGCTCCAGAGCCTGATCGATGCCCTTGTTGTATGTGCTGAAGGCGGCGCGCTCGAGCTCCAGCAGGCGCTTGTCTTCGTCGTCGGAGAGGAGCAGCTCGTAGTCCTTGAAGGACTTTTCGACTGCGGCCCGACTTTCGAGAATCTGCTTGTCGACGTTCTCCATTTCCTTGGTGTCGGTAACCAGCACATGGCGATAGGTGCGGACGCGGAGGCGGCCGAAGTCCACCGCGACCCGGTTCAGCACTTCAATGCTCGGTACGACCATGGTGTTGCCGTAATTGGTGGCTTCGTAGACGCGGTTCATCTGGACGTAGTTGATGCCGGTGAGCGCTAGCAGGCTCACGATGGCGGCTCCGACGAGAAGCATCAGGCGCTGAACAATGGTCATGGTTTTTCCCTTTGGTGGAAATCCGTTGTTGTTGATCGGATTTGCCATGGCAACGGCGGCCATGCGGGAAACTTTAGTGGTCTTGCCGCGACCGTTTCGAGCTTGCGAAGACGGTCGCGGGCTGGAGAGGGACTTACTTTGCGGTGGCTGCGGGAGCGGGCACCGCGGCGGGCGCCGGTGGCGGAGCGATGGGTGTGGGCATGACGGTGATGCCACGGGCTTTCTGGTTCTGGATCCAGCGCGCGGCGACCTTGTCCTGGGCGGTGGCGAGCTGCTCGTTGGCCTTGGCATTGGCCTCGGCGGTCTTGGCCTTGGTTTCTTCCTGTTTGGCCTTTTGCTCTTCGGTGGGGGCCGGCAGCCTGGCGCTGGCCAGGCCCGGCAGGCCGACGAGGAGGGCGAGGATGAGCGCGTTGATCTTCATCGTTCGGGCACCTTTCAGTGGTGGTTGGGGGCGGCGGCGGGAGTGTGCGTGCCGTCGTCGTCTTTGGAGACCTTGCGGCCCTTGGCCGTCTCGTACCAGTAGGCGTGGTGTTCGAGGGCCCAGGTTTCGTCCACGTAGCCGCTCTTCATGCCGTCGATGGCGCGTTCCATGCCGATGGTGCCGATGTAGATGTGACCAAGGGACAGGGACATGAACAGGATTGCCCCGACCGAGTGCACCATGTGGGCGAGCTGCATGTCCTGGCGGATCTGGCCGAGGCCGGGGAAGTCGAGCACCAGGCCGCTGACGCCGACGATCAGGCCGAGGATGGTGACGCCGATCCAGAACCAGGTCTTCTCGCCGAAGTTGAAGCGCCACGACGGCACGTGCTCGCCGGAGAGCAGCCCGCCGGCCTTGCGGATCCACAGGGCGTCCACCCGCTGCCACACGTTGTCGCGGGCAAACAGGGCCACGAAGAACAGGGTGGAGATGAAGAACAGCGGCCCGGTGAGGTTGTGCAGGTTTTTGGCCACCCAAGCCAGCCAGCCGAACAGCGTATGCCCCATGATCGGCAGCAGTACGTGCTTGCCGAACAGCATGGTCAGGCCCGACAGCGCCAGCAGCACGAAGCAGCCGGCCAGAACGAAGTGGGCCATGCGCTCGACCGAGTTGAAGCGCTCGATCAGGCGGCCGGTGGGTTTGCCTTCCAGCATGATCTTGCCGCGCAGCTTGTAAAAGGCGGCCAGGGCGACGAAGACGCCGACCAGCATCCAGCCGCCCCACACGGTGATGGGGCCGTTGCGCAGTTGTCGCCAGCGTTCGCCGGAAGCCTGGATCAGGGTCCGGTCGGCGGGGGCCTGGAAGGTGATGGACTGGTTTTCACCACGGCGCACGTCACGAAAGGTGGCGGCGTTGTTGCCGGGCTGGACCAGCGCGGCGGCTTCGCTTGCTGCTGCGGGCGGCGGCGCGTCGGTCGCCAGCACCGGCTGGACGCTGCCGATGCAGGCTGTGGCGGCGAGCAGCGCCAGGCCGTGTCTGGCCCGCGCAAAAGTGAGGGAGTTCATGCTGGTCTCCTCAGTCGGGCACGCGCCGCAACTCGTTCTGGTTGCCGGAGCGGGCGCGCAGATCGCTTTCCCAGGTGGCCTTGTCGCCCTTGTAGGCGGGTCCTTCCCAAGGGCGGGTGTCCACCTTGCCCTGGTATTCGCCGGCCTTCTTGTCGAGCACCTGGGGCGATTCCTTGCAGCCGGCCAGCAGGACGAGACTCAGCGAGGCGGCGAGCAGGGCGGCGTGGCGGGGGTTTTTCATTGGGCACCTCCGGTCTTTTCGGGTGCGGGCGCCGTTGCGGTGGCCGCCCGGCTATCGGCGTCGGCGCTGCCCTTGCCATAGGCGGTGGACCAGCCGATGGCTTCGACGCCCTTGCCGCCGCGGCGGATCACCCGTTCGCGGAAGATGTTCGATACCTCGACCGCATCGCCGGCCAGCAGGGCCTTGGTCGAGCACATTTCGGCGCACAGGGGCAGCTTGCCCTCGGCGAGGCGGTTCTTGCCGTACTTCTCGAACTCGGCTTCGGAGCCGTCTTCTTCGGGGCCACCGGCGCAGAAGGTGCATTTGTCCATCTTGCCGCGCAGGCCGAAGGTGCCGCTTTGCGGAAACTGCGGCGCGCCGAAGGGGCAGGCGTAGAAGCAGTAGCCGCAGCCGATGCACACGTCCTTGTCGTGCAGTACCACGCCTTCTTCGGTGCGGTAGAAGCAATCCGTCGGGCACACCGCCATGCACGGTGCGTCGGAGCAGTGCATGCAGGCCACCGACAGGGATTTCTCCTGGCCGACGACGCCGTCGTTGATGGTCACGACGCGCCGGCGCTGGACGCCCCAGGGCACCTCGTGTTCGTTCTTGCAGGCGGTGACGCAGCCGTTGCATTCGATGCAGCGCTCGGTGTCACACAGGAATTTCATTCGTGCCATGTTCGATTCTCCTTGCCGGGCGCTCAGGCCTTGACGATCTGACAGACCGTGGTTTTGGTTTCCTGCATCATCGTCACCACGTCATAGCCATAGGTGGTGCCGGCATTGACCGACTCGCCGCGCACGATGGGGGCGGCGCCGACCGGGTAGAAGTTGAGCAGGTCCTGGCCCATCCAGCGGCCGGAGAAGTGGAAGGGCAGGAACACCGTGTCGGTGCCGACCCGCGGGGTGACCAGCGCGCGCACCTTGATCTGCGAGCCGGTGGGGCTCTTGACCCACACCCAGTCGCGGTCGCGGATGCTCCGCTCGGCGGCGGTGGCCGGGTTCAGTTCGACGAACATGTCTTGCTGAAGCTCGGCCAGCCAGGGGTTGGAGCGGGTTTCCTCGCCGCCGCCTTCGTATTCGACCAGACGCCCGGAGGTCATGATCAGCGGGAAGTCCTTGCCCACGTTCTTCCACTGCTGCTGCACCGTCTTGTAGAGGGTGGGCAGGCGCCAGAAGGCTTTCTTGTCTTCGTGGGTCGGGTACTTGTCGATCAGGTCGGGGCGGGTGGAGTACAGGGCCTCCCGGTGCTTGGGCACCGGGTCGGGGAAGTTCCACACCACGGCGCGGGCCTTGGCGTTGCCGAAGGGGTGGCAGCCGTGGTTCTGCATGGCCACGCGGATGATTCCGCCGGAGCTGTCGGTCTTCCAGTTCTTGCCCTCGGCGGCCTTCTTCTCGGCGTCGGTGAGCTCGTCCCACCAGCCGAGTTTCTTGAGCAGGGTGTGGTCGAATTCCGGATAGCCGAAGGGCAGGTCGGACCCTTTCGAGGCCGAACCGTCGCCGGCCAGCAGCGAGACGCCGTCCTTCTCGACGCCGAAGTTGGCGCGGAAGTTGCCGCCGCCTTCCATCACGTGGAGGCTGGTGTCGTAGAGGTTGGGGGTGCCCGGGTGTTTGAGTTCCGGGGTGCCGTAGCATGGCCACGGGAGGCCGAAGTAATCGCCGGCGCAGGGGCCGCTGTCGGCCTTGAGGGTGTGGGCGCTGAAGGTGTCCATGTGTTTCATATGGAGCTTCAGGCGCTCAGGGGACTGGCCGCTGTAGCCGATGGTCCAGGTGCCCCGGTTGATTTCGCGCAGGGTGTCTTCCATGCTCGGCTCGTCCCAGCCCTGCTTGTCCTTCTCGAGCTTGATGTTCTTGACGAACTCCTTCTCGAAGCCAAAGCGCTTGGCGAAGGCGTACATGATGGTGTGGTCGGGCTTCGATTCGAAGAGCGGCTCGATGATCTTCTCGCGCCACTGCAGCGAACGGTTCGACGCGGTGCACGAGCCGGAGGTTTCGAACTGGGTAGCGGCGGGCAGCAGGTACACGCCTTCCTTCCTCACCGAGGCGGCCATGGCGGCGGTGGCGGACGGGTAGGGGTCGACCACCACCAGCAGTTCGAGGGCCTTCATGGCTTCGAGCATGTCCTTGCCGCGGGTCTGCGAGTTGGGGGCCATGCCCCAATACACCACCGCCTTGAGGTTGGAATCCTGGTCGATCAGCTCGTTCTTCTCGAGCACGCCGTCGATCCAGCGCGATACGGTGATGCCGGATTTTTCCATCATCCCCGGCGAGGCGTAGCGGCCCTTGACCCATTCGTAGTCCACGCCCCACACGCTGCACCAGTGCTTCCAGGCGCCGGCGGCAATGCCGTAGTAGCCGGGCAGGGAGTCGGGGTTGGGGCCCACGTCGGTGGCGCCCTGCACGTTGTCGTGGCCGCGGAAGATGTTGGTGCCGCCGCCCGAGACGCCCACGTTGCCGAGGGCCAGCTGCAGGTTGCACATGGCGCGCACGATGGCGTTGCCGGTGGTGTGCTGGGTCTGGCCCATGCACCACACGACCGTCGACGGCTTGTTCTTCGCCATGGTCTCGGCGATCAGGTGCACCTGATCATCCGGCACGCCGGTAACGTCGAGCACCTTGTCGGCGGTCCACTGCATGGATTCCTCGCGGATCTTGTCCATGCCGTACACCCGGTCTTCGATGTACTTCTTGTCGTCCCAGCCGTTCTCGAAAATGTGGCGCATCACGCCGTAGATCAACGCGATGTCGGAGCCCGAGCGCAGGCGCACGTAGTGGTCGGCCTTGGCGGCAGTGCGGGTGAAGCGCGGGTCGGCGACGATGATCTTGGCGCCGCCCTCCTTGGCATGCAGGATGTGCAGCATCGACACCGGGTGCGCCTCGGCGGCGTTCGACCCGATGAAGAAGATCGCCTTGGCGTTCTGCATGTCGTTGTAGGAGTTGGTCATCGCCCCGTAACCCCAGGTGTTCGCCACGCCCGCCACGGTGGTGGAGTGGCAGACGCGGGCCTGGTGGTCGCAGTTGTTGGTGCCCCAGAAACTCACGAACTTGCGCAGCAGGTAGGCCTGCTCGTTGGAGTGCTTCGAGGAGCCGACCCAGTAGGTGGCGTCGGGGCCGTCCTTCTCGCGGATGGCCAGCAGCTTTTCGCTGACTTCCTTGAGGGCGGCATCCCAGCTGAGGCGCTCCCATTTGCCGTTGTGCAGCTTCATCGGGGTGCGCAGGCGGTGTTCGCCATGGCCGTGTTCGCGCACCGAGGCGCCCTTGGCGCAGTGGGCGCCGAGGTTGATCGGGCTGTCGAAAACAGGCTCCTGGCCGACCCACACGCCGTTCTTCACTTCGGCGTCGATGGCGCAGCCGACCGAACAGTGGGTGCACACCGAGCGGCGCATCTCGACAGTGCCGGCGGCCTTGGTGTCGGTGGCGGCATCGGCTGGGCGCACCATGGCGAAGGGCAGGCCGGCACCGATGGCCCCGGCGCCGGCGGCAAGGCCGGAGCTCTTCAGAAAGCTGCGTCGATCCAGGCCGCGGGGGGCGGAGAAGGTGGAGGCGGTGTCTGCCTGGGCGCTACTGGCCGGGCCGGACGGACGGTTTGATCTTTTGACCAGCATGGTGATCTCCCTTACAGCCGGGTGCTGCGGTAGTAGCGTTGGATGTGACCGGTGAGGCGATAGCCCTCACCCTGGCCGTCGGGTTCGGCGAGGGCTTCGGCCGGGGGCGCTTCGGGGGGCTTGACGGCGGCGACGGCGGCCAGCGCCGCCACGCCGGTGCCTGTGCTGGCGAACAGGAAGCTGCGTCGGCCGAGGCTGGTGGGAGCGTGGGCGGGCTTGTCTTCGGGTTTGCTCATGGGGATCTCCCTCTGGACTGAGTCGGTCATGATTCGATTTGCAGGGCGCGCCCTTCGAGGGCGAAGTAGGCGGCGGCGAAGCGACCCACGCTGCGGTAAAAGTCGGCATCGCTCGCGGTGGCCAGCGCGTTGCAGCAGGCGGCCACCCACGGGCGCAGGTGGCGCTCGAAGAAGCGCCGCTGGGCGGCCAGGCGTTCGTCGCCGGGGCGGCGCACGTCCACCACCAGCACCCGCATCACGTCGCACACGGCGGCGAGGTGGTCCTCGCTTTCGGTGCAGTTGTCGCGGCGCGCCAGGCCGAGGGCGGCGAGGTCGTCGCGCAGTACGGCGAGGGGCTTTTCCATCAGGAAACCGGTGAGGTACCAGGAGCCGTTCATGACCACCTGGGGCTTGCCGGTCGAGCTGAACAGGGCATGCCATTCCTGGCCGATGCGCTCGGCATCGGCGCTTTGGCTGGCGCTGCGCAGGGCGTCCCAGCTGTCGCTCAGGGCGAGGCCTTCCGGAATGCCGGGATCGGCATCGAGGGCGTCGGCGCCAGCCAGACTGGCGATCAGGAAGGGGTGCGGCGGGGCGGCCAGCAGGTTGGCCAGCAGGCCGTAGAGGCCGGCCCGGGCTTCGTCTTCCGGGGCCAGCAGGCTGGCCGTCTCGGGGGTGGGGCGTTGGGGGGGGCGGGTCGTCGTCACAGGTCGAATACCGTGGTTTCCGGAGCCTGGCCCTTGCCGTGCTCCAGCATGTCGATCACGCGGCAGTCGCCGCACATGAGCAGGCGCTTTTGCTGCGCCGGGGTGGCGAACAGGCTGTGGCCGCTGAGGCGCGCGACCATCGTCCGCACCGTGGCCGTCGAGCCGAAGGGCTTGCCGCAGCTCACGCAATGGCAGGGCGTGTCTTCGTTGAGGGTTTGCGGCTGCTTGGCCGACGGGCGCAGGTCGAGGCGGGCCGACAGTTGCAGGGCGTCTTCCGGACAGGTGGCCACGCACAGCCCGCACTGCACGCAGCTGGCCTCGCGGAACTGCAGGCGTGGCTGGCTCTCGTCGTCCGACAGGGCTTTTGCCGGACAGGCGTTGATGCAGGCGAGGCACAGGGTGCATTTGCCCTTGTCGATGGCCAGCCCGCCGTAGGGGCTGCCTTCCGGAAGGGGAATGGGGGCCACGATGTCGGCGGGGGCGAGGGCGACAAGGTGGCGAAAACACAGGTCGAGGGTGCCGCGCTTGTCGTCCTGGGGATGGAAGCGGGCGGCTGCGCCAAGGGCTGGCGCGCTGGTGCTGCAGGCGGCGACAGCTGCGGCCGCGTCGCCGGCTACGGTGACGAGGCGCGGCTCGCCGGCCACCAGACCGAGCCCGCCGAGCACCGCGTTGCCGAAGCTGGCAGCGCGTTTCATCGATGCCAGGTAGCTCGACGGCGCCCCGTCCTTCTGCCACACCACGACCCGCCCGGCGCCGACGCACAGGGCGTAAAGCAGCATGTCGGGGCCGGCGCTGGCGGCGTCGTGAAGGGTGAGCGGCAGGAGTCCGGCGGGGAGCGCTTCGGTTTCGGCCCAGGCGAGCAGTTCGGCGGATTCGTCGCGGCCGTGCAGGAGCAGGGTCGGAGCGCTGCCGCCGGCAGCCTGCCAGCCGGTCAGGGCGCTGCGGATCTGGCTGCCGGTGTGGGGCAGGCCGGGGTAGTTGTAGCGCATGGCACCGGACGGGCACACGCTGGCACAGGCGCCGCAGCCCATGCACAGGTGGGCCTCGACGTGAATGCCGTCGCCGTCGGCGCTGATGGCCGAGGTGGAGCAGGTGTCGATGCAGCGCGAACAGCCTTCGATGCGGTTGCGCGAGTGGGCGCAGACGCTGCGCTTGTAGTCGAAGTAACGGGGCTTGTCGAAATCGCCGACCAGTTCGATGAGGGCGAGGGCGGCATCGCCGATGGCCAGGCCGTCGCTGCCGGTGGCGAAGTAGCCTTGGGGGGGATGGACCATGGTCAGGCGCGGGGTGTCGCCCAGGTCGAGCACCAGATCGAAGGCGGCCTTGCGCGGGGTCTGGCTGAAGTCGATGGCGCCGGCCTTGCATACTTCGACGCAGCGCCGCTTGTCGTTGCAGCGGGCAAGGTCCACGTAGGCGGCGACGCCGTCGCGCACGATGGCGTCGCTGGTACACGCTTCGAGGCAGGCGTTGCAGCCGGTGCACAGGCTGGCATCCACCGGGTTGGCGGGCGTCCACGACACTTCGAAGGCGCCGAGCCAGCCATCCACCGCCACCTGGCGGGCGCGCTGGACAGCGACGCGGCGCGGCGAGCTGGCCGGCAGCGGGTCTTCGTCTTCGGCAAAAACGGTGACGGCGATCTGCCCGTCGGCCTTGCCGTGGAGACGCTCGGCCCAGGCCAGCGCCAGGGCGCCGGCACCCAGGATGGCCAGCCGGCCGTGGCTGCTGTAGGGCACCGATTCGACCGGCGGCGGATCGGGCAGCCGGGCCATGGCGATCAGGGCGGCCAGGCGCGGGCTGGCTGCCGTGCCGCCGGTGGCATATTCGCGGGCCGGGAAGAAGCGCAGCGGCGTGCCGTCGGCGGTGGCCGCTTCGAGGCGCGGGGCTTCGCGATGGCAGCCGATGCTGAGGGGCGTATCCGTGTTGGCGGTGAAGCGGGCCAGCTGGGCGAGGCCGGTGCTGCCGCACAGGCTGTCGACGCGGGTTACGTCAGCGGCCAGCTCGGGTGGCAGGCCGTCGGCGGCGGCGTCGGAAACGCGCCCCTGGCAGCGGCACAGGATCGTCCCCTTCGGGGGCTGCGTGGAGCCCGATTCTGCAAAATCCAAAACATCTCCTCCGTCGTCTTTATGGGTAGCCGCTGGCCGCAAGGCCATGGCTTACGAGGCAGGAAATGTGCCCGCGGTGCCAACCCTTGTAACTGGAGGGTTTTTGGGATTCAGGCGCTGCTGCGGCGGGACATTTTGTCCCTGAAGGAGGTTTGGCGCGGGACAGAATGTCCCTCGGAGAGGCGGGTGTCAGGCGCTGGTCTTGCCCGAACTGTGTCCGTCGAACTCGGGGGTGCAGCGCAGCCACAAGGCGAATTCGGCGCCTTCGCCGGGCTGGCTGGCGGCGCTGATGCGGCCGCCGTAGCGCTGCATCAGCGTGCGGCTGATCGACAGGCCAAGGCCGGTGCCCTTGCCTTTCTTGGTGGTGAAGAAGGGGTCGAAAATGCGCTCGAGGTCTTGCGGGGCGATGCCCTGGCCGGTATCGCGGACGGCGATGCGCACGCCGGGGGGCTGGCCGGGCTCCGTCCAGTCGACGGACAGCAGGCTCAGGCGGCCACCGTCGGGCATGGCCTGGGTGGCATTGACGATGAGGTTGATCAGTACCTGCTGCAGCTCGCCACGGTTGATCTCCACCCGCGCTTCTGCGTGCAGGTGGCGTTCGAGCCTGATCTGCCGGTGGTCGAGGTTGTGGCGGGTCAGCACCAGGCAGTCGTTGATCACCTCGTTCACATTCACCGTTTCCATGTAGCCGGCAAAGTCGCCCGGGCGGGCAAACTGGAGCAGGCGGGTGACAATCTGGCGAATGCGGTCGGCCTGCTGGTGAATCAGGCGGATCTCCTCGCGCACCGGGCGGGCCGCCTCGCCGAGGGTGTCGGCGAGCACGTCGAGGTTGCCCTGGATGACCGCCACCGGGTTGTTGATCTCGTGGGCCACGCCGGCGGTCAGCTCGCCAATGGCCGCGAGCTTGTCGCTCAGCACCAGCTGCTGCTGGGTCTCGCGCAGGCTGACGTTGGTGGCGGCGAGTTCGGCGGTGCGCTCGGCCACTTTGCCGTCCAGCTCGTCGGCCCAGCGGCGCAGTTCTTCCTGGCGGGCCACCTGGGTGTCGAGAAGATGATCGAACTCGACGGCCAGGCGGCCGATTTCGTCGCGGCTGCTGACGGGGCCGACGCGGGCGGCGATCTCACCGCCTTCGATGCGCTGGATGACGCCGTTCATGCGCTCGATGGGGCGGAACACGCTGCGTGCCCAGCGCAGCGAAAGGGCGCTGCCGATCGCCGAGACGACCACGAAAATGAGGAACAGGGTGCCCATGGCGCGCTCCCTGGCAGCCCGGAAGGGCGCTTCCAGGAAGCCCACGTAGAGCATGCCGACGCGCTCGCCGTGGCTGTCGAGGATGGGCTCGTAGCCCGACACGTAGTAGTCGCTGACCACAAAGGCGAGGTCATGCCAGGTGCGGCCTTCTTCGAGCACCTGCTTGCGCACCGCCGCCGAGACGCGGGTGCCGAGGGCGCGTTCGCCCTCGAAGAGGCGCACGTTGGTGGCGATCCGGGTGTCGCCCAGAAACAGAGTGGAGGTGCCGCGGCTGTCGAGGGGCAGCGAGCCTTCGCGGTAGACGATGGCGTTGATGCGATCGACGATGCCCAGGTTGCCGTTGAGCAGCACGCCGCCCTCCAGTACGCCGATCAGCAGGCCGTGTTCGTTGAAGACCGGGGCGGCGGCGTGGATCATCAGCCCGCGCTCTTCGAGGCTGCGCATGTCCGGCGTGGCGGCGGGGGTGGCCAGCAGGGGCAGGTAGGCGCGCTGGCGCAAGGCCGGATCGATGCTGGCAAGGGCCTCGGGGGAGAATACTTCCACGGTGCTGCGGGGGCTGCCGGCGATGGCTGTGGCGACGGCCGGCCAGTTTTCGCGGGAGGCTTTCGGCAGGGCGCTGGCGGGCGAACCGGCGATGGCGTGGCCATCCCGGTCGAGGAGGAGCAGGTAGTCCAGCCCGCTGGTCGCGGCCATGGCCGCCAGCACCGGGCCGAGACGCCCCGGGTCGCTGGCGGGCAGGCGTGCCACCAGTCGGGCAGACCCGGCCTGGGCCTGCAGGTCGTGGCTGATGCCCTGTTTGACCCGGTCGAAATATTCGTGGGCGGTGACCAGATCGGAATCGATCTTGAAGCTGAGCAGGCGGTGGTAGGCCTCATCGCCCCAGGTCCATACCAGGCCGAGCAGCACCGGCACGCCGAGGAGCAAGGGGGCGAGGACCAGGGCCAGCAGCTTGGCGCGCACCGAGCCGGCGAAGCGGTCGGCGAGGCGGCGTGGCCAGGCCAGGATGGCAGGCATGCTCACCCGGCGTTTTCGCCCCATTCGGCGCACTTGCGGTCGAGGGTCTTGCGCGATACGCCGAGAAGCTGGGCGGCGTTGAGGCGCTTGCCCTCGCAGCGTTCGAGTACGGCCAGGATGTGGCGCTTTTCGACTTCCGCCAGGGACAGGGGCAGGGATTCGCCGCCCAGGGGGCCACCGGCCGAGTCTTCGGCCGGAAAACTGCCGAGGATCAGCGAGCGCTCGACCAGGTTGCGCAGTTCGCGCACGTTGCCGGGCCAGGCGTAGGCCGACAGGCGGGCCGCCACCGCCGGGGTGATGGCCAGCGGCGGCAGGCCGAGGCGCAGGGCCAGCAGGCTGTTGAAATGGGCCGCCAGCACCGGCACGTCTTCCGGGCGCTGGCGCAAGGCCGGAATTTCGAGGCTCATGACGTCGAGGCGGTAGAACAGGTCTTGCCGGAAGCGCCCTTCGGCGACTTCGCTGCGCAGGTCGCGGTTGGTGGCCGCGATCACGCGCACGTCCACCGGCAGCTCGCGGGAGGCGCCGACCGGCCGGATGCAGCGCTCTTCGAGCGCACGCAGCAGCTTGGTCTGCAGCATCAGCGGCAGCTCGCCGATTTCATCGAGAAAAAGGGTGCCGCCGTTGGCGTAGAAGAACAGCCCCTTGTGGTTTTCGCGGGCGCCGGTGAAAGCGCCCTTTGTGTGGCCGAAGAGTTCGCTTTCGATCAGCTCGGCCGAGATGGCGGCGCAGTTGACCGGCACAAAGGGGCGCTCGGCGCGCAGGCTCATCTGGTGCAGGGCACGGGCGGCGACCTCCTTGCCGACGCCGGATTCGCCGAGGATCAGCACCGTGGACGGCAGCGGGGCGATGCGGCGGATCAGCGTGCCGAGGTTCTGGATGGCGGCCGAGCGCCCGACCAGCCCGTCCACGCCGCCGGCCAGGTCGGCCACCTGGCGGCGTAGTACGTAGTTTTCGGTGGCCAGGCGGGCGCGCTCGAAGCAGCGCTGCAGGGCATTGAGGAGCTGGTCGAGGCGGAAGGGCTTGAGGATGAAGTCGGAGGCGCCGGCGCGCAGGGCGTCAATGGCGGTTTCCATGTCGGCGAAGGCGGTTATCAGGATCACCTCGCCGGCGAAGCCGCTGTCGCGCAGTTCGTGGAGCCAGACCAGGCCGGATTTGCCGGGCAGGGAGATGTCGAGAACGATGAGGTCGAAATGGCGCACGGCGAGGTGGGCCGCGCCTTCTTCGGCCGAGCCGGCGACGGCCACGGTGCAGCCCCGGTTGACCAGCGCCCGCTCGAGAAAGCTGCGCATGCCGGCTTCGTCATCCACCACCAGTACGGCGTGATTGGCCCAGGTGGCTTTGGCGGGGTCGGTGGTCTGCATGGAGGTAGTGGGTGCGGCGTCGCCCATGGCTGTGGAGTCTTTGCTGTGGATCAGGGGTGGATCGGCGGCGGATTAGATCACGGGTGCCCGGGGCTGCCCAGCGGGTCGGCGGCGGGCGCTGCTGCATCGGCTTCGGCGACGGGGGGCGTGGTGCTGTCGGTTGTGGTTTCCGTTGCACTGGCGGGCGGGGCGGGTTCGAGCGTTTCGGCCGGCTCGGTGGCGTAGGCCGGCAGGCCGGCTTCGTTCAGCAGTGGCTTGCCTTCAGTGGGGAAGAGCACTTCCCTGGCGTGTTGCAGCAGGGCGGCTTCGGCGGGCGGCAGGTCAGGGATCAGGTTGTAGTCCTCGATATAGATGTCGAGGCCGTCCATCTGGTTGAAGACCGGGTCGGCAAACAGCCGCTGCATGGCCTGGCGCTTGAGTTCGGCGGGCACGCGGGCCTGCAGGTAGGCGCTGAAGTCGGCGCTGAAATCGAGGGCGGTGGGGTCGGGCAGCGTGGGTGCCTGTGGCGTTTCGATGGCGGGCGGCGGTGCCGCGGGTTCGGGCAGCGCGGTGCCGTCGGCGACCGAGTGCTTGCGGCGCGACCAGCGTTGCAGGAAGCCGGTACTGTTTTCCGGCGGCGCGTCGGCCTTAGTGTCCCGGTCGCTCATGTTTGTCTCCGGCTTCGGCGTAGCGGCGCTTGGGGCGCTTTTCTTCGGGGGGCTTGATGCGCGAACGGGCGTAGGCTTCGATGGCCTCGGCCCAGGTGGCGGGCAGGGGCAGGCGCTCGACGGTTTCACCGCCGTCGATCCAGCGGGCCGCTTCGTGGAAGCTGGCGCTGATGGCGGCGATGCGTGGCGGGCCGGCTTCGGCCGGATTGCCGTCGTCCTCGGCGGTGCGCACCAGCACGAAGAGGGACGGCTCGCTGGCGGTCAGGTTGAGCAGGTAGCCCTCGGCCTCGTCGCCATGGAGGTGCAGCGGCGGGCAGGCGCGGGGTACGCGCTGGCCGTCGGCGGAGGTTTCCGGGGCGGCGGCGTCGAGTTCGAGGCCGACGATTTCCCAGCGATGGTCGATCCAGCGATTGCCTTCCACCGGGATGCGGCCATACCAGACGGTCAGGCTCGGCGCGGCGTCGGCGGGGAGGGCGGGTTCGGGCTGCGGCATGCGGCGTGCTCCTCAAGATCCGGGATCGAAGGTAAGCTTCCGGCGGCCCGCGTCCGGGCCGCATCGTGAATCGTCAGGATTATCCTCCGCATGCCCGACTCCTTTGAAGCCGATTTCGACCCGGTCGAGATTTTCTGCGTTCCCCTCGGCAACGGGCCGGAGGCACCGCAGCTGTCCCTCACCCGCGCCCGCCGGGCGGCCACCACCACGGCCCGGGTGATTGACCACGAGGGGTTGCCGCGGGATGTGCACGTGCCGGGCGAACATGCGCTGACCCTCTACCTCGACCGCCGCGAGCTGGTCACGTTGATGACCCTCGGCCAGGCGCCGGAGGCGCTGGTGATGGGCTATCTGCGCACCCAGAACCTGATCGGCGCGCTGTCCGACCTGGAGGCCGTGCATGTGGACTGGGCGACCGGCTCGTGCGCCATCGTCACCCGCGACCCGGCGGCCCACGACCCGGCGGCGCGCATGGCCCGCCGCACCGTCACCACCGGCTGCGGCCAGGGCACGATGTTCGGCGACTGGCTGGCCGATCTGGCGCCGGTCGAAACGCCGCTGACGCTGGATGTGGCGACCCTCGATCTGGCCCTCGGCCGCATCCTCGCCCTCGACACCATCTACAAGCTGTCCGGTTCGGTGCATGGTTGCGCGCTGCTGCGCAACGAGGCCGAGGCGCCGCTGCTCTATCACGTGGAAGATGTCGGCCGGCACAACGCGGTGGACAGCATCTCCGGGCTGATGTGGCTGGACGAGGAGATCGGTGCCGACAAGATCTTCTACACCACCGGGCGCCTGACCTCCGAAATGGTCATGAAGGCCGCCCAGCTCGGCGTGCCCTTTCTGGTGTCGCGTTCAGGCCTGACCCGCATGGGGCTGGTGCTGGCCGAGCGCCTCGGCATCACGCTGATCTGCCGGGCGCGGGTTGGCCGGCACCTGGTTTATTCCCACCCGCAACGGATCACACGGAGCACCCCATGAAACGCGAAACGGTAAGCGGACTGATTCTCGCCGGCGGGCTCGGCAGCCGTATGGGCGGGGTGGACAAGGGCCTCGTCGAACTGGCCGGCCGGCCGATGGTGGCGCATGTGCTCGAACGCCTGCAGCCCCAGGTAGGCCGCGTGCTGATCAACGCCAACCGCAATGCCAACGTTTACGCGGGCTTCGGCCTGCCGGTGCTGGCCGACCGGCTGGGCGGTTTCGTCGGGCCGCTGGCGGGGCTGGATGCGGCTCTCAATGGCAGCGCCGACGCGGGTGAATGGGTGCTGACCTGCCCCTGCGATTCGCCCTTCCTGCCCCTCGATCTGGCTGCCCGCATGCTCGACGCGGCGCTGGCGGCCGGCGTGGATGTGGCGATGGCCAGCGCCCTCGGCCAGTACGAGCCGGTCTTCCTGCTTGCCAACCGGCGGGCAGGCGCTTCGCTGGCGCGCTACCTCGAGCAGGGCGGCCGTAAGATCGACCGCTGGGTGCTCGGCGAGCGGCACGTGGTGGTGGATTTTTCCGACTGTCCGGAGGCCTTCTCCAACATCAACACGCCGGATGAGCTGGCTCGCCACGCGCCGGACTAGCGGGGCGGGGACGTACAATCCGGCCTCGCGTCATCCTGAACGAAAGCCGAGTCTGTTGTGCCCCCTGTCGAGTCGCCGTCCATCCTCGTTCTGCCGAGCCCCTTTTTCTCCGATTCCGACACCATCCGCCTGCTCGAGTCGCCCGACTGCGATACCGACTGGGTGCTGCGTCAGGTGGTGTCCGGGGCCTACGACAAGCCCTTTGTGATTGATGATGGCGCCACGCGGACCCTGCACTTTTCGCTGTCGCTGATCCAGAGCAGCATGAGCCTGAAGGACCCCTTCAGGCTGGAACTGGATTACACCCAGGCGATGATGAGCTTCCTGCTCTTCCTGCATCGCCCCAAAAACATCCTGATGCTGGGCCTCGGCGGGGGGTCGCTGGCCAAGTTCTGCTACCGGCATGTGGGCTCGGCGCGCATCACCGTGGTGGAGATCGACCCGCGGGTGATCGCCTTTCGCGACGAGTTCGAACTGCCGCGGGACGATGCGCGCCTGCTGGTCATCGAGGGCGACGGGGCGGATCAGGTGATCCGCAGCGGGCAGGCGGAGGACAAGCCGGACGTGATCATGATGGATGCCTTCGACCGGCATGGCTTGTCGGGCTCGGTGAGCTCCACGCATTTCTACCAGACGGTGCATGACGCGCTGGCCGGGCGCGGTGTGATGGTGGCCAACCTGGCCGGCGACAAGGACGACCGGGTGGAACACCTGGCGATGATTGCCGATGTCTTCGACGACCGGGTGCTGAGCATCATGTTGCCGGACGGCAACGACATCGTGCTGGCTTTTCGGGCGCCGGGTTTCGACCCGCGCTGGCGCGAGATCGCCAATCAGGCCAAGGCCTTGCGGGCTCGCACCGGGCTGGATTTTCCGAAATTTGCCGAGCGCCTGGAGCGTAGCCGGCGCCTGCGCTACCTGTAGCCGGGCCTGTTACGGCGCGGCGTTGTTCCGCGCGAAGCCGGCTTCCCCGGCATAGACCACCATGCGCTGGTCCCGCGCAAAGCCGGCGAGACTGACGCCAGCGCTTTGTGCGAGGCGGATCGCCAGGCCGGTGGGGGCCGACACGGCTACCAGGCAGCCGATGCCCAGCGCCGCCACTTTCTGCACCATTTCATAGCTGGCCCGGCTGGATACCAGTACGAAGCCGTCGGCCGGCGCCACCTTGTTGCGGGCCAGATGGCCGAGGAGCTTGTCGAGGGCGTTGTGGCGGCCGACGTCTTCGCGCAGCGCGCGGATATGGCCATCACGGCCGATCCATGCTGCGGCGTGCACGGCGCCGGTGGTGCGGCGCAGTTGTTGCCAGCCGGGCAGTTCAGCCAGGCCGGCGGCCACCGCTGCAACGGGAATCGGCTCGGCGGCTGGCACCGCTTCGAGCGGGCGGGCGAGGGCGTCGAGGCTTTCGACGCCGCACAGCCCGCAACCGGTGCGCCCGGCCAGGTTGCGGCGCCGCTCCTTGAGGGCCACGAAGCGGCTGCTGGCGACTTCCATGCGCATCTCGATGCCGCTGCTGCGCGCCACGACTTCGCTGCCGTAGAGTTCGCTGCGACTGGCCAGGATGCCTTCGCTGAGGCTGAAGCCGAGGGCCAGGTCTTCCAGGTCGGACGGCGTGGCGAGCAGTACGGCGTGGGAAATACCGTTGTAAACCAGGGCCACTGGCACCTCTTCGACCACGTCGTCGAGGCAGGCCCGGGCGGCATCGCCATCGAGGCGCAGCACGGGGGTCTGGCGCGTGGTCGGCCAGGTGTGTTCGTCGACGGCGGTGGCGGCCGGCAGGCGGCAGGATTCGTTGCTCATGGACGTGGGCGGCGCCCGGGGGCTGGCGTGCGGATCATCCGTCCATTGTAGCGGCGCCAGGCGCTGCAGGCGTCAGGCGTGCTCGATGCGCTGCCCGCCGCGCCGCTTGGCCCGGTACATGCGGGCATCGGCCACTTCCAGCAGGCTGTCGGCCGAGATGGCGTCTTCGGGGAAGATGGCGATTCCGATGCTGCTGCTCAGGAGGGCCCGGGGGGCGGAGCCTTCGAGGGGCTGGTGCAGGGCGTGCAGGATCTTGCCGGCGATCTGGTCGGCGTCGGAGGGGAGATGCAGTTCGGTCAGCAGCACCACGAAGGCATCCCCGCCGAGGCGGGCCACCGTGTCGCAGGAGCGGACGAAGTGGCGCAGGCGATCGGCGGTTTCAAGGAGCACCCGGTCGCCGGCAGCGTGCCCGCCCAGGTCGTTGATGCGCTTGAAATTGTCGAGGTCCACCAGGATCACGCCGACCCGCTCCCGGTAGCGCTGGGCGCGGGCGATGGCCTGGGTCAGCCGGTCGGTGAGCAGGCGCCGGTTGGGCAGGCCGGTGAGGGCGTCGTGGTAAGCCAGGTGGTGGACGCGTTCGCTGCCGCGAACCTGCTCGGTCACGTCGGTGGCGGTGCCGTGATGGCCCAGAAAGCTGCCATGCTCGTTGATTCGCGGCGTGCCGCAAATACTGAGCCACAGGGGCGGGCGATTGCCGTCGGGTACCTCGACCAGCTGGTTGCGGAAGCCCTGGCAGTTTTCGAAGTGCTGGCGGACTGCGGTCTGCTCGGCTCGCGAGTCGCCGCCAAAGCGCTGGAACTGCCACCATTTGCGGCCGATGTTGTGTTTCAGGGGGTCATCCGACTGCTCGGTGTGGCGGGTGACATCCATGAGGCGGTGCTGGGCGTCGGTCTGCCAGTACCAGTCGGCACTTTGCCCGATCAGTGCATGCAGCTGGGCGCTGTGGAGGGCGTCGCGGGCGGCAGCGTCCATTCGTTCGGTGATGTCGGAAACAACCCACACGACCAGCAGGGGCGAGCCGCCGGGATTGACGGGCTGCCCGGATATTTCGGCCCAGAACACGCTGCCGTCGCGGCGGCGCAGGCGGGCCGTTTCGCGGTAGGCATCGCCACGCAGGAAGGCGCTGCTGGCGGCCTTGGCGTGTTTTTTCCAGTCACTGCGCTGTGCGAACCAGGTTTCGAGGCCACTGCCCGGACGAGGGACGTGGCCATCGTGCATCAGGGTGGCGAAGCGCCGGTTGCTGCGCACGATGCGCAGGCGCCGGGACAGTACGATGGCTTCGCTGCCGTGCTCGAGCATGGTGTGCAGGGCCATTGCCTGTTCGGCATCGCCCTGCTTCGAGCGTCCCGAAGCCTGCCGGCTGCCGTGCAGGATGTCGTTAAGAGTGAAGGCGAACAGCACGAATACCGTGAGCCAGAGGCTTGCCTGGGGCAGGGCTGCGGGTGGATTGACCAGGGTCAGGATGAACAGCGGCAACAATGTAGCCGAGACGAATATGGCATAGGTGCTGCGACTGCCGGAGTGAATTCCGGCCCCCGACAGGGTGATGCCACCCAGGATCATGAACAGGATGATTTGCGCCGGAGCGCTGGCGTCGTAGGGGCCGACCAGGGACAGGGAGCCCCAGGCGGCGCCGCTGATGAGGGCGCTGGCCGAGGACAGGTAGTGGCGCAGGGAGAGTTCGTCCTGCTGCTCGCCCATGTCAATGCCGTGGCTTGGGCGGACAAGGCTGGCGAGGAGAATCTGGGCGGCGGTCATGCCCAGCCACCAGACGCCGAGCTGCAAGGGCAGGGCCACATGCGGCCACAGGACGATGACGGTGAGGATGCTGCTCAGTTGCCCGATGACCTGGAGGCGGCAGACGTGGTTCCGGCGCGCGGATGCGCTGAGGCTGCCGTCGTGGCTGGGGCGGGGCGAATCGTGGCGAAGAAGGGAGAGGCTGCCAAGCTTCATGCGGAAGGCGTCAGAGCGTCGGTTCCTGTGTGGTGGTGCCGGGGAACGGGAAGGTTGTGGCGTTTCACGATGCGGCGATGGCTGCGACAATCCCGAAAATGTTGCTGCCATGGCGTATGGCCGGATTATCGGTGGGCGTCGTGTTTAGTGGAATATGCCAAAAGTCATAGACATGTTTTGGTTTTGGAGTAAATGCCTGATTTATAAAATGTTGTGTATTTTTTCGGGATGAAAAAAGGCTTATGGGAAATGACTGGATGACTCCGTCGGCCTTGCCCGTGGTCGGGCGTTTTGCGCCTTCGCCCAGCGGTCCGCTGCATTTCGGCTCCATGGTGGCGGCCCTCGGTAGCTGTCTGTCGGCGCACGGTCGGGGTGGCCGCTGGTTGCTGCGCATCGAAGATGTGGATACGCCGCGCACGTTGGCCGGGGCGGCCGACGGCATTCTGCGCACGCTGGAGGGCTTCGGTTTCGAGTGGGATGGCCCGGTGGTCTGGCAGAGCGCCCGCACGGCAGCCTACCGGGAGGCTTTTGCGTGCCTGCAGGCCGACGGGCAGGTTTTCGGCTGTGCCTGTACACGCAAGGAAATGGCCGATTCGGCGCTGGCCCGGGATGGCACCCGGCGCTACCCGGGCACCTGCCGCAATGGCCTGCCGCCGGGGCGGGAGGCGCGGGCCTGGCGCTTACACGTTCCGCCGGGGCGGGTGGTCTTCGACGATGGCGTGCAGGGGCCGATTGATGAAGATGTGGCCGCAGACGTGGGCGACTTTGTCCTGCGGCGCGCCGACGGCCTGTTTGCCTACCAGCTGGCGGTGGTGGTGGACGATGCGGAGGCCGGCGTGACCGAGGTGGTGCGTGGGGCCGACCTGCTCGATTCGACCGCTCGACAGATTCTGCTTCAGCGCCTGCTGGGCTATCCGATGCCGGCCTATGCGCACTTGCCGGTGGCCAGCAATGCGGCGGGCGAGAAGCTCTCCAAGCAAACCTTGGCGCGGGCCGTGGACGGTGCCGATCCGGCCCGCGTGCTGGTCGATGCCCTCGATTTTCTGGGCCAGTCGCCGCCCGCCGAGCTGGCGCAATCCGGCCTGGCTGCGGTGTGGGGCTGGGCAAGGGCGCACTGGACGCTCGCCGCTGTGCCGAGGCGGCGCTCGGTGCCGGTCAGCGCTTACGGCTGAAGTGCGGCTTTGGCGCTGTGCCGCCATTCGGCCAGGGCGTGGGGGATTTCTTCCAGTGACTGGAAGATTTTGACGCCGGGCAGCTTGCGTTCGGTGCCGCGCAGGCCGGCACCACCGGCCCACAGGGCGATGCCTGCTGGCAGCGTCGCGCGCAGGCTGCGCAGGCCGTCAACGGCCAGGCGAGCCGGGTAGGCGCTGCTGAACGACACCGCAACGATGTCGAAGCGACCTGCCGTGGCGGCGGCGCGAATATCTTCCACCGGGGTCTGGATACCCAGCGAGACGCAACAGGCGCCCTCGGGCGCAATCATCGCTTCAACCATCAGCAGGCCGAGGGCGTGCTGTTCGTCGGGGAAGGTGGTCAGCATCACCATCGGCCGCTCGCGGGTGGTGCTGGTCTGAGTGCTGATGGCGGTACGCAGGATGTTCTGCACCTGCTCCGTGTAGAGATGTTCTTCCACCACCTCCAGATCACCCCGCAGCCAGGCGTCGCCGACGATGTGATTGAGGGGGGCGACGATTCCGGTGATGAATTGCTGCAGGCCCATTTTCATCAGCAGCTGTTGCAGCGCGCGGCGCAGCTCTTCGTGCAGATGCAGGCGGACGAACTTCAGGATGGCCTGGAAGTGGGCGGTGCGTTCCGGATCGTCGTCGGCCCGCGGGCTGCCCAGTTCTTCGAGCAGTTGTCCGAGGGCTTGGGGATCGAGTCCGATCAGTTTGGCCGGGCGCATGCCCTGGTCGATCAGGCGCCGGATCAGACGCAGTTTGTCCACTTGCTCGGGGGAGTAGACCCGTTCGCCATTGCTGTCGCGGACGGGGAGCGGAAAACCGTAACGCCGCTCCCAGACCCGCAGTGTGTCCTTGGCCAGGCCGGTATCGCGCTCGACGGCAGCAATCGGCAGACCGCCGGGTGCAAGAATGGGTGTGTTCATGGTTTGTCCTGGACAAAATGTTGACAGGTCTTTTTTTTGACCCTATTGTATGAACACGAACCGTAATTGTCTAGGACAAATGCCATGAATACCCGGACTGTTGAAAAGCCTTCGGCGCTCCTTCTCACGACGCTTGTTCTGGGCGGAATCGCCTTTGGAATCCAGAACATGGCGAGAACTACAGTTCCCCATGCGTGGTCTATCGAAGAGCCGGCCGTCGAAGCACTGCCGGCTTCTGTCCAACCCCAGGACCTGGACGTGATGATGTTCCTGCATCAGAACACCGGTTCGTGAAACGGGAGCTCCCCATGACCAGATACTTTCGATCCTGCGCTGTCGCCATTTTGCTTGGCCTTGGCGCCACGGCCGCCCAGGCCGCTGCCGAAGCCTGCCCGGCGCTGCTCGACTACACCTTCCCGAAGCTGCAGGACGACACGCCCCAGCCCCTGTGCCAGTACCGGGGCAAGGTGGTGCTGGTGGTCAATACCGCCAGCTTCTGTGGCTTCACCGGGCAGTACGAAGGCCTTGAGAAGATGTACGCCAAGTACAAGGACCAGGGCCTGGTGGTGCTCGGCTTTCCGTCCAATGACTTCGGCAGCCAGGAGCCGGGCAGCAACAAGGAAATCGCCGACTTCTGCCGGCTGACCTACGGGGTCAAGTTTCCGATGCTGGCCAAGTCGGACGTGGTCGGTTCGGGCACCAATCCGCTTTATAAGCAGCTGGCCTCGATCACCGGCGAGAAGCCCAAGTGGAACTTCCACAAGTATTTGATCGACCGCAGCGGCCAGAAGGTTTCGAGCTTTCCGAGCACGACTTCGCCGGACAGCAAGACTTTTGTGAACGCCGTTGAAAAAGCGCTCGCCGAGCGTCCATAAAAAAGACACGAAAACCGCCATCCCCGGCCCCGACAGGAGAACGCCCGTGAACGCGCCCGAGAAGCTGCACCTCCCCGACATCCAGGCATCCGAAGACCTCCGCGATCTCGCCATCCAGCGGGTTGGCGTGCGCGGGCTGCGTTATCCGCTGTGCTTTCTCGACGCGGCCGGGCAGGTTCAGCACAGCGTCGCCACCTTCGAGATGACGGTCTTCCTGCCGCCGGAGGTCAAGGGCACCCACATGTCGCGCTTCGTCGAGGTGCTCGAAGCCGATCGGGCCCCCCTCGATCTGCCCGGTCTGCGCAGCATGATCGCCGAAACCCTGATTCACCTGAGCGCACCAGCCGGGCGTATCGAGATGCGTTTTCCGTTTTTCATGCGCAAGAAGGCGCCGGTGTCGGGCGTCGACAGCCTGCTCGACTTGGATGCCACGATCAGCGTCGACAAGGCCTTTGGCCGCGAGGCCGAAGTCACCCTCAAGGTGGTGGTGCCGGTAACCAGCCTGTGCCCCTGCTCGAAAAAGATTTCAGCCTACGGCGCCCATAACCAGCGTTCACACCTGACTCTCTCTGCCGTGCTGCGTGAAGACCTGACCCTCGAAGCGCTGGTGCGCATCGCCGAGGAGGAGGCGTCCTGCGAAGTCTTTGGCCTGCTCAAGCGGCCGGACGAAAAATGGGTCACCGAACGGGCCTACGACAACCCGAAGTTCGTCGAGGACCTGGTGCGCGACGTGGCCCTGCGCCTGCGTGCCGACCACCGCATTGCAGCGTGGACCGTCGAATCGGAGAACTTCGAGTCGATTCACAACCATTCGGCGTACGCCCTCATCGAAGGCCGCAACGCCTGATGCGTCACATCTAGGAAAAGCCCCCCATGGACCGTGGAAATATCGACCGGCTGCTCTCGGGCAGGCCGGCAGGGAAGCGTATTGCCGTCGTCGGTGCCGGCATCGCCGGGCTGGCCAGCGCATGGCTGCTGAGCGACGAACACGATGTCGTCCTCTTCGAGGCTGCCGATTACCCGGGCGGTCACACCAATACGGTGGATATCGACGTGGAGGGCAAGGTGTTTCCGGTAGACACGGGCTTCCTCGTCTTCAACCGCGACACCTATCCCAATCTGTGCGCGCTGTTCGGTGTGCTCGGCGTGGAGACAGTCGAAAGCGAGATGTCCTTTGGCGTCAGCCTGAGCGAGCCCGACCTGGAGTGGGCCGGCAGCGATCTGGGCAGCCTCTTTGCCCAGCGCGCCAACCTGGCCCGGCCGGCCTTCTGGGGCATGCTTGGCGACATCCGGCGCTTCAACCGCGAAACCACACGCATGGCGCAGAGCGGCAACATTCCGGATCTGGCCCTGGGCGATTATCTGGCCACCCACGGCTACGGCCAGGCTTTCCGCGACTGGTACCTGATTCCGATGGCGGCGGCCATCTGGAGCTGCCCGACGCGCACGATGATGGCGTACCCGCTGGCCACCTTCGTGCGTTTCTGCCACAACCACGGGTTGCTGAAGATCCTTAACCGGCCCCAGTGGTACACCGTCAAAAATGGCGCCCGCACTTATGTGCGCAAGCTAATTGCCGGCATCGGCGATGTACGGCGTTCAACGCCGGTAATCGGCGTGGTGCGCGATGGCGCTGCCGGCGTGCAGGTGGAAACCCGCCAGGGTATCGAGCACTTCGACGAGATCGTCTTTGCCTGCCATCCTGATCAAACCCTGCGCATTCTTGGCTGTGATGCCACCGACGACGAGCGGGCCGTGCTCGGCGCCGTCAAATACCAAGACAACGAAGCCTGGCTGCATACCGACACACGCCTGCTGCCGCGCCGCAGCAAGGTCTGGTCGGCGTGGAATTATCTGGCCGGCCGGGGCGCACCGGGCGAGATGCCGGTATCCGTCTCCTATCTGCTCAACCGTCTCCAGCCGCTGCCCGTGACAAAGCCGGTGGTGCTGTCCCTGAACCCGCTGGCCGAGCCGGCCGCGGGCACTGTGCTGGGCCATTTCACCTACGCCCACCCGGTCTTCGATCAGGCCGCCATCGACGCCCAGGCCCGCCTGCCGGCGCTGCAGGGCCGGCGCTGCAGCTGGTTTGCCGGCGCATGGACGGGCTACGGTTTTCATGAAGACGGGCTCAAGTCGGCACTGGTGGTGGCCAATGCTTTCGGCGTCAGTGCGCCCTGGCAGGGCGGGCTGCGCCGACAGGAGGCGGCGGCCTGATGTCGGTGTCGCGCTTCGCCCCCAGCGTATGCATCGGTGCTGTGTTGCACGAGCGCACACGTCCGGCGCACAACCGCTTCACCTACCCGCTGGCAACGTTGCGCATCCCATTGTCGGCCTTGGGCGACCTGCGCGTGCCACTGCTCGGCATCGACCGCCCGAATGTTTTCGCGCTGCGCCGGCGCGATCACGGACCGCGGGACGGCTCGCCGCTGCTGCCGTGGATACGCGGCCTGCTGGCGCAGTACGGGATGGCCGACGTGGATGGCGAGGTCGTGCTGCAGACCATGCCGCGGATGTTCGGCTTCCTGTTCAACCCGGTCAGCTTCTGGTTCTGCCACGACCGTAGTGGCGCGCTGCGCGCGGTGCTGGCCGAAGTGAGCAATACCTTCGGCGAACATCACAATTACCTGGTCGCCCACCCGGACCGGCGGCCGATTCTTGCCGGTGACGAACTCACTGCCTGCAAGGTCTTCCATGTCTCGCCCTTCTTCCCGGTGCGCGGTGAATACCGCTTCCGCTTCGCCCGGCAGGGCTCGGTGGTCAGCACCGCCATCGACTACTGGGAAGACGGGCGCTGCCAGCTTGCCACCCATCTGTCCGGCCGCGAACAGCCGCTGACCGGCGCTGCCCTGCTGCACTGGCTGGCCCGCCTGCCGCTGATGACGCTGGGCGTTGTTGTCCGCATCCACTGGCAGGCCCTGCGTCTGGCTGTCAAACGGGTGCCTTTTTTCCGCAAACCCCATCCGCCCACCGAGGAGATCTCGTCATGAACCGGCTCGACCAATCCTTAGTCAGCGGCATTCCCGTCCGGGCCGCCCGCCTGCAGCGCGGCACCAGGCTGGTCCTCGGGCTGCTCGACAGCCTCGAAGGCGGCGCCATCGAGGTGACGCTGCCGGGCGGCCTGTCGCGTCGCGTCGGGCATGGCCCCTGCGTGGCCCACCTGAGCACCGATGACGAGAGCGTTTTTGACGAAATCCTTGCCAAAGGTGACATCGGCTTTGCCGAAACCTGGATGTCCGGCGGCTGGCATACCAATGACCTGCCGGCGCTGCTGACCCTGCTGGCGAAGAACCGCGATGCCCTGCGCCGGGCCATCCACGGCCGCGCCTGGCGCCTCATCGGCCACCGCCTGACCCACCTGCTGCGGGCCAACACCCGTGCCGGCTCGAAGCGCAACATCGAGGCCCATTACGACCTCGGCAACGATTTCTACCGCCTGTGGCTCGACCCGTCGATGACTTACTCCAGTGCCCTGCAGCTCGGGCCGGACGACAGCCTGGAGGCCGCACAAGGCCGCAAATACCGCCGCATTCTGCAGCAGATCGATGCTCAGCCGGGCCAGCTGATTCTCGAGATCGGCTGCGGCTGGGGCGGCTTTGCCGAGATGGCGACGCAGGAGTTCGGCTGCCGCGTGCTCGGCCTGACCCTGTCGAAGGAGCAACTGGCGTGGGCGCGGGAGCGGGCCGAGCGGGGCGGCTGGGCCGACAAGGCCAACTTCGAACTGTGCGATTACCGGGACGTACGCGGCAGCTACGACCACATCGTTTCCATCGAGATGCTCGAAGCGGTGGGCGAGGGCTTCTGGCCGGGCTACTTTGCCCAGTTGAAGGCACGCCTGAAGCCTGGCGGCAGTGCGCTGGTCCAGAGCATCACCATCGCCGACGAACTCTTTGCGTCCTATCGCAAGGGCACCGATTTCATTCAGCGTTACGTGTTTCCCGGCGGCATGCTGCCGAGCCCGGCGGTGGTGCACAAGAAGGCCGGCAAGGTCGGGTTGGCGGTGGCGGACGACATCGCCTTCGGCCTTGATTACGCCGAAACCCTGGTGCGCTGGCGGCAGGGTTTTGAGGCGGCGCTGCCGCAGGTAAAGGCGCTGGGTTACGACGAGCGCTTCGTGCTCTTGTGGCGCTTCTACCTGGCCTATTGCGAGGCCGGCTTCCGGGCCGGCAGCGTGGATGTGCATCAGTTCCACTTCCGCCATGCCGACTCCGTCTGAACTGGGCGGGCGCCTGGCGCGGGCCCTGGTGCTGGCCGCGGCGCTGCTGGCGGCCTGGCCGGCGACGGCGGCCCTGCCGGACCCGGTCAGGGCCCTGGCGCCCGGCTGGCAGGCGCTGGGCACCGGCGAGGCGCGCTTCATCGGCCTGCACCTGTACGACGCAACCTTGTGGGTGGCGGGGCAGGGCTACCGGGAGGATGCGCCTTTCGCACTGGCCCTGACCTATTCCCGAGGTTTTTCCCGCGCGCTGCTGGTGTCCACCAGCCTCGACGAAATGCGCCGTCTGGGCGGTGCCGACGAGGCTCGCCTGGCGCGCTGGAAGCTCTCGCTGGAGCAGGTATTCCCCGACGTGGCGGCGGGTGAAACCATCGTCGGCGTGCACATGCCGGGGCGCGGCGCGATCTTCTATCACCAGGGACGCTTGTCCGGCGAGGTGGCCGATCCGGCCTTCGCCCGGGCTTTCTTTGCCATCTGGCTGGATAGCCGTACCCGCGTGCCGGCCCTGCGCGCGCGCTTGCTCGGGCAGGCTTCATGAGTTCAACGGCGGCGCTGCCGACGGCCGGCGTGCTGCGCTACGGTGTGCTCGGCCTGCCGCTGGCCTTTGCGGCGCTGCCCATCTACGTGCATGTGCCGGCCCTGTATGCCAACGAACTTGGCCTGAGCCTGTCGCTGGTGGGGGCCATCCTGCTGGCGACGCGTATCGCCGACGCCATCGCCGACCCCTTGATCGGCTGGGCGTCGGACCGTTTCCTTACCCGCCGCCGGCTGATTGCCCTGGCCCTGCCGGTTCTGGCCGTCGGGCTCGTCGGTTTGCTGGCACCGCCGGCCAGTGCCGGAGGCGGGTGGCTGGCGGCGCTGCTGGTGTTGGTGTCCTTTGCCTATTCAGTGGCGACCATCAACTACGCAGCCTGGGGCGCCGAGCTGGGCCATGACGCCGACAGCCGTACCCGCCTGGTGGCCAGCCGCGAGGGTTTCGGCTTGCTCGGGGTGGTGCTGGCCGCGGCGCTGCCGGCCGTGCTGGCGGCTGAAATGAGCACAGGCCTTGGTCGGGTTGGCTGGCTGTTCGTGCCGCTGGTGGCGATGGCAGCCCTGTTGAGCCTGGTCGGGGTGCCGGCCGGATTGCGTCGGGCTGCCGGTTCGGAACTGCCCTGGCCGGCCCTGCGTGGTGCGCTGCGTGACCGGGGTTTTGCGGCGCTGCTGGGCGTTTTTGCGCTGAACGGCATCGCTGCGGCGATACCCGCCTCCACGGTGCTGTTTTTTGTCGCGGATGTGGTTCGGCGCAGCGATCTGTCCGGGGCTTTTCTGGGCGTCTATTTCCTCGCTGGCGCGGCTGGCCTGCCCCTGTGGGTGATGCTGGCACGGCGCATCGGCAAGCTGAAGGCGTGGCTGACCGGCATGGGGCTGGCGGTGGCGGTGTTTGCCTGGGCCGGCTTCATCGGGCCCGGCGATGCGCTGGCCTTCGGGGCGATCTGCGTGCTGTCCGGGCTGGCTCTGGGGGCCGATCTGGCCCTGCCGCCGGCGCTCCTTGCCGACCTGCTGGCGAAGAACGCAGGGCCGGGCACCGGAGCCTGCTTTGGCTGGTGGACCTTTGTCACCAAGGCCAATCTGGCACTGGCGGCGGGGTTGTCCCTGCCGCTGCTGGGCTGGCTTGGCTATGCGCCGGGCTCCCGTGAAGCGGGCGCGCTGGCGGGCCTGTCGGCGGTGTATGCGCTGTTGCCGCTCATCTTGAAGTTGTTTGCCGCTGCGGCCCTGTGGGCTTTGCGGGGGCGGATCGAAACGGAGGTATCACCATGAGCAAGATTGCAGCCCTTATGGCCGGTTTGCTGACCCTGACCGGTTGTGCATCGGTGGAGGTGTCGGACTATGCCGCCGAGAAACCCGAGCTCGACCTGAGCCGCTACTTCAACGGCACCCTCGACGCCGACGGCATGTTCCAGGATCGTTCCGGCAAGGTCGTGAAGCGCTTTCACGTAGTCATCGAGGCTAGCTGGAAGGGACCGGTGGGCACGCTGGACGAACGTTTCACGTATTCGGACGGCAGTACCCAGCGTCGGGTCTGGACCGTGACGAAGCTCGATGCCAACCGCTACAGCGGCCGCGCCGACGACGTGGTGGGCGAGGCCAGCGGCGAAGCGCGCGGCAATGCACTACGCTGGAAGTATGTGATGGCCTTGCCGGTGGACGGCAAGGTGTACAACGTGGACTTCGACGACTGGATGTTCCTGATGGACGACCGGGTGATGCTCAACCGTTCGGTGATGAGCAAGTTCGGCTTCCACCTCGGCGAAGTCACCCTGAGCTTTCGCAAGCGAGAGTGAGTATGGGCATGGGCTGGTTCGACTCCCTGAATACCCCGATCACCGACTGGCAAGGCCGGCGGGTGTGGATCGTTGGTGCGTCCAGCGGCATCGGCGCTGCACTGGCCGTCGAGCTTGACGCGCGGGGTGCCCGGCTGGCCCTGTCGTCGCGCAATGCGGCGGCCCTGCGGGATCTGGCGGCGACCTTCCGGGACGCCATCGTGCTGCCCCTCGACGTGACCGACGCAGGCGCCTTCACGCCGGCCATGATGCAGATTCTCGATGCCTGGGGCGGGCTCGACCTGATCGTCCTCAATGCCGGCACCTACACGCCCTTGCGTGCCTGGGACCTGACCACCGACACCGCCCGCCAGACGGTGCATACCAATCTGCTCGGGGTGATGGACGGGGTGGCCGCGGTGGTGCCCCAGCTGATCCTGCAGGGGCACGGGGCGATTGCCATCGTCGGCAGCGTGGCCGGCTACCGGGGTCTGCCCAAGGCGCTGGCCTACGGGCCGAGCAAGGCGGCGCTGATCAATTTTGCCGAAACCCTGTACCTCGACCTGGCGCCGAAGGGCGTGTCGGTCTTCATCATCAACCCGGGCTTCGTCGCCACCGCCCTTACCGCCCAGAACGATTTCGAGATGCCGGCGCTGATCTCCGCCGAGAACGCCGCCGCGCGGATCATCCGCGGCTTTGCCGGGGGTGGTTTCGAGATCCATTTTCCGCAGCGTTTCACGCGCGTCCTCAAGCTGCTGCGGCTCTTGCCGGACCGGGTGTACTTCAAGCTGATCGCCCGGGGTACCGGCCTGTGAGCGGCGCGCAGCATGCTGCCGGGCTGGCGCGGGTGGTCGACTTCTACGAAACCCTGTCGCCGCAAAGCCTGGCCCGCATCGGCGAGGTGTATGCCCCCGATGCCCGCTTCAAGGACCCTTTCAACGAAGTGGAGGGCCTGGCGGCCATCGAAAACGTTTTCCGTCACATGTACCGGCAGGTGCATGAGCCACGCTTCAGCGTGATTTCATCCATGAGTGCCGGCGCCGAGGCCTGGCTGGCGTGGGAGTTCCGCTTTCGGTTTCGCGGCTGGCGGGAGGCGGAAGTGCAGCTCGTGCGCGGCGCCACCCACCTGCAGCTGGCACCGGACGGCCGGGTGAGCGCGCACCGGGACTACTGGGATACCGGCGAGGAATTGTTTGCCCGCCTGCCGCTGCTGGGTGGATTGATGCGTTTTCTGCGCCGCCGCTTGGGGGCTAACGTGACAAATTGATTCATGGGGCCTCAATGTGATGATGTTTAACTTTGTCTTTTGTGGCAGCAACTAGAATCCGGCCGTGGGTTGAGCAGCGCTCGCCTGCCCACTGCCGTACGTCGCACAAGGAGACAAGCATGACGATTCAAGCCCACGGAGATTTTGCCTTTCATTCCTACGCCATGCCGCGGCGCGGTGCCGAGCCCAAATGGGATGGCTGGTACGATCTGATGAAGAACGGCAGCCCCGTGCGTACTTTCGTCCGCGTTCCGTCCCGCGAAGGTTTTGACGATCCCGACCTGGCCTGCCTGGCTGCTGAAATCCTCGCCGAATGGGATATCGACGGCGGCCACGGCCTCGTGGCGCGCTGATTCATCGACAGTTCTCGCGGTTTTCCAGCAGCATCCTCAGGCGCTTCACCTCTTCGGCCAGCCGGCGATTTTCCTGAACGTGCCGCCCGCGCAGGCGGGTGAGCAGCCAGGCCAGCAGGCCCGGCTCGTCGGCTGACGTAATCCACGCCAGCTCGCAATCCCGTTCCGCCGTCAGGCGCGCCCAGCCCGTTTCCTCCACGCGCAGGCAGCTGCCCGCCTCGAGGCGCTGGCGCGTCACGTGCATTTCTTCTCCCAGCCAGCGGGGCGTGCTTTCTTGCCATACGCTCCCGTCTTGAACCAGGATCAGTGTGCCGGCAATGGCATGTTGTAGCCGCGTTTCGCCGGCCTTGAGGCGGAGGCGGGTTTCAGTGTTCCGGGTGGTGTTTTCCATGCTGGCGGGCTCCGCGGTGACGATGGCTCCAGCCTAAGGCGCCGTCCGCCTGGGCAACAGGCACAGCGTCAGGCTTTCTGTATCGCTACAGCGCGGATTTTTGGTTGCTGATATGGTCTGCTTTGCGCCAATCTGTACCTGTGGCGATGGCCCGGCATTGGGGATCATGGCGCAATGGACAGCGTGATCATGGAAGACCTTCTCTACCTGCGTGTCGCCGGGCAGTACCGGCGGGCGATCCAGTCCGGCGTGCTGGTGCCGGGCGAGCGCCTGCCTTCGGTACGGGCCCTGATGCGCCTGCACCAAGTGAGCCTGTCCACCGCGCTGCAGGCCTGCCGCAGCCTGGAGGACGAGGGCCTGCTGGAGGCCCGCCCGCGTTCCGGTTACTTCGTGCTCAAGCCCCGGCGCCTGGTGCTGCAGGCGGTGAGCGAGCCGGAGCCCGGTGCGGCGGCCATGGCGCCCGACCCGGCGCCCTACAGCGGCATCCACGACCGGGTCTCGGATTTTGTTGCCAAGTGCGAGCTTTACCCGGTGGTTACCAACCTGGCGCTGGCCTTTGGTGCCCCCGAGGCCTATCCCCAGGACGCCCTCAAGAACGCCGCCCTGCGCGCCCTGCGCAGGCACCCCGAGGTGCTGGTGAGCCCGGTGCCGCCGCAGGGCGACCCGGGTTTCCGGGCCGTGCTGGCGCGGCGGGCGATGGCGGCGGGGATGAGCCCGACGGCCGACGAAATCCTGGTTACCCACGGCTGCACCGAAGCGATAAACTTGGCCTTGCGGGCGGTGGCCCAGCCGGGCGACGTCATCGCGGTGGAGTCTCCGACCTATTTCGGCCTGCTGCAGGTCATCGAAAGCCTCGGCCTGCGCACCCTCGAAATCCCCACCAGCCCTAGCCGCGGCATGTCGGTGGAGGCGCTGGAGCTGGCCTTCCAGACCCACACGGGGATCAAGGCCGTGGTGGTGGTACCCAACTTCCAGAATCCGTTGGGTTGCGTGATGCCCGACGCGGAGAAGGCGCGCCTGGTTGACCTGTGCGAGGGCCATCAAGTGGCGCTGGTGGAGGACGACATTTACGGTGCCCTCAGCGACGACGATCTGCCCCTGAAAAGCTGCAAGGCCTGGGACCGGAGCGGCAACGTGATTCACTGCGGTTCCCTGCACAAAACCCTGGCGCCGGGCATGCGCGTCGGCTGGATGATCGGCGGCCGCTGGCAGGCGCGCATCCGCATGCTCAAGCACGCCCAGAGCCGGCCCAACGATGCGCTGGCGCAGATCGCCATCGCCGAGTTCATGGGCAGCAGCGCCTACGACCGCCACCTGGTGCGCCTGCGCCGCCAGCTGAAGGCGCAGCGGGAACGCACGGCGGAGGCCATCGCCGCGCACTTTCCGGCCGGCACGCGGCTCAACATGCCGTCGGGGGGCATGCTGTTGTGGGTGGAGATGCCGGGGCGGCGTTCGTCCAGCGAAGTCTTCAACACCGCGCTACAGGAGGGCATCCGGGTGGCGCCGGGAATGATGTTCTCCAACGCCGGGCGCTTCGATCACTGTCTGCGGATCAGCTGCGGAGCACCCTTTACGGAGCGCATCGAGACGGCCCTGAAGCGCCTGGCGGAGATTGTCGCGGCGGGGCTGGATTGAGGCGCAGGGAACGAAGGGCGGCGCCTGCAATCGACGTGTAGACGTAGTGCCTTTTCGGGCACGGCAAAACGGGGAGATACGGCGATGGAGAGTCTTTTACTGCGCAAGGCGCGCTGGGCTGCAGCCCTGTGCGCAGTGGCCCTGCCGCTGTCGGCGAGCGCCTGGGAGCTGGCGGGAACGAAGACGATCTTCCTCCACAGCCAGGACGGGCAGGCGATACCGATCGGTAGCGTCACCTTTCGTCCCGAGGGTGGGCGGACGGCCTTCGTCATTGCCCTCGATCACGCCCGCTTCAAGGATTTCTTCCTGTCCATGAAGGAGTTCAAGTGCCTGGAGGGGCCCGAGGTGATGTGCCACGTGCCCTATCCCCACCGTAATCCGGCCACCGTCACGGCAGGCGATCTGGCGTGGCTGGAGCACGCGCTGCTGTTCCTGCACAAGTCACCCGGCGAGTTCAGCGCCAAGCTGTGGAACGGCTTGTATTACCGGATGGAGATCAGTGGCGAGGGGATCAATGGCACCGCCCAGGCGGTGGACCTGAACCTGATTGGTGCGCCCCCCGCCGACTCGACCATCCCGCCCTATCCGCCTGCCGAGCGTAGCGACATTGACCCGGCCAGCCGCTGGCTGGGCAGGCTGACGATTCGCTGATTCCCCTCAGATCACCAACTGGGTGCCCATCTCGACCACCCGGTTGTTCGGAATCTTGAAGAAGTCGGTGGCACTGGTGGCGTTTTTCGACATGATCGAGAACAGCCGCGCCCGCCACGGGTTGATGTTGCGCCCGACCACCCCGGGGATGACGGTTTCACGGGACACGAAGAAGGTGGTTTCCATCATGTCGAAGGGCTCGCCGAAGCGCCGGCAGGTTTCGAGGGCCTGGGGAATGTCCGGGTCTTCCATGAAGCCGTAGCGGATGATGATGCGCAAAAAGCCCTTGTCCATGCGGTGCAGGTAGATGCGGTCGAATTCATTGACGTGGGGCGTGTCGGTGGTTTCGACCGTGACCAGGGCCACCCGCTCGTGCAGTACCTGGTTGTGCTTGAGGTTGTGGAGCAGGGCGGCCGGTACGCCTTCCTTGGCGCTGGTCATGAAGACGGCCGTGCCGCTCACCCGGTGCACATCGTCACCGAGGGTCCTGAGAAAGGCCGGCATCGGAATGCCCTGCTTGGCCAGTTCCCTGCGCACCAGCCGGCGGCCGCGGCGCCAGGTGGTGAGCACGGTGAAGGAGACCAGCGCCATGGCGATGGGGAACCAGCCACCTTCGGGGATCTTCAGGGCATTGGCGGCGAAGAAAGCGATGTCCACCGCCAGGAAGGCACCGGCGACGAGGACGACCTTGAGCCAGTGCCAGCGCCACAGCAGGACCATCACGAAGGCCACCAGAACGGTGTCGATGAGCATCGTGCCGGTGACGGCGATGCCGTAGGCGGCCGCCAGGTTCGACGAGTTCTTGAAGCCGATCACCAGCGCCACGACGGCCAGATAGAGCGTCCAGTTGGTGAAGGGCACGTAGATCTGGCCCTGCTCCTTGCCGGAGGTGTGGATGATCAGCATGCGCGGCAAAAAGCCCATCTGCACCGCTTGGCGGGCCACCGAGAAGGCGCCGGAGATGACCGCCTGGGAGGCAATGACGGTGGCCAGCGTGGCGAGGATCACCATCGGCACCATCGCCCAGTGGGGGCCGAGGTGAAAGAAGGGGCTCTCGATGGCGCCGGGTTCGTTGAGGAGCAGGGCGCCCTGGCCGAAGTAGTTGAGCACCAGCGCCGGCATCACGAAGCCGAACCAGGCCAGGCGGATCGGGTAGCGCCCGAAATGCCCCATGTCGGTGTACAGCGCCTCGCCACCCGTAACGGCCAGCACCACCGAGCCAAGGGCCAGGAAGGCCAGCCCGGTATGGTTGCCGATGAAGTGGATCGCGTAGAGCGGGCTGAGGGCGGCCAGCACTTCCGGGTGGCGGGCGATTTCCATCACCCCGAGTACCCCGAGCACGCCGAACCAGCCCACCATCACCGGGCCGAAGAACAGCCCGACGACGCCGGTACCGCGCTTCTGGATGAAGAACAGGACGGTCAGGATGGCCAGCGTGATGGGAATGACGAAGCGCTTGAAATCGGGGGAGATGATCTCCAGGCCTTCGACCGCCGACAGGACGGAGATGGCCGGGGTGATCATGCTGTCGCCGTAGAACAGCGCGGCGGCAAAAATCCCGAGCAGGGAGATCGCCCAGGTGACGACCCGGTTGCGCGAGTTTTCGGTGATCAGCGACAGCAGCGCCAGCGAGCCGCCCTCGCCGCGGTTATCGGCACGCATGATCACGGTGACGTACTTGAGGGTGACCAGCGCCATGATCGACCAGAAGATCATCGACAGGATGCCGAGGATGTTGTCCGGTGTGACGGGAATGGGGTGGTGCCCGTTGAAGATTTCCTTCAGGGCATACAGGGGGCTGGTGCCGATGTCGCCGAAAACGACGCCGATGGCGGCAACCACCACCGGGGCAAGTGCTTTACGGGAATGCTCGCTGGACAAGGCCTTGGTCTTTCCTGGTTATTGGGGGGCAAGGCGCAAGTTGCCCCCGTCTTTTGCAATGCAGCATACGCGAGGCTTATTGTCCGCGTTTGGACCTGCGATTTCTTGACCTGCCGCAATGGGCCGGCAGCCGCGGTGGTGTGTGTGCCGGGGAGGTGCAAGGATTTCACACAATTTCTTCATTGGGCTTCCATCGTGGAATCTACCGAGGGGCCAGCCGCCTGCCGGGGCGCTACACTGCGCCCCGTTAGTGTGCGTTTTGGACCTTGGCGTGTCGGATAGCTGACAATCGCAAGCCTGCCGGCCCGGGTGCGCCTTGCGGGTGCAGGCCTGGCGCTCATGGCACGGGCCGTGCATTGGGTTGTTCAGTGGTCGTTGCCTGCTGCCCGCCCTGTCGCGGGAGGCTGGAGTCGGGCGCTCAAAATTTCGTTATTTCAGGGAGTCTTATTGTGTCGAGTGTGGAGCGGTACAGCCGCGGTCTGGCGGTGGGTCTGGCGGGCCTGATGGTGTCGGGGATGGCCCTGGCAAGTGGTGGCGAGAGCCCGACGGTGGCCGGTATCCCGGTGGACTTCATCCTGTTTGCCTTCACGCTGCTGGGGGTCGCGCTGTTCCACGACCACACGCTCAAGGTCGGTCTGATCGGCCTGATCACGATTTCCATCTACAAGGTGCTGTTCACCGGCTTTCATACGGGGGCCGGTGTTGCGGGGCTGGTGGGGCACTTTGCCCATGAATGGGTGACCCTCGCCAATCTTTTCCTGCTGTTGATGGGCTTTGCGCTGCTGGCCCGCCACTTCGAGAAAACCCGCATCCCGGTGATTTTGCCCAAATACCTGCCGGACGACTGGAAGGGCGGCTTCGTGCTGCTGGTGATGATCTTCGTGATTTCGAGCTTTCTCGACAACATTGCCGCCGCGCTGATTGGCGGCGCCATGGCCCACTCGCTGTTCCGGGCCAAGGTGCATGTGGGCTACCTGGCGGCCATCGTTGCGGCCTCCAATGCCGGCGGTTCGGGCAGCGTGGTGGGCGATACGACGACCACCATGATGTGGATCGCCGGGGTCAGCCCGATGGCGGTGCTGGAAGCCTTCGCCGGCGCCGGCGTGGCGCTGGTGATCTTCGGGATTCCGGCGGCGCGGGTACAGCAGAAGTATTCGCCGATCCTCAAGCATACCCACGAGCACACCCACGCCGACCTGCCGCGCATCGGTATCGTGTTCCTGATCCTGGCTGCGGCGGTGGCCATGAACGTGGTGGTGAATGTGTATTTCACCGACAAGGCCGACAGCTTCCCCTTCCTCGGCGTAGCCGTGTGGGCGGCGATCCTGCTCACCGTCGGCATCCGCCGGCCCGACTGGGAAGTGTTGCCGGAAACCTTCATGGGCACCATTTTCCTGCTGTCGCTGGTGAGCTGCGCCTCGATGATGCCGGTGGAAACCCTGCCGCAGGCCTCGTGGCCGACCGCGCTGGGCCTGGGTTTTGTGTCGGCGGTGTTCGACAACATCCCGCTGACCGCGCTGGCCCTCAAGCAGGGGGGCTACGATTGGGGCTTCCTGGCTTACGCTGTGGGCTTTGGCGGCTCGATGCTGTGGTTCGGCTCGTCGGCGGGCGTGGCGCTGGCCAGCATGTATCCGGAAGCCCGTTCGGTGGGTAACTGGCTGCGCCACGGCTGGTATGTGCCGGTGGCTTACGTGGCGGGTTTTGCGGTGATGCTGGCGGTGGTGGGCTGGCATCCGGGCGGCCCGCTGAAGGTGCCTGCCGGCGGCGTGCCCGCCGCCGTAGTCGCCCACTGAGGGGGCAAGCAAACGGAGCCTGCGGGCTCCGTTTGTACGTTCAGGGTTGCAGGGCGGGATGCTTGAGGGCGTGGGCGGTTTCCATCAGGTAGTGACGGGCCTGCGCCGGATCTTGTGGCAGTCCGAGTTCGCCATGGGTGTAGGCCATGGCGAGGGTCTGGATGGCTTCCGGGTGTTCGCGTTCGGCCGCCTCGGTGTAGAGGCGGACGGCTTCGGCGTTGTCGCGGGCCACTCCGTCGCCTTCCCGGTAGGCGTTGGCGAGCATGAACTGGGCGGCCGCGACGCCACCCGCCGCGGAGGCCCGGAACCAGCGTGCCGCCTCGCCGGCATCGGCTGGTGCGCCGTAGCCGTTGCGCCAGGCGATGCCCAGGTAGTAGGCCGCTCCGGCATGCCCGGCCCGGGCGGCGGCGGTAAAGTGGTGCAGGGCTTGCGCGGCGTTCGGGGGGACGCCGGTGGCACCGCTGCGATAGAGCTTGCCGAGCTGGAAGCCGGCTTCCGCATCGCCGCCGTCGGCTGCCTGCCTTAGCCAGTCGAGGCCGTCCTGCACCTGTGTGCCGCGGGCGATCAGGACTTGTCCGAAGGCCCGCCGGGCAAGGGGCGATCCGCCTTCCGCGAGGGCTTTCAGACGGGCCAGGGCGGCGTCCTGGCGGCCGGCGTCGGCGAGTACCTGGAGCTGTAGCGGGTCGTCCGGCAGGCCGTCGGGTGGTGCGGCCCGGCTGGCCCATGCGATACCGGCCAGTGCCAGCACGCCGGCCAGCAGGGCGGCGCCGAGGCGCCCCGGATTGTTACTTCGACAGATCGATGGCATACAGGGCAAGGCTCTTTCCGCTGCCGTCATCGGCCTGGAGCTGGGTGATGCCGGCAATTCCGGCGGCCTGGGCGAGGGCGAGCTTGCCCGGGGCCGAGTGGAAGACCACCGGCCCGGCGGTGGTCACCTTCGTGAAGTGCCAGCTGCGGTCGGCGCCGTTGGCCGCGCGCGTAACGGTCTTGACCGTCTTGATGTACTGGATCAGCACGTCCCGGTTGGTGTCCGGCGAGGCGTAGAGGGTCTTGCTGCCATCCAGGCCGGGGAAGCTGCCGCCGCCGCTGGCCCGGTAGTTGTTGGTGGCGACGATGAACTCCTTGGCCGGATCGATGGCGATGCCCTTGTATTGCAGGTTCACGATGCGGCTGCCAACGGGCTGGGTGACGTCGATCTCGTAGCGGATGTCGGGGCTGGTGAACATGTCGAAGTTGTAGCCCGGGAAGCTGCTGATCAGCTCCTGCTGGGTGCTCAGCGCCGGGTTGATCTGGTTGAAGCGCTTGGCTGCGGTTTCCAGCCAGTTCCTGATGTCGGCGCCGGTGACCTTTACCGCGTAGACCGTGTTGGGATAGAGGTAGAGGTCGGCGGCGTTGTTGATCGCCATGTTGCCCTGGGCCACGTCGGTGTAGTCGGTGCCGCCGGCGAAGCCGCTCTTGAAGGGGGCGCTGACCGACAGCACCGGCAGGGCGGCGTACTGGGGCAGGTTGGCGGCCACGTACCTGGCCACGTAGTCGGCCTGGGCCTGGTTCACCAGTTCGATGGCACCCGGGTCGCCCACGTCGGCGAAGAAGCTGGACATCTCGAAGTCGGTGCTGCCGACCGGGGTCTTGACGTAGTCGATGGTGGCCTGGTGTTCGCTGGCGATGGCTGCCGCGATGCTCGGCGTGACGGCTACGTAAGTCTTGTCGGCGTTCTGGGCGGAGCGGGCCTGGACGACCGTCTTGGTCTTGTCGATGGCCCAGGTCTTGCCGTTGTAGGTGAGGTCGAACTTGATCACGCCCAGGTGCTTGCCCCAGTAGTTGGCCATCACCGTGGGTACGCCGTTTACCGTGCCGGCCGTTTTGTCGACGCCGGGCAGGTTGAACTGGGCGACGGTGCTGGTGGCGTTGGGGAAGATCTGGTGGGAGTGGCCGATCAGCATGGCGTCTACGCCGGCCACTTTCGACAGATGGTAGCTGCCGTTTTCCATGCTCGGCGAGTAGGTGCTGTCGTCGAGGCCGCCGTGGGAGATCACCACCACCAGGTCGGCGCCCTTGGCACGCATCTCGGGGATGTACTTTTCGGCGGTTTCCTTGACGCCGACGGTATAGACCTTGCCGTCGAGCCAGCGCTTGTCCCAGCTCATGATGGCTGGCGGGGTGAAGCCGATGATGCCCACCTTGACGGTGCCGGTCACGGCCTTGCCGTCCGGGCCGGTGGCGGTGACGGTCTTGGCAATGATGGCGTAGGGCTGGAACAGGGGCTGGGCAGACTTCACGCTGTTCACGTTGGCAAGCACCAGCGGAAAGTCGGGACCCTTGCAGGTGGGCTGGGCAGAGGGCTCGGCCATGCCGGCGACGTTGAAGCGGTTGCCGGTGACCTGGCTCAGGAAGGGCAGGCCGTAGTTGAACTCGTGGTTGCCGATGCCGCCACCTTCATAGCCGGCGGCGTTCATGACCTTGTACATGGCCAGGGTCTGGCTGCAGGAGAGCGGGCTGACCGTAGCCTGGTAGTCGGAGAGGGCGGTGCCCTGGATGGTGTCGCCGTTGTCGAGGAGCAGGGTGTTGGGAAATTCCTGGCGGGCCTGGGCGATCAGCGTGGCGGTGCGCTCGAAACCGAGGGACTTGTCTTCGGCGAGCTTGAAGTAGTCGTAGCTGACCACGTTGGTGTGAAGATCGGTGGTCTCCAGCAGGGCCAGAGTGGCAGTCGTGCCGGTGGGCACCCTGGTGGCCGTGCTGCTGTCGCTGCCGCAACCGGCAAGAAGGGCGCTGGCGATCAGGCAGGCGGTGGTCAGTTCGTGGCGGGAAGCAGTCATGGGACACCAGTGGCAGGAGGCGGATGTGCAAGCATCGCTGCCCGAGGTTGCTTCCCTGTGAAGTTCGCCTTACCAATCTGCGAAAGCACGGTGACTTTTATGAGTGGATGCTGGATACGGGCGGGTTTTACTTTTTTTAACCAACAGACATGCGCGCTGCAATATGTCTTTCCCGTGTGCAAGAATGACGCTCTTGTTGCCGGCCGCGCCGGTTTGATGGATGAACCTCATGGGTCTGCGACTTAAATTCAATCTGGTGCTGCTGGCAGTGTTTCTCGCCGGCTTTGGCGTGGCTGGCTATATCTCCCACCAGTTGCTGCACCGCCATGCCCGCGAGCAGGTGCTCGGCGAGGCGCGTCTGGTCATGGAGGCCGCTCTGGCCGTGCGCGGTTACACCGTGGCCCAGGTCAAGCCCCACCTCGTTCCGCTGATGGACAAGCAGTTCCTGCCCCAGACCGTGCCGGCTTACGCGGCCACCGAAACCCTCGGCGAACTGCACAAGAAATACCCCAACTACAATTACAAGGAAGCCACCCTCAATCCGACCAACCCGCGTGACCGGGCGGCGGACTGGGAGGCCGATCTGGTGAATGAGTTCCGCAATCGCGGCGACAGCAAGGAGATCACCGGCCAGCGCGATACGCCGACCGGGCCGTCCCTCTACATCGCCCATCCGATCCGCATCGAATCCGCTGCCTGTCTGCCCTGCCACAGCACGCCCGACGTGGCACCGGCAAGCATGGTCAAGATCTACGGCCCGGCCAACGGTTTCGGCTGGAAGCTCAACGAGGTGGTCGGCGCCCAGGTGGTGTCGGTGCCCATGTCGGTGCCCCTTGAAAACGCCGATCAGGCCTTCCGTACATTCATGGCCTCGCTGGCGGCGGTCTTTGGGGCGGTATTCGTGGTGCTCAACGTGATGTTGTCGTGGCTGATCATCGGCCCCGTGTCGCGCATGTCGGCCGCCGCCGACAAGGTCAGCACCGGCGACTTCGACCAGCCCGAGTTTCCCGAGAAGGGCAGCGACGAGGTCGCCGTGCTCGCCAGTTCCTTCAACCGCATGCGCCGCAGTCTCGAAAAGGCCATGCAGATGATCGATTCCTGACGCCGTGAGCGACGACGAAACCCGGTTATCTCCACCCCGCGAGGACCTGCTGGCCCTGCCGTCGGGTTACATGATCAACGAGTACCGCATCGAGCGGATCCTCGGCGGCGGCGGTTTCGGCATCACCTATCTGGCCCACGACACCCACCTTGATTGCCGGGTGGCGATCAAGGAGTACCTGCCGCGGGACGTTTCCGTCCGGGGGCCGGACATGGGAGTGCAGGCGCGTTCCAGCGAGGCCGCCAAGAGCTTCGCCTGGGGCCTGCAGCGTTTTTTGCTGGAATCCCGTGCGCTGGCAAGCTTTCACCATCCGGGCATCGTGCGGGTGCTGCGCTACTTCCGCGCCAACGAAACCGCTTACATGGTGATGGAGTACGAAACCGGCCAGCCCCTGCAGAACTGGCTGATCGGACGCCTGCCCCTCGACCGGCCGACCCTGCTGCGCATCGTGAGCCCGCTGCTCGACGGGCTCGAGGTGATCCACGCCGCCGGTTTCCTGCATCGGGACATCAAGCCCGGCAACATCTACATGCACACCGATGGCTCGCCGGTGCTGCTGGATTTCGGCTCTGCCCGCCGCCTTGAAGTGGACGGACTGGACCAGACCATGACCGCCGTGGTGACCCCCGGTTTCGCCCCCGCCGAGCAATATCACCGGCATGGCAAGCAGGGGCCGTGGACCGATCTCTACGCCCTGGCCGGCGTGATGTACTGGATGGTCACCGGCAAGCTCCCGCTGGAAGCCTTTGCCCGCCTGCGCGAGGACGGCATGCCGTCGGCCGCCAGCATCGGCAACCGGGACGTGTTCGGCATCGGCCTGCTCAATGCCATCGACTGGGCGCTCAATCCGGATGAGGGCAAGCGCCCGCGCCAGGTGGCGGATTTCCGCCGTGCCTGTCTGGCGCCACCGACCGGTGGCGAAGGGCCCGCCGAGCCCCCGGTCGAAGCGCCGTTGCCGCTGGGCCTGTCGGCGTCAGAGGCGCGCACCTTCATCGGTGCCGTGCTGTTTGCCGACGTGGTCCACCCTGCGGGGGACGACAGCGGTTTGCAGGAAGGGCGCACGCGGCTCGTCAAGATGCTCTCCGACGCCATCGCCCCGGTGCCGGCCTCGACCCGCCTGGCGGTGAACACCAAAGAGGGCTGCGCGGTGTGTTACGTAGGCGACCCGGAGGATGCGCTGCGTACGGCCGTGCAACTGGGCGACGCAGCGGCCGGAGAGGGCCTGGGCGTGCATCTGGGCATCAATCTGGGCCCGGTCCGCATTGCCCCCGATCCCAACGGCCGGTCGCGCATCCTCGGCGACGGCATCACCACCGCCTTCCGGGTCATGCGCTTTTCCGACCCGGGCCAGGTGCTGGTGGCCCGCGCCTATTACGACGTGATCCAGCACCTCAAGCGCAATGCCTCCGAGTGCTTCCAGCACCTGGGCGTGCGCCGTGACCCGCAGGCCCGGGACCACGACATCTATGCCTACAGCGGCGAAACCCTGGCCGCCAGCGCGCGGGTGGTGGACCTGTCCATTCGCCAGGCGGCAACGGGGGCCGACATCACACCGCAGGCCATCGAGGCCGCGGAGCGCATCCTGGCCCTGCACATCGGGCCGATGGCGAAGATCCTGGTGCGCAAGACCGTGCCACGGGCCGGTAGCCGTGCCGAGTTGTACCAGCTCCTGGCCGACCTGATCCCCGATCCGGCGCCGCGGGGAGCCTTTCTGACCAGCGTGGTGGCCAGCTCCGGGCCGGTTTCGTCCATGTCGCAAGCGCGCACGGGGTCTGTCGTGGCCGCCGGTGCGAGCACTACAGCGGGGCGTGCATCGGCCTTTGTCGGCGTGATTCCCGACGAGGAACTGGCGCGCATCGAAAAGCTCTTCGCCCGCTACATCGGGCCGATGGCGAAGGTGCTGGTACGCCGCGAGTCGCGCACCGCCAACAGCCCGGAAACCCTGTGCCGGGCCCTGGCCAGCCACATCGACAAGGACACCGACCGGCTGCGCTTCATGGGCGACGCCGGCTTCTGAGGCACCCACCTCCGGGGGCACCCCGAAACGCCTTGATTTCCGGCGGGCCCCTTGCCACGCTTAAGGCATTCCCATTTTCCGAAGGCTGGTGCCCCATGCAAGGTCAATCCGGCCTGACGGCCCTGCTGATCCTCACCGCGCTGGTTAGCCTGCCGGCGCGCGCCGAAACCCTGAGCCCCGATGTCATGCGTCTGTACGGGGGGCGTTACTCCACCGACTGCGCCGGCGACACGGGGCCCCGTTTGCGGGTGACTCCGGCGGCCCTGCAGGTGGAGGCCGGGGGCAAGCGCATGAGCGGGCGCGAAGTGCTGGCGGCCTATTCCTATTTCGGCCAGCAGGCGCCGCCCAAGGGCTTTCAGGTGGCGCTGCTGAGCCAGGTCCGGCCGGGTGCGGGGCTGCAATTCATGATCTACCGGGACAAGTCCGGCCAGTACGCGGTGCTCGAGGCCGACGGGCCGGTACAGGCTGCTCTCGGGCCTGCCTTGATGGCCGCCAGGTATCGTCATTGCGAAACGCCGGCAGCGGCGCAGGCGGCCCCCTCGCCAGCACCTGCGCCGGCCAGCCTGGATACCTACCCGCCGCAGATGCTCGCCGACCCGACCTTCAGGGCGGCCTACCACAAGGCCCTCGGGCCGAAATCGAAGCTGCGCTGGCTGGCCCGCCTGGAGGGCCCGGGCACGCTGGTCCGGCCGGTTTCGGTCGAGGGCGTCGACTACCGGCTGGTTGCTGTCTGCAAACCTCACGACTGTGCCGACAACAACATGGTGGTGCTGTACGCAAAGGCGGAGCGGCGGCTGGTCGGCAAGGTTTTTGAAGGCGGCAGCCAGGTGACTTACCTCGGTGCGCCGTCCCGGGCGCTGGCCGACGAACTGGAGAGGCTGTGGACGGAGGAGTGGCGCAAGCATTGAGGGGGCATGTGTTGCGTGTGCCGGTTCCCCCCGCGGCGTCGACCGGCGTATATTCCGTCCTCCGCCGACGGGCCCGGCCCGTTCGATTCGTCCTGCTTGCCCCGCGAACACCATGCCATTACCCAGCTACAACCCCGATGAGTACGAAGCCCTGCTCGCCGGGAAAGTCGCCCGCTTCAAGGAAGACTTCGCCCCCTTTGCCGTTCCCGAACCCGCGGTCTTCCGCTCGGCGCCGCTGCACTACCGCCTGCGCGCCGAATTCCGCATGTGGCACGAGGGCGCCCGGGTCGATTACGCCATGTTCGACCCGGCCGAACCGAAGCAGCCGATCGCCATCGAGGATTTTCCGCCGGCCGCCGCGCCCATCAGCGTCGCCATGCCGCGCCTGCGCGATGCGCTGATGGCCTGCGAGGTGCTCAAGCGCAAGCTCTTCCAGGTGGATTTCCTGGCCACGCTCAGCGGCGAGCTGATGATCACCCTGATCTACCACCGCCCCCTCGAAGAAACCTGGGAAGCCGCCGCGACCGAACTGGCTGCCACACTGGGCGCCCAGATCATCGGGCGCAGCCGCAAGCAGAAGATCGTGGTGGGCCGTGACTGGTTGCAGGAAGAGATCGAACTCAACGGCCGGCGCCTGCGCTACAAGCAGATCGAAGGCAGCTTCAGCCAGCCCAACGGCGAGGTAAACCGCAAGATGCTCGGCTGGGCCTGCGCCCGTGCCGAGGGCATTGGCGGCGACCTGCTGGAGCTGTACTGCGGCAACGGCAACTTCACGGTGGCACTGGCGCCGCAGTTCGGGCGGGTGCTCGCCACCGAAGTCAGCAAGCCCTCGGTGGAAGCTGCCAATTACAGCCTCGACGCCAACGGCGTGGACAACGTGACGATGGTGCGCATGTCCAGCGACGAGATCAGCGACGCCTACACCGGCGGCCGCGAATACCGGCGCATGGACGGCGTAGACCTGGCCAGCTACAACTTCAGCACGCTGTTTCTCGACCCGCCCCGCAGCGGCCTCGACGCCGGCACGCTGCAACTGGCCAGCGGCTTCGAGAATATCCTGTACATCTCCTGCAACCCGCAGACGCTGCAGGCCAACGTTGCCGCGCTGCAGGCCACCTATCGCATCGCCGAAGCGGCTGTGTTCGACCAGTTTCCCTACACCCACCACCTGGAATGCGGGCTGCTGCTGACGCGGCGCTGAGGGTTTTCGCGCGCAACAAAAACAAAAGCCCCGCCGGATCTGGCGGGGCTTTTTGCTGGCTGAAGCGTCGGGCTCAGGCTGCCACGGCCTTGCAGGCCTTGGCGCACTCGGCGCAGCTTTCCATGCATTCCTTGCAGGGCTTGTGCTTGTCGGCGTGCTTCTTGCACTCGGCTTCGCAGGTCTTGCACACGTCGACGCACAGGGCGGCGAGCTTGGGGGCGAACTTCGATTCGGCCGCGGCCAGGGTGATCAGCGCCCGACAGGAGGCGAGCATGTCGCGCACGGTGGCGGCACAGGCGGCCATGGACTTGTCGCCTTCGCCGAGCAGCATGATGCAGTGGGTCAGGCAGATCTCGCCCTTCTCGATGCAGATGCCGGCGGTGTCGAGGACAGCCTGGTAGGGATGGGCACCCATGTGGTGATGGTGGCTGTGATCTTCGGCGGCACTGGCGGCACCGGCGGCGAGCAGTGCGCCGGTAGCAAAAAGGGCTTCACGACGGTTCATGGCGGGGCTCCTGGTTAATTGCTGGATTCGGTGCTGGTGGCACTGTCGAGGCGCCGGGCTTCTTCGTCGCTGACGTATTCGAAGACGCGCACCACCTTCTGCACGCCGCTGGTGGTGCGGGCGATTTCGGTAGCGGCATTGCCTTCCCGCTGGCTGACCAGGCCGAGCAGGTAAACCACGTTGGCCTCGGTGACCACCTTCACGTGCTGGATGCGAAACTCCTTCTGGTCCACGAAGCGGGCCTTGACCTTGGAGCTGACGTAGCTGTCATTGCTGCGTGCCGAGAAGGTGCTGGTGGGGGCCACGCGCAATTCGTTGACTACCTCACGGACGTTTTCGACGCTGGCGGCGATCCGCCCGGCTTCGTCACGGCTGGCTTCGTTGAAGGCCTCGCCGGTGAGCAGCAGCTTGCGGTTGAAGGAGGTGGTGTTCAGATGCACCTTGTCGCCGAGCCGGTCGGAGACCCACTTGCTGGCCTTCCATTCGATGCCCTCGTCCTCCACGTAAGTGCCGGAGCTGCGCCGGTCGGACACCATGGCGACGGCCATTCCGGTGCCGCCAACGATCACCGGAATGCAGCCCTGGGCGGCGGACAGGGTGGCCAGGGCAAGGGCGGCGCGGACGAGGGAGGTGCGGAGGGTTTTCATTCTTCAATTCCGAGAAAGAGGCAGTCGATGCCGTCGCACAGGCAGTGCAAGGTCAGGAGGTGGACTTCCTGGATACGGGCGGTGCGGTCGGCGGGTACGCACAGGTGGATGTCGTCGGGGCTCAGCAGGCCGGTGATCTGGCCGCCGTCCTTGCCGGTGAGGGCGACGACATGCATCTCGCGCTCGTGGGCGGCGTGGATGGCTTCGATCACGTTGGCCGAGTTGCCGCTGGTGGAAATGGCCAGCAGCACGTCACCCGGTTGGCCGAGGGCACGCACCTGCTTGGAGAAGACCTGGGTGAAGTCGTAATCGTTGGCGATGGAGGTGAGGATCGAACTGTCGGTGGTCAGCGCAATGGCGGCCAGCGGCGGGCGCTCCATCTCGAAGCGGTTGATCAGTTCGGCAGCGAAGTGCTGGGCATCGGCAGCCGAACCGCCGTTGCCGCAGGCGAGAATCTTGCCGTTGGCCATCAGGCTGTGGGTCATCGCTTCGATGGCGGCGGCAATGGGTTCGGCCATGAACTCGAGCGCGGCCATTTTGGTCTGGGCGCTGTCGTTGAATTGCTGGGCGATGCGGGCGACAAGATCCATCACGGACTCCGGGAAAAGTGCTGCCGATTCTAGCATCCGCATCCCCGGGGCGGCCGGACGGGAGAAATACGCTTACAAACCGACGTAAACGTCCACCCGCACGCGCTTCCAGGGATTGGGGTCGGTGTTCATTTTTCCGATGCGGCCGCCGACCGGTGTGCCCTTGTCCATCTCGTCGGCCACTTCCCGGTTACTGGCGCGGGGCAGGTAGCCGAGCTTTTCGCCGCGCCATTCGACGCGCACGGCGAAGGGATCGTAGCGGTTGTACGGCTCGCGGATCAGGGCCAGGGGGTCGCCTTCGTGCATCTCGTCCCACAGGATCCTGCCGCCGTAATACTGGAAGCCGGCCAGCGGTGAGCTCTGGACGAGGATGTGCACCTGCTGGGCAAAGGCCGGCAGGGCCAGGCAGGCGGCCGCCAGCAGCGGGGCGAGGAGGACCTTAGGACGCATCGAAGGCGCCGCGGATCCATTCGACGCGTGTGCTGTCGAGCCCGTCGAGGAGCACCGCGTCGAAGCGGCACGCCCGGTTGGCGTAACGGCGTCCGGCGCTGATCAGCCAGAACTGGGCGGCCATGATGATGCGGCGCTGCTTGCTGGCGGTGATGCTGGCCGCCGCCCCGCCGAAGCGGGCATTGCTGCGCAGGCGCACCTCGACGAAGACGATGGCACTGCCGTCGCCGGCGATCAGATCGACCTCGCCGCCGCGGCAGCGCACGTTGCGGGCAATGATGACCAGCCCGTGACGTTCAAGATGGGCGGCGGCCAGCGCCTCGGCCGCTTCGCCCCGTTTCAGGTGTTCGGCTTGCATCGCTGTGCCCCCGCGCCCACAATCTGCCTCCCCCGCCCTTTGCCACCAAGCCTGCCATGCATTCCGCACTCCCCGACGTATCGACTGTTTCGCCACTTTCCAAGACACCGTCATTATATGTGGTCGCCACGCCGATGGGAAACCTGCAGGACATCAGCCTGCGCGGGCTGGCGGTGCTCAAGTCGGTGGCGGCGGTGGCCTGCGAGGACACACGGCACAGCCAGCGCCTGCTCGAAGCCTTTGGCATCAAGACCAAGCTGGTGGCGCTGCACGAGCACAACGAGCAGGTGGCGGTGGGCCAGGTGATCAAGATGCTCGAAGCCGGCCAGCACGTGGCGCTGATTACCGATGCGGGCACGCCGGCGGTGTCCGATCCGGGCGCCCGGGCGGTGGCACGGGTGCAGGACGCGGGCTTTCCGGTGGTGCCGGTGCCCGGCGCCTGTGCGGCGATTGCGGCGCTGTCGGCGTCCGGGCTGGCCGACGGGCACTTCCATTTTCACGGCTTTTTGCCGGTCAAGTCGGCGGCCCGCAAGGCCATGCTTGAAACGCTGCGCAGCGTGCCCGGCACGCTGGTGTTCTACGAAGCCCCGCACCGCATCGGCGAAACCCTCGACGATCTGGCCGCCACTCTCGAGCCGGTGCGCGAGATTGTCGTGGCGCGGGAGATCACCAAGATGTTCGAGCAGATCGTGCGCATGCCGATTGCCGACGCGCCGGCCTGGCTGGCCGCCGACCCTAACCGCAGTCGTGGCGAATTCGTGCTGCTGGTGTCGGCGGCCCCGCCGACCGAAGGCCTGTCGCCCGAAACAGAGCGGGTGCTTGGCCTGCTGCTGGCCGAACTGCCGGTCAAGCAGGCCGCCAAGCTGGCCGCGGCGATCACCGGCGCGTCCAAGAACGATTTGTATGAGCGGGCGCTGGCGCTGAAAGCGGCGGCCGAATAGCTCAGCCTTCGCTGCCCTGCAGACCGTATTTGCGGATCTTGTCGTGCAGGGTGGTCTTGGCGATGCGCAGGGCTTCGGCGCTGCGGGCC
>JAOAUC010000004.1 GCA_030157785.1 Zoogloea oleivorans
AAACATTAAATTATAAAGAATGCGGGTGACCGCATCAACCCTGACGCTGCTTGTGACGCGGATCCGTACAGATCACGCGAACGACACCTTTGCGACGGACAATTTTGCAATTTCTGCAAAGCCGCTTGACCGATGCTTGAACTCTCATTTCTAGCTCCTGACTACTCTTCTATTATTTCGCTCGGAAAACGATCCGGGCCCTGCTCAAATCGTACGGGGTTAGCTGCACCGTAACCCTGCCGCCGGGAAGAATACGAATGAAATGCATACGCATCTTCCCCGAAATATGTCCTAAAACCACCTGGCCATTTTCGAGTTTGACCTTAAAAGTTGCATTGGGAAGGATCTGAAGGACTTCCCTTACATCTCAATGTAATCTTCCCTCGACATTACAGCCTACTTGAGCGGTACCCGTGCGCCCTTGAAGTTCGCCTTCTTCAACAGGCTTTCGTATTGGTGGGACATGACATAAGCCTGAACCTGGGACATGAAGTCCATCGTTACAACCACGATGATCAACAACGACGTCCCACCGAAATAGAACGGCACATTCCACTTCAGGATCAGGAACTCAGGCAACAAACAAACCAGCGTGATGTACACAGCGCCAGCCAACGTAAGCCGCATCAGAATCTTGTCGATATACCGGGCCGTCTGGTCACCCGGACGAATGCCTGGCACAAAAGCCCCACTCTTCTTCAGGTTGTCGGCCGTCTCCTTCGAATTGAAGACGAGCGCCGTATAGAAGAAGCAGAAAAACACGATCGCTGCCGCATACAGGATGACGTAAATCGGCTGCCCCGGAGCAAGCGTAGAGCCAATATCCTTCAACCAAGACATGCTTTCAGAAGCACCAAACCACTGGGCCAGCGTTGCCGGAAAAAGAATAATGCTCGAAGCAAAGATCGGAGGAATCACCCCTGCCATATTCAGTTTGAGTGGCAAATGCGAACTCTGACCGCCATACACCTTGTTACCGACCTGCCGCTTCGCGTAGTTGACCAGAATCTTGCGCTGACCACGCTCTACAAACACAACCACGCCAGTTACTGCAACTACCAAGACACAGATGACGAGCGCCGTGAAAGGATGCATAGCACCGGTACGAACCAGCTCGAAAAGACCGCCGAGCGAATTCGGCAACCCTGCAGCAATACCGGCAAAGATGATGATCGAGATGCCGTTCCCCAAACCTCGCTCCGTGATCTGCTCACCAAGCCACATCAGGAACATCGTGCCAGTGACCAAGGTCGATACTGTTACGAAGCGGAACGTAAACCCGGGATCAAGCACCAATCCCTGCTGAGACTCGAGAGCCACGGCGATACCAAGTCCCTGAAACAGAGCCAGGGCCAGAGTGCCATAGCGAGTGAATTGGGTAATCTTGCGACGCCCCGCCTCACCCTCCTTCTTTAGCGCTTCAAGCTGCGGCGAAGCAACTGTCAGCAACTGCATGATGATCGATGCCGAGATATACGGCATGATACCAAGGGCAAAAATCGTGAAGCGCGACAGCGCACCCCCCGAGAAAAGATTGAACACCCCGAGGATGCCGCCCTTCTGGCTCTTGAACAGATCCGCAAGGGCTACCGGGTCGATACCCGGCACCGGGATGTGGGCGCCGATCCGATATACGATCAGCGCGCCGAGCAGAAATACCAAGCGACGCTTGAGATCTCCGAACTTTCCCGGTGCCGCCAGCGCGGATTGTTGATTCGCCACGCTAGACCTTACTCGGCGGACTCGACGGAGCCGCCAACGGCTTCGATAGCAGCCTTGGCACCCTTGGTCACACCCAGGCCACGCAAGCTCACCTTCCGGCTGATGGAGCCAGAAAGAATCACGCGTGCAGCAAGAGCGTCAGCAGCAACAATACCGGCCTGCTGAAGTACCAGCAGATCGATGTCATCCACCGGCAGCGACTCAAGCTCGGAGAGGCGAACTTCGCCGATCCGCGCACGGGTCAGGGATACAAAACCACGCTTCGGCAGACGACGCTGCATGGGCATTTGACCGCCCTCGAAGCCAACTTTGTGGAAACCGCCGGTACGGGACTTTTGACCCTTGTGACCACGGCCAGCAGTCTTACCCAGACCACTGCCGATTCCACGACCGACCCGCTTCGCAGCGTGCTTGGCGCCCGCTGCAGGTTTGATAGCATTCAGCCGCATTTAAGCCTCACACTTAACGAGGTAGGCGACCTTGGTAATCATGCCCCGTACTGCAGGAGTATCCTGCAGCTCCACCGTATGGCGGATTCGACGAAGCCCAAGTCCGCGCACGGTTGCACGATGGGACTGCTTGGTACCGATTACGCTCTTCACGAGGGTAACCTTCAGTTTTTTGTCCGACATGACTTACCCCTGAATCTCTGCAACCGTCTTGCCACGCTTGGCGGCAATAACGGAAGGAGCGTTGGTGGCCATGAGACCGTTCAGCGTGGCACGCACCACGTTGTACGGATTCGTCGAGCCGATGGACTTGGCGATAATGTCAGTCACGCCCATCACTTCGAAGACCGCACGCATTGCACCACCGGCGATAATCCCGCTACCAACCGGAGCCGGCATCATCAGAACGGAAGACGCACCGTGCTTGCCGATGACGGAGTGATGCAGCGTACCGTTCTTCAGGGACACCTTGGCCATCTTGCGACGAGCCTCTTCCATAGCCTTCTGGACGGCTACCGGCACTTCGCGGGACTTGCCCTTGCCCATGCCAACAGCGCCATCGCCATCGCCAACCACGGTGAGAGCGGCAAAACCGAGAATACGGCCGCCCTTTACAACCTTGGTCACGCGATTGATGGAAACCATCTTTTCGCGCAGGCCGTCGTCGCGCTCGTCGGAGGCCTGCACCTTCTTGTTACCTTGCTGCTTAGCCATGCTAAACCTCGCTTAGAACTTCAACCCGCCTTCGCGGGCGGCATCGGCAAGCGCCTTAACGCGGCCGTGGTACTGGAAACCGGAACGATCAAACGCAACCGCTTCGATACCAGCCGCCTTTGCGCGCTCGGCAATCAATTTACCGACGAGCTCGGCAGCCGCTTTGTTACCGCCATTCGGAACTTGGGCCTTAACTTCGGCCTCAACGGTCGAAGCGGCAGCAAGCACCTTTGAGCCGCAACCGGCGATAACTTGCGCGTAGATGTGGCTGTTGGAACGGAACACGGACAGTCGGACTGCCTTCATTTCCGCAATTTTGGCACGGGTTTTCCGTGACCGGCGCAAACGCGTTTCCTTCTTGGTGATCATGA
>JAOAUC010000005.1 GCA_030157785.1 Zoogloea oleivorans
ACTATGGTTAGCGAGCTAAGAGGCCGGGGGAAGATGGGTTGGCCGGGTGCTTACCGCTTTTCCCCAAATTGGAGTCAGTATGGTCGAACATGCACTACTCAGGGGACTCGCTCCAGCAATGGCGCCGCGAGCTGAGGGCCTGCGTACCCGATGTATTTCCTGCGTACTTCAGGTTGTCCCTACCGGAGGGGGCTGTATCACGGTCGGAGCTCGACTCGCTCCTTCATTTGGTTATTGACCAGGCGGCCTTCGCTGAAGCACTTCGTACGGCATCTACCCAGAAGACGCCGACCGGCGTCTCAAAGGTGCGTGGCCTGCTTGAGCGCATCATGGACCACATGGCTGATGAGCTCGACGTGGGGCACGCCCAGCCGGTCATTTCGGCCTTGCTGGACATGGGCGACGAGCTGCTCCTCTCAACCGACCAACTACGCGGTCTGTTCGACTTCGGCAACGAGTCGCGTGTGACGCGCATCGTCTATCACCTGCTCAAAAAGGTCGCACCCGGGCAACGCACGCCGCTACTGCTAAAAGCCATTGAACACGGGCAGGCGCTGCGATGCGCACAATATCTTATTGGCTGGCTGGTAGGAGAGGTTGAGAAGGCCGCGAAAGGTGAGTGTGAATCGCTAGTTTCGGAAGCTGACGTTGAGCAGCTGAAAAGTCTTTGGTGCCAACGTGTGGGGTACTGCTCGCAACAAGCTCAGTTCATCGAACATCCAGCTTTGGCGGTGTTGCTGAGTGGGTGGCGCCACCTGGGCGGTGAGGAAGAAACCAAGGCGTGGTGGCAGCAGGCGTCGGAAACTGACCAAGGGTTGCTCAGGCTCATTGTTGCGTTTACCTCCGAATCGACGTCCCAGACCTTCGGTGAATACGCCGTCCGCGTGAATCTTCGCGTAAATCCGAAGGGCATGGCGTTCTACGGAGACATTGATGAGATGGCGGCTCGCGTACAGGGCTTGCTGAGCGCCGGGAAAGTCCCTGAAGCCGTTGCTCCAGCTGCAAAGCAGTTTGTTATCGAGTGTGCACGCATGAAAGAGGGAAAAGACCCTGACGGGTTCGGTTTCGACGATGACTAACTGTATCAAATAGACCGGCAATTACGGCACTGCTACTTGCGGACTATCCGAGGCGGTGGCTGTCGGAAGACCTCGTCCAACTCACTGTGGTAGACGGCGCTCGCGTCGAGTTTTTGTGTCGGCTCTTCGTTATTCACTACCTGCCGCCAAGAAAACGTCTGAAGTGCCCAAGCACCGTTGCTTGGGAGAGTAGCCGTGCGGAGTACGAGCCCTACGGCACCTTTAGCAATTGAATGGACGCTCAATTTCCTGCAGTTTCTTTGGCTCGCCAGACGGCTGGTAGGACAACCACGTGAGGATGTCTAACTGCGAGCCGTCCGACCCACCCGAAGCAAACAAACCACGATTTACAAAGCGTCGGAAAACCAACTTCCGCTTGGTTGTCACTAAGTAGTCGTTTAGCGACTCGCGACGGATGAACAGACCACTACGTCGACTTTTTCGTGATTCAAAAGCGATAAGTTGTCCGTTGCTATCGACCCACCCACGTTGCCTGTCCCAAGCCAAACTGAGGGCTTTAACCACATCTTGGCAGGGAACATGAAGATGGTCTGGTCTCTCAGGAGTCGTGAATGAGAAATCGTATTCCCACTCATTGCCACGCGAGAGTGTGACCTCCGAAAAATCCATCCCCTTGGGGCCTCGATTGAAGTAGCCCTCGTTCGCACTCTGTTCAAACACTGGGCTATCAGGGTATTCCGCCAAGTAACCTCTATAGCAACTCGCGCCTTGGCTTTCGAAAGCATCTCTGCCAGCGCCGAATGCAGGCATCTTGCCTTCGATAAAGAGGCTGGTGTAAGAGAGGTAAGTTCCTAGATATGGTGCCCACGAGTCCGCGCCTGGATTCCTATCGTTGTCGCTAACACTCAGCGACAGCGCGACCCACTCGACTCCTGCGTTTGACTTTTGAACGATGCAGTCGCGATGAGCGGGGAAGTCATCGGTTCTCACCTACTGTTTGATGTCGCTTGAACGGTCTGGGAAGGAGTACTTAGGGCTTTGGGCGAGCTCATCGGGGTAATCGCGCTGCGGCGTGATGTCCCGTACGTCGGTCAAGTCGACTTTGCGAACATCGACTGACCATAAATGCGACTCTCCAGCCTTCCAACTTGAGTAAGATGATTTCGGAGGCACATTGTCGGCTAGCATTCCAAGCAGGCGATGGAGCAATATCCAGTAGTACTTCTTACCGAGACGGTCTGCGTACCCCTTGCGGCCACGTCCACTACCAAACTCACCATTGATGGCGCGGTCGGTATTGAGGGCGCATTGCTTGTTGCCCGGATAGCCCAGTTGCAGAACTTCAACCATCAGCCAGCAGGCTACGTTCTCGTAGGTGATGCCTGCACCTTTGAGGTCGAAGTCCCCAATCTTCGATTCGACTTGGTATCGCCAAAAGTCGGGCTGCATGCTCGACCCCCAAAGTTTCATGTTCGACGGAAGACCCTCCAAATCTATCAGTGGCTGGGCATCAGGCAGGGTTGGCCACGCTATACATGCCGACCCTTTCGAAGGGTAGGTGTTCAGCTGCTTAAGAGCGAAGGGCGAAAGCTTTCCATGGCCAATAAGTTGTGCGAGCAGACGGATGGGGTCACGAATGAGGACATTCGGAGAGTCGAACGCCGGACTCAAGAGCCCTTCAAGCGCTGGGGCGAATTCATCTTTACGGTTACGTTCGAGGAGGGCTCCACTATAAATGGCGAGAGCGATGCTCTCTAGAATGTAATCGTCATCGCAGCCTCTAAACTCATCGGCCAACATCTTTCCAAGACTAGGCTCAAGTGCTACAAGTCGGGTGACTCCTTTGGCGGACAGGTCTCGAACACGTCGGTCAGCACAGGATGTCAGCCATGCCAAGGCCACAACCGCCAGTTGCCTGCTCTCAGTGGGCCAGCGTTGAACATCGGCTCGTAGAGCTGCATTGATGAGCGACCATACGGCCCCCTTAGCGTCGAATGACTTGAACGCAGCCACCGAGAGAAAGGCATCGCGGTTGACCATAGGTGAGTCACACAAGAATGGACTTAGCCAGTTCAAAGCGTTTAGCCTATGCAGAGGAACCAAGCTGACTCGGAAGAAGGCTTCGTAGACTTCTTTCCATAAGCCTGGCGTGTACAGCGCCCCGTACACGTGGTCGTCAATGTCGTAGCTGACGCTCTCCTTGGAGCGCCAGACCAGGGCTTGAATAAACAACCGATACGCGAGCTTCGAGTCAATGCCGAGCGAATGGTGAGTGATTTCAATTCCCGACTTCTCAGGTAGAACTGCTGCAAGCGCTTCCAAGAGACCTTCGTCATCGGAGGTCAGGGCCGCCAGTCTCGATGAAAGCGCTTGGATGTCCACTCCCTCCGGCCCCATCAGCCCTTCGACAACACTGGTGGCGCGAAGGACGTCTCCATAGCGTTGATAGCCCAGCCGGACGAACCAGGAGTCGCGTTCGCCGGCGGACAGAATTACTAGACCTTCGTGCTCAAGTTCGTTGAGTAGTGCTTCGGCGGAAATGTCTGTTCCGGCTAAACCCCGCAGCTCGGACGTACAAACTTCCCAAGTGCGTTCCTGTGGAACTCTGTGCGTCAGGACTTCCGAAAGCCGCAGCATTGCGGCTCGCACCACATTTCTTGGGTTCGAGTAAGCGAGTCTTTCTCTAACAAGGGCATCGCAGTGTTTGAGATGCCCCTCCAGTAAAGCGGTAAAGCCTGGAAGAGAGACATCAAGTGAGGTTCTGCCTTCATTCCGCAAGGTCTTGCAGGCCAAGTGTAAGAACAGAGGGTTGCTTAGTTCAGACGAGAATAACGGCGTAATTTCAGAGTCGAGGCCATAGTAGGCAGCGAAAGCTTGTAATGCCTCAAACTCCTGCCCAGCGAAGCCTGAATGCTCAAACGCGTAGCCAGGAAATCGTGTGTCGACGACAAGGTCTCGATACGTGTCACGGGTCGAGACACAGACCTTGATGCCGGGGTACGGAGCACATTGGGCAAGCAGTTCGGGCAGCTTGCTCTTCCATCTAGCGTCACGAGGGCTCTCATTGAGAGCGTCGATGTAGATGACAAAGGGCAATGCGGTGCTTTCCGAGCACGCTTGCAGGCACTCGAGGAGGGTGACTCGCGTGACATCCGCTCCAAAACCGAGCTTGCTGCGTATCACTTCCCATGGCTCGCCTCTTCCGAAGTCATCCCCAAAGACAACCAGCGAGCTCCCGCCGCGTGCCAGTCGGCGTAGTGCCGCGCTCACAATCGAATGGGTCTTCCCGATACCTGCCTGTCCGACCAGGAGCAACGAACGCGTTGTCGCCGCCCCCATTTCTGGCGACGAGAGCACGCTCCGAAGTGCTAGCGCATGCTCCTCCCACTCGCGCGCCGCATCCATCTCTCCCGCGGGGAAGTTGCACATGTATTCGGCATTAAATTGTCGAAAGGATGGCGTGTCCATCTCCCGACCATGCTTGTCATAAAAGACCTGCTCTTGGGCCTCTCTGGCCTTGGATAGCAGCAGCAGAACGCTGGCCAACTCCTGCGTCACGTAGGCAGAGTCAGACGCCACGGAGGAAACGTCAGTCATACCTTCGCAGGCCGCCATGACTTTCTGAAGCGTTGTGCGAGCATTGGTGGCGTCAGGCTCGCCCAGGATGTTGAGTGCCTTGTCACCCCATCCCTCAAGAGAACGAAGTTCAGTTATGACCGGCGCAAGCGATTCATCTCGCCAGGCCCGGAAATCGCCAATTCCACCGAAAAAATCAAGCCCGACATGAGCACTCGTGACAACGTCAAGCGCGGCCGTGTATCTGGGACCCGCAAAGGCAACTGCGTCGTCCAAACACCGTTGAATTTGCGTTTGCGTGAGAACTGAGTCATCGAACCAGTACCTGCGCATGCCTCCATGCGGGTCGCAAGCAAGTATTTGCCCGCGGATGACGGCTGCCGTACACAGTGTCACGGTGAGCTTGTGGCCTCTGGCCGCCGCGGCCCCCTCGGCCTTTTGTTTCCACCGTTCGAAACGTTCTGCCTGACTTAGGCCTCTAGCCCCTGCAGCGACTCGTCCGGTCAGGTCAAAGGGGATGTACACCCAGTACTCCGACAGCGTCGGATGGTTCCTCAGTGCGGTGTCAAGTGAGTCGGCAATCTGCCGCAACTCAGCATCTCTCAGTTGGAAAAAATACTTGGCCTGCACCCCTGCAACAGACCCGCTTGGCTGACGGTAGTAGGCTTCGACACCTCCGTCACCACCATCGCCCCGTAGGCTGACGAAGGTTGAACCGACAGAGGGCCGGAATGAGACTCGGAATAGCTGAATGGCCAGGGCTTCGAAGCTGTCGTTTTGACTTTTCGGCGTGCTGCGAATCGTCGCAAAATCAATCGTTGCCAAGTTTGTGTTCCTGCTTAAAAGGGGAAGAAGAGCAGCCGTAATTTTCTAGTCTGATGACTAAGCGCTACAGAACCAAGCCATGCAAGAAACTTATAATCAGTCGAACAGCAAACCGGTTGCTTCAGTTGTCGGTGCAGCCTCGAACTCACGGAACGGTTTGTCCCAGTTCTCATAAGGGAACGCGGCTCGCACACGCTCTTGGAACTCCTGGTTGCTCAGCGTCTCGTAGGTCACGCCTTTCGACACCAGCTCCAGCTTCATCTCGCCAATGAGTGACTGCGCAGACGGAAAAACGCGTGTGAGTTGGTCATCAAGGTAGCGGCGAAGCACCTCCACGGTAGGCTTCCCGCTGACCTGTGCCTGCAGTGCAGGCGGTGTCGACTTCTTCAAGGCCGGCAGCAAACCCTCTACCAATTTTTTGCGCGAGTCCGTCAGCTCCTTCTCGAGTCGCTCGACAACCTTGGCTTGAAACTTCTCGATGGAGTCTCCGATGACCTGGACCTCTGAAGTGAACTCCTGGCGCTTGCTGCGAAGAACGACGCTGCCGAGCCCATCGCCGAGGGACCGCGTGTACCTTTCCCTAAGCGCACGGACGCGCTGGTCGATTTCAGCGGCTTCTTTGGCCACTTTGCTGTCGTCGCTCACCAACTTGAACGTGGTCAGCAAGCGCTTGGCGGTGGCATCGTCTCGAAGCGCTAGCACCAAGTCACGGGGCAGTTGCACCGTGTGCCGAGCGATGTGAAGACCTGTGAGGCGTAGTTCAACGAACTCGATGAACGAATTGAAGACATTCACCTTTCTTGCTAGGTCAAATTTTTGCGGGGGATTGGCGTCCAGCGACTGCTTGACCTGCTGCATCTGCGCACTTGACAGTTCATCTTTGCCAATCTGCGGGGAGGGCGCCTGGCCTGGCTCCGGCGGGGTCGGAAACATTGCGCCAAGCACTGCCAGTACCTGAGCCGGATGCATATTCAGGGCATTCGGTCCGACGTGCTGGTCATCCTGTGTTTCCACGAGCATCGGTGGGGTGAAAAAAGCATAGCCGAATTCGTCGCAGACTAGGACGCAGGTCCGCAGTCCAGGTTCGACGCGGACATCAACGTCGCCTTCCACCAACAGAGAGACCGCATCAAAGTCACCATAGCCCATCCGTGCAGTCGAGTCTGCGACATCGAGGACGACGCGGACGGCCTCGCGGCCCAACTGTTGGCGACTATTTACCAAGGCAGCGGCGAGAGGCTGTTGCAGCCCTGGTGCGCAGTACAGCACGTGACGTTGAGCCCCATGGACTAGGTTACATGCAAGGCAAGAACTAAGATGCAGAAAACTGGAGGTTGGCATTACGCACTTTCAGTGACGGTTTTTTCAGCCTTCTAGCATATGTTGTATAACATACCGCTTTATCATGGGATTAGGAAGGCATTGTAATGAGTGCTGGTGACATCGCGTCGAGTTCGGACCCGAGCGTGCCCACACCTCTCGCGTCCGCGGTGCCCAAGGCGACTGTGGTACGCGCCGAGCTGGAAGACCTAGTGTTAAAAGACCTGCTGGGCCCCGCTGGTGGCCCTAGCGAAGAGGTGGACGAGTCGCGTGTTTCGGACAGGTATCTCCTTGGTCAGCTCGCACCTCGGCGGAGCATCATCCGCGCTGCTGAGTCCGACTCCCTGGCATCCGACGGGGCAGGCACGGTCGAGGACGGCAGTGCTGATGACCTCGTACTGCCTATGGACTCACTGGCGCCGGCAGCCATCGGGCTGACGTTTACAGTCGATGGTGCGTGCGCGCGGTTGATGGTCACGCCGCGTTGGGGTCGCTACGTCGGGGAGAAGAGCGAGACGGTCACCACCGCAGCGGGTAACCCAAAGACGGTTTGGCGGCGTTACCCGATGGGTGGCAAGGCGCTGCCCGTGCACTTAGTCGAGGGGGACCTCGCATCGATGCCCGCCGACCCGGACCAGCCCGATGTCGTCGTGCGCGGCCGTGTACGCCATCTCGACGGTGACTGGGTGGTGTCGCTGTTCCTAGTTAACGCACAAGTCACGACGGGTCGCCGACCCAAGGATGATGAGCTTGTATTTCAGCCGGAGCTTGATGTGTCAGCGCTGGATGGGGGCGCTGTCTTCCGTAAGCGCAGTCGGCGTTCGGTGACTGCCACGGATGAGCAACGGCGGCTAGAAATGATATACCGTCGTCATGTAGAGTTCGCCGTCGGTCATGGTGTGGCGGTGGACGCCGAGGTCTCGGGCGACTCGCCTGGCACCGCAGTGCGCTTGACGACTCGGGTCGCGCCCTCGTACGAGGTGCCGGTGACTACGGCTCCTGGGGTGGAGGACAACCCAGCCTTGGCCGGCATGGTATTGGACATGCAGCTGTTGGCCGAGATGCCGGTCGCGGAACTGCTGACGTCGCTGAGAGTGCTGACAGCAAGTTATGGACAGTGGATAGACGCCAACCAGGCGCGGGTCAATGCCGGCATTGACGGACTTGATGAGTTTGAAACCGCTGCAGGGCAGGCCCTGGCGGATTGCCGCGAGGCAAGAGCGCGGATTGATGCGGGCTTGCAGTTACTAGAAACGGACGCTTGGGCGTTGAAGGCCTTCCGCTTTGCCAACCGGGCCATGTGGCAGCAGCGCATCCATGCCTTGCTGTCTGAGCGGCGGCGTGCAGGGGCGACAGCGACGCTGGAAGAATTGGACCAATCCGACAACCGGAGCTGGCGACCGTTTCAGTTGGCCTTCGTGCTGCTCAACCTGCCAGGCGTGACCCGTTTGGAGCATGCGGACCGTAGCGATAACGCCAGTGCACTGGCGGACTTGCTCTGGTTCCCGACCGGTGGTGGCAAGACCGAAGCCTACTTGGGACTGACGGCTTACACCCTTGGCCTGCGGCGCCTGCAGGGCGTGGTGGGGGGGAGGCTTGGCCACGCAGGTGTCGCGGTCATCATGCGTTACACGCTGCGGCTGCTTACGCTGCAGCAGTTCCAGCGAGCATCGGCACTTATCTGCGCCTGCGAGGTTATCCGTCGGGCGGATGCCGTCACTTGGGGGGCGGAGCCATTCCGCGTCGGTTTGTGGGTTGGGCAACGTACTACGCCAAACACCATCGACGACGCGCACGAGGCTATCCTCAGAGCGCACGGTGCAGGTGCTGGGCGTGGTACTGGCTCACCGCTGCAGCTTACCAACTGCCCTTGGTGCGGAAGCGAAATCAAGTCCGGCCAGGATGTTTCGGTCGAGACCTACAGTCGGGGCAGAGCCCGGGTCTTTACTTTTTGCGGTGACCAGTTGGGTCGTTGCGATTTTAGCCGTGCACGCTCGCCTGACGAGGGCATCCCTGTACTGACAGTCGACGAGGAAATCTACCGACGGCTGCCGGCGCTGCTGATTGCCACCGTCGACAAGTTTGCGCAAATGCCATGGAACGGCAAGACGCAGATGCTGTTTGGCCAGGTCGACGGCTACTGCCCTCGGCATGGCTTCACGTCACCGTGCATGGATGATGCCAGCCAGCATCCCGCTCGTAACGGCATGGCCGCCGTGCGACGGGTGGACCACGGCCCGCTGCGCCCGCCGGACCTTATCATCCAAGACGAGCTGCACCTCATCTCCGGCCCCTTGGGGAGTCTGGTAGGTCTGTACGAGACAGCGGTGGACCAACTGTGCTCCTGGACCGTCGACGGTCGGACCGTACGTCCTAAGGTCATCGCCTCGACGGCTACGATTCGTCAGGCGCGTGAACAAATGCGCTCGCTGTTCTTGCGAGACGTACGGGTGTTCCCGCCGCAAGGCGTCGACGTGGAGGACAACTTTTTCAGCGTGCAGCGTCCGCCGAGCGACAAGTATCCTGGTCGCCGCTACATTGGTATTGCGGCGTTCGGTCGCCGGCTGAAGCTGGCACTCATTCGGGTTTATGTGGCCTACCTGGCAGCGGGTCAAACGCTGTTCGCGAAGTACGGCAAGCCAGTGGACCCGTGGATGACGCTGCTGGGTTACTTCAACTCGATGCGAGAGCTGGGGGGCATGCGACGGCTGGTCGATGACGACGTCCGCTCACGTCTCCGCGACATGGACCGCCGAGGACTGTCGCGCCGACATACGCCGGCGCTAGAGGAACTCACATCCCGGAAGAACTCACGCGACATTCCCGCGCTGCTCGACCGGCTGGAAGTGCAGCACGACCCAATGTTGCCGCCCCACACCAAGCGCTCTCAGAGGCACTCTGCTCCGAACCCACTTGATGTGGTTTTGGCGACGAATATGGTCTCCGTCGGTGTCGATATCAAGCGGCTCGGCTTGATGGTGGTCGCTGGGCAACCCAAGGGCACATCTGAATACATCCAGGCCACCAGTCGGGTCGGCCGAAACGCTGCAGCGCCCGGCTTGGTATGCACGGTCTATAACTGGGCGAGGCCGCGCGACTTGTCGCACTACGAGCGCTTCGCTCACTACCACGCCACCTTCTATCAGCACGTCGAAGCACTGTCGGTCACGCCATTTGCTAGCCGCGCCGTCGACCGCGGTCTGTCAGCTATCTTGGCTGCGCTGGTACGCTTGCCGGGTACGACCTACAACCCGAACCAGGCAGCTGGGCAAGTGGACCGCACTGCTGCGTTGGTGCAGGCTGCAGTGTCAGCCATCGCACGGCGGGCAACTGAAGTTACCCAGTCGGTCGCGGAAGGCCAGAAGGTGCAGGCTCAGCTCCAGCATCGTTTGGACAGGTGGCTGCGCGAGGCTGCACCCAAACCTGGTGGTGCAAAGCTGGGCTACCAGAGCGAGCGGGATGGCCTAACCCTGGCGCTCCTGCAGAAGGCCGGTTTGGGCGAGTGGGACACGTTCACTTGCCTTGGGTCACTGCGCGATGTTGAGCCAAGCGTGAATTTGCTGCTCGACGACCGACCGTTAGATGATGGATACGGTCAGGGCTACAGCGCACCGGTCAATGTCAAGGCTGACACTTTAGCCGTACAGGCTGCGGCCAAAAGCAACGGGGGAGGACAAGGCTGATGGCCGAACATCGAGTGGGAGAAGTACGCCCGACGCAGCTCTTGCACACCTACGGTGTCGGCGCCATGGTGGACCTGCCGAACATCGCAGCCATGGTGATGGGGTTGGATGACTGGAAGTTGCAGTACGCGACTCCGGTTGGTGAAGAGCGGCTGCTGGCTGCAGTCCGCGGCCAGTTGGGGAGTCAAGTCGAGCGTCTGATGCTTCCGCCGGTCGACTTGGATGAGTCGAGCCGTGACCCGTTGAACGGTCCACGCATCGGAGTCCCCGTGGCAGCCTTTCCCCAGTGGTACCGCTGTCCGTGGTGTGACCTCATTGCACCGTTGAGTTCTGGTCTGTTCGAGTTGCAAGCAGACGCGTATCGACCGGACAGGGTGCGGTATAGACACACTGCCTGCAAGAGTCCGATATCTCCTGCAGTGCTGCCGACCCGCTTTCAATTGGCCTGTAAGCATGGTCACGTGGACGATTTTCCGTGGTTGCGCTTTGTCCATAGTGGTGACAAGAACTGCAATGGTCCCTTGCGCCTGCGCAAGTTCGGTGTAGGCGATGAGGCGGCGAACCTCTTCGTGCACTGCGACAGCTGCGGCGACAAGCGTTCTTTGGTTGATGCCTTCGGGGATTCGGCTAGGACAGACCCCCTGTTCGCCTGCCGCGGAAGGAGGCCCCATCTACGGGACTTTGAGCCCGGAGGATGCTCCGAGCAGGCGGAGACTATGTTGCTTGGCGCGTCGAACAGTTGGTTCGGTATCACGTTGTCGGCGCTTTCGATTCCGCGTCATGCCGACCCGCTTCCCCAACTCGTCGAAGACAAATGGGTCATGCTGCAGCATGTTGTTTCCCCTGAGGTGCTGGCTGCATTCCGTGCCGTTGGCAATCTTCGCGGCTTCGAAGAGTTTGATGATGCCAAGGTGTGGGAGGCGATTCAGGCCAAGCGCTCCGGCTCAACTCTCGACTCCGAGAGTTCGGACCTCAAGGAACCCGAGTGGCGAGTCTTCTCTGTGCCTGACACGTCGAAGAATATAGCCGACTTCGAACTGGCGCCGGTGTTGCCACCGAGCGGCTACGAAGCCTATTTCGAGAAGGTCGTTCGAGTGGAACGGCTGCGCGAGGTGCGTGCGCTGGTCGGCTTCACCCGCATCGACTCACCGGGCGACTACTCTAACCCGAGCGACATTCCTGCCGAATTGCGGGCGCCGCTGTCGCGCAATGCACCGACATGGGTCCCAGTATCGGAGGTTCGTGGAGAAGGTCTATTCCTCCACTTCAAGCGGGATGTGCTCTTAGCGTGGGCTGCCAACAATGCACATCGAGACGCCGAGTTCCTTTGCGCCCATCGAGCGTGGAAGACGGCGAGGGCGATGCCAAATCCTGATGTCGGCTATCCTGGTCTTCGCTTTGCGCTCATCCATTCGTTCTCCCATGCACTGATGCGGCAGCTTGCGCTGGAGTCCGGATACAGTGCTGCAAGCATCCGAGAGCGTATCTACTGTGACGACGGCACAGGTGGCGCGCAAATGGCGGGGCTACTGTTGTATACGGCAGCCCCAGACAGCGAGGGAACTTTGGGTGGCTTGGTTTCTCAAGGTGAGCCCGGTCGGTTGGGCCGTCTCATTCGGCAGGCACTCGAATCAATGCAATTGTGCTCGTCCGACCCGCTTTGCGGCGAGCATCATCCTGGCAATGACGGAACGGCCTCGCTCCACGGAGCGGCTTGTCACGCCTGCCAGTTCGCCCCGGAAACGTCCTGCGAACGGGGGAATAAGTTCCTCGACCGGTCGCTGCTCGTTCCGACTTTCAGTGGGGATGTGTCACCTTTTTTCACCTGACAACGAATGTTTGTCATGCCGACTACCCTACTTGATATGTGCGTACGATTTGTTGGTGAGGTCTCGCCGGAGGCCGTCTTGCACGTCATCAGCCTAGTCGAAACGGAGGGGGTTGTGGGTGCCGGAGCTGGTCTTTCTGGGGACGCCGCGCAACGGTATGGTGAATTGGTTCGTGCTTGGGCGAACAGTCTCGACCAAGTGCCCCCTTCGGCTGTGGCCAATATTTTGCGTGGTGCCGCACATGCTGTCGTGTCCGAGCGGCGTAAGCAATCTGTAGAGCTAGTATGGTCTGGGCCTGCCGTCCATTCCTCAACGCTTCGCAGCACAGGCCCAGCGTTGCTCGAACTCATAATGGGCGCCACAGAGTCCATCTATTTGGTCACCTTCGCCGCCTATAGGGTGCCGAAAATCGCTGAGGCCATTGCAGTTGCGGTCGACCGTGGCGTGCGGGTTGTGTTTGTATTGGAGAACGACGCAGTGAGTGGAGGAAAGGTGGGCTTTGACCCGCTGTCGCATCTGCGCAGTAGGTCTCTACGGGAGCCGATGGTCTATGTGTGGCCGGTTAACGAACGTAGCAGAGATACACGTGGGCGATACGGCACTCTTCACGCGAAGTTTGCGGTGGCGGACAGGTGCCGATTGCTCGTCTCAAGCGCGAACCTGACCGAAAACGCGTTGGACCAGAATATTGAACTTGGTGTTTTGCTGACTGGGGGTACTGCACCCGAGGAGGCAGCAACCAACATTGATGCGCTGATTCGCCTCCAGATACTGCAACGCCTGACCGATTGCGCGAGCCAGTAGAGATTAGAGCATTGAATCGTAAAGCACATTGTGCCTTTGCGTGCTAGGACGTCGGCCGAGTTGGGCGAAAGAATTTTCAGATTGTCTGTAACTTCCTGACTGGTCCTTATTGGGTGGGCTCGTCCAGGGTGATGTAACCGGAGGGCGTGACGATGTGGTCGATTAGCCTTCTTCACTAACAAGACTCTTGGGGGGCGTACAGGCTAGATGGCGAGTAAGCAAAGTGACGGCTACAAGTCTGCCGGTAGTGAGCAGATGTCTGGTGAGGTAACTCCCGAGACGCTTGAGGCGATGCGTAATGAGGTTCTGCGCAAGATTGGGCGGAACCTTCTTCTTTTCCAGCAGATGGAGGGTATGCTCAAATTCCTAGTTGCCAATAGCAAGTTTGCCGGCTTCAAGAGTGAATTTCCGATTGCTCTGGAAAAACGCGTCGAAGCTGTCAGCAGGCGAACGATGGGGCAACTCGTCGGTGATTACCTCGAGTCCCATCTCTCCGATGAGGATTCGGCGTCGCCAGTGTCGGACGAATTGAACGAAGGTTGGTTTTCGTTTCGCTTTACGGAAGGACTTGACGCGGCTTTCATTGAAAAGCGCGGCATCGCGTTGGCAGAGATTGTTGGGGGACGCAACGAGCTTATTCATCACTTCTTGCCGCGCTGGATTTCCACGTCGCTTGAGAGCACACGTGATGCTGATGCTTGGTTGGACCTGCAGCGGAAGAAGGCGCTTCCCGAGTTCGAACACCTCAACGCTATGGTCAATGCACTGCAAGAGGGGATGCGGAAAGTCGCTGAGTATCTTGATTCTGAGGAGGGGCAGCGAGCACGGCTGAGACATAGCATGCTCGTGGTCATGCTCGGCGATATTGCACAACAGTGTGGCCGCGAAGATGGTTTCGTACTGCTAACTACTGCTGGGCAGTTGCTACGTCAGCATGCTCCCGAGGAGTTCGCCGCGATGAAGGAGCGTTATGGCCATAAGACCCTGAAGTCGCTCATTCTTGCAGCCGAGGTCTTCGACTTCATTGAAGAGCCTACTGAAAAGGGGGGCGTACGAGTTCTCTACCGTGTGAATCCTCGATGGTCGTTGGAGATAGGTGTGGAGACGGAAGGTGAGGGCACCTTGTAAGTGTTCCTCTGGCGCACAAGGCGTTAAATGTCGTCGGGCGTTTGTGCGTAGCCGGAACACTGTTATCTGATTTGGCATCAGTGCAAGTTAAGTTGTCCGTGGGGTTTCAATGTGTGCAGCAGAAAAAAAAGGCGAGCCCCTAGGTCGGTTGCTCGCCCTGAAGTCACCGTTACTTTTTCGCGGGAGGGGGCGGATTATTTCCGCGTCCACCGCCAGACGGGTTACCGGTGCGGCTCGGCCAGAGCGGGTTGTTAGAGTCAGAGAGATTGCGAATTGTCATGACGAGTGCCTTTCGAGCGTTTGGTTGAGAAGGTTTGGCGTCCTGTTGGACGTGAGCTATGCTCCCACCGCACCTTAGGCTCACGGTACCGCAACATGGAAAACCTTCCAGCTAACCGGAACGCATTAGATATACCCATTGCCGACATGACGGTCGGCGACATAGTCCGAGCAATATCACCTCCATTTCCTCCTGTTGAGGTCGTTCAAAATCTGGGTCCGTACGGTCGAATGCTCGAGCTCAAGCCTGGTCGACCAAAGGCACCTGACGCAGAGTTCCTTGTACGTCTAATAACTGGTTATGCGAGTCACCAAGCCGGTATTCGTAAAGCAGCAGCAAGTCACTACAAAAATCTCGAGAACCTCATTAGAGGTAAGCACAAGGTTAGCTCCACCACAAAGGTTGTGCTGAGCAGCTGTCTAGGGATTCCGATGGATGTCCTCGAGAATCTTGAGGGAAGTTCTCCGGATGGTCCGTTGATACCAATTATCCTCACAATATTTCAAGTTGCTGAGGGACTACCGATGCGTGTCACATCGGGTGTCCTGGGTAGGGTGGTTTCTTGCCCTTGTTGCGGAAATAATCTATTGAATGACGTAGACCCCTGGTGGGCAAGCCATGCACCAAGGCTAGGGAAGGCGGAGTATTACTTTGTTGAACGATTACTAAACGCTGTGTTGGGTGCTGGGTTGATTGAAGGTATTGTTGCTAACTTCATTGGCTATAAAAGACTTGACCTTGACAGGTTGGGGGCATTGTCAAACCCAGCTCGACATCCAATTGGCAATTGGCTTTCAGAGGCTCAGGAGGCAATGTCTTGCAGGTCATTGGCGGAACTTGCTACAGCGATGCAATTGCGCGGTGGAGTTGGCGCAACCTTTACCCATGGCAGATTGAAGAAGTGGTCATCTGGCCAAGATGTGATGCCGTTGGAGGCAGGTGAGGAGATTGCAGAGGCCTGTGGTCAAACATCGAGTGGGGTGCGACGGCTGATAGCAGCACGAGCGATAGCCATGATTACTGACTTTGTGGTCGCAGCCATGCCTGAGCCCGGCGGAGTTGTCGGACGAAGTGCAGCTCAAAAAGTCGTCCATTTACGTTTGGAAAAATTGGGCGCGAATTTGTGGCTTGCCATCAATGCAATCAAAGGCAGGTTGCCTCAAAGAGCTAGCAGTAGTGAGGCGCCTCCCCCTATCCAAAGTTGTGCGTAGCTCAAGTAATTGAAGAGCCTAGGCGAAGCTGGGTTGCTAAGGTTATTTCTTGTCTGGCAGTGGCCCGGGCTACTGGATGTTCGAAGGTGAGTTGCTGGACGAGCGCCGTGTGCGTCTTGAGTCTAAGCAGTTCGACGAGCAGCCTGCCCAATGAAGCGTTCTGACCTGACTGAGGCGCTGGCTGAGTGCGTCGGCTACTTCGAGAAGGTATTCATTTGACGAGGGCCGCTCACTATATTGTTAAGCACCGCGGTGCGTGAGAGAAAGATGGATGCATGAGCAAAAGTATAGGTAGATGAATGTTGCTTTTCATGCGCATGCCGTCCACCATGTATTTATCGGAAAAACAGGGGCTTCCATGCGACCCACCACCTCTCAAAACAGTGTCCGCAAGCCGACCAACGTGACTCTCGGCGAAGCATTGCTAGCTGAAGCCAAGGCGCTGAACATCAACATTTCGCAGGCCGCTGAGGCGGGGCTTGCGCAGGCGGTGGCCGCGCGGCGTGCGGAGTGCTGGCTGGCCGAAAACAAGGCGGCGCTTGAGAGTTCGAACGCTTACGTTGAGACCCACGGGCTTCCGCTGGCCCGCTACAGGACGTTCTGATGGCGCGCTTTGGTGTTTTCAGGAACCCCGATGCGGCTGGCTACCTGCTCGACGTTCAGGCCGATTTGCTCGGCCACCTCAACACTCGGGTGGTTGTTCCGCTCTTGCCATTGAATGTGGTGCCTACGCCTGCTAAGACGCTCAACCCTGTGTTTGAAGTGGATGGGGAGGCCATGGTGATGGCGACTCAGTTTCTCGCTGCGGTGCCAACCTCGATGCTTCGAACTTGCGTTGCTAGTCTCGAAGGCCAGCGCCACGACATCACCACCGCCTTGGACCTGCTTTTCCAGGGCTTTTAGGTGAGCGCCCCATCAAGCTGTTGTTGCAAGTTTGAAGTTCTGGCGATGAGGCCTGTCGAAGTTGCTCGGCTCCTGTTATCTGATATGGCATCAGCGCAACGGTCCGGTGGCTCCCGTCCGGCCTTCATGTCGTTGCACTAGGTCCTGCGAGAGGCGGCTGCCAGTTTTCTCCTTTGGGTCTCCAATCCCACCCGAAATCCTTTGCTTTTTCGTTCGACATTCATTGCCGCCGGATGAACTTCTATCCAAGTGCATCTCCGCCTCGGCCTCTGCCAGGGCGTTTTTGTGCGAGGGGGTAGGCCTCGTTCAGTTGACGCGCCGCGCTGCGATTTGCTCGGCCTTAGTCGGCCGACCTCGCTTCCGAACTGCGGGTGCATGTTGAGTACGTGGTGTGGACGGAAGAAGAGGGGGGGCAGATTGCCGTTGCACTTCGAGCCAGGCCTCAACGTCCGCAGGCCGGAAGCGGAGCAGGTGGCCCAGCTTGATAGCTGGTGGTAGGTTGCCGCCTATCGAGTGGCGGTTATAGATAGTTTGCTCGGCTATGCCAAGAGTGCTTGCAAGCGTTTTTGGAGTGAGAAGTTGTTCCACGACGACATGTGCCGGATAAGCAATCACACGACTGCCACCTGTATAGATACACATTTATCCATACCTCCTGGAACGTTAAATACCCAATTGGGATTAGCCCGGGCTTGCAGCACTTTTGCAGCACTTAGTGCGGTAACTGCTGGTAGAATGCGGGAACGCTAGGTATAGGTCTTCCTTGATTTTCAAGGAGTTAGCTTCTGATTTCCGCTGCTGGTGCGGGGGGTAATTCGGATTCAAAATCCGCCGCCGCAAGGTGTGGGGGTTCGAGTCCCCCTCCCGGCACCAAGATACTTTAGCAATATCGTCTGTTTTAGTCTATATCTCACTTGAATCAATGACTTAAGGCGCCTCGTGAGGCGCCTTTTTTCATTTCGGGGTGCTTTGCCCTAGTGAGGCCCGGCTTATTGGTTTGGTTGCGGGGCTGAGGGCGGCTTTGCTTTTATTTGCCGGGTTCGTGCGCTCCTGCTGTTTGTGACTGTGCTTCTTGTCTATATATGCAACCGGTCGCCCTTCGTAAAAGAGAGCGACGCCTTTGATCCCCGTGCGAGTTGATGTTTTGCTGCGCCGCGGGATTTATTTTAGTAATGAT
>JAOAUC010000006.1 GCA_030157785.1 Zoogloea oleivorans
GCAGGATGGCGGCGTCGCTGTTGCGGTAGCTGTAGTCGCCGCGGAAGGTTTCTTCAGGCTTGAAAGCGATGCTCATGATTGTTCTCCCGTAGGGGCGACTTCAGTCGCCCGTGTTGGTTGATTGGGCGACTGAAGTCGCCCCTACAGCGGTTTCACAAATCCAGTTGGTGGTGCGCCATGCAGGGGCGACTTCAGTCGCCCGCCGTGCGTGGGCATCTGCATCACAAATCCAGTACCAGTCGCCCGGTCTTTGCCCGCGACACGCAAGGCATGATCAGGCGGCCGCTTTCGCGCTCGACGGGGCTCAGGAAGTGGTCCCGGTGTTCGGGCTCGCCTTCCAGCAGCGGGGTGGCGCATACGCCGCAGGCGCCGCCGCGGCACAGGCAGGGGGCGGCCACGCCGACGCGCTCGATGGCTTCCAGCAGGCTTTCGTCCTGGCCGACTTCCACCTCGATGCCGGAGCGGCTGAGAAAGGCCCGGAAGGCTTCGCCGCCGGAAAGGGCGCTGCCGAAGTGTTCGCAATGGACGTGGCTGGCGGGCCAGCCGGCCTTGGCGGCGGCCTCGATGACTTGCTCGTTCATGGCTGCCGGGCCGCACACGTAAAGGTGCGTGCCGGCAGGCTGGGCGGCCAGCAGGGCCGGGATGTCGAGACGCTGCCCGTCGGCGTCCCAGTGGAAGGCCGCCTTGCCGGTGGCGGGCAGCCAGGGGGCGAAGACATCCTTCTCGGACTCCCGGCAGCACACGTGCAGGGCGTGGCTGGCACGGCTCACGGCAAAGTCGGCGAGGTAGGACAGGAAGGGCGTGATGCCGATGCCGCCGGCGATCATCAGGTGGTGGCGGGCGATGCGCACCGGCGGGAAGAGATTGCCCGGCCAGGTGGCTTCGAGGCGGTCGCCGACGTTCAACTGTTCGTGGATGAAGGCCGACCCCCCGCGGGATGCTGGCACCCGGCGCACGATTATTTCGTAGGCGTCACGGCGGCCCGGCGGGCTGATCAGCGAGTAGGCGTTGCGGAAGGTTTTTGTCGTGCCTTCCAGGCGCAGCTGAAGGTGGGCGCCGGCGGCGGCCGGAGGCAGGCGGCTGCTGTCAGCCGCCACCAGGCGCACATGGCGCAGGCCGGGGGCGAGGTCGGTGATGGCCGCGACCTGCAGGTGAAGGAGTTCGCCAATCATGGGAAGACCTCCTCGAGGGCCGGCACCTGGCCGGGCACTTCGGCGTCGATCATGACGCCCATGAAGGCCCCGAGGCGACGCGAGAAGTGGTCGCGCACCAGCAGATGCCGGCCGCAGCCGGAACAGGCGGCAAAGTTGGTGGTGACGTTGTCGGTGACGCCATGACAGTGGGTGCACCACACCCGGCGGCGCAGGCTGCCGGTGTGGTGAAGGCGCACCTGGCCGGCGCCGAAGCCGACGATGCCGGCGGCGGTGGCCACCGACCACAGGAAGGGCTCGGTGCCCTGCACGTAGAGGCGGTCGCCGATGCCGAAGCCGCGGGTGGCGCAGGCAAAGGCATCGACCACGTCGGCAATGGCCGGCAGGTGCCACACCTTGCCGAGGCCCTGGGCCCCGGCGTGGCTGCCCACCAGCCAGGTGTGCAGCTTGTCTTCCACCGGGGCGAAGGTGCCGGCCAGGGAGTCGAGGCGGCCGGGCAGTACGGTTTCGCCTTCGATCACCAGCAGGTGGCCGGTGCCGGCGAGATCCGGCTCCAGCACCTGGTAGGTGGGGCGGCTCTTGATGTCGGAGTGCATCATGGCGGCGCTCCTCAGACGACAGCCACGGCGTGGGCGATGGCGATCACTGCAGCACCACCGGCCAGCGTGAGGTAGGGCAGGATGCCGGCGCGGGTGCCGACGCCTTCCTCGCTGCCCAGGTGCATGTCTTCCTGCATCGCCGCGGGGAACTGCCCCTTGTCGGTGATGTAGTGGCGGTAGCAGAACACCGGCACGATCAGCGCGGCGACCACCAGACCGGACATCAGCGTCCCGGCACCCCAGATGTCGGCCCCCATGCCCATCAGCCACAGGTTGGCGAAGGCCAGGAAGGTGCCGACGGCGAGCAGCCAGGTGGCGGCCTTGAAGGGACGCGGCCAGCGGGGGCGGTCGATGCGGTGAATCCAGGCGGCGTTGAGGTTGAGGAAGTTGAAGAGGATGTAGCAGACGTTGGAGATGGCCAGCACGAAGACGTAGTCGGACATCAGGAGCAGCAGCAGGTTGAAGCCCAGGTCGGTCCACATCGCCGCGGTGGGGGCGCCGTTGCCATTCACGTTGGAGAGGTACTTGGGCAGCCAGCCATCCACCGAGGCCTGGTAGAGGGTGCGCGAGGAGCCGGCCATCGAGGTCATGATCGACAGCACCAGGGCCAGCACCAGCATGGCCATCAGCACGTGTTCGATCAGCGCGCCGCCGCCCAGCATGTGGGCCATGGCCTGGGCTACGCCCATGCCGCTGTAGATGTCGGGCGACAGGATGCCGTCGTACACCGCCGGGGTGACCACCGTGCCCGCCGCATCGAGGACGGCCGGGGTGACCATCTGCCCCAGGCCGAGGCTGCCCTGGAAGGCCAGCGGAACCACCGTGAATACGAAGATGCACAGGAGGCCCGAATACAGGATGGCCTTGAAGGTGTCGGTGCGCGGGTTGCGGAACTCGCGGGTGTAGCACACCGCCGTCTCGAAGCCGTAGGTGGACCACGCCGCCATGAACAGGCCGCCGGCGATCAGCGTGAAGCCGGCCATGTCCCAGCTGCCGTCGATCACCGCGCCGCCGGCATCCTTGGCCAGCGGGAAGAGCGGCGTCAGGTTGGCGGTGGGGATGTCACCGGAGAGCAGCGGCCACAGACCGATCAGCATCAGCGGGGCGAGGGCGGCGATGCCCAGCACCATCTGCATGCGCGCCGCCTGCAGGATGCCGCGGTGCTGGATCGCGAAGGCCGCCAGCAGCACCGCGGCGCCGAGCACGAAGGTGGCGTTGATGCGCAGGGCCAGCCCGGCTTTCACGCCGCCAAGCTCGAGCAGGGTGATCTGCCAGGTGTTGATGGCCGCATCCGGCGCAAACAGGATGGACAGGATGTAGCCCGCCGCCAGCCCCGAGCCGATGGCCAGCACCGGCGACCAGGCCAGCCAGTTGCTCCACACCGACAGGGGCGCCAGCATCTTGCTGTAACGCACCCAGGCCACCGCGCCATACACCGACGCGCCGCCGGATTTGTGGGGGAACAACCCGGCGATCTCGGCGTACGAAAAGGACTGCAGGAAGCCGAAGGCGATCGAAATGATCCACACCGCCCACGATGGCTTGCCCACCGTGGCGGCAATGGAGCCGATGGAAAACAGCACCAGTGCCGGCACGCCACTGGCCACCCAGAAAGCGCCAGCCCAACCAATCTTGCGATGGAGCGTAGCGCTGGCGCCGCCGCTCCCGATGCCGCTCGCGGCATCCACTGTCGTCGTGTTCATCTGCGTTCTCCCCAAGGTCGAAAAACCACACCGCTGACTGCGATATGGCTGCACTGTCCGCCCCGTTGCTGCAGCGAACAATTCGACTTTGGGAGTAGGTCGGAGGGGGAATTGAGGGAGTAGGGGAGTAGGCATTGAATGGCAACACCCCAACACCGACAGAGGCAATCAAGATGAAAACCGTACTTCGGACATTGCGTACCGGCCTGCTCCTCGGCCTGCCCGCCCTCGCCGCCCCTGCCTTCGCCGAGGAGGCCCCTGCAGCCCCGGCCCCCGAGCTGACCAGCAACATCGGCGTGGTTTCGGAATATGTCTTCCGCGGCATCCGCCAGACCTGGGGCAACCCGGCGATTCAGGGGGGCGTGGATTACGCCCATGCGTCGGGCTTCTACGCGGGTACCTGGATGTCGAACACCAGTGGCAACCTGTATGCGAATGCCACCATCGAGATCGATCTTTACGGTGGCTACCGGGGCGCGGTGGGCGATTTTGCCTACGACGTGGGGGTACTGCAGTTCCTCTTCCCGGGGGCCGACTACAGCAAGATCACTCCCGCCGGCAGCTATGCCAAGAAGAGCTACAACTCCACCGAGTTCTACCTCTCCGGCACCTGGCAGTGGCTCAACATCAAGTATTCCCGCGCCATGACCGACGTGGGCTACTTCGGCTTTACCAGCAACAACGCCGGCCCGGGTGCCTTCCCGGGCAAGTCATCGTCCGGCGTCAGTGGTGGCGATACCACCGGCTCCTGGTACATCGAAGCCAACGCTACCTACGAATTCCTTCCCACCTGGACGGCCAGTCTGCACGCCGGTCGCCAGACCATCACCAATTCGAAGGGGCTCGACTACTCGGATTACAAGGCCGGCGTGAGCAAGACCCTGCCCGGCGGGTGGACCGCCGGCCTGGCCTATACGACGACGGTGGGGGCGGACTACTGGAAGAACTACCCGAGCGTCGCCGGCAACGGGACGACGAAGGACATGAACGCGGGAACCTGGATTGCGTCGGTGAACCGGGTGTTCTGATTCTTCCCACGAAAGGCTTCTGCGGCGGCCCCCCGGAAACGGGGGCTACAGGTTCTTGAAAATGCCGCCCAGAATGCCGCCGATCAAGCCGCCAAGCTCGGCCGTATCCAGCCGGCGATAGCTGGCCTGTATTTTTGCCAGGTGTCGTTTGAGCGACTTTGTCTCCCGCGCATAGATCTCGGAAAACTTCTTCTTGTTGGCTTCGAAAAGGGGAAGCAGTGATTCCTTCAGCGAAGAGGGGAAGGCGGCAACCAGTTGCCGGTCGCCGATGCTGCCCAGGGGAAATATCGCGTAGGCACCGCCACGGGTCATTTGTTCTTCGGTCTTGAAGATGTCGCCCATGTCCGAGATATAGGCGGCTTTCTTCAGGGAGAACTCGTGGTAGCCGGATTTGGCGATGGCGTATTTCGACAGGGATTTGCCGTAGGGCATCTCCAGCCCGATCAGGCTGACAAGGTGGGACAGCGGGCTGAGCTCCGAACTGAAGCGGCGAAGTTTCAGCGTCTCCAGGATTCGGGTAACCGCTTTTCCGTCCAGGGCGTAAAAGCCATTTCTCTCCGAGAAAATGGAAAACCACACCTGGGAAGCCAGTTCAATTTTTCCGTCAGCACTCAGCGCCACGCGCAGATGCTGGTACAGCGCATCGGCAAAGCCGTTTTCAAGTGCCTTGATGTTCTTGAAAAACGCTTCCTCCAGCCAGGTGTACGCTGCCTTGTAGATCTGGGTGATGAACGCGGAAAGGGACTCGATGTGCCCTTTGAGGGGCGTGGGCAATTGCAGCTCAAAGCTGTTGAAGTAGCCGACGCCGCTGATGTCGCGTACCCCGGACGACGACAGCATGCCGGCCGGCTCCATGGCATTGAGGATGCAAACATGCAGGGAAGGGCTGGTGACGGCGGCGCCAATGCTCAGCCTGTAGAGTTTTCCGTCAAAAAGAAAGTCATTGGCCCCGGCTGACTTGAAGCTCTTTCGTGCGGAAAAATAATCGATGGTGCTGGCTGCGACGACGGCCTGAATATCGTCTTCGATGTGCTTTGCCTGCTCGCGAAGGCCGCCGAGACTGATGGAAGCGTATTTCTTTTCCAGCGATGAAATGACAAGGCTGACGGGATCTGTTGATGACTTCATCGGGGGCCTCGATTGAAAGTCGTGTTCCAGGCAAGCCTCGAGCTTAGACATGCCACCAATACCTGTCCATCGCCTCAGGTCAGCGCTTCATCCTCCGGCGGGTTGATCGGCAGCGTTACCGTGAAGGTGCTTCCCCGGCCGACTTCGCTATTTACCTCGATACGGCCGTGGTGCCGTTCGACGATGCCCCAGGCCAGGGACAGACCGAGGCCGGTGCCCTTGCCGACCGGCTTGGTGGTGTAGAAGGGCTCGAAGATGCGCTGCAGATCTTCCGGGGGAATGCCCTTGCCGGTATCCGACACGCTTACCCGCACCGTATCGCCGTCTGCCTGTTCGGTGCTCAGGGTGATTTCGCCCTTGTCCTCGATGGCGTGGGCGGCGTTGACGATCAGGTTCATGAAGACCTGATTGAGCTGGGATGGCAGGCAGCGGATCTGCGGAATGTCGCCGTAGGCCTTGCTTACCGTGCAGTGGTACTTGAGCTCGCTCCACACCATGTTGAGGGTCGAATCGAGCCCGCGGTGAAGATCGGCCAGTTGCCATTCGGCCGTGCTGACGTGGGAATAGTCCTTCAGGTCGCTGACAATCTTGCGGACCCGGTCGATGCCGTCCCGGGATTCCTTGAGCAGGTCGATGGCATCCCGTCGGAAATAGTCGTAATCGAGCGACTCGCGCAGGGCCCGGGCCTCGGAGAAGGCGGCTTCCATGCCTGATTGGGCGGCGCCGCGGTCATAGGCATCGATGATCGCGAAAGCGTCGTTCAGATACCCCTCGAGGGAGCCCAGGTTCGAACCGACGAAGCCGATCGGGTTGTTGATCTCGTGGGCGACACCGGCGGCCAGCTGCCCGAGGGAGGCCATCTTTTCGGCCTGCATCAATTGCAGCTGGGCTTTTTCGAGGGCCTGCGCGCCGCCTTCCACCTTGTGTTTCAGGCGCAGGTTGTTCTTGAACAGCATGTCCCTTGCCGCCTTTGCTTCAAGCTGGGCGCGTACCCGCGCCAGCACGATGGAGGCCCGGATCGGCTTGTGGATGTAGTCTGCCGCCCCCAGCTCGAAACCGCGCTGCTCGCTGCTCTCGTCGGACAGGGCGGTGGCAAAGATCACCGGTATCGTCCGTGTCGCTTCGTTGGCACGCAGGTGCCGCAGTACCTCGAAACCGTCCATGTCGGGCATCATGATGTCCAGCAGGATCAGGTCCGGTTGCGGTTCCGACGCCGCGGCGAGCAAGGCCTCGGCACCGCCGCGGGCGGTACGCACCTGGTAGTGGTGTTCAAGTACGCCGCCCAGCACCAACAGATTCACCGGCTCGTCATCGACGACGAGAATGAAGTTCAGGTGTTTTTTGGTGTCCTGCGTGCTGCTGGCCTTGTCGTCCATGGTGGAAGTTCCGTTGTTCGCCTGATTCATGTAACGGGGTTGCCCCCTGAAATTCTGACTGCCCGACCCGAAACGGAGAAACCGATGAACCTCCCCGCCCACCAGATGACCATGACCGTGCTGATGACGCCCGACATGGCGAACTTCGCCGGTAACGTCCACGGCGGAGCCATTCTCAAACTGCTCGACCAGGTGGCCTACGCTTGCGGCGCCCGCTATGCCGGCTGCTACGTGGTGACCCTCTCCGTCGATCAGGTGATGTTCCGTCAGCCCATCCACGTGGGCGAACTGGTCACTTTTCTGGCCTCGGTGAATTACACCGGCAACTCGTCCATGGAAATCGGTATCAAGGTCATAGCCGAAGATATCCGCACCCAGGTGGTTCGGCATGCCAACAGCTGCTTTTTTACCATGGTAGCCGTCGATGAAGAACGCCACCCGGTGAGTGTGCCACCGCTGCGGCCCTTTTCGCCCGATGAAAAGCGGCGCTACGACGCCGCTGTTGTCCGGAAGGAGTTGCGGCGCGAGCTGGAACTGCGCTACGTGGCCTTGCATGCAACCACCGCCCCCGGTGAAGCGGCGGACAAAGCTTAGTGCCGGCGCCTGCCTAATTTTGGGGCAGCACGAAAAAACGTTTACGGATCAGTCGTCTGACGCATCCCCTCACACCTTATCCACAAGCTTTGTCACCTTGGGTGGGGATAAGCAGGTGCGCCGGCGCTAACTCGAGCGCCGCGCGAAGTCGATTTGTCCGGGTCGGCCAGGCAGGTTCAGCGTGGCCACTGCGGCCGGACTTCTGGCCACCACTTTTCCGGCCTTCAGCACCAGCAGGCGCGTGGCGCGCAGGCGCAACGCTTCGATCGGGTCGCGGGCCTGCAACAGCACCAGGTCGGCACGGCAGCCGGGGGCGAGGCCATAGCCTTCAAGGCCGAGGATCTGCGCCGGCGTTTCGGTGACTGCCTTGAAGCAGGCGCGCATGCCGTCCTGGCTGGTCATCTGGGCCACGTGCAGACCCATGGCCGCCACTTCGAGCATGTCGCCGCTGCCGAGGGAATACCACGGGTCCATCACGCAGTCGTGGCCAAAGGCTACCGGCACGCCGGCAGCCAGCAGTTCGGGCACGCGGGTCATGCCGCGGCGCTTGGGGTAGGTGTCGTGGCGGCCCTGCAAAGTGATGTTGATGAGCGGGTTGGCGATGGCGGCGACGCCGGCCTCGACGATCAGCGGCAGCAGCTTGGAAACGTAGTAGTTGTCCATTGAATGCATGGACGTGAGGTGCGAGCCGGCAACGCGTCCGCCCAGCCCGAGGCGCTGCGTGTGGAAGGCCAGGGTTTCGATGTGCCGCGACAGCGGGTCGTCGGACTCGTCGCAGTGCATGTCTACCGGCAGGCCGCGTTCGGCAGCCAGTTCGCACAGGATGCGCACCGACTCGGCGCCGTCGGCCATGGTGCGTTCGAAGTGGGGAATGCCGCCAACCACATCCACGCCCATATCGAGCGCGCGGGTCAGGTTGGCAAGGGCGCCGGGCGCGCGCAGTACGCCATCCTGCGGAAAGGCCACCAGTTGCAGGTCAAGCCAGGGGCGGACTTGTTCCTTCACGTGAAGCAGGGCTTCGACCGCCTGCAGGCGTGGATCGCACACGTCCACGTGGGAGCGGATCGCCAGCAGGCCCTTGGCCACGGCCCAGTCGCAGTAGGCGAGGGCGCGCTCCACCAGGGCTTCCTGGGTGAGCATTGGTTTGAGTTCGCCCCACAGGGCGATGCCTTCGAGCAGGGTGCCGCTCTGATTGACCCGCGGCAGGCCATAGGACAGCGTCGCGTCCATATGGAAGTGGGCGTCCACGAAGGGCGGGGTGACGAGCTGGCCGGCGGCGTCGATGACTTCGCCTGCCGCGCCGGGCAGGGCGGCTTCCACGGCAAGGATGCGTCCGTCGGCGATGCCGATGTCGAGGCCGCTGCGGCCGTCGGGAAAGCTGCAGTTGCGCAGGATCAGATCGAACACGGTTTCATTTCTTCCGGTGTCGGGTTGTAGAGGCCGCAGCCGCGCAGGACGAAGTTCAGCACGTGTTCCGTCGCGCGCCGGTAGTCCGCCGGGCCGAGTTGCTGGCGACCGAGTATGGCGCACACCTGGGCTTCGAAATCGGCGTAGGTCTGGGTCAGGGCCCACAGGCTGATGAACAGGTGCTGCGGGTCGACCGGGGCCATCTGGCCGGCGGCGATCCAGCTTTCGATCACTCCGGCCTTGGCGGCGACCAGCTTGCGCAGCTCGCCCCGCAGATAGTCGCCGATCTCGGGGGCGCCGTGGAGGAGCTCATTGGCAAAGACCCGCGACGCATCCGGACGGCTGGCGCTGAGATGCATCTTGGCCTCGATGTAGTGGGTGAGGGCGTCGCGAGGGGCGGCGTCGGGCGTGATGCGGTCGGTTTCGGCCAGCCACAGTTGCAGGATGCGGGACAGCACGGCGCGGTATACCTCAGCCTTGGTGCCGAAGTAGTAGTGCAGGTTGGCCTTGGGCAGGCCGGCTTTCAGGGCGATTTCGGCCATCGTCGCGCCCTGGAAGCCGGCCCGTGCGAAGACCGTCTCGGCGGCGTCGAGGATGGCGCCTTCGTGCTGCTGGCGGATGCGTCCGGCCGGCCCCGGCCGGCGCGCCGCGAGGGCGGTCATTTGGTGCCGAAGATGCGGTCGCCGGCGTCGCCGAGGCCGGGCACGATGTAGCCGTGCTCGTTGAGGTGGCTGTCGATGGCGCCGGTGGTGATGGGCACATCCGGGTGAGCTGCCTGCAGCGCGGCAATGCCTTCCGGCGCAGCCAGCAGGCACACGAACTTGAGTGTGGTGACGCCGGCCTCCTTGAGTCGCGACAGGGCTGCGCTGGCCGAGTTGCCGGTGGCCAGCATGGGGTCCACGACGATCACCAGGCGGTCTTCCACGTCTTCGGGCAGCTTGAAGTAGTACTCGATGGCCTCGAGGGTTTGCGGGTCGCGGTAGAGGCCGATGTGGCCCACGCGGGCGCCCGGCAGCAGGTCGATCATGCCGTCCAGCATGCCGTTGCCGGCCCGCAGGATGGACACCAGGCACAGCTTCTTGCCACTGATCACCGGTACCTGGCACTCGGCCACCGGGGTGGTGACGCACACCAGTTCGGTGGGCAGGTCGCGGGTCACCTCGTAGGCCAGCATGGCGGCGATTTCGCGCACCAGGCGGCGGAAGTTGTCTGTGGTGGTGTCGGCGCTGCGGGCCATGGACAGCTTGTGCTGCAGCAGCGGGTGGTCGATGACGGTAACGGTTGCGCTCATGGTTTCCTCCATCGTTTCAGGGTTCAGAACACGGTGCCATCGCTGACGATGCTGATCGGCGGGCCACCGCCCGGCCGGCGCTGGGCGGCGATGCGTCGGCCGGCCGACCAGGTGCCGCCTTCCAGCACGCGGGCGAGGGGAAAGCTGGCCGCATCGAGGCCCAGTTCGCCGCGCACGGCTTCGGCCAGACGGTCGAGGCCGATCACGGTGAGGGCCCGCCATTCGACGATGGGCGGCGCATCGACGCTCCAGCGGTGGGTCATGAAGTGCGGGGTGCGGGGCTGGATCAGGTTGAAGTCGAGAAGCAGGCCGCCGTTGCGGTATTCCGGCAGGCCGGTGAGCTCGTCCAGCCCGGTGACGGTGAGCCCGGCCGTTTCCAGTGGCTCGAGCAGCGAGTAGGTAAGCCACTGGGTCAGCTTGTGGAAAGGCAGCAGGCCGTCTTCCGGTGCCGGATGCTCCCAGCAGTCGCCGAGGGGCACGCCATCCAGCCGCACCCGGCCGGGCCACACGGGGCCGAGGGCGCGGAGCAGGGTTTCGAGGATGAAGCCGGCGGCAATCGTGCCGCCGGGTGCATGGGCGAGGAAGTAATCCACCAGGGTGCCGGCCCGGCCCGGGGTGCCGAACACCGCCGGGGTGGCGGCCATCACCTCGCCGAGGCGCTGCAGCAATGCAGCACGCCCGTCGAGCCCGACGAGGGGATTGGCGGGCCCGACCTGGAAGAGTTCGGCAATGGTCTGCGGGCCGAGGCGGGCCAGCGCGTCGGCGTCGCAGCGCAGGGGGCGGGCCGCGTCGGCAGACAGGGCGCCACTTTCGAACAAGGCCAGGCTGGCCACCCCGAGCCCTTCGGAGCGGGCCAGCTGCTGGCCGTGGGCGTCGTCGCGGTAACGCCAGTCGGGCCCGGCGCCGGCGTCGAGCAAGACGCTGGGGATCACCAGGTCCACGGCCATGCGGGCCTGCTCGACAGGGTCACCGGCAAGGCCCGCGCGGGCCACCAGCGCCGCCCAGCGATCGACGCCGCCGGCCTCGAAGTGGCGCCAGCGGCTGTGATAGGGCACGACCAGATCCGGGTAGTTGAGGCGGATGGTACGGGCCACGTAGTCGGCGCACAGGGGCAGGTGCTCCTGGTGCCAGGTGAAGAAGGGCGAACGTTGTGCTTCCACCTGGCCCATCACGATGCCGCAGCGGCTGCGCACGGCGCGGGCGCTGAGCAGACTGGCGGCCGGATGGTGCGCGGGCACCGGGGTGTGCCAGCCAGTGAGGGAAACGTCCAGCGGGTGATTCATGCGTGCAGCTCCCGGCCCTTGGCCAGGGCCAGTTCGGCGGCGCTCGGGGGCGCCACGGGGTTGAAGTAACCGGCCGCCGTCTTGGCGTCCATCTCGACGCGGGCATCGGCCGGAATCAGTGCATCGGGGATCGCCACCTGCTCGACCACCTCGATGCCGGCGGCGGTCAGTGCGCCGTGCTTCATGTTGCTCATCGAGGCCCAGCGGTCGATGCGGGTGATGCCCAGCCAGTGGAAGACGTCCGGCATCAGCTCCTGAAAACGCATGTCCTGTACGCCGGCCACGCATTCGGTGCGCTCGAAGTACGTCTCGGCCCGGTCGCCGCCGACCTGACGCTTGCGGGCGTTGTAGACGAGGAACTTGGTCACTTCACCCAGCGCGCGCCCTTCCTTGCGGTTATAGATTACCAGTCCGACGCCGCCCTGCTGGGCCATCTCGACGCACACTTCGATGCCGTGGGCGAGGTAGGGCCGACAGGTGCAGATGTCGGAGCCGAACACGTCCGAGCCATTGCACTCGTCGTGCACCCGGCAGGCCACCCGGGTGTCGGGCTGGCCGAGGCGATCCACATCGCCAAAAAAGTAGAGTGTCATGCCGCCGATGGGAGGCAGGAAGACCTTCAGGTCCGGACGGGTCACCAGTTCGGGAAACATCCCCCCGGTCTGCTCGAACAGCGCGCGGCGCAGGGCGCTCTCGGTGATGCCGAAGCGTTCGGCCACGCCCGGCAGGTACCACACCGGATCGATGGCGGCCTTGGTGACCCGCACGTCGCCATTGGCTTCGAGGATGTCGCCGTCCGGGGTCAGGCGGCCGGCCTCGATGGCGTCGCGTAGTTCCGGCATGTTTATGTGGGCAGTGGTCACCGCGATGGTCGGGCGGATGTCCATGCCGGCAGCAATCTGGCCGGCGAATTCCTGGGCGATGCGATGCCCCCACGGGTCGAGGGAGACGATCTTGCGGGCGTCGCTCCATTGCGGATGCGGGCCGACGCGGGCAGCCGGCACGGTGTTGGTGAAGTCGGGGCGGTGATCCCGCTGCAGGTTGCCGGCGGCCACGGCCAGGGCCCGGTACACCGCGTAGGAACCGGAGTGGGTGCCGATCACGTTGCGCAGGGCCGGTTCGGCCAGGCCCGCCACCAGCGGCCCGCGCTCGGCGGCACTGGCGGCTCCCCAGTTCACCGCGGCAACCGGGCGGCTCCCGGAACCCCGGGGATGGGACGTCAGGACAATGTGGGACGACATGGCGCGCTCCTGAAAACCTGACCATTTGGTCAATTTTTGAGTAGCGAGTTCCATGCCATGGAAAAAGTCCCGGAAAGCCCGGAAAAAGCGGCCCCAGCATGCACTATTGCAGCGCAACACGGGGAACGGGGGAGCCGCAATGGTGCATGGCGCTGCTTCCTGCCCGGTCAAGCGGGTACCATGCCTTCCGCCAAAAACCTGCTTCCCAAGACACCCATGCCGACATCTCCCTGGCTCTCGCATTTCATCGCCCTCGCCACCTCCGCCGCCGAAGACGATGGCGCCCACGACATCAACCACCTGCACCGGGTGTGGCGCGTTGCGCAGAGCCTGCTCGCCGCGCACCCCGAGGCCGATGCGCTGGTGGTGCTGGCCGGCTGCTACCTGCACGACACCGTGAATCTGCCCAAGAACCATCCGGACCGCGCCAAGGCTTCGCAGATGGCGGCCCGTCTGGCGCGGGAGATGCTGGCGGAGGCGGGTTTTCCGGCTGACAAGCTCGATGCCGTGGCCCACGCCATCGAGGCGCACAGCTTTTCTGCGCGCATCACGCCGCTGACCATTGAAGCGAAGATCGTGCAGGACGCCGACCGCATGGATGCGCTGGGCGCCGTGGGCTTGGCACGCATGTTCTACACCGCCGGCCGCATGGGCTCGGCCCTGGCCCACCCGGACGATCCGCTGGCGATGGCGCGTGAAGCGAACGATTCGGCCTATTCGCTGGATCATATCGAAGTGAAGCTGGCCACCTTGCCGGCGACGATGAATACCGAGGCCGCACGACGCCTGGGCGAGGAGCGGGTGGCATGGTTGCGGGCGTTTCGTGCAACTTTCGTGGCCGAATGGGGTGGCGGGCAAGCTCAGTCTGGGCTGGCGGGGGGCGCCTCGAAGCCGGGCTCGTAAATGGTAAAGCGGCCGCGGCCGGCTTCCTTCGAGCGGTACATGGCCACGTCGGCCTTGTGCGACAGCGTATCCCAGTCGATGCCATCCTCGGGCAGACGAGAAACCCCCAGGCTGGCACCGCCGGCAACCGGGCCGCAGCCGAGCGCGAAGGGCTGCCCGAACACGTCGAGAATCGCCTGGCAGATCGCCCGCACCCGCTGTTGCCCCGCATCTCCGGGCGGGCCGAGATCAACCAGCACGACGAATTCGTCGCCCCCCATGCGGATGCTGGTCGAGCCTTCGCCGCCGGCCGTGCGCAGGCGTCGCGCCGCCTCCTGAAGGAGTTCATCGCCGGCATGGTGCCCCAGGCTGTCGTTGACGGCCTTGAAGTGATCGAGGTCCACAACGATGAGCGCCGCGCTGTGCCCTGCTGCGGCAAAGTCGGCCCGCATGGTTTCGAACTGTTCGTCGATGTAGTGCCGATTGGGCAGGCCGGTGAGTTTGTCGTGGATCGCCATCCGGCGCTGGTTGGCATAGGCCAGTGCCAGCTCGCTCTGGGCGCGCAGGTTTCCTGCAATGGCACGGGTCAGCGCCACCCCGGCGAACAGTGCGGCGAGCATCGCCGAGACGGCCAGCGCGGCGGCGTTGCGGGGCGCCTTGAGGGCCATCTCTTTCGACAGGCTGGCTTCGGCGTAGATGCTTGAGGCGGGCAGGCGCTCGAAGGCCGATACCCAGGCACCGTCATCCACCAGGCCGCGCTCGCGCGCCTCCTGCATCAGTGGGCTCAGGGCGTCGGACAGGGCCTGCATCGGCGCCAGTGCCTCTTCTGCCGGATAAACCATCAGCACCCTGTCGGCCGAGCGCAGCTGTATGCGCGCCCCTTCGAGGCCAAGGGTTGCGTAGTAGGGGCGGAAGATGTCCTCGACAGACAGATTGATCACCACCAGCCCGCCGAAGGATCCGTCTGGCCGCCGGAAGGCCCGGGCCACATGGATGCCCGGCTTGCCTGAAGCCAGGCCCGCTTCCGCCGGGCTGACGAAAGCCTCCTGCGTGCCGGCCTGCAGGGCCTTGAAATAGCCCCGCTGATGCAGATCGGTGAAGTTTTTGCCGGCTACGCCGAAGCGGCGAATCCCGTCCGCACCGACCACCGAAAACGACGCAATGCCCGGCAGGCGCGCCCGGTGCTCGGCCAGCAGGCGCTCGAAGCCGGCCCGGCGGGCCTCGCTCACCTCATCGTTGAACAGGTTGTCGTCCATGTGCACGAGCAGGCTCTTGATGATCTGGTCGGCCATCTCGATCTCGAAGCGGTCGTGGGACGCCACCATCCTGGCGTAAACCTGCGCCTGGTTGGCCAGCCGTGCCTCGGCATCCTCGTAGCCTGATACGACGTCGTTGACGATCCATCCGCCCAGTGCCGTCAGGGCGATCCACAAGCCACCAACAGCCGCCCACGACATGCGCCGACGGCGCGCGTCCACCTGCGCTTCCTCCGAAGCCGGATCAAGGCGGGGCGCTGTGCGTTGTTCGACGTGTGGCTTGCGGCGGTGACGCACTATCTTTCAAGACTTCTCTTGGGGGCGGGTAGATAGCAAGGTATCAGGCTGGCGGGCGGCGGAGCAAGGGCAGGTTTGTCGGATGCTTGCAGATGAAAGGAAAAGCGAAGCTGCCAGTGCAATCCACTCGGTAGTAATCTTGAAGTCCCTTCACCAGCTCCGCGCGCCTCCGCCGCGCGCCCATGCCATGAGTTCATCAGCGCAAACGCCAGATACGGTTCTCGCTTTCTGGTTTGAAGAGATTGCCCCGAAGCAGTGGTGGGCCAGGTCGGATGAGTTCGACCGGCTGGTCGCTTCGCGCTTTGGCACCGTGCATGGGGCGGCGGCGCGTTGCGAGCTTTATGGCTGGCGGGAGACGGCCACCGGGCGGCTGGCCGAGATCATCGTGCTCGACCAGTTCTCGCGCAACATCCATCGCGATGATCCGCGCGCCTTTGCCTGCGACGGGCTGGCGCTGGGGCTGGCGCAAACGGCACATGCCGCCGGTGCCGACCGGGAACTGGATGTTGCGCAGCGGGCCTTTCTGTACCTGCCCTACATGCACAGCGAGTCGCCGTTGATCCACACCCTTGCGGTTTCGTTGTTCAGCCAGCCGGGGATGGAGGGAAACCTGGATTTCGAGCTGCGTCACAAGGCGATCATCGACCGTTTTGGCCGTTACCCGCACCGTAACGCAGTCCTAGGCCGTACATCGACAGCAGAAGAAATCGCGTTTCTCCAGACCCCGGGGTCGTCGTTCTGACGCGGCCCGGGCAGGCATCCGCGATGCGTTAAAGCGCGGCCACCACAGCCATCACCGCTTCGCGCTTCCATTCCCCCACGCGCGTTACCGATACGCGCCTGGCCTTGGGCACGGCCAGCGGTTTGGCGATGGTGACTTCGGCCCGTTTCACCGGAAAGCGTCCGGCCAGCGTGTCGAGCATGGCCTGGCTGAGGTGTTCCAGCAGATTGAAATGACGGCTGGCGAGGAGGGCTTCGAGGCATTCGACGACCTGATCGTAATCCACCGTGTGGCGGATGTCGTCGCTGCGCGCGGCGAGGGTGCCGTCGATGTGCAGGGCGAGATCCACCAGCAGGGGCTGGCGGGCGGCCAGTTCGTGCTCGTAGATGCCGATGGAGGCCTCGAGGGCAAGGCCTTCGAGGCGGATCAGGCAGTCGTGTTCCATCTCAGGCTCCCTTCAGAACGGGGGCTTCCCAGTCCTGGTAGTCGTCACTGCCGCGCACATGCAGCGCCCGTTCGGCGGAGCGCAGGGTGTTCTCGATGAGCATGGTCACTGTCATCGGGCCGACGCCGCCGGGCACCGGGGTGATCCAGCTGGCCTTCTCCTTCACGCCTTCGAAGTCCACGTCGCCAACGATCTTGCCGTCGGGCAGGCGGTTGATGCCCACGTCGATGACGATGGCGCCCTGCTTGACCATCTGCGGCACGATCAGCCCCGGCTTGCCGGCCGCCACGATGAGGATGTCGGCAAGGATGGTGTGCTGGGCCAGGTCGCGGGTTTTGGCGTGGCAGATGGTGACTGTGGCTTCGCGCTGCAGCAGCATCAGCGCCATGGGCTTGCCGACGATGTTGCTGGCACCGACCACGACCACGTTCTTGCCGGCCACGTCGGTGCCGGTGGTGTCGAGCAGCAGTTGCACGCCGTAAGGCGTACAGGGCGGGAAGATGGTATTGCCGACGACGAGGCCGCCGACGTTGTAGAGGTGGAAGCCATCCACGTCCTTGTTCACGTTGATCGCTTCGAGCACCTTGCGGCCGTCGATGTGGGGCGGCAACGGGAGCTGGATGAGGATGCCGTGGACGGCCGGATCGGCGTTGAGGCGGCCGATGGTGGCGAGGACTTCGGCTTCGGGTGCATTCGCGTCGAGGGCGATGTGAAAGGAGCGCACGCCGCACTCCTCGCAGGCCTTGACCTTGTTGCCGACATAAACCCGGGAGGCCGGGTTGTCGCCGACGAGAATGACGGCGAGGCCGGGCTGCATGCCCTGTTCAAGAAGCTTGCCGACGCGTTCGCGGAAGCCGATCCGCAGCTGCTTCGAGAGGGCCTTGCCGTCGATGATCTGGGCTGTCATGGGGTCTCCGTGGGGTGATGAATGGGGGTGCCCTGCGGGTCGGACTTGAGACCGACCCGCAGGAGGACTGGAGGCTCAGAAGCCCTTGCCGGGGATCCAGTTGGTGCCGGCCAGCGGGACGCCGGCCATGGCGGCGGCTTCGATGGTGAGGGCGACCAGATCTTCGGGTTCCAGGTGATGCACGTTCTGCTTGCCGCAGGCCCGGGCGATGGTGGTGAGTTCCA
>JAOAUC010000007.1 GCA_030157785.1 Zoogloea oleivorans
ACACCTTCGCTGCTCAAAGAAATGGGATCAAGACGGGACAGGGACGACGCTCACACAACTGCAGCCTTACCAGGGTTTTCTACTGCAGCAACAACTGCTTTGCCAGCGACTTTCGCGGTACCTAGAGCAGCTTTTCCTGTAAAAACTGCTGCTGTTCCCGTAACTTTTCCAATAGTTTCGCGGTTGTCGTAAACAGCCTTCGCAAACATGGATGTAGTGCCAACTGCCACTTTGGTAGCTACCTTTGTGGTTCCCCAGGCTACGTTTCCAGTTACCTTTGCGGTGCCTAAAGCAGCTTTTCCTAGAAATCCCCAAAAACCCATGGTGCCCTCACATGCTTGTTGAGCCAATGAGGCTATTCTATGCCATGAAACCCGTTTATCCCAGTTTGAACAGGGCTGATTTACCTAAGAAATGCAGTAGTGGCTGCTAAAACGATATTCACGAAAATGATAGGCATGATGGTTCCAGCTTTGTAGCGTTGGATAGGTGGACTGCTTCAGTTATCAGCATGCGCATTTGCCAAGACTGGCTTAATCTCGCGGAATTCCGGCCATGTTTTTCCGTACTCAACCAATTCCGGTGCAGAACAAACAACCGTCAGATAGCAACCCAAATCATCACGTTTAAGTCTGGTAATGCCTGCATACGCCAAGGCTAGAGCAGCCTCTGATTTGCCGTGCCCGATATGAACCACAAGGGTCTTTGATTCCCATCCCTTAAAGCTGTGCAGCGTGGTTACTTTTACTCGGGCATCACCTTTGAAGAAGGCCTGCTTCTTTCGTTGGCCGTCGTAGTATTTTTCTACGGGTGAGTCTCCTTTCCCAAAGGTGTGAATGGCGCTGACTCCATTGTTCAGAAGTAATCGAACAACCTCCAAGCCAATAGTCTCGTTTTCAACGATGCAAGTCAGGTCTGCGTACGAAATTGGAGGGTCAGATTCCTCAACCGTCTCCATCAATGCCTGTATGCAATATTGTGCAGCGCTCTCCGCAGGAACATGCCACCACTTGAGTATCGTCTTGAACTCGAATTCTCCTTCTCGTGGTTCTGGACGCTGAGCATCAATTCCCGGGAAGAATTGGTCAATGAACTGGTTTGCCAATTTGCACAAGGCAGGGGATAGCCTAAATGAGTGCTCGAGGGTACCCCATTCTCCTCTGAAGCCAGCACCCTTCATTTCATCTTCGGTCCAAGATGGCACCTCATAGATGTTTTGCGCTCTGTCTGCGCATAGCATGGCTTCGCCGTCGGGTCTGAGAGCTTGTCGTAAGGTTATCCACCAGTCGAGTTCAAAGTCCTGGCCCTCATCGACAAGAATCGCATCCCATTTTTCGTCCTCACTCAGGTCCAACAACCACTGCTTGGTTGCTGCGGCCAATTTCGACTTCAAGACTCCACCGACGTTGTCCTCTTTCCATAGCTCATCATAGTCACCGTAGTGACCAGATGACTCTGATACACGTTTGCACCAAGCGTGGAAATTCAACGCTACAATTTGACGACGGACTTGCCCGGACTGTGCGAAACGAACAGCCATGTCCATGATGTAGTTGATGAGGGTGATGTTGAATGTGATAACCAAAACATCCTTGCCTTCGGCTGCGAGCACCGCTGCACGTCCTGCCAGAACGAAGGTTTTTCCACTCCCCGCAGCCCCTTTTATTCGGCGGAACCCCGTGGTTGTCCGGGTTGTTACCAACTTTCGTTGTGCTTGAGATAAATCAGCCATGAGCGGTCGCCGTTGCTCAGCTGAGAAATCTGGCTCGACGAGCCAATGTCTTAAGTCCGCTGCCGTTTCGGGACTCATCCGGTCATCAACACGATTTATGCTTGGAAGAATCCTTTTTTTGAGAGTCCATTTTCCCATGTCATTCAGAGTCTCCCTGCCGACAATCGGGTAGAGCGAAGGGTACTCATGATGACCATAGTGATGCTGTAACGGAGCCAAGAGCTTGCTGACCGCTTCGTCGGATGCGAAGGGAAAGATAATTCCCGCTGTAATGGCTCCAAAACCTTGTCCAGATGGGAGGCGAGGGCAGTACAAGGCGTAAATTTCCTCCTTGTATAAGTCAATTTTCGTTACGGGATTTTGTCGTTCGATAAGGAATGATTTGACATCCCTTCGCGCCATCAACTTGGGACCCGTCTTGGCCTTCATCTCGACAAAATACTCCATCGCGTCAAGGTCCCAGTCTTTCACTTCGAAAACAGCAATGCCACTCACCGGATGCAGAAGCACGAAATCTGGCCTTAGCCCGTTGAGGTGTGGTTGGATGTAAATTTCCCAGCTCTCTGGAAGATTGGCTAGAAAGTAATCGAGAACTAAGCGTTCACCATGGGTCAATGGTTGGCGTAGCCTATCAATCTCGTTCAGCGAGGGGGAGACAACTCGCTCGCGCATAGGGGCTTCCATGATTATGTAATAGCCAAGAAATTGTAATGGAATTTCAGTGTAAATTTCAGAGTGATTGTTTGGTAGACGAACACATATCTATCTACCTAGCAACCTCGTGGTCTTGGAAGTCTTCCTTTTTGCTTGAGCGATGTAGCGAAGAGCAATTGTGTTCATAAGGTTAGCTGCTCTTCCATGGTGAGCTTGATAGAACGTGGTTAGAAATGACTGTTTTGTGCTCGTTTACAGCCGCTATTGCTGACATTGGCGTACAACTGCATTGGGTCGCGTTCAGACGGTCGCCATGTCTCACATCGGGGGTTCGCTCAACGGCGCACCAGCCCGTTGGCGCCACAGGCAGAGCTCGGCCAGTTCCGAACGCTGGCCCGTGACTAAATCTCTGCAGGTGAATGTCCGACCGGCCTCCCGAAGGAGTAAAAAGAAGGGCTTGAGTGCTCGCTACTCGGAGCGCTATGGAATACGAGATTTCGGCGGAACCTCAGTGACTCAGAAGTCATAGTCAGGAAAAACAGGTAGCATGGGCTCCACCCTTTGGAAGACGAAAAGCCGAGGGAAGCTCAAATGTCCAATACACTTGTCTCCGTTATCACGATGGCGCGTCCGCGCCGAGCAATATTCACGACATTCACGTTTAGTCTGTCCTGGTTCGAGGCCCTCGTCCTGCCGGCGCTGAGGCAGTGCAACTGCGAGCAGATTGACGTGCTGGTTGATGCGCGGCAAGCCTGCAAGTCCACCGATGAAGCCGCAAGTCTGTACGCCGGTAGCGCTTACCGCGTCATCCCGGTCTTCATGGAGAGGACCGCAGTCTTTCACCCCAAGCTCGCCTATCTTGAAGGCTGGGAAGACCTAGACCATCTCGTGGTGGCCAGCGCCAATCTGACGATGTCCGGCCACGGGCGTAACCTCGAAGTCATCGATGCATTGAGCTCAGACACGGAGCCGGCTGTATTCGGCGAGTTTGGCGACTTCCTTCAGGCACTAACTGCAAAATATTCCTTTTCCGCAGAGAGTCTGGACGTACTTCACGCCTACCCGGAGGGGCGCACGAAAGTGAAGCTGAGCATGAAGGTCATCGTCGGCGCGCAGGACCAGAAGGCCCTGGACCGCGACCCGGACTACGAGCCGAATCCCGGAGCCAATTTTCTGCAAGCCGTACAGTACCGTCCCAGCATCATCAACGGCATGCCCTGCCTGAAAGTGACGGGTGTCCAGGGTGCCTACCTGCTGACGGACGCGGGCGAGAAGCTGGCTGACGCCTATGAGGAGGCCATTGCGAAGCATCCACGCCGAGATTGGCTCGCCGATATCGGCAAGCAACACGTCTCGGATGAGGACGTTGCGGAGATGGGGGGCATGCTGGACCTGCTTAATCCGTCTCAGGGCGAGATTGACGCGTTCATCGAGCAGTACTACCCGGAATCCCCGGACGGACTCACCTTGGGGCCGAACTGGGAGTATCGCCAGCAAGGCTTAACCCTCGCGCTGCGTGCTATATACGCCGAGCAGAAGACGCGCAAGTATAAGACTGGCGTGCCTGAGAACGTCATCCGGTTCGCAATGGCACGTGGCCGCACGCACGATGGCCTCTACGTGCTGGCGCTTAATGATTGTGCCCAGGCCCAAAGCTGGTGGGCCAGTTTGCAGTTGCGGCAGTACCTAAGGATTGCCCAGGGCGTCCTCCTGCGGCTGTGCGAGTCGTGGGTACACCGGGCGGTCGTGACCAACAAGCCCCGAGAGATTCTCGACTGTGCGCATGGCCTGGGCGAGAAGCTGCTCACGCTCCTGCCGGAGAACACTCGCCAGGACGTGGCAAGCCTCATCAAGATGATGGAAGACTGGCGCGGCAATGAACCGACGCTCTACGCGGCCGGGCCCCGGTTGGAATACGAGCAACGTATCGAATCCCTGCTGGATTCCCTGCTGAGTGTGCGTTACTTTGCGCACAACTCGGATGAGGAAGAGCAGGCATTACGCAGCGCCTATGTCGCCTTGCTCTACTGCGCAAGCGAAGCGAGGAACTTCCGGACTGACCCGGATTTTGCCCAGGCGCTGGAAAATGAGCGGCTTACGCTCGAGAAGCTCGCCGACGTCATGCTGGCGCACATGCACGATTCGCCGGCGGCGTTCATGGCGCACGTCGTCCAGCATTACGTGTTACTCCAGCATTTCGGCATCGTGCAGGAGCGCGCCGCCCGGGATGGTCGCAGTCGCTATGTGTTGCTCAAGGGTGACCTGGGCCTCGAGCGAACAGGGAATGGCGAAGAATTTGTCAGCATCGACCTACTGGAGGACCGACTGCGGCATGCTCTGCTCCTTGCGGCCCAGTGTGACCTGTTGGTCCAAAACGAGGAGGCTGGGACGTTCTCGCTCACACCTGAGGGCCTGCGACGATTGCATACTGTTGCCGTGTAAACTTGAAGACCATATGTGCGACACATGTTTTCGATACAGCTTGGGATTGTGGTGACTCGGGATTGAAACGTGCGCTGAACAATGTTGAGGAGCTACGAAGCAATGACTACTTTTAAACCAACCCCAGAACAGCAAGCCATCATCGAAGAGGGAGTTCAATGGTTCGCCGAATCTCAAAAATCAGGAATCCCGTATTCGACGCACTTTGTTAATAAATGCACCCAAGAAATGGGGCTTACCCTAAAGTTACGGTCTCGGGAGTCAATAATAATCGCAGCCCTGAATCGCCTATTCCGAAAAAAATGAGGTATTCGAGTGCACTCAACCGACTGCAGCGGAATGTTTTCGAGACCTCATGATAAGGCCTCTGCCAACGTACCCCCGGATGTTATCAACGCATTAATTGACGATGGCCGCGGCCAAACTCTGGCTACTTCGACAGAGGACTCCTGGTTGGTGCAATAAGGGAATTCGTGTGAAAAGTGAGTTTGGAAAAGGCGACTTGTTGATGCTTAGTCCTGAAACCGAATGTCAGGTTTTCTCTTCTCGTTGGTGGACGTAGCCTTGATAAGTTTTGCCAAGTGATTGTCATATCTTGCGAACGATGATTCTCGCTTGAGATGTGAGTAGTTTTTCATCACCGTTTCGATGTTGTCATTTAGTAGTTCTGCGACAGCGAGAAAATCGTTTGGATGTGTCTTAAGCCAGTCAGTTGCGACAATGTGCCGAAACGCCTGGGGCCCGAATCCCGGGCTGCCTGGGATTAAGCGCTTTGTCAGGAAAAGAACGCGTTTGGGTAAAGTTGCCCACATTTCCATGGATTTCGTGCTAACAAAGAAGTATTTGCATTCTTTTCCCTGCAAAATTGTATTTCTATATTCATGAAGATATTCATCAATCCTGTCCATCACTAAAATTGATATCTTTGCGCTGTATTCTGTGTCGCACTGAAATTCACCATTTTTAAGCTGATGGGAAGGTATGTGAACTCTCCAGCCCGCGCGGCTTGACCCACGGATATTGCTTGCTCCATGCTCAGACCATGTCAGAGACATTAGCGTTCTGGACCGCAAAGGGTTTGATAAGATGAAGCTCAGCAGCAGCGCGTCTCGCTTGGCGAGAGCCTGGGAAAGACTTCCGGGCGGCGCTGTCGCTGCTTCGGAATCAAGTCTTGAAATAGCGTCCAGAATCGGCTGTAATGAATTATCAAGCACTAGCAGTGATGCTATGGGGTCGAACGGTATTCTGCTTTTACCTTTTGATTTTTGTATGACATTGCGCAGCATTTTGTGACTGTGCTCGCACAATCTTCGCCATTCGTCATCCGACTCGGGGCGGAATCGTTCAGGCAACTTGTTTCGTAATTTTGGCTGTTGCCATAGAAAACCGGTTTTCGGGCGCAAAAGAGATGCAAAAGCTGAACTGGCGACTGATATTCCATTATGCATAACTCCGTTAGAGCGAGATGCAACGTAGTCTATGTAGCAACTTAGAGCGGCAGGAAGGGCCAACCACGCAAGTGTTTGTGCGTTCGCGTCAGCTATGTCATCGATTAGTCCGCCATGTTCTTGGTGACGCAAGGTCAAAGTCAGTAGCTTTCGTACGAAAAGCAGCACAAAACTAGCAGTAGGGCAGACCATGCCTCGGCAAATCGAAGTTGTGTGCACTTTAGGATATGTGTCCGCAGGTATGCATCTCCACGAACCTCGAGCTTGACGCTCGAGTAGAGGCATTGGGGTTGTTTTGTACTCCAGAAGCGCTCTCCATTCGTTTTGAAAATCAGGAGAGAGGTCATTCAGTCTAAGTACATAACGACCCTCGCGTTGTACTTTGGACATTTTCTGGCGATGTGCGATGGCGACGACAGGTAGTGCATCAGGCGATGGCTTAGAGCCTGAGACTAGCGATACTAAACTATCTCGTTCTAGTCCCAACTCTTTTTCTAAGCGACGAAGTGTTGGAATGCCGTTCACGTTAGGGAGGCTTCCCGCCAGCCATCTCTGCATAGCAGAAGTTGACAATCCCGCGCGTCTCGCAATAGTTTTTGGAGCCAGTTCTGTACGCGCAATAGCCATTCGAAGTGCTGTGCTTAGGTCAGTCGTTCTTTTTGCGTTACTGTTTTGGTGGTTCGATTTTTCATAAATTTTCTTGATGAGGCGGAGATGTGCTCGGCGGTCATTTTTAGAGCGTGAGCTAACGGTGAGGACTGACAAATAGTTGGACAAGGACCGGTCGAACTGCGCACTTAGTTCGGCACCGACACGACTCGCTTCGGTTTTTCCAATGGACGCAAGAAAACTGTTCAGTGTTGAGACGTGATTTCGATACTGTTGTTTGTAAGATTTCTCGTTGTTTTGGCGTGATTTTTCGTTGAAATAACTCTCTAGAGTGAGTGTCGTTTCTTCGTATGTTGGGTTCATTAAAGGCTCCAGGTAAGAGCCCGCGAAAAATGAGTAGGTAACGTTATATGGACTCAAGTTTTGGTAACGTTGAGTTACTAGGTTATTGATTTTATTAGACTGTACTCTCATTTTTACACCCTTAGCTTGGAAGGCTTCAGATGCAGTTCACGTTATCGCGGGTTTTGAAATGCGGCTCGTTCTGAGTCGCCATGCCTTCGTGTAGTGTTGTTGTTTATACAAAAAATGAGGCAGCTAACGCTGCCTCAAATAATCAATATTTATGTTTTGCTTTGATTTGTTGCCTGATTCTCATGTTTTTTAGTTTTTAACAGGGCGCGAATTGCCGCTTCAGCATAGCTGCTACCCGCTGCTGTTACTTGTCCGATTTCGCAGATAACATTCTCATTGTCAAAATAAAATGATGCCTTTCTCTCGTATGCAATCTGAAGAGGGAGGGTGGCTTCAGTGTCGAGTAGATTCGCTTGAGTAACCTTTTCCTCGATACCGCCAAAAATCAGCAATTCTTTGCTGGTTTCATCGTATGTTGCAAATGGGCCGTCTGGGTTTCCGATGAGAACAGCATTGAATGCCTTGAAGAACGCGTGCTGTAGCGCCCAGCTTTTAAGTTCCGAAAGGTCGTCTTCCATTTAAATGTCCTTTGTTTGACACAGATAATTTATCTGCTTCAAGTGTAGCTATCAAAATACAAAGGAATTTCGGATAGTCGGTCGTGTCACTGCACAGCCAAAGATATATATATTCGTCAAGGTCCATTGCATAAGGTGAAGGCGGTGATAGGACTTTTTGTTCTGTGTTGACTATAAAGCTACTCGGGCGATGAATTTGAGAGCGTAGTGGGTGCGATAATCGTGCCTCCGTCAGCGGTATTGCTGATGAAAACATAGCTGTTAATATGGTTATCCATGCGCGAGGTTGTTGATGTTCATTCCTCGGCTGCGTGCTTCGAGGGAGGCCGCGGCCAGCGGGAAATTAACTACGTCTGAACGGCTTCGTGTTCCGTTGTCTGAGTTCGACCAAGGCTGCGTATAGACGCGAAAGACCAGCACTTAGGCGATACGATTTCCCGCGACAATCCGTCGAGGTCAGGTTAAATTGCCTCTACAACCCACTCGGGGCGGCAGTGGTGCTCGGCTGAGGCATGGTTTCCTACATGTAAAAATCGCATAGCGTGTCTTTTCAATGCCTCGGCAAGGAGCTGCCGTTCGATGACCCTATATGCTTCGTTAGCGGCATACTTGAGAATTTGAGCCATTTTTTACGTCCTATTTGGTTTGGGAAGAAGATGTGCAAATTCAACTATGCTCAGTAGGTGCGTATCGTCTCCACGTAGCTACGTTCGACTCATCCCCGAGGAAACTGCATGGTGGAATTGAATGAGCTACAATCCAGCGCTATCCATAGTCATGTGGAATACGAGTGAGCTGCTCAGCTCCTCGTTGCACTCACGGTCGCAGCCGAACGTGAGCATCGAAATCAAGCGAGTATTGCTCGACTCATGGAGTCGTTATTGCGGACGAGTCTAGGATGCTGGGCAAAAAATGCTAATCGAAGCCTGGGAGGGCGAGTGCTGCAAGTCATAACGGCAACCCAAGCGTTACCCACGCCAGGACAATTGGTCCAAGCCCGAAATCGCCGGTTCGTTGTGACTTCAGTCGAGGCCAGCGCCGCGCTCGACGGAGCGCGTCCGCAGCATCTTGTCTCTATGTCCTCGGTTGAGGACGACGGCCTCGGCGAGGAACTCCGCGTGGTCTGGGAACTTGAGCCCGGTAGGGCTGTTCTTGAGCGTGCCTCGATGCCGGAGTTCACGGGCTTTGACGAGCCGGTCAAGCTAGACGCCTTCCTGAACGCCGTTCGCTGGGGGGCTGTCTCGCAGACCGATACCAGCACGCTGCAAGCCCCGTTTCGGGCCGGCATCGAAATCGAGGACTACCAACTCGACCCTTTGGCCCGAGCTATCCAGATGCCTCGGGTTAACCTGCTCATCGCTGATGATGTTGGCTTAGGCAAGACAATCGAGAGCGGACTCGTTATTCAGGAAATGATGCTCCGGCATCGCATCCGCTCTGTGCTCATTGTTTGTCCCTCGGGCCTGCAGATTCAATGGCGCGAGCAAATGCGCGACAAGTTCGGCCTGGACTTCCGCATCGTGGACAGCGAGGCCATGAAGCAGCTGCGTCGTAGCCGTGGCCTGCATGTGAACCCGTGGAGCCACTATCCACGGCTTATCACCTCAATTGACTTCCTCAAGCGCGAACGTCCGCTTCGGTTGATGCGGGAAGTCTTGCCAGCTGTCGGACAGCCCAGCTATCCACGTCGCTTCGACATGCTGGTGGTCGACGAGGCACACAACGTCGCTCCTTCTGGCACGGGCAAGTACGCCACCGACTCCCAGCGTACCCAGGCCATTCGCCTGCTGGCCCCGCACTTCGAGCACAAGCTCTTTCTGTCGGCGACCCCGCACAACGGCTACCCGGAGAGCTTTTCTGCCCTGCTGGAGCTGCTGGACGACCAGCGATTCGCCCGTGCCGTCCGCCCGAAGCCTGAGCAACTCGCCGCCGTGATGGTGCGCCGCCTTAAGAGGGAGCTCCCTCCCCGTTGGGATGGCACACCGCGCTACCCCGAACGCCTCATTGAGGCTCTGGAAGTGCCATATACGGCGGAGGAGCGACAGGCCCACCAGGACCTGAAGCGCTACACCGAGCTTCGGGCGGCCGGTGCCCGAAATGACGGCGAGCGTTACGCGACTGAATTTGTCCTGAAGTTGCTGAAAAAGAGGCTGTTCTCCTCCCCTGAGGCTTTCCGCATCACCCTCGGCAAGCACGTCGAGTCGCTGGCCAATCGGCGGCGCACCTCCCCGTCTGTACCAACGCCGGGCCTGTTGCGCCGGATGATTGACGGTCTGGATGACCAGGTCGAGGTCGACAACGACGCCGAGTGGGACCAAGCCGCTGATGAGGCGGTATCTTCCGCGGCCGCGCTGTTCCGCCCTCTCGACAACGAAGAGGCAGCACTACTGGAAAGCCTGGGCAGCTACGGCGACCGCATGTCGGCCAGGGGCGACTCCAAGCTCTCCACGTTGCTGGCGTGGCTGCGCGACACGCTCATGCCGCAGGGGCAGTGGAACCAAGAGCGAGTCATCTTGTTCACCGAGTACCGTGCCACACAGAAGTGGCTGCAGGAGCGCCTCGTCACTGCGGGCTTCGCTGGCCCGGGCCGCATTCAACTGATGTACGGCGGCATGTCGCCGGACGAACGTGAGGCGGTCAAGAACGCATTCCAAGCGTCCCCCACGCAGTCGGAGGTTCGTATCCTTCTTGCGACCGATTCGGCCTCCGAAGGTCTGGACCTGCAGAACCACTGCAGCCGGCTGGTGCACATAGAGGTGCCATGGAACCCGAATCGCATGGAGCAGCGCAACGGTCGTATTGACCGTCATGGCCAGCGGCAGCCACGGGTCAACATCTTTCACTTCGTCGGCCAGGGCTACCACCAGCGCTCAAGGCTGGCGCAGGAGGCAAATCCCGGCGACCTGGAAGGCGACCTTGAGTTTCTGCTGCGTGCAGCCCGCAAGGTCGAGACCATCCGTGAAGACCTGGGTAAGGTTGGCCCTGTGATTTCGCGTCAGGTGTCGGAAGCTATGCTTGGTCGTCGTCGCCGACTCGACACCTCCGAAGCCGAACGCCAGTCCGAGCCGGCCCGGGAGCTACTCCGTGTGCGCCGTGCGGAGAACGAGCTCAACACGCAGCTTGCTCGTCTGCACCGTCAACTGCTCGATACCCGCCGAGAGCTTAATCTCAACCCCGAGTCCATCCAGGCCGTTGTCGAGGCCGGTCTTGCGCTGGCTGGGCATCCTCCGCTGGTCGACGGGGCTCTGTTCGGCGTGTGGCCCGACCCGACTGGCCAACGCCAGCAGTGCCCGGTTTTCCGCCTGCCCCGCCTGGCAGGCACTTGGCAATCCGCCTACGAGGGGCTCGCTCATCCTCACACGCACGAGGTTCGTCCCATCGTTTTCGACCACGCCCTGGCGCAGGGGCGCGACGATGTGGTTCTCGTGCACTTGAACCACCGCCTGGTTCAGATGTGCCTCCAATTGCTGCGGGCACAAGTGTGGTCTCAGGGCGAGAAGCGGCTTAGCCGCATCACAGCAAGGTTGGTTCCGCAGAATGAGACGGACGTCCCCATCGCCATTGCCCATGGGCGTCTGGTCGTCCTTGGTGCAGACAACCAGCGCATCCACGAAGAAGTCATCTTCGCGGGCGGTCAGGTCCGTGAGGGCCGGTTTACCCGAATCGACCGCGTTGGTGAATTGGAGCGCCTGGCGTCGTCCGGCCTTCATCAATCGGCCCCAGAGTGGTTCCGGTCGAGTGTTGAGCCACTCTGGCCGACACATCGGGACGGCCTGCTGCGCGCGCTCGAGGCCCGCATGCGCGACCGCACCAAGACCCTGCAGAGCCGCTTGGACGAGCGGGCAGATGCCGAGGTCACTGCGATGCGAGCCGCCATCGGCGAACTACTGACCAGCATCCGCACCCAGCTCAACCACGTGCAGCCGCAGATGGAGCTGTTCACCACGCCCGAGCGTGAGCAACTCGAACGCGACCGCAGCGCCCTTGAGCGGCGGCTTGATGAATTGCCCCGGGAGATAGAGCAGGAGGAGACGCGCATCCGAGCGCGCTACGCCAGCCCATCGCCCCGCCTGTTCCCCGTATCCGTGACCTACCTTGTTCCCCAAGGCCTGACCCAGTCGTAAGCCATGTCTGTAGCCCGCCACCACGTTGAATGGTTATCCCTGGTCGAAGTTTCTGGCCCCTTTCTCTCCCTGCTCGTGTTGATGCGGGTGTTCCCGCAACAACTGGACACGCTCGACCCCGATATCGCCCGAGATACGCGCCTAGCCTTTTCCGAGTGGGAGGATGCCGAAGGTGACCGCGCAGTGCACCATGCATGGTTGCAGTTTGTACTGGGCCGGGTGCTGAGGCTGCCCGACGAGGTGCTTGCCACCGAACAGGCGCTGCCTCCCGGCCTTGAGGTGACGCTGCTCGAGCACGGCGAAACCTTGCGCCCTCAGTGGGCCGTCAAGCGACCGGAAGATGAACTGCCTTCGTTGCTCGTCGACAGCTACCCAGCCGACCAGCCGCTGGACCGTCCTGTCACCGATGCCCGCTGGCGCACAGCATCGCCGGCGACGCGCATGATGACTCTGCTGCAGGGCACCGGCGTTCCACTCGGCTTGGTCACTAATGGCGCCGACTGGATGTTGGTGGCCACCCGGTCTGGCGAAGCCACCACTTACGTTACCTGGGACGCTGCCTTATGGAGCGAAGAGCCTCTGACGCTGCGGGCGTTCTGCTCGCTTCTGGGGGCCCGACGCCTGTTCGGAGTGGCTGAGGCAGACCGACTGCCCGCATTGCTGGCTGAAAGCGCGCAGAACCAGCAGGAGGTCACCGACCAGCTGGGCTTCCAAGTCCGCAAGGCGGTGGAAGTGCTGGTCCAGGCCGTCGACCGCATCAATATCGACCGTGAGGGCCGACTGCTGGCTGGCGTGGGCGAAAAGCAGCTGTATCAGGCCGCATTGACCGTGATGATGCGGCTGGTGTTTGTGCTGTCGGCCGAGGAGCGGGGTCTGCTGCTTCTGGGGGACCCGCTCTGGAATCGTCACTACGCCGTTTCCACGCTGCGTGACCTGCTACGCGAAGTGCCGGACGAGAACCTGCTTACCTACCGGCACGACGCTTGGTCCCGCCTGCTGGCCACCTTCCGCGCAATCTACGCCGGCGTAGAGCACGACCAAATGCGCCTGCCGGCCTACGGCGGTGCGCTATTTGACCCTGACCGCTTCGCCTTCCTCGAGGGGCGCCCGGCGGGTACCCGCTGGCAGGATGTTCCCGCGCAGCCGCTGCCCATCAGCAACCGCACCGTACTGCACCTGCTGGAGGCATTGCAGTTCCTGCAGATGCGCTTACCCGGAGGTGGCGGCAGCGAGCCGCGGCGCCTGAGCTTCCGCGCGCTGGACATCGAACAGATTGGCCATGTGTACGAGGGCCTGCTGGACCACACGGCCCGTCGTGCCGCCTCCACGGTCGTCGGCCTGCGTGGGAGTGCCGGCGAAGACGTCGAGATAGAACTCTCCACGCTTGAAGCCAAGGCTGCCGAGGGCGATTCAGTCTTGGTGGACTACCTGAAAGAGCGCACCGGTCGCACGGCGGCAGCTCTCCGGCGCGACATGACCCGCGGCGAGCCGCCCAGCCCGCTGACGCTTCAAGCCGTCTGCGCTGGCCATGAGGGGCTCTATACCCGACTCGCACCGTTCGCCCACCTGCTCCGCGAAGACAGCTCCGGCCAGCCAGTAGTCATTCACACCGGCAGCATCTACGTCACCAAAGGCTCCGACCGACGCAGTACCGGCACCCACTACACGCCGCGCGCGCTGACCGAGGATGTCGTCAAGACTACGCTCGACCCACTGCTCTACACCGGAGTAAGCGAGGGCACGGAGCCCTCGCTCGAGACTTTGAAGCCGCCCGCCGACATCCTGGCGCTGAAGGTCTGTGACCCGGCCTGCGGTTCTGGCGCCTTCTTGGTTCAGGCCTGCCGTTACATGGCCGAGCGAGTGGTGGAGGGCTGGGCGCGCGCAGAAGCAGCGTCCGCCGACTCCGGCCCGCTGACCGTGCCTGAGGCTATTCCTGCTGGCGCGAGCCACAGCCAGCAGATTCTGCCCGTGGAGCCGGAAGAGCGGCTTGCGCTGGCTCGGCGCCTAGTTGCCGAGCGTTGCCTATACGGGGTGGACTTCAACCCCATGGCGGTGGAGATGGCCAAGCTCTCGCTGTGGCTCGTCACATTGCATAAGCACCGGCCTTTTACGTTTCTAGACCATTCCATCAAGTGTGGCGATAGCCTGCTTGGCCTGCATGACCCGGCGCAACTCGAGCGATTCCACCTCGTGCCATCGCGCGCGCAGACACGTGTGGTGGACTACTTGCTGCGCGAAGTGCAACAACTGATGGCCCAGGCCCAGGCCAGGCGCGAGGAGCTGGAGCGATTCACGGCGTTGGATGTGCGCGATGCCGAACTGAAATCGCGCCTGCACCGCGAAGCCGAAGGCTCGCTGGCCCGCGTGCGCGTGCTGGCCGACCTCATTGTTGGCGCAGCCTTGTCGACGGCTGGCTCCAACGCCGGCCGCAGTGCCACTTTGCTCGACATGCGCCTGGAAGAACTGTTGCTGCAAGCCGGTGCCGCGCTGGTACGGCCACAGGCGGAACCCATAGCAGCGGAGCGGCAGGACGATGCCGCGCTGTGGCCGCTGCGGCAGGCCGCTGAACAGATGTTGGGGGTGGCCAACGCCAGCGGCACGCCACGCAGCCCCTTCCACTGGTTGGTGGAATTTCCGGAAGTGTTCTCGGCCACCAGTGCAGGCGGCTTTGACGCGCTGGTCGGAAACCCTCCGTTCGTGGGCGGACAGAAGATTACTGGCCTGTTCGGCACCGACTACCGCGACCACCTGGTGTTGCACCTCGCCGATGGCCGCCGCGGCAGCGCCGACCTGTGTGCCTACTTCTACCTGCGTGCCGTGCAGGTGCTGAGGCCGGGCGGTACCTTCGGTCTGCTAGCGGTCAACACCATCGCCGAAGGCGACACGCGCCAGGTGGGACTGGAGGCGATGTTGCAACACGGCATTGCTCTGTATGCGGCGCGGCCGAACTTCGAATGGCCCGGCGCGGCGGCGGTAGTGGCCAGCGCCGTGCATGGCGTGCGCGGCGCCTGGGGCGGAACACGCCGCATCAACGGTGCCGTTGTGTCGACCATCTCGGCCTTCCTGTCCGCCGAAGACGAATGGAGCCCCAAGCCGCTACAGGCTAATGCCGGCAAGAGCTTTCAGGGCTCCAATGTGTTGGGCACTGGCTTCACGATGCCGCCCGAAGAGGCACAGGCCTACATCGCCTGTGATGCGCGAAATGCCGAGGTGTTGTTTCCATACCTGAACGGTGAGGACTTGAATTCGCACCCACAACAACAGGTCTCGCGCTGGGTCATAAATTTCTGGGACTGGCCGCTGGAGCGCTCGCTGGAAGACGAAGTTTGGGCGAGCGCGAACGAGCGGCAGCGCGAATTGTGGCTGCGCAAGGGACACGTACCGGTGGACTATCCAGGTAGGGTGGCAGCGGATTTTCCGGAATTGCTGGATGTCGTGCGGCGATTGGTTAAGCCCGCCCGAGACCAGAACAACCGTCGAGAACGACGTGAGAGATGGTGGCATTTTGCCGAAAAGTGCCCGGCGTTGTATCACACAATAGGTCGCGGAAAAGCTTTTGCACGCCATCCTCAAAACTGGTCCGATGACGACGCGCGCTTGTCTCAAATTACCGCCTTTGCGCAGACCAGTAAGACGAAATACCCGCACTTGCTTAACACTGAGGCCATCTTTGACCAAAAAGTCGTTGTCATCGCCTCCGCCGACTTGATGCACTTCGCAGTGCTGTCTTCAAGCTTTCACTATGCATGGGTGCACGTCCACGGAAGTCGAATGAAGACCGACGCGGTGTATACGCCGTCCGACGTCTATGAGACTTTTCCATTCCCCGCTGTTGTTGAAAGCCGCTCACTGAAGTCACTTGGCCGCGAGCTACACGAATTCCGGCAATCGGTACTCAATAGATTGTCTTGCGGCTTGACAAAGTTGTACAAGTTGGTCCACTCGCCAGACTGCGGCGACGTGGATGTTGAGCGGATTCGCGGGATTCATCGCGACATCGACCGCGAAGTTGCCTGCGCGTACGGTTGGTCAGATATCCAGCTTGACCACGGTTTCCACATCGCCGGCTATGTCGTCGATACAGATAAACTGAGGTACACGGTGTCAGAGACCGCCCGATTTGAGTTCATGCGCCGCCTCTCGACGCTGAACTGCCAGCGCTATCAAGAGGAGCAGGACGCAGCCCAAAGCCTACATGCCGCGCAGGCTGAACAGATGCCCCCCCGCAAACGTGCTGGACGGCCTGCCGCCAAGAGAATCGCTGCACAAGGCGCTCAGACGCAACTGTTTGAATGAGACCCGTCGAATGACACTGACCCCCGCAGCTGAACTCTCATCCGACCGCCCGTCCACGAACCCGGCGGAGGACCTCTTCGGCCATGCACCGTTTGCCAGGACGCTGGCTAAGGCCATCCGCGGCTATCGCAGCAGCGATGGCATCGTGCTTGCCCTTTATGGTCCTTGGGGTTCAGGCAAGTCCACCGTATTGGCCTACGTAGAGCATGAACTTGAACAGGGCCCGGATGCCGAACGACCAGTAGTCGTCAGCTTTAACCCTTGGTGGTTTTCGGGGCAGGAGAACTTGGCGAAGGCCTTTTTGGGACAACTGCAGGTCGTGCTCCCAGCAAGGCATGCAGGATTCAAGGCGCTGGGCAATAAGTTAGCTGAGTTCGCTGGTGCGCTAGGTGGTGCGGCGGACCTCGCCGGAGCCGCACTTGGTATCCCACTTGGCGGAAAAGCCATCGAAGCCGGCGCAAGGCTGTTGGCCAGCAAGCCGAAGGACGTCCCTGGTCTTAAGAAGGCCTTGTCTGACCTACTGCTCAAAGAGAAGAAACGCGTACTGGTAGTCATCGACGACATCGACCGCCTGAGTCCAGACGAGGTACGGCAGCTCTTCACTGTAATTAAAGCGCTCGGCGACTTCCCATACGTGACCTACCTGTTGGCCTTTGACCGTGAGGTCGCCGCTACCGCTATCAGTGAGCAGACAGGCCTTCCGGGCGACCGCTACCTCGAGAAGATTATTCAGGTGCCGTTCGAATTACCACGCGTCGACAAGACGACGTTGCATCAGGCGCTGTTCGCCAAGCTCAACTCCGTTATAGCGAACACTCCGGAGGGTCGCTTCGACCAACGACATTGGTCAAACGTCTTCTACTCGGGCTTGGACCCCCTTTTTACGGTGCCGCGCGACATCGTCAGGCTCACCAACGCCTTGAGCGTCACGTACCCAGCGGTTCTTGGTGAGGTGAATCCTGTCGACTTTATTGCCATCGAGTGCTTGCGTGTCTTCCTGCCAGTAGCGTACGACGCGATTCGAACATCGTCGGACGAATTCACCGGTTACCAGGCCCCGCTCGATGAGCGCAGTAAGCAGCGCGCCGCAGCGTTTCACGAAATCTGGATTGGCAAGATTCCCGCGGCCTTGCGCAGTTCGACTAAGGAACTGTTTCAGACGCTTTTCGTAAGCCCCCGGCGAACCCATCTTGACCGAGAACCTCAGGGCGTCGCTGCGTCA
>JAOAUC010000008.1 GCA_030157785.1 Zoogloea oleivorans
GTATTTTTTCAGCACCCGCCTGCAGCTTGGCCGCAAGTGGGGCACGCCGCAGCCGATCACCATTCGCGACAAGGATTTCGGCATGGTGCGGCTACGCGCCTTCGGCATGTATTCCTACAAGCTGGCCGACCCGCGGAAGTTCTTTACCGAAATTAGCGGCACCCGCGCCGCCTACACGGTGGATGAGCTGGAGCAGCAACTGCGCAACCTGGTTGTGGCAACCATGAGCGCCACGCTGGGTGGCTCGGAGGTGCCCTTTCTCGACATGGCCGCCAACCAGATCCTGCTGGCCCAGCGCATGAGCGAGGCGATGACGCCGACCTTCGAGCGCTATGGTCTGGCGCTGGACAATTTCGCGGTGGAGAACATCTCCCTGCCCGAAGAGCTGCAAAAGGCCATCGACACGCGCATCTCAATGGGTATGGTCGGCGATCTGGCCAAGTACACCCAGTACCAGGTGGCCAGTTCGGTGCCGCTGGCGGCGCAGAACGAGGGCGGGCTGGCCGGCGTGGGTGCGGGTCTGGCCGCCGGCGTGGGCATGGGGCAGGTGATGATGGATGCGCTACGCGGCAGTCAGGCACCGGCTGCCGCGCCGGCTGTCGCGGCGCCGGCCGCTGAAGACCCGGAAGCCCGGCTCGCCAAGCTCAAGAGCCTGCTCGACAAGGGGCTGGTGACGCAGGCCGATTACGACTCGGCCAAGGCCGAAATCCTGAAGAAACTCATCGGATAGGCGACCGGATGTTCAAGCTCGCCTGCCCGAGCTGCGGCGCGGAGGTCACCTTTCGCTCCGCCACTTCGGCCATTGCCGTCTGCGAATACTGCCGCAGCACACTGCTGCGCGAGGCGGACGCGGTGCGCGACGTGGGCAAGATGGCGGTCGCGCTGGAAGACTACTCGCCGATCCGCATCACCACTTCGGGGATGTACGCGGGCAAGGCCTTTGGTGTCGTCGGGCGCATCCAGCTACGTTACGAGGCGGGCTTCTGGAACGAGTGGTACCTGCTCTTCGACGACGGCACGCCGGGCTGGCTGTCGGATGCCTCCGGCCAGTTTGCCATCACCGTCGACAGCGGCCTTGCCGACGATGCGCCGCCCTTCGGCCAGATTGTCCCCGGCGGCGCCTACACCTGGGACGGCCAGACTTACACCGCGTCCGACCTGCGCACGGCCCGCTGTACTGGTGGCGAGGGCGAGTTGCCCTTCCGCGTGGGGGCCGGCTGGGAGGCGAAGGTGGCCGACTACCGTCAGGCCCACCGTTTCCTGACCCTCGATTACTCCGACGGACCTAAGCCCCGCCGCTATGCCGGCAAGGCCGTGCAACTGGCTGACCTGAAATGCCAGCTGCTGCGCGATGTGGACGACATCAACCGCAGTGCCGGCCATCTCAAGGGCAAGGCCGAGGCGCTGGCCTGCCCCGGTTGTGGCACCTCCATCAGTTGGCGGCCAGCCATGGCGACGCACCTGCATTGCCCGGCCTGTGGCACCGAGACGGACGCGAGTATCGGCATCGTCGAGGTGATGGAGGCTGCCCGCAAGGTCGAGCAGGTGCACACCACGCTGGCTCTGGGCGACGCGGCCACGATAGATGGCGGGGCGTGGACCCTGATCGGCCTGATGAAGTGCCGCGAAACCGGCGAGGCGGATGAGTGGGTGGAATACCTGCTGTTCAGCGAGAAGGCCGGTTTTCTGTGGCTGGTCGAATCGAGCGCCGGCTGGGACAAGGTGAAAGTGCTCGACAGCTGGCCCGAGTCCGTCTCGGCCAGCGCGGTGAGCCTCGACGGCAGCGCCTTTACACGCATGCTCGCCTACGGCGCCGAGGTGACCTATGTCGCCGGCGCTTTCAACTGGCGGGTCAAGGTCGGCGATAGTGTCGCCATCACCGATTACCGGGGCAGCCGCGGCACCCTCAGTAGTGAACGCAGCCCGGCGGAGATCACCTGGTCGCTGGTCCAGCGGGTGCCGGCCAGCACCGTGGATGGCTGGTTCGGCAAGGGCGGCAAGCTGGCTGCCGGTGCGGCGCCGGCGGTCGTTGCCCGGGTTTCCGGCGCGGGTGAACGGGATGCCCTGCGCCCCCTGGCGGGGGTGTTCTCGGTCCTGATGCTGATCATCAACGTACCGCTGGCCTTCATGGGCGGCTTCTATTCCTGGATGCTGATCGTCATGGCTCTCGGCATCCTGTGGTTGCCGGTGTTTACCGGCGCCTTCAAGGACGACTGACGCATGTCGCGCTGGGGATTCATCCTGTTCGGAACGCTGGTGCTCGTTTTTGTGACCCTGCTCAATGTCGAGCATGTGAGCGAGCGCGGTGGTGGGCGTGGCTGGAGCAGCAGCGGCGGTCATTCCTCCGGTGGCAACTGGTCGTCGGGTGGTGGCGGAGGAGGGCACAAGTGAGTAAGTGCGCCCTTCACCTCCCCCGTGGCCGTCATCTGCTGGTGGATTTTCATGGTGTGGCCCCCGGCCTGCTGGGCGACTGCGACGTCATCGAAGCCTTGCTCCGTGATGCTGCCCGGGCGGCCGGTGCCACGCCGGTGGGCGGGGAGTTTCATCACTTCGGTCCGGGTCTCGGTGTGACCGGCGTGCTGCTGCTTAAAGAGTCGCACATCAGCATCCACACCTGGCCGGAGCATGGCTTTGCGGCGGTGGATGTGTTCATGTGCGGGGCGGCACAGCCCGGGCAGGCGGTGGCCGTGATCGAGGCTGCGTTGCAACCGGCGTCCGTTACTCGCCAGGAGGCACGAAGGGGATAGACTTACAGCTTGTATCGATTTTTTGTTTTCTGCGATAACGCTTTGTTGCCGGAGGTAAAGGGATAAACGCATGGACATGCCCACTGTTTTCGACAATTCACAACTCGCCCGCATCATTGAGGAGGCGATGATCTTCCAGTGTGTTTGCCCGGCCCAGGTAGCCCAGCACATCTTCGGCCTGCGCGAGCTGTACCGCTACCAATATGGCTGCTCCATTACGCGCAGCGAGGATTTCGGGGTGCACACCCGCATCATGGAATCCGTGCTGCGGACGCATGTCGAGATGGAGCAATGCCTGAGCGACGTCCTGGTCGCCGAGGGCTGGGACATTGCCACGCTGACCATGCCGGAGGGGCTGCGCCAGTTGCGTGACGACCTGCTGGCCGAGTGATTTCTGCCAAGCCGGCGGTTTGCCCGAAACGGGTTTGGGTGACGCGAGAAAATATTTTGCTGCGCTGCACAAAAAGCGCTTGCAATTGGTTTTGTTGCGGTGCAACATAGACCCATACCGAATCGCAAACCCATCTTAGGAGATCACCATGTCCATTACCCCCGAAACCATCGTCGCCGCTTCCAAGTCCAACGTTGAAGCCAGCCTGAAGTCGGCCACCAGCTTCGCCACCACCCTCTTCACCGCTGTTGAGCGCGTGGCTACCCTGAACCTGGCGACTGCCCGTGCTTCCTTTGACGACAGCGTCGCTTTCTCCAAGACCCTGCTCGCCACCAAGGACCCGAAGGCCCTGGCCGCCCTGCACCTCGGCGCCCTGACCCCGGCTGTTGAAAAGGGCGTGGCTTACGGCCGCAGCCTGTCCGGCATCGGTGCCGACACCAAGGAAGAGCTGACCAAGCTGGTTGAAGCCGAAGCCGCTGCCCTGTCCAAGAGCGTTGATACCGCCCTCGAAGGCATCTTCAAGAACGCCCCGGCTGGTTCCGAGCCCGCCATCAAGGCTGTGAAGACCGCTCTGGCCAACGCCAGCACCGCTTACGAAGGCGCCACCAAGGCCGCCAAGCAAGTCGCCGCTGCTGCCCAGGCCAGCGTTGAAAAGGCCACCCTGGTCGCCGTGCAAAACGTCGAAAAGGGCACCAAGGCTGCTGCTACCGCGCTGAAGGTTGCCTGAACGGATTCCCTGCGGTGATAAGTCGCCGCAAGTTTCCGAGCAAGATCCAAAAAGGCCCTTCGGGGCCTTTTTGCTTTGGGAGTCACCACTGATGAGTCGTCGCAAATCCCCCCTCGTTTCCGCCCTGTTCAAGCTCACCCGCGCCGGGCTCAAGCAGTCCACCCGCATCGGCAAGGCCGCCACGAAGCAAGGCATCAAGACCGGTGGCCAGCTGGCCAAGGCGACGGAGCGGGTGATGTCGGCGGTCGCCACACCCGCCGAGGCGCCGGGTTCGGTTACCGGCGGACGCTGGTACGAGGGCCGCTGGGGCCTTGGTCCGCTGGCCATGCGCCGCTACCGGTTGTTCATCCCGGTCGGCGCCAGTGCGCGCAAGCCCTTGCCGCTGCTCTTGTTGCTCCATGGCTGCGCCCAGGATACGGCGGCCTTTGCGGCTGTCACGCGTTGTGCGGCGGTGGCCAAGTCGCGCGGCTTTGCGGTGCTGATGCCCGAACAGGCTCGTGAGGCCAACCCCCAGCGTTGCTGGAACTGGTTCGGCAGCGATGCCAAGGTCGGGCTGGAGATGCAGATCCTGATGAGCATGGTCGATCATGTGGTGAGCACCCATCCCCGCATCGGCGGACCCTTGTTTGCGATTGGCCTGTCGGCGGGCGGTTCGATGGCCCTCAGCCTGGCCCTGCGTCATCCGGAACGCTTCGCGGCTGTCGGCAGCCATTCGGGTGCAGCCCCCAGCAGCGCAGCGACGGCCATGCAGGCCGGCCAGGCCATGCGCGGGCGTCGCTCGCCCGATGCCGAGGCCCTTGCCTTGCGCCTGCAGGGCCGGCGTTTGCCGCCACTGGTGCTGATCCACGGCGATCTCGATCCGATGGTCTCGATTGAAAATGCGCGCGCGTCGGCCGGACTGTGGCTGGCGTTGCTGCCGGACGAGGTGGCAGTGCGCGAGACGACGACGGAGGTGCATCGCGGCACCCGGCGCGGCCTGACCCGCAATGACTGGAAGACTGGCCGCAAGCCCTATGTGCGGCTGCTCCGCGTCCACGGCCTGTCCCACGCCTGGAGCGGCGGACCTGCCGGGCAGGCGTTTTCCGACCCGACCGGCCCGGACGCCTTGCGCCTGGCCTGGCAGTTTTTTGCGGCAACGCAGGCGCCGGCTGCAGCGGGCTGAGGCCCGGCGTTAATCCGGGTCATGGCCCGCGCTTATCCGGCATCATGAGTGCTGCGTTGTTCTTCCTGTTTCGGCCCTTCTTTTCCGGAGCTTAAAATGCCCGCCACCTCCCTGCAGGACCGTGCCGCCGGCGCGTTGATGGGCGCCCTCATCGGCGATGCCCTGGCCCTCGGTCCCCACTGGTATTACGACCTCGACGAACTGCGGGCCGATTACGGTGACTGGGTTTGGGACTACACCGACCCGCTGCCCGGCCGCTACCATTCGGGCCTGAAGGCGGGCCAGTCATCCCAGGCCGGCGTGTTGCTGGCGCTGACCCTGCGTTCCCTGGCCGAGCGGGGCGCCTACGACGAAGGCGATTTCTGCCGGCGTCTCGACAAGGATTTCTTCCCGCTTCTCGACGGTACGCCAATGAACGGCCCCGGCGGCTACACCAGCCAGTCGATCCGCGAAGCCTGGCGCAAGCGCGTTGAACAGGGTTTGCCGTGGAGCCAGTGCGCCGGCAATGCCGACACCACCGAAGCGGCCGAGCGGACCCTCGCGATGGCCGTGCGCTATGCCCTGCGCCCGGCCGAGATGGCCTCGGCAATCTCCCGCAACACGCTGCTTACCCAGAACGATGGCACGGTGCTGGCGATGACGGTCGCCTTCGGGGCGGTGCTGGGTTTGCTGGTGGAAGGGCACACCCTCGACGGGGATATTTCAGGCAAGTTGATGGCCCGGGTGAAGAGCGGCGAACTGCCTTTTCATGCGGTGACCAGCGGCAAACTGCAGGCGCCGCGGCCGGGGCAGCCAGAGGCCCCCGTAGCGGGCCGTTTCCCGTCGCCGGACGCCCTGCTTGGCCCGGCCTATATGGCGCGTGCAGCACAGGACCCGGACATCCGCATCGAGCCGGCGTGGAAGGTGTCGCTGGTGTATGGCATGCCCTGCGCGGTTTATCACCAGTTTCCGGCGGCCTACTATCTGGCGGCGCGCTTTCCGGACGATTTCGAGTCGGCGGTGCTGCATGCCGTGAACGGCGGCGGCCAGAATCAGGCCCGGGCCATCCTCACCGGTGCGCTGGCCGGCGCGCAGGCCGGGTTGTCGGGCATTCCGGCGCGTTTCGTGGATGGCCTGGAGAACTCGGGCGAACTGCTCCACCTGATCCGGCAAGTGGCTGCGCAGGCCGCCGTCGGCGCCTGATTGTCAGCAGCGACCTTGCCTGGCCGTGTCGCAGGGAACTTCGGTTCGCCAGCCTTATCCCGGCGTCGTTACAATGGCCGGGTGTCCCGACAGGCGGGCAGTCAGTGCAGGCACAGGAGGAGACACCGTGGGCGTCATTTTTGCCAAGACCCTGAAAGGCCAGCAGGAGATCGAAACCCGGGCCGGAGGCCTCAGCCCCCGGGTGCGTCGGGTGCTGATTTTCGTGGACGGCAAGCGCAGCGTCGAGGCGTTGCGCGGTGTGCTGCAGTCCGACGACCTGCAGCACACCCTCGGGATGCTGGAGGAAGACGGTTTCATCAGCATGGTAGCGGTGGCCGGCGCTGCGGGCGAGAAGATCGCGCCGCACCCGCTGCCGTCCCTCGCCGCTTTCCGCCTGCATCCGCCCGGCGACGATCCGGTACGCCTGCAAAAAGCCCGCAACTTCATGCTCAACACGCTCAACGCTTATGTGGGCGGCCTGGGCACCAGCTCCCTGCAGGATCGCGTCGAGGCGGCCCGCACCCAGGCCGACCTGCGCAGCCTGTTCGACGAGTGGTACCACGCCATCGTCAGCTCGCGGGATGGCCGGCGCGAGGCGGAACAGCTGCGCAGCAAGCTCCTCGAAGTGATTTAGGCATCGTCCCGGGGCGCTTGTCGCGCATCAAGTACCTTCACCGGGAGCGGGTCTAAGCTGGGCCGCTTCCATGGAAAACCCAGAACCCGATTTCAACATTCCCGGCCGCGAGATTGCCGTCGCCGCCGAGGCCCTGTATCTGGCCAACCTGATGGTCGTGCCGGGGGTGGCCTTTGTCATCCTGCTGGTGCTGTGGTGGCGCGAGAAAGACCGCGCGCCCGAGCTGGCCCGCAATCACCTGCGTCAGACCGTCGCCGCCAGTCTGTGGGCCGGGGCGCTGCTGGTGCTTGCCAACGCGGCGATCATCCTCGCCGGCGGCTACGGCGCGGCGTCTACGTGGGTGATCGTGATTCTCTATTTCACCACCTGTCACTCCACGTTGATCTTCTGCGGCGCCATCGGCCTGGCCAAGGCCCTCGCCGGCAAGCCCTTCCGCTTTCCGCTGATCGGGCCGAAGTGATGGCGGGACGCATCATTCCCATCATTCCGGCCACGCCGCCGGACGGTGGCCGCCAGCGTTTGCGGCGCTGGGCGCAGGCCGGCTTCTTCGTGCTCTTTGTGCTGGCGCCGGTGTTCAACCTGCTGCGCTTCGATCTGGTGGCCGGCCATGCATGGTTCCTCGGTTTCGAGTGGCATGCCGGGCTGGAGGATTTCTCGGCCGGGCACATCGGTGCGCTGGAGGCCGTGCAGCGGGTGATCGGCCGCGTACTGTTGCCCATCCTTGCCGCCGGGGCGCTGCTGATTGGCGTGTCGTGGCGCTGGGGGCGGCTGTATTGCGGCTGGCTGTGTCCGCATTTCTCGGTGGTCGAAACCATCAATACCTTCATGCGCCGGGCCATCGGCAAGCCCAGCGTGTGGGAGCCGCGCACGCTGCCGCCGCGCGAGCCGGACGGCACCCCGGTGCATTACGACCGCCTGTGGTGGCTGGTTACCGCGCCGCTGGCGGTGGGTTTTGCCTTTGTGTGGGCGGTGGTGCTGCTCACCTACCTGCTGCCGCCCTTCCAGGTTTACAGCCATTTGCTGGCCGGGGCGCCGAGCCGCAACGAGTTCATCTTCATTACCGCCGGCACCGTGGTGCTGTCGGCGGAATTCCTGTTTGCGCGCCATCTGTTCTGCCGTTACGCCTGCGCCGTCGGCATGTTCCAGAGCCTGGCCTGGATGGGCAACCGGACGGCGATGGTGGTGGGTTTCGAGCGCGACCGGGCGGCCGACTGCGCCAGTTGCTACAGCGCCTGTGACCACGTCTGCCCGATGCGCCTCAAGCCGCGCAACATCAAGCGCACGATGTTTACCTGTACCCAGTGCAGCCAGTGCATCAGCGCCTGCGCGACCACCCAGCGCGACAACCCGGACGGCCCGCTGCTCCAGTGGGTCAGCGGCGAGGCGGCGCGTCACAACGAGGCGGCCTTCAGCGCCCCGAAACCCGATTCCACAAGGAAAACCCAGTGAACGGCTTCAACGATTTCGCCATCGCCCGTGCCCTGCACGTCCTGGCGGTATTGATCTGGATTGGTGGCGTGGCTTTCGTCACCCTCGTGCTGCTGCCGGCGTGCCGGGCGCTGGCCGAGCCGCAGGCTCAGCTCGATCTGTTCGAGCGGATCGAACACCGTTTTGCCGGCATCGCCCGCCATTCCGTGCTGCTTGCCGGGGCTTCGGGCCTGTGGCTGGTGTGGCGGCTGGGCGTGTGGGACCGCTTTGCCGATCCGCTCAACTGGTGGTGGATGCACGGCATGGTGGTGGTGTGGACCTTGTTCGCGGTGATGCTCTTCATCCTCGAGCCCTTTGTGCTCGACAAGCTCTTCAAGGCGGCGGCGCAGCGTGATCCGCTGGGTACCATGGCGCGTATTCAGCGCCTGCATCAGGTGCTGCTGACGGTGAGTTTGATTGTTGTGCTCGGGGCGGTGGCCGGGAGTCACGGGGGCTGGCACTTCGGTTGAGGACCTGCACGCAGGGCGAGCGTGTTGAATTTAACGTTTTTGATGTTTATTCGTCAAAGTACCGGATTCGTAGGCCGTTATGGAGGGCAACGAGTCCGCCGGACTGCAGAGGAAGACATCATGACCACGCCGACTTTCCCCGATCCCACATTGTCCTTGGCTGACCCGGCCGGCGAGATCGAGCGTCTGGCCCGCCGTATCGAGCAGGCGGAGGCCGAGGTTGCCGCGCTCCGCGCGGAGCGCGACCGGGCCCTGAACGCCATCGCCACGCTGCGCAACGAAACCTTCTTCGATCTGGCTCGCAGTGCCGAACGCAATGACGGCGAATCGCCGCTGCATACCGCGCGGATCGGCATCTACACCAGCCTGATTGCCACCGAACTCGGTTATCCGGAAGATCAGTGCGCCCTGCTCGAAAGTGCCGCCCAGCTGCACGACATCGGCAAGATCGGGATTCATTCCAGCATCCTCAGCAAGCCCGGCCCGCTCACCACCGCGGAATGGAAGATGATGCGCGAGCATCCGCGCATCGGCGCCAGCATCATCGGTGACTCGGAAGTGCCGCTGCTCAGGCTGGCCGCCGAAATCGCCATGACCCACCACGAGCACTTCAACGGTATCGGCTATCCGCTGGGCCTCGCCGGTGAGGCGATTCCCCTGGCCGGCCGGATCGTCGGGCTGGCGGATTTTTTCGATGCCCTGACCCATGACCGCAGCTACCGCAAGGCGCTGCCCGTCGACCAGGTGCTGTCGATGATCAGCGAGCGGCGCGGCGAACAGTTCGACCCGCGGGTTGTCGATGCCTTCATGCGCATCTTCGAGCAGATCGAGGAAGTCCGCGAGCAACTGGTCGAGCAGGAAGCCTTTGGCGAAGCGGCCGAGTGGGACGGCCCCTGGTGGATGCTCTATTGAGCGAGCTGCCGTTCGTCGCCTAGCTTGAACAACTGACTGCCAGCCCCTTCGCCCATTGCGGCGGCGGGGCTGCGAAGCGTTCGTTCTCGGGCTGCTCGTCGAAGGGCCGGGCGAGGCAGGCGAGCACCGCTTCCACTTCACTGAAATCCTTGGCCCGGGCGCTGCGGATGGCCGATTCGGCGATCCAGTTGCGCAGGATGTACTTGGGATTGACTGCATTCATGGCTGCCTGACGTTCGGCGTCGGGGCGGCCTTCGGCGCCGAGTCGGGCGCGCCACAGGGCCAGCCAGGCGTCGCCCGCATCCCGGTCGATGAGCAGGTCGCGCACGGGGGCGTCGGCCAGGGTGCGGCTGGCGTCGTCCACCTGCGCGGGCAGGCGGCCGAGCTGGCGGAAGAACAGGGTGTAGTCCGGGTGCTGCTGCTGGAGCAGGCCGAAGGTTTCGCCGATGAAATCCTCGTCGCCGGGCAGGGCCTGGGCAAGGCCCAGTTTGGCGCGCATCAAGTCCATGAAATGGCCTTCGAAGGCCGGGGCGTAGCTCTCTTCTATGGCGGCCTGGACGGCTGCGGCCGGGCCGATCAGCGGGGCCAGCGCGCGGCCGAGGGCGTAGAGGTTCCAGTGGCCGATCTGCGGCTGCGACTGGTAGCTGTAGCGGCCGTGGTCGTCCGAATGGTTGCAGATGTGGCCGGCGTCGAAGGCGTCCATGAAGCCGAAGGGGCCGTAATCGAGGGTCAGCCCGAGGATGGACATGTTGTCGGTATTCATTACCCCGTGCATGAAACCCACCGCCTGCCATTGGGCGATCAGCTCGCCGGTGCGCCGGCCCACGTCACGCAGCAGCGCGTCGTAGGGGTTGGCGGCGGTGCGGCATTCGGGGCGGAAGCGGTCGATCACGTAGTCGGCCAGCGCGCGCAGCTCATCCGGCTTGTTGCGCGCACCCCAGTGTTCAAATGATCCAAAACGCACGAAGCTCGGCGCCAGGCGGGCGACCACCGCGGCGGTCTCGACGGTCTCGCGGCGGATCGGCGCGTCCGAGCCCACCACGCTGAGGGCGCGGGTGGTCGGGATGCCGAGGGCTGCCATGGCTTCCGAACACAGGAATTCGCGGATGCTCGAACGCAGCACGGCGCGGCCGTCGGCAAAGCGCGAGTAGGGCGTCTGCCCGGCGCCCTTCAACTGGATCTCCCAGCCCGTGCCGGCCGCGACCTCGCCGAGCAGGTGGGCGCGTCCGTCACCGAGCTGGCCGGCCCACATGCCGAACTGGTGGCCCGAGTACACCGCGGCCAGGGGCTCGCTGCCGGGCATCAGCTTGTTGCCGGCGAAGACTTCAGCGAACTCGGGGCGGGCTACTTCGCTGGCGCTCAGCCCGATCAGCGCGGCGACGTCCTGGCTGGCAGCCACCAGGTAGGGCGCGGGCAGCGGCTCGGGCGGCAGGCGCGTGTAGAAGGCTTCGGGGAGGCGCGCGAAGGCGTTGTCGAAGGGCAGGGTCTCGAGGGTGTGCATGGTCTCTGTCCGGGCGCTTTATCTTTGTGGGTCGGGCAATTTGCCTGCCGGGTTTTCGGTAATCTGGCGGCGCGGCGCGCCAGTGGCGTCGCTCGTCAAATCCGACTATTTCAGTATGGTATTACAAGATGCAGCTACGCGGCACCGATGCGGTGGCGGACGGGCACGCCAGGGCCGTCGATCTCAAGCGCCACCTGTTGTTGCGGGTGACGCTGTTTGCGCTGGTGATCGGCCTGATCGCCAGCGGCGTGGTCTTGCGGCAGGCGCAGGAGCGCATCCGCAGCCATATTGCGCGCACCGGCGGTACCGTGGAGCGCCTGCTCGCCGGTGAGGCAACCCAGCCGCGCGACGTCTTCCGGCGCAGTCTGGAGTCGATGGACCTGTCGTCCCTCGACGGCATCGGCCCGCTGCTCGGCATCTGCGTGGCCGTCGAGGACATCTACAAGCGTCCGGCCATCCAGCGCTGTTTTGACGATGGCGCCGATCCACCGGTGCTCGTGCGCTGGCTGCTGGCCCGCGTGATCGGGCCGGAGGTGCGTTACGGCGGCGCGATCGGCCAGTATCCGGGCGTGAAGGTCGGTGAGTTTGTCGTTACGCCCAACCTCGACAGCGAGGCCGTCGAGCTGTGGCACCAGATTCGCACGGTGCTGGGGATGACCGTCGGCATCCTGCTGCTCAACCTGCTCGTCTATCTGCCGGTGCGCCGCGCGCTGGGGCCGACGGACGCCATCCTGGCGGTGCTCGGGCGCATGGAGGCGGGCGATCTGGCGGCCCGCATGCCGCGTCCGCGCCTCATCGAGTTACGCCGTATCGCCGGCGGTTTCGATCATCTGGCCGAGCGCCTGCAGAAGACCATCGCCGGCCAGCGTCACCTGGCCCAGCGCCTGCTGGCCGTGCGGGAGGAGGAGCGGCGACGTCTGGCGCGGGAGCTGCATGACGAATTTGGCCAGTGCCTGACATCGATTGGCGCCGAGGCGGCCTTCATCACCGAGGGCGTGCGCGGGCCGCAACCCGCGCTGCTGCCGGCGGCCCGCGCCATTGCGTCGGTCACGGCCCACATGATGGAAAGCCTGCAGGGCATCCTGCTGCAGTTGCGTCCGGTGGGGCTGGAGGAGTTCGGCTTGCACGCAGGGCTGGAGGAACTGGTCGGGGGCTGGCGGCGCCGGCTGCCCGAGTGCGTATTCGAGTTACGTGTCGAAGGGCAGGTCGATGAGCTGCCGGACGAACTGACGGTGAGCCTGTATCGCATCGTTCAGGAAAGCCTCACCAACGCCCTGCGCCACGCGGCGCCCGGCCGGGTGACGGTGAGCCTGCGGCGCGAGGCGGACGCCTGCACCCTGGTGGTCGAGGACGACGGCGAGGGCGCCCCGCGCAGCACGGCGGGCAGCGGGCTGGGGGTGCTGGGCATGCACGAGCGGGTCGAGGCGCTGGGCGGGCACTTTGCCATGACGCGCTGCGTGCCCTGCGGCATGCGCGTGGAGGCGGCGTTTCCGGCCTCGGCAATGGTGGAGCACGAGGAAGAACATGCTTGAGAAGACGCGCCTGCTGCTGGTGGACGACCACGCCATCGTGAGGGAAGGCTACCGGCGCCTGCTGGAGTCGCGCGCCGACCTGGCCATTGTCGGCGAGGCGGCCAATGCCCGCGAGGCGCTGGAGCAGTTCAAGGCACTGCTGCCGGATGTGCTGGTGCTCGACCTGGGCCTGCCCGACATGGGCGGGGTGGAACTGATCCGGCGCCTGCTGCAGCGCGACGCCGACGCGCGCATCCTGGTGTTCACGATGCACCGGGAGCCCTTGTTTGCCACCCAGGCCCTGCGCGCTGGCGCGCTGGGCTACGTGACCAAGAGCAGCCCGCCGGAAGTGCTGGTGGCCGCCGTGTATCAGGTGGCGGCGCGGCGCCAGGTGATCAGCCCGGACATTGCCCCCGAGCTGGCCCTGGCCCTCATCGAACGGCCCCGCGAGCCGCTGGCCGAGCTGGCCCCGCGGGAGTTCGAGATCCTGCGTCTGCTGCTCGACGGCTGCAGTGCCGAAGACATCGGCACGCGGCTGTCGATCTCCGCCAAGACGGTGCAGAACTGCCATTACCAGATCAAGACCAAGCTCGGCGTGCGCAGCGACATCGAGCTGACCCGGCTGGCGCTGCGCCTTGGCCTGATCTGAACGGCCAGCAGGTTCAGGCCGCCAGGGCCAGCTTCTGCGCGTCGAAGAGCGCGATCAGCGTGTCGAAGCCGATCTGGCCGATGGGCTGCTGGTCGTCGTCGAGGAGTTCGTAAAGCGCGTCGTCGGTGCCGGCGCGGATGCTGAAAAAGACAATCGCCTCCTCCTTGCCGCCGCCTTCCCGGTGGGGCTGGGCGCTGGCCGGCGAGCGGGTGTAGCTGCCGGTCGGGCGGACTTCGCGCAGGCTGCCGTCGGCTTCGTAGAGGCGGTGCTCGCCCTGCACGACGAAGGTGTGGTTGAGGGCCTGATGGCGGTGCAGGACGATCTGCTCACCGGCCGCGAAACGGAACAGCACGTCGGCGATGCGCCGCTCCACGTCCACGTCGAGGATGGTGTAGTGGAGGTGGGGAAAGTCGCCCAGGCGGTTCCAGAGGATGGCGCGATCGTCGAAGCGGAAATGGGGCACGGGGATTCTCCTTGGTTGGACAGGCCGGTTTTGGCCGTGACCAGTAGAACCCGTCGGGCCGGCACTCCCCAAGGTCAGTTTGCCCGGCGCCGGGCAGGCATTCTTCCCGGCCCGCGCTGGGCTGCCGGGCGGGCAAATTGCCTGTTGTTTTCGGGGCAAGCGTCGGCTGACCTGTTGCCGTGCCGCGTCTAGAGTTGCGGCAGGCCGGTGAGATCAACTCTCCGGTCGCCAACCCGGAAAGGACGCAGGCAGATGCAAAAACTGGCGCGGACGGGCTTGCTGGCCCTGGGCTTTCTGGCCGCTTCGGCGTGGGCGGGTGACAACCGTTTTTGCGGTGGCGCGGTCGTGCAGAGTGGCGAGCCCACCGATCTGGCCCATGTGGTGGGTGACCAGACCCTCGAATACCTGGCTGACCAGCCGGCCAGCATGATGGTGTGCAGCAAGGGCTACCTGCTTGAAAAGTGCGGCGACCACGAGACTGCCCGCAAGGTTTTCGACAAGTGCATTGCCGCCGGCTACATCGGCGCGATGATCTGGAAGGCCCTGATGTTGCAGGACGGGGCCGGTGGCGTGCCGCCGGATCTGCCCGCTGCCGCCGAGCTGATGCGGCGGGCGGCAAGTGCCGGCGACTCGCCTTACGCGATCCTCGGCAAGCTCCACTACGCCAGCGCCCTGCATATGGGCAAAGGCGTGCCGAAGGACGAGGCGGCGGCCCGCCAGTGGTTTGAAGCGGCGGCAGCGGATGGCAACCCGGACGCCATCGAATTCCTGCGCACCGGCTATCACACGGGCGACCGGGACGGGCAGACGCGAGGTGTCGGAAGCGTGCAGCCCGTGCCCTTGCCGGGCGAGTTGATGGAGGCGCAGCCGGTGGCATCCCGGGTTGTACCGCTGGCACCTGGCGGGCGAATGGCCCGGCGCCTCGACAATGCGGCGCCCCTGGCCGCACCGCCCGAGCCTGCTCCGTCAGCGGGCGATGCGGCGGAGGCAGTCCCGGTGCCCCCGACCGGTCAGCATCTGGCCCACGTCGAGGCGCCAGCCTTGCCCGTGTCGACCCTTCCCTTGAATCTGGCCGCGCTGCTGCTGGCCGCCTTTCTGTCCGGCGTGCTGCACCAGAGCCTGCGCGGCCGCCAGCCAGCCCTTTCCGGAGCCTGAAGCATGAACGAGAGCATCGAAACCTTCATGTACGGCGTCAGCCAGCTGTTCCTCGTGCCGGTGCTGGCGGCGATCGGCGTGCTTTTTGTGTACGCCTTTTATGCCCTCGGCGCCTTCCTGTGGCAGGCGGCCCAGCGGCGAGCCGGGCTGCCGGCGGGCTTTGAGCTGGCGGCCGCGTGGCGGCGTGAGCCGGGCCTTGTCATGGCCGATCTGGAAGCCCTGGCGCTCAAGCGACTGGAGTTTGCCCGCATCGCTACCCGGGTTGCGCCGATGCTCGGGCTGGTGGCGACGATGATTCCCATGGGGCCGGCCCTCAAGGCGCTCGGTGACGGGCAACTGGCGGACGTGTCGCGCAGTTTGATGGTGGCCTTCTCGGCGGTGATCCTGGCGCTGATCGCGGCGGCGCTGACCTACTGGGTGGTCAATGTGCGGCGGCGCTGGTACGCGGCCGACCTGCTTGCCATCGAGAAGGAGGCGCAATGAAGCTGCGTTTGCAGGACGCCGGCGACGATGCCGACGATCCGGTGCTGTCGCTGGTCAATCTGATCGATGTCTTCCTGGTCATCATCGCGGCCCTCTTGCTGGCGGTGGCGAAGAACCCGCTCAACCCGTTCAGCGACGAGAAGGTGACCGTGATCCGCAAGGCCGGTACGCCCGGGATGGAAGTGGTAGTGAAAGACGGACGCAAGATCGAACACTTCAGGGGTGACGGAGCCAGCCAGTCGGCCGGCGGCGGCGTGAAGGCCGGTACGGCCTGGCGGATGCCGGACGGTTCGCTGGTTTACGTGCCTGACTGAGGCAGTTCGGCACGCGGCACGCGGATTTCGAACATCGCGCCACCGTCCGGGTGGTTGCGTACCGAGATCGTGCCGTTGTGTCCGCGCACGATTTCCTGGGTGATGGCGAGGCCAAGTCCGGTGCCACCGGCGCCGGTCTTGGTGGCGCTGCTTTGCACGAACTTGTCGAAGATGCGCTCCTCTTCACCGGGAGGGATGCCGATGCCCCGGTCACGCACGACGAGAGACAGGGCCTCCCGCTTGCCGAGCATGGCGTCGCTGAAGGTGGCGGTGATGGCGCTGCCTTCCGGCGAGAACTTGATGGCGTTGGAGAGCAGATTCTGCACGGCGTGGTGGAACTGCTGGGTGTCGATCAGGGCGATGGTGCTGACGGTCTGGCGGTCGATGGCGAGGGTCAGGCCGTGGCCGGCGATCAGTGCTTCCAGGTCGCCACGCACCCGTTCAACAACGGTCACCATGTCGGCTTGCCGGAGCATGAAGTCCACCCGCCGGGATTCCAGTTTGGCCAGGTCGAGCAGGTCATTGACCAGCACGCCGAGGCGGCTGCCGCTCTGATGGATGCGCTCGAAATAGTTGATGATTTTCTCGTTCGGGGCCTGCCCGGTGCGGGTTTCGCCCAGCCGCGCGTAGGACAGGATGCCGTGCAGCGGGGTACGGAACTCGTGGGACATGTTGGCGAGAAACTCGCTCTTCAAATGGTTGGCCCGCTCGGCGGCCTCCTTGGCGGCGACCACGTCGGCAGTCTGGGCAGCGACCAGTTCGGACAGGTGGTCGCGGTGGCGGCGCAGCTCGGCGTCGATGGCCTTGCGTGCGGTGATGTCCTTGGATGTGCCCCGGAAGCCCTGGAAGTTGCCGTCCGCCGAGAAGAAGGGCTTGCCGGACACGCTGAACCAGGCCGCGCCGATTGCATGGGCGGCGATGCAGTATTCGAAATCACGGAACTCCCGCCGCTCGGCGATGGCCGTCAGGTAGGGCGCCCACTTTGCGGTGTCCAGCTTTTCCTCCGGGGATGCGAAATCCTCGCGTCTTTTGCCCCTCACCACTTCGATCATTTGCAGATCATTGCGGTCGGGGCCCACGTAAGCCGTGAAGCGCATTTCAGCGTCGGTTTCCCAGTACCAGTCGGAGGACACCTCCGAGTAGTCGCGGAAGCGCTGCTCACTGTCCTTGAGGGCTTGCTCGCGGGCACGCAGGGCGGTGATGTCGGAGCCGACGATGACGACGCCTTCGAGCTTGCCGCTGCGGTCGTACATGGTCGAGGCGCGCAGCATGAAGTGGCGCAGGGTGGCGTCCGGCAGCCGGCTTTCGATGCAGGTTTCCATCTCGAGCTTGCCCTGCAGCAGGATGGTGCGGAACAGCACGCTGCCGGCCGCGACGCTGGGTGCCGCCCGCTGCAGCGGGGCCAGGGTTTCGGCCGCGAGCAGGCTGTCGGGCGAGTTGCCGATCAGGCTGCCCGGGTCTATGCCGATGCAGCGCCGGACCGCCGCGTTGGCCTGGTTGATGCGGCCGAAGCGGTCCACTACCAGCAGCAGGCTGTCCATGGTGTCCATCACGTTGGTGACGAAGGCACTCAGGCGGGCCTGTTCGGCACTGCGCTCTTCAAGCTGGCGGGACTTGGTGCTGACTTCGTCCACCATGGCGTCCATCATCAGGGTGACGGCACCGATCTGTTGCTCGAGGGAGGTGTTGGCGTTGCGCAGCGCTTCGAGCTCGGCCTGCAGGCGCTGTACGTCAGCCTGGGACGCGTTGGCGGGAGTGGGGGCGTCGTCGATGAGCACCGCAAAGCCGTCGCCCTCCTTGCATACCGTCAGCATGTGGCCAGGGCCCTCGGTTTCCACCTTCAGTCCATGTGCCGGGCAGACGAGGCGGCGTTGCTCATCCTCGGCGGAGTCGTCCAGACGGCGGCCCTCGTGAGGGCAAGTGGCCGGAACGGCCGTCCAGCCTTGCCCGCGCCGGATGATCAGGATGTGCTGCTCGCCCGACTGGTCGGGTAGCGCCACCACACCGCACAGTCGATCCCGCTGGCCGATCACCTTGCGCAGTTTGCGTACGGGGATGCTGCGGGTGGCGTTCATGGCAGTTGTTCCATGACCTTTCGGGCGGCCATGGCGATGCTGCCGGCGACAGGGGCCGACAGTCCGGGGCTGAAGGGATGGGTGGATTCGATCTCGATGCCGATCAGGCGGATCTCTGGCAGGTGTTCAAGGGTGACCGGCAGCAGGCGCAGCAGGGCGCCGACGCCGGCTCCGTGAAAGCCGCCGGAGGCTTCGTCACGGCTGGCCCCGTCGACGAGGGGCATGGCGTCCAGCTCGTGCACCGAGCCGGGGGCGCCGAAGCCGCGCAGGGCATCCACCACCACGGCGCGGCGACAGCCGTCGAAACAGCCGATGGCGGCGAGCCCGGCCACGTCGGCGCGCATCAGGCGCACGCCGGGCGGCAGCGCCTTTGTGGCAAGCAAGGCGTGCACGGCCGGGCCGACGCCGTCGTCGCCGTGCAGCTCGTTGCCGAAGCAGATGATGTGGGTGTCGTCAGACGCCATAGCGGTGTCGTTCCCCGCGCCCGACAAAATGCACCGTGCACACCAGACAGGGGTCGTGGGAGCGGACGATGTGGCCTATTTCGATGGGGTCGGCCGGGTCGGCCAGTTCGACGCCGATGACGCTTTCTTCCCAGTGGCCGTGCTGTCCGGCGCTGTCCTTCGGCGAGGCGTTCCAGGCGGTGGGGGTGACGATCTGGTAGCGGCTGATGCGCCCGTCTTCCACCTGTATCCAGTGGCCTAGGCTGCCCCGGGCGGCCTGCACGAGGCCGTAGCCTTCGCCTTGGTCGAGGGCGCCGGCCGGCGGGGGCAGGTAGTGGGGCGTACCCAGCTGGCGGGCCAGTTCGGCCAGGTGCTGCTTCATCAGGTGCAGAGTCAGGCCGGTGCGGCGCAGGCGGGCAAACTGGCGCAGCCAGGCGTTGGGCCCCTCGAGGGCGAGCAGGGACGTGACCAGCTTGTCGCCGCCCGTGAGGAGCTCTGCCAGCGGGCCGGTTTCGACTACCTTGTCGCCGTAGCGGGGGGCCTTGGCCCAGGTGTAGCGGTCGGTGTCGGGCTGGTAGTCGGGTACCGTTTCGCCAATGTAGGGGTGGCGCCCGCCCGGGTAGGGGCGGTACCAGGAGTGGCGCACGTGCTCGTTGATGAGATCCGGGTTGAAGGCGTCCAGTTGGCCGTTCGCATGGTAGAGGCCGGCGGGGAGCAGGCCGACGGGTTCGCCATAGGGCGGCTGCCAGCGTAGCGGGTCGTGCCACGAGCCGGCGCTGAGAAAGTGGTGGGCGCCGGCGCCGATGTGCTGCAGGCCGATGGCGCGGGCGAAGCGGGTGAGCAGGCCGAGGGCGCTGGCGGCGTGGGCGGCGGCGTCGAGCCAGCTGAAGAAGGCGTCGGCGCTGTCGAGGGCGAGCCAGTTGTCGAGGCTGTCGCCGATGACGTCGAGCTCGTACCACTCGATGGTCCGGTCCACGATGTCCTGGCAGTCCATCAGGTCGCGGGCGGTGGCGCCGCGGGTAATGCCGCCGGGCAGCATGTAGGAGGAGTGCGGCCACTGGCCGCCGTAGATGGCCACCAGTTCGACCACCTTGCGGCTGGCGGCGAGGGTCGAGCGCACGATGCGTCCCTTCATGGGAGCGAAGGCCGCCTCGATTTCAGCGAACAGGGGCTGTGCTGCGTAGCGCGGATGGACGAAGTCCGGGGTGAAGAACAGGAAGCTCTGGCGCAGGTCGCTCTGTACGTTTTCGGCCATCAGGCACAGATTGCGCACGAGGGTGGCGTGGGGCGACACCGGCAGTTGGGCCATGCGCTCCAGCGCCAGCGCTGCGGTGTACAGGTGGGCGGTGCCGCAGATGCCGCATACGCGCGGCGTGATGACCAGCCCGTCCTTGGGCGCGCGACCGATCAGCAGTTGTTCGAAGCCGCGGAACAGGGTGCCGACGCAGCGGGCGTCCACGACCCGGTTGCCGTCCAGGTCCACCTGGAATTCGAGGTCACCTTCGACGCGGTTGAGGTCGATGTTGAGGGTGGTGCGGCTCATGCGTTTGCCTTCAGGGCTCCATCTCGCGGTTTTTCACCCGCAGCGGGGCGGCTGCGTGGGCGAGGTTCTTGTAGGCCATGTAATGGGCGCGGGAAACACCCAGTGGCAGGGTAACCGGCACGGCGCCGATCTTTTCGGTACGGAACAGGTCGCCGTCCTTCGGAAAGCCGGGCGAGGTGCAGCCGAAGCACGGAACGCCGGCGCGGGTCTTGCTGCTGCGCCCGTTCCATAGCTCGCTGTTGCAGTTGGCCAAGGTGCTGGGGCCCTGGCACCCGAGGTTGAAGTACATGCAGCCGCGGCCGCCGGGCACGGTTTCTTCGACGTCGTACTCATGGTATTCGTTGCGCGTGCAGCCTTGGTGCACCGTGGTGCCGAAGAAGAGCCGCGGTCGGTTGAGGAAGTCGAGCTCCAGCGGCAAGTCCTGGGCGAGCATGGCCAGACTGCGGGTAATGGTGGTCGGGTGGGTCGGGCAGCCGGCCAGATTGATGACCGGCAGGCCGGCGCCGGAGCGCCATTCGGGCGGCAGCAGGCCGCCGGGTTGTTCATGGTCGAACTGCAGTCCGGTGCAGTCGGTGGGGTTGGGCGGGGCGGCGGGAATGCCGCCGAAGGCCGAGCAGGTGCCCACCGCGACCACATACCGTGCGCGCCGGGCGAGGGCTTCGGCGATCTGGATCTTGGGGCGCCCCCGGTAGCTGTCGAACATGCCGGTGCCGAAGGGGCCGGTGATGAGGCTGCCTTCAACGCACAGGATGTCGAGCGCCTGGGCGCCGGACTCGATGGCTTCGATGAGCTTGCCCAGGCCACCGGGGGGCGTGTCGGAGAGGGACGGGTGCCACAGCAGCTCGATGCTGCCCTTGCGCATCAGGCTTTCGATGGAGGGACTGTCGGCGTTGAGCAGCGACATTGTGTCTCCGCTGCAGGCGCCGGTCTGAAGCCAGAGCAGGGTGGCCATGGATTGTTCTCCGCAGGAGGGCGATTCGGGACTTCCGCAATCGTATAGACGCAGGATGGTTCCTGACGTTCCTTTAGGGGTTCACGTCAATCCGGCTTGTGTGCTTTAGGTAGGGTCCCTGATGCGTTACCCGTTATGGGCGGGGGCGCGTTCGAAGGCTTGGCGCAGGGCGAGATCTTCCGGGCCGAGGGGGATGAGCCGGGCGCTGAGGCGCAGGGTGGGGCAATGGGCTGCGGCCGAGCCGGGGCTGAATTCGGTCAGGTCGATAAGGAGGCGGGTGGTCTGGACCCGCAGCAGATCGCGGGCGCTTACCAACAGGGTGCCGCAGGAAATGCGTGCCCACGGCACATAGCCGGCCGGGTTGCCGCTTTGCCCGGCGCGCGTCCAGCGCAGGCGCTGGGTTTCCGGGGCGCTGCCGTCGAACAGCAGGTGGAGCGCGCCGGAGCTGTCATGCAGGGAGCCGAGAAACATGCCGGCTTCGGGGCTCAGGCTGACCCGCAGCGAGTCGACGATTCCGCTCTGCTCTGTGCTCATGGTCCTTCCTTTCGATAGCCGTCGGTCGGGTCAAGAGCCGGCAATGGGGGGCAGGGCGGACAGTTCGGCTTCGCTGAACAGGCGCGAACGGGTCACGAAGGCCTTGCCCTTGCCGCAGTCGAGGGAGAAGTCGCCGCCTTTGCCGGGCTCGACGTCGAGGGTCAGCTGGCTGCTGCCGTAGTACGAGAATTCCTGGTGGCCCAGGTAAAAGGGCGCACCGGCCACATCGCCGAGCAGCACCATTGTGGGGCCGGGCAGGACTTCGCCGACCTTGTAGCAGTTGGGGACGCTGCCATCGCAGCAGCCGCCGGAAAGCAGGAACATCAGCGGGCCGAACTCGGCAGCGAGTTCGTCGATGAAGCGGCAGGCGGCCTCGGTGGCCACGATGCGAGCGATCATTTTCGGTTCCTTGAAGAAAAAAACGGGGCGAGAAACCTCGCCCCGTAACACCTTGCCTTACTCGTTTGACTCGGGGATCAGAAGAATCCCAGGGCGTTCGGGCTGTAGCTGACCAGCAGGTTCTTGGTCTGCTGATAGTGGTCGAGCATCATCTTGTGGGTTTCGCGGCCGATGCCGGATTCCTTGTAGCCGCCGAAGGTCGCACCCGCCGGGTAGGCGTGGTAGCAGTTGGTCCAGACGCGGCCGGCCTTGATGCCACGGCCCATGCGGAAGGCGCGGCTGCCATCACGGCTCCACACGCCAGCGCCGAGGCCGTACGGGGTGTCGTTGGCGATGGCCAGGGCTTCGGCTTCGTCCTTGAAGGTGGTCACGGCCAGCACCGGTCCGAAGATCTCTTCCTGGAAGATGCGCATCTTGTTATGGCCCTTGAAGAGGGTCGGCTGGATGTAATAGCCGCCTTCAAGTTCGCCGCCCAGCATGGCACGTTCGCCGCCGGTCAGACACTCGGCGCCATCCTGCTGGCCGACTTCCATGTAGGCCATGATCTTGTTGAGCTGGTCCTGGGAAGCCTGGGCACCCATCATGCTGTCGGTGTCGAGCGGGCTGAGCTGCTTGATGGCCTTGACGCGGGCCATGACCTTTTCCATGAAGCGGTCGTAGATCGATTCCTGGATCAGCGCGCGGGACGGGCAGGTGCACACTTCGCCCTGGTTGAAGGCGAACAGCACCATGCCTTCGACAGCCTTGTCGAGGAAGGCGTCGTCGGCCGCCATCACATCTTCAAAGAAGATGTTGGGGGACTTGCCGCCGAGTTCCAGGGTGGCGGGGATCAGGTTGGTGGCAGCGGCCTGGGCGATGACGCGGCCGGTAGCGGTGGAGCCGGTGAAGGCGATCTTGGCGATGCGCTTGCTGGTGGCCAGCGGCATGCCGGCTTCGCGGCCAAAGCCGTTGATGATGTTCAGCACGCCGGGCGGAATCAGGTCGGCGATCAGTTCGGCCAGCACCAGGATGGAGATCGGGGTGGATTCGGCGGGCTTCAGGACCACGCAGTTGCCGGCGCCGATGGCGGGAGCCAGCTTCCAGGCAGCCATCAGGATCGGGAAGTTCCAGGGGATGATCTGGCCAACGACGCCGAGGGGCTCGTGGAAGTGATAAGCGATGGTGTTTTCGTCGATCTCGCTGATGCTGCCTTCCTGGGCGCGCAGACAGCCGGCGAAGTAGCGGAAGTGGTCGACAGCCAGCGGGATGTCGGCGTTCAGGGTTTCGCGGATGGCCTTGCCGTTATCGACGGTCTCGGCGTAGGCCAGCAGTTCGATGTTGGCTTCCAGGCGGTCGGCGATCTTCAGCAGCAGGTTGGCGCGCTCGGTGGGGGAGGTACGGCCCCAGGTGTCGGCGATGGCGTGGGCGGCGTCGAGGGCCAGTTCCACGTCTTCGGCGGTGGAGCGGGCGGCCTGGGTGTAGACCTTGCCGGTGATCGGGGTAATAACGTCGAAGTATTCACCCTTGACCGGGGCAACCCACTTGCCACCGATGAAGTTGTCGTACTTGGACTTGTATTGGACTTTGGCTTCGGCAGTACCGGGCAGTGCGTAAAGCATGAATGTCTCCTCCTGGATTTGATTGAAAACGCGTTGTGCAGCGTTGACATCCATTCAGCAGGGGTCATGCCAGCTCTGGATCAGCTCTCGTTATGAGATCAAATGTCTTTTTTATCAGTCCCTTGGTGAGACTGTGCCATTTTTGTGCAGCGCCGCATCCGCTGCCTGCGGGTGTCTCGAAACGGGACGGTTGCTCCATGCCAAGTGCACGATGGAGCACTTTTTCGAATGCGGCGGGTCAGGCTGTGCCGCCTCCCGCATCCTTGCTCAGGCTATCCGGAAGCGTCCCGACAGGTCTTCCAGGGTGTGAGCGAGGGTGGACAGGTCGTCCGCCGCACGGGTAAGGGTGGCGGCGCTGGCCGCGTTGGATTCGGAGGCGCCGGCGATCCGCTCGACCCGCTGGGCAATATCCCGGGCGGCCGTTGATTGTTCGTTGAGGCCGAGGTTGATGCCTTCCACTGAGGCGAGCACCTGACGGGTGCTGTGCTGGATGCTGCCGACGGTTCGGCCTGCTTCATCGGCGAGGGTGACGCCGCGGGCGACCCGGCTAACGCCGCTTTCCATGTCGTCGGCGGCACTGCGGGTAGCGGCCTGGATGCGTTCGATCATCGCGGTGATTTCGGCGGTGGATTTAGTCGTGCGCTCGGCCAGTTTGCGCACCTCGTCAGCCACCACGGCAAAGCCGCGCCCCGACTCGCCGGCCCGGGCTGCTTCGATGGCGGCATTCAGAGCCAGCAGGTTGGTCTGGTCAGCGATTTCCTTGATGACGCCGACGATCATCGAGATACCGCCGGACAGGTTCTCCAGTTCGCGTACCGAGCTCGCCGATACGTTGACCGACTGGGCGATGGAGCGCATTTCGGTTGCCGCATCACCGATCACCCGGGCGCCGCTGGTGGCCTGCTGGCCGGAGCTTTCCGACAACTGGTGGGATTCGCGGGCATGGTCGCCAATATGGTCGATGGAGACGGACAACTCCTCGACGGCCGCAGCCATCGCCGCAGCAGATTCAGCCTGGTCTTCTGCCAACTGGTAGGTTTCGCTGGCGGTGCTGCTGAGCTGGCGGGCGCTGGAGAGGAGGGCCTTGACCTCGTTACGGATCGAGGCGATCAGTTCGTGGAGGTTGTTGCGCATGACGGCCATGTGGACGATCAGGGTGCCCAGTTCGTCATTGCTGGCAACCGGCAGGGGCTGGAGCATGTTGCCGGCGGCGATGGCTTCGGCGACGGTCTTGCCACCCGCAATGGACTGACTGAGCCGGCGGGTCAGCAGGACGGTCGCCAGGCCGGCAAGGGTCAGGCCCGCCGCCATTCCCGAAAACAGTTGCAGGCTTGTCTGGTAGCGCGCCTCAGCCCTGTCTGCTTCGATTTTGCCTGTGCCTTGCGAGGTGCTCGCCGGGTTCTCATGAAGCGTCCTGAGGGCATCACGGCTGCTGCCGGCGGCATTCAAACCAGCCAGACCGACGATCAGGCACAGGGCCGCAAGGCTGCCGGTGATCAGGTAAATGCGGGTGATCAGACCTGTTTGCGGTATGAGCCGTCCGAACGCGGCCAACAGGCCGGTGGGCGCGAGCCGTCCTTCGTCGAGGCGGATGCCCGCGTCGCTGCGCATTCGCGCATACAGTGCCTCGGCGCTGGCGATCTCTTCCGGGCTGGCCTTGGTGCGTACAGACATGTAGCCCGAACCGTCGGCCAGTGGTGTGGCGGTGGCGCGTACCCAGTAGAAATCGCCGTTCTTGCGCCGGTTCTTGACGATGCCGCTCCACGGTCGGCCACGTCCCAGGCTTGCCCACATGTCCCTGTAGGCTTCGGGTGGCATGTCCGGATGACGCACGATGTTGTGGGCCTGTCCGAGCAGTTCTTCGCGGGTGAAACCGCTGGCTTCGACGAATTCGTCGTTGCAGCTGGCGATCAGGCCTTTCCGGTTGGTGCGGCTGATGATCGCGGCCCCGTCCTGAATGGAATACTCGGTACGGGTGACGGGAAGGTTGCTGCGCATGACGGGCTCCGGGGCATGGACTTGACCGTGTGTTTAACGGTCAGGGGGCGAGCTCCTGAAGGGCACGCCAGATGCCGAGTGACTTTTGTCACAGGCCCCGCTGCCTGAAATGGGTATGCCTTTCAGCCGCGTATTTCGTTGCTGCGGCTGGTGCCGGTAACTTTGCCATCCATGTCGAAATGGATGTTGAAAAACACCGCGGCGTTGAATTCGGGCGGCAGGCGCCAGTCCCAGACTTCTTCCTTTTTCATCGCAAAACTCTGAACAGAGCGCGGCTTGCCGAGCAGGCGGCGCACCTGGTCTTTCGTCCAGCCCGCCTGCACGCGGGCGAAGTTCTGCGGGGTGAGCACGTTTTCGAGGCTTTTCAGGATGTTATCCGGGCCAATGGTAGCCATGAAGCACTCGGTGCCTTCAGGTTGGCGGGTGTACTCCCAGGTCACGCTGCCGTCGTCGTTGCGCCATTCGATGCCGGGCTTGCCGAGCTTGTCGCGTACGTCGTAACCGGTGGAGACGCCGGGTTTCAGGTCTTGCATCGTGACCGTGTCGCAGCCGATCAGGCCGATGGCCGCCAGGGCACCAAGAAAAAGGGACAACAGTCTGTGCATCGGGTGAGCCTCCGGATACCGCCCGTATCCCGCCAAAGGCGCCGGGCTTGGTTACAATCCCTGTCATTCTGGCATGAAGCCCCATTGCGGAGGATGAACAGGTGAAACGCAGCGTGATGATGCTGGCCCTGGCCGGTGTGACGGTGACGGGCAGTGCCGCGGCCCTGGCCGATGTGGTCGTGAAGATCGGTTTTGCCGGCCCGCTGACCGGACCGATTGCCCACGTGGGCAAGGATGAACAGTACGGCGCCCAGCTGGCCCTCGATGATGCCAACGCAAAGGGCCTCAGCCTGGGCGGCCAGAAGGTGAAGTTTGAACTGATGGCCGAGGACGACCAGGCCGATCCACGCACCGCCACCACCGTCGCCCAGCGCCTTGCCGATGCCGGCGTGAAGGGCGTGGTGGGCCACGTGACATCCGGTGCCGCGATTCCGGCCTCGCGCATTTACGAGCAGGCCGGCATTCCGGCCATAACGCCGTCGTCCACCAGTCCCGCGCTCACCCGGCAGCGCTACAAGACCACCTACCGCGTCATCGCCAACGACCTGCAGCAGGGCGCGGCAATGGCGAAGTTCGCCACCGAGGTGCTCAAGGCGAAGCGCATTGCCGTCATCGACGATCGCACTGCCTACGGGCAGGGGCTTGCCGATGCGGTGGTGGGCAGCCTCAAGCGTCTTGGTGTGACGCCGGTTGGGCGGGAGTTCACCACCGACAAGTCCACCGACTTTGCGGCTATCCTCACAAAACTCAAGGGCGCCCAGCCCGACGCCATCTTCTACGGCGGCATGGATGCCCAGGGCGCGCCGGTTCTCAAGCAGATGAAGCAGCTCGGCATCACGGCCAAATACCTGGGCGGTGACGGCGCCTGCACTGCCGAGATGATCAAGATCGCCGGCCCGGCCATGAGCCCGGACGTGTATTGCACCCAGGCGGGTATCCCGATGGACAAGATGCCCGGCGGCAAGGATTTCAACGAACGCTTCAAGAAGCGCTTCGGCGTGCCCGTGCAGCTTTATGCTCCGTACAGCTACGACGCTGCCAGCGCGCTCATCGAAGCCATGAAGCTGGCCAACTCTGCCGAGCCGGCCAAATACCTGCCGCAGCTCCAGAAAGTCGCTTTCAAGGGCGTCACCGGCAATATCTCCTTCGATGCCAGCGGCGACAGCCGCGAGGGTGGCGTCACGCTCTACCAGTTCAACAGCGGTAAATGGGAAGCCCGGCCGTGACCGGCCCCGAAGTTGCTAGACAGCCTTGTTCCGTACCAATCAGAGGAGAAAACCGCATGAAACACACCCTTGTCGCCCTCGCCGTGCTCGGTCTTGGTGCATCGGCCGTCCAGGCCCAGGAAGTCGTCAAGCTCGGCACCGCCGCGCCCCTTACCGGCACCCAGTCGCACCTGGGCAAGGACATCGAGAATGGCGTACGCCTGGCCATCGAGGAATACAACGCCAAGGGCGTGACCCTCGGCGGCAAGAAGGTGAAGTTTGAAGTGCAGGCCGAGGACGATCAGGCCGACCCGAAGACCGCCACCACCGTGGCCCAGCGTCTGGTGGACAGCGGCGTCAAGGGGGTTATCGGGCACCTCAATTCCGGTGCTTCGATTCCGGCCTCGCGCATTTACAACGAGGGCGGCATTCCGCAGGTTTCCCCGGCGTCCACCAACCCCAAACTGACCCAGCAGAACTTCAAGGCCACCTTCCGCACCATCGCCAACGATGTGCAGCAGGGCCTGGCCATCGGCAAGTACGCAGCCACCAAGCTTGGCACCAAGATCGCCCTCATCGATGACCGCACGGCCTACGGCCAGGGTCTGGCCGACGAAGTGGAAAAGGCCGTCAAGGCCAGCGGCGGCAAGCTGGTTGCGCGCGAATTCACCAGCGACAAGGCCACCGACTTCCTGTCCATCCTGACCCGTATCAAGGCCCAGAGCCCCGACGTGATCGTCTACAGCGGCATGGACACCCAGGCCGGCCCGATGCTCAAGCAGATCAAGCAGCTCGGCCTCAACGTCAAGTTCATCACCGGCGACGGCGGCTGTACCGGCGAAGTGATCAAGCTGGCTGGCGACGCCATCACCGGCAACACCTTCTGCACCCAGCCCGGCTTGCCCCTCGACAAGATGCCCGGCGGCAAGAACTTCAACGAGCGCTTCAAGAAGCGCTTCAATGCCGACGTGCAGATCTACGCCCCCTACGCCTACGACGCCACCTCGGCCATCATCGAAGCCATGAAGGCCGCCAACAGCAGCGACCCGGCCAAGTACGCGGCGTCGATTGGCAAGGTGAACTTCCCCGGCGTGATCGGCACCGTGGCCTTCGACGCCAAGGGCGACATCAAGGACGGCGCGGTCACCGTGTACCAGTTCAAGGCTGGCAAGTGGGAAGCCGCCCAGTAAAACGTCGCTAATCGTGTAGGGGCAATTGCCCCTGCCGCCGCCCCACTGTTCTTTACCCGTTCTCCCACCCTCTCCGGGTCGCATCGATGGAAACCCTTCTCCAACAAACCGTAAACGGCCTCGTCGTGGGCAGCGTGTATGCGCTGGTCGCCCTCGGCTACACGATGGTCTACGGCATTCTCGGGCTGATCAACTTCGCCCACGGCGACGTGCTGATGATCGGCGCGCTGGTCGCCCTCGAGGCGATCCGCCTGATCCAGCTCTACGCGCCCGACCTCGGGCTGATTCCCACGCTGCTCGGCGGCCTGGGCGTGTCGGTCATTGTCTGCATGGCCCTCGGCTACACCATCGAACGCACCGCCTATCGTCGCCTGCGCAATGCGCCGCGGCTGGCGCCGCTGATCACTGCCATCGGCGTGTCCTTCTTGCTCCAGACTCTCGCCATGATCATCTGGGGGCGCAACTACCACACCTTCCCGCAGCTGGTTTCCACCACACCGCTCGAACCGGTGGCCGGTGTTTTCATCACCCCGGTGCAGATCGCCATTCTGGTGGTGTCCGCCACGTTGATGGTGGCCCTGCTGCTGCTGGTGAACAAAACCCGCCTCGGCCGCGCCATGCGCGCCACCGCCGAGAACCACAAGGTGGCCAGCCTGATGGGCGTGGACACCAACAAGATCATCGCCGCCACCTTCATCATCGGCTCGGCGCTGGCCGCCGTGGCCGGCGTGATGTTTTCGTCGAACTACGGCATCGCCCACTACGCCATGGGCTTCATGCCCGGCCTCAAGGCTTTTACCGCGGCGGTGCTGGGCGGCATCGGCAACCTCGGCGGGGCGATGCTCGGCGGGCTGCTGCTCGGGCTGGTGGAATCCATCGGCGCCGGTTACATCGAGGACATGAGCTTCGGCTTCCTCAACTCCAGCTACCAGGACATCTTCGCCTTCGTCATCCTCGGCATCGTGCTCATCTTCCGGCCTACCGGCCTGCTGGGCGAGCGGGTGGCGGACCGGGCTTGAGGACACTTTCATGAACCAACTCGCTCTCGCCATTCCGTGGCTCGGCAAGCGCAACCCGGCGGCAGCCCGCTGGGTGGTGATTGCCCTGGCCCTTGCTGCGCCGTTGATTGCCGTGCTGTTCGGCAAAACGTGGGTGCGCATCCTCGATTTTGCGATGCTCTACGTGATGCTCGCCATCGGCCTCAACCTGGTGGTGGGCTTCGCCGGTCTGCTCGACCTGGGCTACATCGCCTTCTACGCGGTGGGCGCCTACACCTTCGCCTTCCTCGCTTCGCCGCACTTTGACATCCACCTGCCCTTCTGGCTGGCCTTGCCGGCGGGGGCCGCGTTTGCCGCGCTGGCCGGGATCATCCTCGGCCTGCCCACGCTGCGCCTGCGTGGTGACTACCTGGCCATCGTCACGCTGGGCTTCGGCGAGATCGTGCGCATCTTCCTCAACAACCTGAACCACCCGATCAACATCACCAACGGGCCGCAGGGCATCAACATGGTCGACCCACTGGTGCTCTTCGGCTGGGACATCTCCCAGGGGCTGCAGATTGGCGAGTCCTTCAAGATCAACTCGCTGTTCCTGTACTACTACGTCTTTCTCGCCTTCGTGGTGCTGTCGATCATCCTCGTCCAGCGCCTGCAGATTTCCCGCATCGGGCGGGCCTGGGCGGCGATTCGTGACGACGAGCTGGCGGCCAAGGCGATCGGTATCAACACCCGCAACATGAAGCTGCTGGCCTTCTCGCTGGGGGCCACCTTTGGTGGCGTGTCCGGCGGGCTGTTCGCGGCCTTCCAGGGCTTCGTGTCGCCCGAGAGTTTTTCGCTGATGGAATCCATCGCCGTGCTGACGATGATCGTCTTTGGCGGCATGGGCAACCTGGCCGGCGTCATCGTCGGCGCGTTGGCCCTCACTGCGCTGCCGGAAATCCTGCGCTACGTGGCGGTGCCGGTGCAGCAGGCGCTGTTCGACCGGGTCATCCTCGACCCGGAAGTGCTGCGCATGCTGCTGCTGTCACTGGCGATGATCTTCATGATGCTGCTGCGCCCGTCGGGGCTGATTCCCGCTTACAGCCGCTATTCGCGTCCTGAACTGGTGGTCGGCAAGCAAAGCAGCGGGGAGGTCGCCAAGTGATCACGCTCCTCGAGGCCCGCGGCATCGGCAAGCGCTTCGGCGGCCTCACGGCCTTGTCCGACGTATCGCTGACCATCCGCAAGGGCGAGATCTACGGCCTCATCGGCCCCAATGGCGCCGGCAAGACGACCTTCTTCAACGTGCTCACCGGCGCCTACACGGCCGAGGAGGGCGAGATCGTCTTCAACGGCAGCGAACTGCCCGCCGGCAAACCGCACCTCGTCGTCGAGGCCGGCATCGCCCGAACCTTTCAGAACATCCGCCTGTTCCGCGAAATGACCGCCCTCGAAAACGTGATGGCCGGCCACCACATCCGCTCCCGCGCCAATCCCTTCGCGATCCTGCTGCAGACCAAACACGCGAAGGAAGAGGAGCGCCTGATCACCGAGCGTGCCTTCGAACTGCTGCGTTACGTGGGCATCGAGCGCTTTGCCGATACCGTGTCGAAGAACCTTTCCTACGGCGACCAGCGCCGCCTCGAGATCGCCCGCGCGCTGGCCACCGAGCCGCAGCTGCTGGCCCTCGACGAACCCGCCGCTGGCATGAACGCCACCGAAACCGCCAAGCTGCGCGAACTGGTCCAGACCATCCGCCACGACGGTGTCACCGTGCTGCTCATCGAGCACGATGTGAAGCTGGTGATGGGTCTGTGCGACCGGCTGGCCGTGCTCGACTTCGGCAAGAAGATCGCCGAGGACGTGCCCGCCATGGTGCAGAAGAACGACGCCGTGATTTCCGCCTACCTGGGCGGTGGCACCCACAAGGTCGGAGCTGCCGCATGAGTGCTACGCCATTGCTGCAACTGCGCGATACCAAGATTTCCTACGGTGCCATCGAGGCCGTAAAGGGCATCAGCCTGGAACTGGCCAAGGGCGAACTGGTGTCGCTGATCGGGGCCAACGGCGCCGGCAAGACCACTACCTTGAACGCCATCGCCGGCCTTCTGCCGGTGGCTGACGGCGAGATTCTTTACGACGGCACGAAGATCAACACCCTGCCGGCCCACAAGCGCCTGCGCCAGGGCCTGGCCCTGGTGCCGGAAGGGCGCGGCATCTTCACGCGCCTGACGGTCGAGGAGAACCTGCGCATGGGCGCCTATTGCCGGCGCGACACCGACGCCATCGAGGCCGACATGGAGCGTGTGTTCACCATGCTGCCGCGGGTCAGGGAGCGCCTGCAGCAGGTGGCCGGCACCCTGTCGGGCGGCGAACAGCAGATGGTCGCCATCGGCCGGGCACTGCTGTCGCGGCCGCGCCTCTTGCTGCTCGACGAGCCGTCGATGGGGCTGGCGCCGCTGGTGGTCGAGAAGATCTTCGAGGTCATCCGCTCGGTGGCGGCCGAGGGCGTCACCATCTTGTTGGTCGAGCAGAACGCCAACCTGGCGCTGGAGTTCTCGCAGCGGGCCTACGTGATGGAGTCGGGCCGGATCACCCTGACCGGCTCCGGCGCCGACCTGCTGGCCGACCCGAAGGTGCGGGCGGCCTACCTGGGTGAGTGATGGCGGGGCTGACGAATGGCGCGTCGGCGTCTAGTCTGGAAAGGTAGCCAGAAGGGTTCGCCGCATGTCCGTTTCCTCCGTCTCCTCGTCCACCGCTTACAGCGTCAGCCCGGCGTCGCCCAGACGCCCGGGGGCGGCTGCTCAGGATGCGGCGCTCAGCGAGGCCGATCAGCGGGCGATCACCGAGCTAAAAAAGCGCGACCGCGAGGTGCGTGCCCACGAGCTGGCCCACGTGGCCGCCGGTGCCGGCCTCGTCACCCACGGGGCGAGTTACAGCTACCAGACTGGCCCTGACGGTCAGCGCTATGCGGTCGGCGGCGAAGTCGGAATCGACGTGTCGAAGGCCCGCACGCCGGAAGAAACCGTCGCCAAGGCCCAGCAGATCCAGGCCGCCGCATTGGCCCCGGCCGACCCTTCCGGCCCGGATCGCCAGATCGCCGCCCATGCCGGGCAGATGGCGATGGAGGCGCGCATGGAAATGGCCTCCCAGACATCCTCCGAGGGCGCGCAGGCGGGCAAGGTCGAATTCGCCTACGGTGCGGTGGCCCAGGCCGGCGGCGCGCCGGATGCGGGCAATCAGGTCAATACCTACGCTTGACGCTCGGTGTGCTGTTTTTGAAGTTATCGTTCCCTGAACGATTCGTCCAGGATCCGGATTACCGGGTAAAGAAAGTAGGAGAGCACCGTTCGGTTGCCCGTGACGATTTCTGCCGTTACAGTCATTCCTGGGAGCAGGCGGGTTGGTGACGGAGTCTGCTGAAGCTGCGTCCTTTCAAGGCTGGCCCTGACCAGATAGTGAAAGCTCTGGCCGCCGCTCGATGTTTGGCGACTGAAGGTGTCGGCGCTGATGCTGCTCACTTTTGCGGTTGCCGTACCGTGTTTTTGAAACGGATAGGCATCGAGTTTGATGCGCACTGTGTCACCAACGCGTATTTCGGCGACATCTGCTGGCGTTACCTCTGACTCCACCTCGAGTTGCGCATTCAAAGGGACGAGCGTGAAGAGCGCTTCCGCATCCTTGAGGACGGAGCCCACCGATTTCTTGCCAATTTCCAGCACGATGGCATCTTCGGGTGCCGTCAGATCGACGAGGCGTGAGCGCAGTCGGGCTTTGTCGAGTTGATTGCTCACTTCATCCCGCTGTTGCATTGTGGCTGAGAGCTTTTCCATGGCTTCTTGTCTCCAGGTCTTGGAAAACGTCATGCGCTCTGCTTCCGTTCCCGCGATCTCGCGGTGGATCTCCCTTTCCCTGTTTAGCGCAAGGTGGAGGTCACGCTCCACTTCGAGGCGTTTCTCCTCGGCTTCCAGTCGTCTGACCCTCGATCCGAACTTGTTGGTCTCAAGCTCCAGAAACATTTTTTCCAGTTCCTGCAGGGTTTTCACCCGGCTTGCAAGTGTTGCCTGATCTTGTTTGTTGGTGTTGAGACTGGCTTGCAGCCGGTGAATTGTTTCATCGAACTGACGAATCTTCCCTGCGTAGGCGCCCTGGCGTTCCGTGAGCAGGCTCGCTTGAAGGCGGGCTTGTGGATTGTCTGCGGGAAGGGTTTTGCCAACCTGTCCCTTCAGCTCGGACTCGATGCGCCGGGCCTGAATCGAAAGTGTTTCTTCCCGGGACCCGAGTTGGCTGGCATCCGCGGTGGCAAAGGTGGGGTCAAGGGTCGCAAGGACGGCCCCTTTCTTGACAACCTGCCCCACCCGGACATTGATCGTTTTGAGGATGCCCGGTTCAAGGGGCTGGACAACGAGATTGGAGAGTGGCGTGACGAGCCGTCCGGTACCAATTACCAGTTTGTCCATCTTGGATACGCTGGCCCAAATCAGAGCAGTGGCCAGCAAGGCCAGCAAGGCATAGAGCGTTAGCTTGTGACCGGCTGGTGGGTCCCTGAACTCAATGGCGAGGGCATCCGGCAGGAATTCGCCCAGCAGTTCACGCGTATTGTCCCTTTTCGACATGATCAGATATGGCCTGTCTGTTGATGCCAGAGACCTGCATAGATCGGACATTCCTTGAGTAGCGATTCGTGCCGGTTGCAGGCAATGACCTTGCCGCGATCCATTACGATAATTCCGTGGGCTTTCGTGAGAGTCGTCAGTCGATGGGAAACCATGATGACCGTCCGCCCAATAGCCAGTTTGCTCAGGTTATTCAGAAAGATGACTTCTGACTCCGGATCGAGGGCGCTTGCCGCCTCGTCGAGAATCAGAATGCGGGGTTTTGCAAGGAGTGCTCTTGCAATCGCAAGGCGCTGCTTCTGACCGCCAGAAAGGTTGGCACCATTTTCCTCAAGCAGCGTGTCATACCCTTGGGCCAGTCTTTCGATAAATTCATCAGCCCCTGCGGTCTGAGCAGCTTCCACTATGCTCTCGAACGACGCTGATGGCTGTGCAGCCGCGATGTTGTCACGGACACTTCCGCGAAACAGAAAGTTGTCCTGGAGTACCACGCCAATATTTTTCCGCAGGTGTTCCAGATTGATTTCCCGTATATCGATTCCGTCGAACCGGATGACGCCTTCCTGCTGTGCATACAAGCCTTGGAGGAGACGGGTCAGGGTTGTCTTGCCGGAACCGCTCCGGCCAACGATGCCGACCAGCGTGCCAGCCTCAAGGGAGAACGAAATGTCCCGGAGGGCCGGAGGCGATGCGGGGCTGTAGCGGAAGTTCACCGAATCAAAAGTGATCTGGCCGGCGAAATCCGGTCGAAGCCCACCGGACTCCCGCATTCCCTCGATCGGCCGGTTCATGATCTCGCCGAGCATCCTGACGGATAGGGCGGTCTCCTGATATTCGTGCACGAGCGAGACGATCTGAACCAAGGGTGAGACAACCCGCCCCGCGAGCATCTGGAACGCGATCAATGAGCCTACCGTGAGTGTCTGATCGAATACAGCATGGGCTCCGATGGCAATGACCGTGACCAGCATGGCCTTTTCCAGGAAGTTCGTGGCGGTGTGAGCCGTCATGGAAATCTTGCCGACCCGGTAATGCATCTCGACGGTGCGGGCCGATTGATCTTCCCAGTCGCGCTGCCTCCGGGACTCCATGGCCAAGGATTTCACCGTACGCATGCCCTGAATTGTCTCGACGAGCATTGCCTGGCGCTCGGCATCCGCACGATAGAGCGCCTGAAGTCTTGTACGGAAAGTCGGGACGAGCGCAAAAACAACCGCTGCAATAACGCCTGTGAACGCAAGAACGACCAGGGTCAATGTCGCCGAATAAAAGAAGAGCACCGGCAGGAAGACAATCAGTACTGATGCATCCAGAAGCGTAGTGAACAGGCGTCCGGTAAGGAATTGACGGATTTTCTCGCCCTGCTGCATATGGCGGGTAATCACGCCTGCCGTTCCGGTTTCAAAAAAGGTAATGGGCAGGCGCAGGAGGTGGGAAAAAGTCTTTCGTGCCAAACGGATATCGATCCGGTTGGTGGCATGCAACAAATAGAACTGGCGCAAATAGGAGAAGACTGCCTCGAAAAGGAGTGCCAGCATGACCCCGCCGCTCAGCACATAGAGTGTCGAGTAGCCCTGATGCACGATGACCTTGTCGATCACCAGTTGCATGAAAATGGGTACCGCGAGGGCTAGCAGGTGTAGTACCAATGCCGCCACGGCCACATCCCGCAGGAACTGCTTCTGTTTGATTATTTCTGGAATGAACCATCTCAGGCCGAACGGCTGCTTGTCATCCAGCAGCTCGTATTTTCGGCGGAGGAGGATCATGGTTCCGTCCCAAGCTTCCTCGAATCGATGCTTGTCAAGCAAGAAAATTACGTCTGCGGGCTCTGCCAAAGGGTCAAGTACGGCAACGGAACTCCCCTCAATTGTTTCCCGAAACCCCACGATGACAACATAATTGCCGTTCTTTAGCCGGGCGATTGCAGGCAGGGTGTCATGGAGTTTGTGCAAGGCTGCCCAAGCAACTTGGGTCGCACGCGCTTTTAGACCAAGTGTCGCGGCGAGTTGGCAGAGATGTGCCGGTGTGGTGACCGCCGAGGTTGTTTCGTCTGGAATCCAAGCCTGAATCTGCTCTGCCGTCTGGTGGATTCCATGATGACGTGCAATGGCGATGAGGGAGTGGAGGGCGCTTGAGGTCTTGCTCTCAGATAGATGAAGGGATGTCAAACCAAGTCGCTTCTGAATATGTTGCAGAACTAAATGCTTACACCGACGAGCGAGGGCTCTGGCGGTGTAAGCCGACTCTGATGTGCTTAGCTGCTAACAATCTGGATGTCGGTGCTTTTCAATTGAACGCTTCCCAATGTTGCGATTCGCACCTCTGTACTTGCACCGTTACCATCAGGGTCAAAGAAGAGGGCTCCTCCGTCAGTTTTGTATAAGAACGTTGCACTGGCGCGTGTCATTCTCTGCTTTGCTGCACTAAGCGTCGTGTCTGATATGAATGCCGCTGACTGAAGCGTGCCCACTGCTAAGTTTCCAAAATTAGGACTTACGAATTGAAGCTTGTCTTCTCCAGAAACAAAATCCGTAATGGACTTTGTGCCGTCTGATTGGGTGTCTCCGTGCTCTTTTTTTTCATACAGAAAAACGTCCGCTCCTGCTCCGCCCGTCATTACGTCATTTCCCGATCCGCCGTTTAGGACGTCGTTTCCTCCGTAGCCGAAAAGCCGGTCGTTTCCTGAGAATCCCGACAGGTTGTCGCTCCCTCCTCCCCCTGATAGGATATTGTCTTTTGTATTGTCTCCTGTGAGATTGTCATCGCTGCTAGTGACTGACCTATTTCCAATGGTGTTAAAGTAGTTGGGGTAAGTTGTGTCGTCGTTGCCGTTGGCAATAATATTGTCCCCCCCCCAAATAATTGTTTTCGTGCCGAAATTTATATGGAGGTGGGTCGCTGTCCTCAGTCCCGTGTTTCCGATTAATCCTATTGTTTGTCCTGCGAAAACGCGTGATCCTACGTCGACGTATACGCTATCCTTTTGGAAGTGCATATAAGAAATGTAGGTTCCATCGTCATTTTTTATGGTTATGAAGTTTCCTATGTTGCTGCTTCCTAGTGAGGGGTCGTTGGCGTAGGAGGCACTTTTGCCGTCTGTTATGTTTTCTCTAACATCAACTACAGATCCGGATGTCACAGCGAGAACTTCCTCTCCATATGAGAAATCAAAATCAACCCCCCATTTGAGCACCCCAGTGTGGCTGAACGTCCCGTTCATTCCTTGTTGTATGTTATGTATTTTGTCGGAAGAAAATGGGAGGAGGACTGGTTTTGCGCCGACTCCCCCGACGGTAAAGTTGAGTTCTCCAGGAGATATGCCAAGAAAATCTTTGTTCATGGAGTCTCTTGCAATCCCCGCTGATGCGGTGATGCTATACATGCTCCCTGCTGAAAAATCCCTTGATGGGTTTATCGTAATGGTGTCTTTTAAAAAAGAAACTTGACTGTTGTCAGCTATTGATATGTTGTTGCTGGCGTTCAGGGAGATGTTCTTTATCGTGATAAAACCATTTCCCAACTTAATGTCTGTAGAGAATTTAAGCGTTATGTTGGAGCTTGGTGTGATATTTGTCCCCTCGTCTGATGGAGTGGCATACAGAAGAGAGGGGGCTGCTGTGTCAGTTGGGGGCGCGTTGAATGTGGGCTCTTGTATGCTTCCAGTCACCGAAAAATTAAACACGGGTTCATCGGCGTCATTGGTGGTGAAGCGGATGTCACCGGTCTTGGTGCCGACGCTGTTGGTGTCGAGGCGGACGCTGAAGGTGTCGGAGGAGTTGGGAGCGATGCTGGTGGCCAGCGGCTCGACGAGGGTGAAGCCGGTGGGCACGACGAGGCCGGAGGTGGTGAGGGTGCCGGTGCCGCTGTTCTTGACGGTGAAGCTGCGGGTGACGGCAGAGGCGCCTTGGCTGAATGAGCCGAAGTTGGTGCCGTCGGCGCTCTCCGCGCTGGTGTCGCCGTCGGCGATGTTGGCGTTGTTGCCGAGGACCGCCACCTCGGGGGTGGCGGCGGTGACTACGCCGCTGACGCGGAAATTGAAGCTGCCCTCATCGGCGTCATTGGTGGTGAAGCGGATGTCACCGGTCTTGGTGCCGACGCTGTTGGTGTCGAGGCGGACGCTGAAGGTGTCGGAGGAGTTGGGAGCGATGCTGGTGGCCAGCGGCTCGACGAGGGTGAAGCCGGTGGGCACGACGAGGCCGGAGGTGGTGAGGGTTTTGGTGCCGATATTGCGAACTATGAACGTCCGTGTTGCTGGGAGGCTCCCTCGAGAGATCGATCCAAAGTTAGTCCAGTCAAACTCGCTTGGCGTGCTGTCACCGTCCCTGATGTCCAAACCGTTACCGGACAGTGCGATTTCTGGCGCTGTCACCACTGCGGCAGCATGAGCAATTCCTGTGTTGTTTGAGGACATCCCTATTCTCCCAAATATGTATCTGGACCGCTGGCAGAGCCCTCAATGCCCTGGTGGGCTCGAGAGATCTTATTCTCGTTGCAAGACTGTTTGGAAGAATGATAAACGACTGATTTGAGAATCGAAAGTGGATAACACTGTTTGGAGCGTTGATATTGATTGCCATCATGCGTAGCCCACTCCACCAGTTGCCAGCGCTTCCGGGTGATTTGCCACGGGGCGTAGCGGAATTGGCCGCTGCCGCTCAGGCGGAAGCTTTCGTGATCCACCACCGTGATTTGCCGTTCCGTCCAGAAGCGCGCCAGGGTGGCGTCGAGGCTTTCCGGCGATGTCACCGTGCAGCCGTCGATCCGGCTGGGCCGCACGTCGGTGGAAATCACGTCGTGGTAGCTCGCCCAGGCGTGGTTGCCGAGATGGCGGGCCAGGAGTGTGGCCCAGCTGTCTGCAGGAGCCTTGATCTGGCCGAGGACGTTGGAGAACAGGATTGCCGCCTCCGGGTAGCGTTCGGCCAGGCGGGCGAGGCCGTCTGGCGTGGTGAGGCAGTCGAGCCTGTCGAAGCGTAGCCGGGCAGCATCCGGTCGGCGGGCCAGGAGCCAGCGGGCGAGGGGGTCGGGCTCCAGCGCGACGACCGATTCAACGCGGGCCAGGAAACCCGCCGGCAGCGCATAGCCGGCGTTGGGGCCGACGATCACCAGCTGTTTTTGCGCGGGCGGCCAGTCGCTCAACCAAGCCGCGACTTCGGCGTGGAAGGGCGCCCACAGGCCATGCCGGTGGCGCGCGGCGCGCAGGTGGTAGACGAGCCCTCCGCTCGGATCGAAAAGATGGTCGCGCAGGGCGGGGCTGGATGCGGGCACGGGTGGCGATTTCGTTGAAGGGCAGGCGGATTATGCCGGAGACGCTGGCTTTTTCCGGCCGGCGGGTGTCATGCTTCGCCCTTTGAAAACCGGCACGGCCGCGAGTTGGAGAACGGAATGAAAGACCCTTTGCACGAAGAACAGGAATCCTCCGAAGCAGTGTTCGACGGCCGCTTGCTGAAGGTGTTTCGCGACGGCGTGCGCTTGCCGGACGGCAGCGCCGGCGTGCGCGAGTACGTGAAGCACCCGGGCGCGGTGGTGGTGATTCCGGTGTGCGAGGACGGCCTGCTGATTTTCGAGCGCCAGTTTCGCTACCCGCTGGGACGGGCGTTTCTCGAGTTGCCGGCTGGCAAGATTGACGCCGGTGAGGACATCCTGGCCTGCGCCCGGCGCGAGTTGCAGGAGGAAACCGGCTACGAAGGCGAGCACTGGCGCCACCTGGGGGTGATGCACCCGTGCATCGGCTACTCCGACGAGCGCATCGAGATTTTCCTGGCTACCGGCCTGACCCACGTGGGCGATGCGCTCGACGAGGGCGAGTTCCTGGAGATCGTCCGCATGTCGCTCGCCGAGGCGCGGGCGGCGGTGTTCGACGGGCGGATTACCGATGCGAAGACGATTACCGCCTTGTTCTGGGCCGAGCGGGAGCTGAGCGTCGGCTAGGGCTGGGCGCGGGTTTCTGTCTCGACGGGGCGCTTCGGCGCCCCGTTTGTTTCCAGGCTACATAAGAAAATAGTGAAATTCACTTGAAATGTGCAATTTGCACATTTAGAATCCGGAGCAGTTATGTTGCTTAAGCTTATTTCATGAGCACGCATCCCGAAGATCAGGCCACGCCTGGTGGGAGCGAACCCGTGCCGGTCGATCCGGCGCTGGGGGACGCCATGCGTGCTTTGCTGGGGCCGATTGCCAGACTGGCTCTGGCGCAGGGGGTGTCGTTCGCGGCACTGGAGGAAATGATGAAGGAGGCGTTCGTGGATGAAGCGGTCAAGGCCCAGCCGGCGCAGGCTCCCTCGCGCCTGGTCAGTCGCATCAGCGTGGCCACCGGCCTCAACCGGCGCGAGGTGACCCGCCTGACCCGCCAGCAGCGGGCCGTCCGCACTGTGCGAGCGTCGCCGGCCACTGAGGTGTTCACCCGCTGGATGACCGATCCGCAGTGGTGCGAGGGGGCCGGTGAGCCGAAATCCTTGCCCCGTGTGGCGCCGGCGGACGGTGCGCCGAGCTTCGAGAGCCTGGCTCACGCGGTGACCCGCGACGTCCATCCCCGCAGCCTGCTCGACGAGTTGTGCCGGCTCGGCATCGCCCACCTCGACGACACCACCGACACGGTTCGGCTGGTGCGCAATGCCTTCGTGCCGAGCGACGCCCAGGGGCCGATGCTGGGTTTTCTCGGCGACAACGTGGGCGACCATCTGATGGCCGCCGTCAGCAATGTGCTGGCCCAGGAACCGCCGCATTTTGAGCAGGCCGTGTTTGCCGACGAGCTGTCGGCCGAGTCCCTGGTGGTGATTCGCCGCTTTGTGCTGGAGCAGTGGAAATCCCTGATGCACGGCGCCGTCCCCCTGCTCGAAGGCCTCATCGAGGACGACCGGCAGCAAGGCCGACCGCAGGATCAGCGCATCCGTATCGGCCTGTACAGCTACGCGGCAGAGGCCGCTCTCCCTTCTTCAGCCCCCGACCAAGTGGAGTCGAAAACGTGAAACCTGCCTTTTTTGGTGCCTTGCGGCGCCCCTTGTCCGGCTGGTCTGCCGGAATCGTTGTGGCCTTCGTGCTGGCCGCTTGTGGCGGCGGCGGTGGGGCTGGCGATCAGGCCGGCGTGGGCACCGGCGGCACCGGCACCATTTCGAGCACGGTGACCGTGGGGCCGATTTCCGGCTTCGGCTCGGTGATCATCGCCGGCGTTCGCTACGACGACACCACCGCCACCGTGAGCGACGAGGACGGCAACGCCCGCAGTCGCACTGATCTCAAGCTGGGCATGCTCACGGCGATCACCGGCAGCGCCGATTTCGTGGCTGGCACCGGCGTGGCGACGGGTATCCGTTACGGCAGCGAGATACTTGGCCCGGTGACGACCGTGGATGCCGGCGCCGGCACATTCCGCGTGCTGGGTGTGACCGTCAGCGTCAAGCCGTCCACTGTTTTCGACGACCGGCTGGCCGGGCTGTCGGCCCTGCGGGTCGGCGACCGGGTCGAGGTGTACGGCCTCTACAACGCGGCCGCCGGTGGCTACACGGCCACCCGCATCGAGCCGCAAGCCCTGGCGACCCGCTTCAAGCTGCGCGGTGCGGTCGAGGCGCTGGATGCCACCAACCGGCGCTTCACCCTGGCCGGGGCGGTCATCGACTACACCGGTGTTCCTGCCGCGCAGTTGCCGACCCTTGCCAACGGGATGATCGTCCGTGCCTCGGCGACCCGCCTGCCTGCCGCGGGCGTGTGGGCCGTGGATTCCCTTGGTGCGGCCCCGCGGGCGGTGCTGGCCGACGGAGAGGCCAAGATCGAGGGCGATATTGCAGCGTTCGCGTCAGCTACGTCCTTTGTGGTGGACGGGGTGACGGTGGATGCCGCTGGCGCCGCCATCGCCGGCACCCTCGGGGTCGGCATGCGGGTCAAGGTGGAAGGCACGGTACGTAGTGGCGTGCTGCTGGCCAAGGAGATCGAGGCCAGCGATGAGGATGCCGAGGACCGCGAGGAGTTCGAGATTACCGCGCTGATCACGGGTTTCGACGCCGTCACCCAGCGCTTCAGCCTGCGTGGCCAGTTGATCGACGCGAGCGGTGCAGTGCGTTTCGAGAACGGCACCCGGGCCACGCTGGCCAACGGGCGGAAGGTCGAGCTGAAGGGCTACTTCGATGCCGGCGCCGGGGCGGTGGTCGCCACGAGGATCCACTTCGAGGACTGACGGGTTTTGATGCGTTCGCCACCGCGGGCGCCAAAAGGAGGAGAGACATGATGAAGTCACACCGGAAATACCTGGCAGGCGCCGGCGCGCTGGCCTTGCTGCTGGCGGCTGCGGCAGCCGATGCGGCGCCACCGGCGGGCCGCTTGCTGGCCGCCCAGTGCGCCCAGTGCCACGGCACCAACGGACAGGCGGTCGGCGGCATGGAGAAACTGGCCGGGGAGAGTGAAAGCGAGATCTACGGCGAGCTGATCAAGATGAAGGCCAACATCAAGCCCAACGAGATCATGCATCGCCAGGCCGCCGGCTACACCGATGCGCAGATCCGCCTGATGGCCCGCTATTACGCCACCGGAGGCAAGACGACGGCGACTGGCACTTCGACGTCCTCCTCGAACACTGGCGACTCACGCCGCCGCAAGTCGCACGACGACTGAGCGAACCGAATCCGAAGGGACACACCATGTTTTCGCCCAATCGTCGCAAACTCATCCAGGCCTCCGGCATGCTGCTCGCCGCCGGTGCCTTTCCCCTGTCGCTGCGTGCCCAGCTTGCCGCCCCTCGCGTGGTGGTGATCGGCGGCGGCTTTGCCGGCGCCACGCTCGCCAAATATGTCCGGATGTGGAATCCGAAGATCCAGGTCACCCTGATCGAGCCCAATCCGACCCACGTCTCGTGCATCCTCAGCAACCTGGTGATGACCGGCGCCATGGCGATGACCGACATCACCATCCGCTACGACAACCTGCGCACCAAGTACGGCGTGACCATCGTTGCCGACCGGGCCATCGGCATCGATCCGGTCAACCGCAAGGTCAGCACCCAGAACGGCACCGTGATTCCCTACGACAAGCTGGTTCTCGCCCCGGGCATCGATTTCGATGCCATTCCGGGCCTCGATCCGGCGGTCGTCCCGCATGCCTGGCAGGCCGGCCCCCAAACGCTGGCACTGAAGGGCCTGGTCCAGTCGGTGCCCGCCGGTGGCACCTTCCTGATGTCGATTCCCAAGGCCCCGTACCGCTGCCCGCCGGGCCCTTACGAGCGAGCCTGTCTGGTTGCCGACACCCTGCTGCGCAACCGCCGGGCCGGCAAGGTGATCGTGCTCGATGCCAATCCCGACGTGGTGGCCGAGCCGCATACCTTCCACACCGCCTTCCAGACCACCTACGCCAGCGTGATCGAGTATCACCCGAGCACCACGGTGGATTCGGTGGATTGGGCCAACAAGACCATCAACACCAACTGGGGCCCGATCCGCGTGGACGCGGCCAACATCATCCCGGGTCAGCGGGCCGGCAAGGTGGTCGCCAGTGCGGGCCTGCTGGGCAGCGATCCGGCTACCCGCTGGGCCTCGGTCAATCCGCTCAACTACGAGTCCACGCTGGTGCCCAACGTGCACGTGATCGGCGACTCCCAGGGGACCGGCCAGCCCAAGTCGGGCCACATGGCCAACTCGGAAGCCAAGGTCTGTGCCGACGCGCTCATCCGCTATTTCGCCGGCGAAGCACCAGACCCGGCACCGATGACCAATTCCGCCTGCTACAGCCCGATCACCTCGAAAACCGCTTCGTGGCTGACGGTTGTCTTTGGCTACGACGCGGCCACCGGGCTGATGAAGCCGGTGCCCAACACCCTTGCCGAAGCGCCGTCCCCGTCCAGCGAGCACTACAAGGACATGTTCGGCTGGGCGAAGAACCTGTTCGCCGACAGTTTCAGCTGATGTGGTGATGGAGGGCGTCCCTGGTGACGCCCTTTTCTATTGATGGAGGAGGGGACATGAACAGAAAAACCGTGTCGGGTCTTGGTTTGGTCATCGCCGCGGCCTTCATGCCGACGGCTGCAAGCGCGGGCGTGATCGGCATGCTCGGCAACTTCGATGTGATCAACGATACCGGCAAGACGGCCCATGGTTTCGAGATCGAGCTGGAGGGCCTGCACGCCGGTGACATCACCGACACTTTCGGCGGTGTCGGGCGCGGTTTTCCGAGTGGTCGCGGTTTTGACCCGTCGAGCAGTGTGGTGCGCTACGGCGCGCCGACCATCTCCGAATATTCCAGCGGCGGCACCTTTGGCACCCGGGTTACTTACATGGGCCTGTTTGACGGGACCAGTTGGGATTACGGCACCCCGAGCGGCAGTTTCGTGACCCCCGGCGACAACTGCTGGTCGGGCGGTGGTGTGGGCTATTCGGCGAGCACCCCGTGTGACCACTTCGGCGTCGGGACGAGTGCCAATGCACTCAAGACCACCTACAGCTGGCTGCTCGAGGCGGCGACGCCGGGTGTTCTGACAAACGGCACGGTGAGTCTGCCGGCGCCGGCCTGGAACATCATTCCGGCTGCTCCGCCCGCCGCTGGCCAGCCGCCCGCGCCGCCGGTCGTGGTGGCGCAGATTGCCGCGCCGGCCCCGGAAGCCCAGGACCGGTTTGGCGAGGCGATCTGGGTCAAAGTGTTCACCACCGAGCTGGAAGATGCCATCGGCCTCGAGGAGCTGGTCGGCGACAACGCCAAGGTGAAGCAGGCGGAAACCGAAGTGGAGTGGCAACTGCTGCAGAGGGATCCGGGCAACCCGAACTCCGGCCAGCTGGAAAGCGGCTACGGGGCGCCGGTCGGGCCCAATGCGGCGTCGATTCTTCGCCGTTACGAGTTCTTCAAGTACGCCGGGATGTACGATCCGGAAAGCAACGAGGCCCTGGTCGGGAGCGATTCCAACCCGACGCCGGACGAGATCGGCACCTACCTGGGGGCGCAGAACGCAGCGCTCAACCTGGATGTGGCCCAGATCATCGACCCGAATCCGCCGGGCCAGGTGCCGGAGCCTGCCAGCATCGCTCTGGCGCTGTCAGGCCTGGGTGCCCTTGGTCTGGCGGTTCGCCGCCGGCGCTGAACCGGCCAGCAGGCCGCGCATGCAGCAGTACAGCATGGCGGCATTGATCAGGTGCCAGCCCACGTGGGTGCCCAGAGGCCAGGCCGTGCAGACGGCCTGGTCGATGGCCCGGCAGGTAATGCTGACGAGGAAAAGCCCGCTGGCCCGCAGCAGCCACGGGCTTGAGGCGGGCGCCAGCGGGTGGGCACGCCAGGCGCAGAACAGCAGCAGGGCAAAGGGCGGCAGGTAGATTTCCGAGCCGTTCAGGGGCAGCACCGGCAAGGTGCGTGTGGCAAGCCCGAAAAGCCCGGCAAGCATTACAAAGCCGCCCAGCCCGCGCCAGGCGGCTGCTTCGCCTTTGCCGAGGATGCGCACCTGGAAGCGCTGGAAATAGGCGAGCACGAAAATCCCGATGAAGCCGATGTCGAGCACCGCCGCCCAGCGGGTTGCCACGGTGTGGAAGACCAGGCTGCCGAGTCCGACCGCCGCAATCAGGCCGATCAGCAGGCGTGTGTCCCGCGCGGGCTGGCGGCCAGCGCTTCGCCACAACATGACGACGACGGCGATGAAGGCGAGGTTGCTGAGGGCATTGACCGGCTCGGACCACAGCTCCGGGCCGGTGCGCTCGCAGTACATGTCGATGCTCTCCGCCCAGTTCATGGCAGCACCTCATCCGGCTGCACGCGTGTGCGGTGATACAGCGCCCACCACAGGCCGAAACAGGCGAGGCCAAGCAGCAGCAGGCCGGCCATGCCGCCAGCCAGCCCACGTACCGAATCCCACAGGACCGGTGCCAGCAGCCCGGCGGCCAGCGAGCTGACCAGCATCTGCAGGAAGCTCTGGCAACTGGAGGCGATACCCCGGTGGGTCGGGAAATGCTCGAGGGCGAGGAGGGTCAGGCTGGGCATGGCGATGGCCATGCCGAAGTTGTAGAGCATGATCGGAAGCACCGACTGGGGCAGGCCGGGCGCAAGCAGGTAACTCACGGCCAGATTGATGGCTGCGGCGGCCAGCATCACGCCGAAGCCGATGCCGATGGTGCGCGCCTGCGAGAGCCGGCCGGCAAGCCGCGCCGACAGGCCCGAGCCGGCCATCATGCCGAGCACGCCGGGAATGAAGAACCAGCCGAAGCCGGTTTCCGGCAGGCCGAGGTGCTGCATCAGGAAGACCGGCGCCGACAGCACGTAGATGAAGAAGCCATTGAAGTTGAGGCTCACCGCAAAGGTCAGCAGCAGGAAACCCGGTGTCGTGAAGACATGCTTGTAGCGCTGTGCCAGCGGGCCGGGGTGGAGCGGGTGGCGGGCTTCCGGGGGGTGGGTTTCGGGCAGTTTCCAGGCGGTGAGGGCGGCCAGGGCCAGGCCGAGCAGGGACAGAAAGACGAAGACGGCGCGCCAGCCGAAGACGCTGAAAATCCAGCCGCCGAGGATCGGTGCGATGGCCGGGCCGACCGCGAAGGCCATGCTCACGTGGCTCATCAGGCGCTGGGCGGCCGGGCCTTCCAGCAGGTCGCGCACCACCGCGCGCCCGATCACCATGCCGGCGCCGGCGCTGATGCCTTGCAGGCCGCGCCCGATCAGCAGGGTGTTGATGCTGTCGGCAAACACGCAGACGAGGGACGCCAGCATGAACAGCAGCATCGACACGACAATCACCCGCTTGCGTCCGTAGGCGTCGGAAATGGCGCCGTGCCACAGCACCATCACGCCCATCGGCAGCATGTAGGCGGTGAGGGTTTGCTGGACTTCGATCTGCGTGGCGTGGAGGTCTGCGCCGATGGCGTGCAGGGCCGGCAGGTAGGTGTCGATCGAGAATGGGCCGACGGTGGCGAGCGCTGCAAGGAGCGCCGCCAGCTGGAGGTAAGGCATGGATTTGTCCGGTGTCGGGGTGCCGTTCGACACCCCGGGTGCTGCGGCGTTCTGGGCGGAGTTATTCGACGGCGTGGATCTTGTTGACGTAGTAGCTGGTTTCGCCGAAGCAGGTGGACGGGATGCCCACGTGCTGCTCGTAAGAAAGGGCGACGCGCTTGCCCATGACTGCGTTGATCTCGGCCGCCACCTTGTCGTCACGGACGGTGAAGTTGAAGATTTCCGGCATGCTGCCGGGAATGGCGACGATGGCCAGTTCGCCTTCCCAGGTCTTGCACAGCCAGCCCTTCTGCGAGAATTTCTGAACGTAACCGGCGCGCTCGCCAGCGGAGTAGTTCCAGCTCAACACCATGTAGGTGTAGGCGATGAAAAGACCGCCGAGCAGGACGACGAAGCCGACAAACCACAAGAACCAGTTCTTGGCGCGCGGGGCGCCGTTGGGAAGCGTTGATGCCAATTGAAACTCCTGATGCTGGTTAAACGAATTCGCTGAGGCCACGGCGACTCTGGATAGCTTCGGCCACATGGGCCGCGCCGATATTGTCGGCCTCGTTCATGTCGGCGATTGTACGCGCGACCTTCAGAATGCGATGGTAACCGCGGGCCGACAGTCCGAGGCGATCGATGGCGGTGGCGAGCAGTTTGGCGCCGGCGGCGTCGGGTTCACACCAGCGCTCGATCTCGGCGCCGGCGAGGCGGGCGTTGGGCTTGCCCTGGCGGGCCTGCTGGATAGCCCAGGTGCGGATGACCCGTTCGCGCACGGCGACCGAGCCCTCGCCGGCGGCCGCCGCCTGGAGCTGCGCGGCGGGCAGGGCCGGCACTTCGAGGAGCAGGTCGATGCGATCGAGCAGGGGCCCGGAGAGCTTGTTGCGGTAGCGGCTGATCTGGTCGGGCGTGCACCGGCAGCGTCCGTCGGGGTGGCCGTGGAAGCCGCAGGGGCAGGGGTTCATGGCCGCGATGAGCTGGAAGCGGGCCGGGAATTCGGCTCGCCGGGCGGCCCGCGAGATGGTGATGTGGCCGCTTTCGAGGGGCTCGCGCAGGGCTTCGAGGACGCGGCGGTCGAACTCGGGCAGCTCGTCCAGAAATAAAACCCCATTGTGGGCGAGGCTGATTTCACCGGGGCGCGGGGTGCTGCCACCGCCAACCAGCGCCGCCGCGGAGGCAGAGTGGTGCGGGGCACGCATCGGGCGGGTACCCCAACGCTCGGGGCGGAAGCTGCCTTCGACGGAGTGCACGGCGGCGCTTTCGAGTGCTTCGTCGTCGTCCATCGGCGGCAAGAGGCCAGGCAGGCGCTGGGCCAGCATGGACTTTCCGGTTCCTGGCGGCCCGTAAAGAAGCAGTGAATGTTGCCCGCTGGCAGCCACTTCCAGGGCGCGGCGGGCGTGGGCCTGGCCTTTTACGTCGGCCAGGTCCGGGTAGGCTGGAGGTGGGGCCAGCGGCTGGCCGGAATAGGGGTCGAGGAGGGTGTGGGCGCACAGATGGGCGACCACGGCGGGCAGGCTGCTGGCCGGCAGGATGGTGACGCCGCTGACCAGGGCGGCCTCGGCGGCATTGGCGGCGGGCAGGATCAGGATGCGGCCGCTGCTGGCCGCCTGTCGGGCCAGCGCCAGGGCGCCGCGCACCGGGCGCAGTTCGCCGGTGAGGGACAACTCGCCGGCAAATTCGTAACGGTTCAGCCCGTCGGCAGGAATCTGCCCGGACGCGGCAAGAATGCCGAGGGCAATCGGCAGGTCGAAGCAGCCGCCTTCTTTTGGCAGGTCGGCCGGGGCGAGGTTGACCGTGATGCGCCGCTGGGGGAAGTCGAATTGCCCGGTTTGCAGCGCGGCCCGGACCCGGTCGCGAGCCTCGCGCACTTCGACATCCGGGAGACCGACAAGGGTAAAGGCAGGCAATCCATTGGCAAGATGGACTTCGACGGTGACTTCCGGGGCCAGAAGGCCGACGAGGGCGCGGCTGGTCAGAACGGCCAGGCTCATGATGTTCTCGGCATGAAAAATGCCGAGTGTATCTTTAATGCTGTTCGGCTGCGCGCCTCCTCAGCGCCCCACCGGCAGCGTGAGCTGTGGCCCCGGCCCGGTCTTGCCGGTGAGTTCAAGGCGCGACAGCTCGACCAGCAGCGAGAAGGTGGCCTTGGTGTCCTGGTCGGTTTCGTCTACGTAGAACCAGTGGCCGCGGTAATTGACGGCCACGTGGGCATTGCCGGGTCTCTCGCTGCTGACGATGGTGCGCACACGGAACAGGTCGCGCATGACTGCGTGCCAGTCGAAGGGCTGACCGGTGGCGTCGCGGGTGACGGTGACGAGGCCCCGGGCCTGGTGATCGGCCGGCACTTCGACGCCGTGGCTGACGTAGTAGAGGGTTTGCAGCAGGGAGCGTGTTTCCAGGTCGAGGCTGCTCAGGCCACCCTTCGGGAAGGCCGAGCGGAAGGGGGTCAGGGCTTCCTGGGTGATGGCCAGTTCGGTGGTGCCGGGGCGCAGGTGGAAGACTTCCTCGAAGGTGCGCACGTCCGCCGAGTTGATTTCGTCCGGGTCGAGGCGCAGCACCGGGGTGCTGGTCTTGCGGAACAGCCGCCAGCGCCGGCCGTCGTCGTCCGGGCGGTATTCGAGGCCGTTCTTCGAGGCCTCGATGAGGTTGCCGGCCGACACGCTGCTGGCCGGCAGGGCTCCGCCTACCTGTTCTTCCTTTTCGGCGAGGCCGAAGACGATGGCGCCCCGGTCCTGCATCGCCTGCAGGGCCGCCACTCCACGCAGGAAGTCGCTGACCGGTGGCGCCTGGCGGGGCGTCGGGCCGCTGGCGGTCTGGGCGTTGGGAATCCAGTTGAGGTTTTCCAGGTAAAGGCGGAAGACCTTGGAGATGGGCCAGGTGGTCTTGGCCAGGTAAATCACCCCATCCAGCGGCAGGGGCGTGAACAGCTTGCGGGTGAATTCCTGGTCGTCGAGGGGCGTGAGGCTGAAGGTCGGACGGTCGGCGGCCTGGAACTGGGCCTGGGGCAAGACCGTGGTGAAGCTGCGGTTGATATCACCGCCTGCCGCGGTAAAGAAGGGCAGTACGGCGATGCTCTGGGTGCGTTCGAACTGGGCGGCGATGGACGATACGGCCAGGCTGCTTGGCGTATCGGTGTAGCGCAGGCGGACGATGTTGAGGAGCAGTTGTTCCTCGGTGGTGCGCTTGATGGCTTCGTTGTACTGCAGGCGCGTCTGGTCGAGGCTGGCCGGGCCGATGCTGGCGCAGCCGGCAAACGCGCCGCTGACGAGCAGGGCGAGGCTTGCCGTGCGGAGGGTGATCCAGACCTTCATGAGCGTATTCCTGCCGTTTCGTTACCGCAATATTGCCGTCATGGCGTTACACGCCGGCGACGGCGTCCGCGCCGTTTATTCCTTGTAGGCCTCGACCGGGATGATCAGGCGCACTTCGTCGCTGACCGACGGAATGTACTTGGTCATGCCGAATTCCGAGCGCTTGAGGCGGGCGATGATGTCGGCGCCGCAGGTCTCGCGCTTGTTGAGGGGGTGGGGCGCGCAGTGGAAGCGGGTCAGGGTGAGGGTGACCGGCTTCGTCACGCCAAGGAGTGTCAGGCTGCCTTCGGCGGACACCGGCTTGTCGCCGTCAAAGCTCAGGCGATCGGCCTTGAAGCTGATGGTGGGGAATTCGGCGGTGTTGAAGAAGCCCTCGCCGCGCATGTTGTCGTTCCACTTGGCGAAGCCCATGTCGATGGAGGCGGCATCGATGCTCACGTCCACCGAGCCGCTGCGGGCCGCGACATCCAGCACGATCTTGCCGCTGGTCTTGTTGAAGCGTCCGCGCTGGGTGGAAAAACCCAGGTGGTCGGTCTCGAACAGGGGAAAGGTGTGGTTGGCGTCGATGGTGTAATTCACCGGCGCCGCAAAGGCCGGGGCGCTCAGGGCAACGAGCAGGGCAAGGGCTTTTTTCAAGGGAAGTCTCCAGAGCTGGAAATGAAAGAGGGCGCCGGGGCGCCCTCGCTGCAGTGGCATGCGGTCAGCGATTTCAGGCGTCTTCGGCCGGCGGCACGGCGGCTTGCTCTGCTTCCAGGCGGGCCACCCGGTGCTCCAGTTCGGCCAGCTTCTCGCGAGTGCGGGCGAGCACTTCGCGCTGGACTTCGAATTCCTCGCGGGTCACGAGATCGAGCTTGGAGAAGCCGCTGGCGAGCAGCGCACGGGCATTTTTCTCCAGATCCTTGGCGGGGCTGCTGGCAAGGAGTTCGGAGACTTTCGAACCGATTTCGTCGAGGATTTTGGGGTTGGCCATGACTGCACTCCTCAAGGGAAGGGGAAAAATTGGGGTCAGTTCAAGTTTAGCACCGGACACGGGCATGCACTGCAGGAGCCGATGCACCAATTGAGCGCCCCGTATTGGTGCGTAATACCAAAGTGGTGCATCCTCTCCATTTGCTGCCTTGCAGAAAAGGCCTATGTGAGGAGGTAGTGCATTGAAATCAAAATGTTTTTAAAACTGGCATGTGGATTGCTAAATTGATTTCACCAATTTTGAACTCAAGGAGATCCTCATCATGCGCAAGACTGTCATCGCCTCTGCCCTGATTGCTGCCAGCATCATCCTGCCGACCATGGCCAACGCTGCGGATGCTGCGCCTACCCCGGAGCACACCTTCACCAGCAACGTTACGCTGGCGTCCGAGTACATCTACCGCGGCATCGGCCAGACCAACCGCAAGCCTGCCGTGCAGGGTGGTGTCGACTACGCGCATTCCAGTGGTGTCTACCTTGGCGCCTGGGGCTCCAACGTGTCCTGGCTGAGCGATGGCAGCAGCACGGTCAGCAACAGCCTGGAAATGGACTTTTACGGTGGTTTCAAGAATACCGTGGGTGATTTCGGCTACGACGTGGGTCTGCTGCAATATTTCTACCCGGGCTCCGGCTACGGCAACAACCCGAACACCCTGGAAGGCTACATCGGCGGCTCTTACAGCATCCTGAGCCTGAAGTACTCCCATGCTTTCAGCGACCTGTTCGGGTGGACCGACTCCAAGGGCTCCGGCTACCTCGACCTGAGCGCCACCTACGAACTGACCCCGGGCCTCAACCTGGTTGGTCACGTGGGCCGCCAGAAGGTTAAGGGCGACAACAGCGGCGCTTCCTACACCGACTACAAGCTGGGTGTGACCAAGGACTTCAGCGGCACCGTGGTGGGTCTGAGCTACATCACCACCAACGCCAGCCAGGGTTACTACACCAACGCCTTCGGCAAGGACCTGGGCAAGGATCGCGTGCAGCTGACCGTGACCCGTACGTTCTAATTCCCGCAATCGCACGGCAGCTGCTTGCGGCTGCCCAGCATGAGGAAGCACACCATGAAACTCGTAACTGCCATCATCAAGCCCTTCAAGCTCGACGAAGTGCGTGAAGCCTTGTCTGCCATTGGCGTGCAAGGCATTACCGTGACCGAAGTCAAGGGTTTCGGCCGGCAGAAGGGCCACACCGAGCTGTATCGTGGCGCGGAATACGTGGTCGATTTTCTGCCCAAGGTGAAGATCGAGGCTGCGGTGAAGACCGAGATTCTCGAGCAGGTCATCGAGGCCATCGAAAAGTCCGCCAGCACCGGCAAGATCGGTGACGGCAAGATCTTCGTGTTCGATCTCGAACAAGCCATCCGCATCCGTACCGGTGAAGCCGGCACTGACGCGCTGTAAGGGAGCCTTCAAATCATGAAAAAACTCTTCGCAGCCCTGCTGGCCAGCGTCGCTGTCAGCTTTGCGGGCGGAGCGCTGGCCGACGACAAACAGGATATTCCTGTCGTTCCTGCCGCTGCCCCTGCTGTCACGGCTCCGGCCGATGCCAAGGTTGAAGTCAAACCCGTTGAGGCACCTGCTGCGGTTGCTGTTGTGGAGGCTGCTGCTCCGGTAGCTGAAGCTGCTGCGCCGGCTCCCGTCCCCAACAAGGGCGACAACGCCTGGCTGTTCGTTGCCACCGCGCTGGTCATCATGATGTCGGTGCCGGGCCTGGCCCTGTTCTACGGCGGCCTCGTGCGTGCCAAGAACATGCTGTCGGTGCTCCTGCAGGTGTTCGCGGTGTTCTCGCTGATCAGCGTCCTGTGGGTGCTCTACGGCTACTCCATCGCCTTCACCGAGGGCAGCGCCTTCTTTGGCAGCCTCGACAAGGTCTTGCTGAAGGGCATCACGCCGGACTCCGTGGCCGCCACCTTCTCGAAGGGCGTGGTCATCTCCGAGTTCATCTACGTGGCCTTCCAGGGCGCCTTTGCGGCGATCACCGTGGCTCTGATCCTTGGCGCCTTCGCCGAGCGGATCAAGTTCTCGGCCGTGCTGCTGTTCTCCGTGCTCTGGTTCACCTTCAGCTACCTGCCGGTGGCGCACATGGTGTGGTACTGGGCGGGTCCGGACGGCTATGTTTCCGCTGATGCGGCCGACAAACTGAACGCCACCGCCGGCTTCCTCTTCCAGAAGGGCGCGCTCGACTTCGCTGGTGGCACCGTGGTGCACATCAACGCTGCCGTGGCCGGCCTGGTTGGCGCTTTCATGGTTGGCAAGCGGATTGGTTTCGGTCGCGAGTCCTTCGCCCCGCACAGCCTGACCCTGACCATTGTCGGCGCTTCCCTGCTGTGGGTGGGCTGGTTCGGCTTCAACGCCGGCTCTGCCCTCGAAGCCAACGGCACTGCCGCCCTGGCCTTCGTGAATACCTGGGTTGCTACCGCTGCTGCTGCCATGGCCTGGTTGCTGGCCGAATGGATCATCAAGGGCAAGCCCTCCGGTCTGGGCGGTGCATCCGGTGCGGTTGCCGGCATGGTTGCCATCACCCCGGCCTGCGGTTTTGTCGGCGTGGTCGGTGCGATCGTGATCGGCCTGCTGGCTGGCGTGGTTTGCCTGTGGGGTGTGAATGGCCTGAAGCGCATGCTTGGTGCCGATGACTCCCTCGACGTGTTTGGCGTGCATGGCGTCGGCGGCATCCTCGGTGCGCTGCTGACCGGCGTGTTCGCCTCCCCGTCCCTGGGTGGTTCCGGAATCTTTGACAACGTGACCGGCAAGGCTGCCGATGCTTACTCCATCGGCGACCAGGTTCTTATCCAGCTGACGGCTGTCGGTACCACCATCGTGTGGTCTGCGGTTGTTGCCTTCATTGCCTTCAAGCTGGTCGATATGTTCATCGGTCTGCGTGTGCCGGAAGACGAAGAGCGGGAAGGTCTGGACATCACTTCCCACGGCGAGTCGGCTTACCACAACTGATCGCGGTAGTTGTTGCTGCACGAGTTCGGGCGCCTTAGGGCGCCCGAATTTTTTGTCTGGTGCCGGTGGGTCTGCGGGCCCCGTGCGACACTCATTGACTATCCACTGCAGGGCGAGGCTTCCGGGAATGGCTTTCTTTGACTGGCTGCTGGGCAAGCGGGACAGCGGCGACGATGATCTACGCCTGAAGGCGGCCGTGAGCCGGGTTATCGAGGGCTCCGACCCGCGGCTCCGTTTTGTTGATGGTGTGGATGACCGCCTGAGCCCGGCGGTCGCCCATGCCCTGGCCTACGCCGACCAGGTGGCGGCCGGCATTCCTCCGATGGTGCTCACCAGCCCTTCGGACTGGGCGCAAAGCCCGGTGCTGAGAGCGATGTTCGTGGGCCCGGACGAGGTCACGGCCATGCTGTCGAACAGTCTCGATCTGCACGATTTCCTGGCCTCGCCGGCAGCCAGAGGGATGGCGCGCGTCTATTGCATGGTGGCCGCCACGCGGATGGAACAGACAGTGCTGGGGCCTGCAATGGACGGCGAGCATCTGCGCCAGGATGTGCAGCAGAAGGCCGTCAGCTTTCAGCATTTCCGGCTGTTCGGCTTTGCGCCGACGGAGGAGGGGCTGCGCAACCGCATTCGGGATATCGTCCTTGAGGGGCTGGTGCTGGCGGCCTTGCGCGTCATCGCCGAGCAGCAACACCGCAGCGAGACGCTGACCTTCAACCGGAAGCTGTTGCAGAACCGTTTGCGCCTGATGGAGCAGAGCCGGCCCGGCCTGGATGCGCTGGAGTGCCATTCCTACCGAGGCCGTGACGTGGAGCGCCTGCGTCGCGAACTGGCTGACAACGAGGCCGGCTTGAAGGCCCTGGAGTCCTCCGGCCCGGGGCTCGATGCCAGGCTTGCCGCCCTCACCGCGACCCTCGATGCTGCGGAGTCGGTGATTCGGGCGCAGGCGCTGTGCCTGTGGCTCGATGCAATGAACATCCTGAGCAACCCCGGCGTGGCCGGTGCGCAGGCGGTGCCGCTCTTCGAGTTTTCTACCGCCACGCCGGGGCAATCCCGCCGGACGGCATTTCTGGCGTCGATCCCGCGGGAGGTGGTGGCAGAGCGGAAGATGGATTTCGAGGCCGGAGTCCGGATGCTGTAGGCCTGAGTGGCCTGTGGTCAAGGTCATGAAAAAAGCCGGCATGCAGCCGGCTTTTTTTGGCTTGCGACGAGGCGCCCGCTTAGCGGAAGACCACCGTCTTGTTGCCATGCACCAGTACCCGGTCTTCCAGGTGGTAGCGCAGGCCGCGGGCCAGTACGGCCTTTTCGATGTCCTTGCCGTAGCGAACCATGTCTTCCACCGAATCCGAGTGGTCGATGCGGATCACGTCCTGCTCGACGATCGGGCCCTGGTCGAGTTCGGCGGTCACGTAGTGACAGGTGGCGCCGATCAGCTTGACGCCCCGCTCGTAGGCCTGATGGTAGGGCTTGGCGCCGACGAAACTGGGCAGGAAGCTGTGGTGGATGTTGATGATCTTGCCCGGATGGGCCGCACACAGGTCGGGCGACAGGATCTGCATGTAGCGCGCCAGCACCATGGTGTCGCCGTGCACTTCATTGAAGATGCGCTGGACTTCGCCATAGGCGCGATCCTTGTTGTCGGCAGTGACCGGCACATGATGGAAGGGAATGCCGTGCCACTCGACGAAGCCGCGGAAGGTGTCGTGGTTCGAGATCACGCAGGGAATCTCGATGTCGAGTTCCTTCGACTGCCAGCGCGCGAGCAGGTCGTAGAGGCAGTGCTCCTGCTTGGATACCAGCACCACGACGCGCTTTTTGACCGCCGAATCGGTGATCTTCCAGTCCATCTCCAGTTCTTCGGCAATGGGGGCGAAGCGTTCGCGGAACTCGGTGAGCATGAAGGGCAGTGAGTCGGCCCGGATCTCGATGCGCATGAAGTAGCGCCCGCGCTTGTCGGCGTCTACCGCCGGTTCGGCGTGGAGGGCGGTTTCGAGAATCCAGCCCTTGTGTTCGGCGATGAAGCCCGAAACCTTGGCGACGATGCCCGTGCGGTCTGGGCAGGAGGCGGAGAGGGTGAAGAAGCGTTCGCGGTGCATGATGTGTGTCCCGCCAGCCCGCCGGCCCGTGATTCAGGGGCCGGGCCGCGGCCGGCGCTCAGGGGGGATCAGATGCGGGCGGAGGCGGAGCGGATTTCGCGGGCCAGATCGGCGTATTCGCGAACCACCGGGAACTGCGGGAACTCGGCGATGACGTTGTCCGGGGCACGGAACAGGATGCCGGCGTGGGCTTCCTTGAGCATCGCGGTGTCGTTGTAGGAGTCGCCGGCGGCGATGGTCTTGAAGTTGATTTCCTTGAAGCGCTGGACGGCTTCCTTCTTCTGGTTGGGCATGCGCAGGTGGTAGTTCACCAGGTAGCCGTTGGCGTCGGCTTCGAGCTTGTGGCAGAACAGGGTGGGCATGCCGAGCTGCTTCATCAGCGGCATGGCGAATTCGTAGAAGGTGTCGGACAGGATGATGACCTGGAAATCCTGGCGCAGGGCGTCGAGGAAATCCTTGGCGCCGGGCTCCGGGCCCATCTCGGAAATGACCTTCTGGATATCCGGCAGCCCCAGCTTGTGCTGCTTGAGCAGATCCAGACGGTACTTCATCAGCTTGTCGTAATCGGGTTCTTCGCGGGTGGTGCGACGCAGTTCGGGGATGCCGGTGCGCTCCGCGAATTCGATCCAGATTTCAGGGACAAGGACACCTTCGAGGTCGAGACAGACGAGTTGCACGGCGGGACTCCAGATTACGTCGGGTGGATGGGCGAATCCGCGATTCTAGCAAAGTCACCGTTACGGCTCCTGCCGAATGCGTCGCGAAGTGCAAGACTTCCGCGCCGGCCAAGCAATCCGAACAGGCCCAGCAGCCCGAGGGCCAGCGTGCCGGGTTCGGGAATGCTGTTGATCATGGCTGAGGCCAGCAACTGCTGACCGGCTGCAGTCGGGTGGATGCCGTCCCAGAACAGGTAGTCGTCCGGCGTGGAGCACACGCTGCCGCTGCTCTTGAATTGCAGGTCGTCGCCCAGGTAGCAGCGTGCGGTGACGTTGTCGAGGCCGTACTGGGTCGGGTTGGCGACGACCTCCCGAAGGAAGCTGTAGGCATCGAAGGTGGTGATGTCGAGACCGCCGGCTTCCTCGGCATCGAGCATGCCTGCCAGCGCCGTGTTGAGGGAGCGGCTCAGGAAGTTGGCGGCGGCCACCGCGCCAGCACCCTTTTCGGTGATGCGCGGCACGAGGCTGATGTCGGGGCTGTTGGGGACGTAGAAGTGCTGGGCGCCGGCGGCGGCCAGACTGTCGATGATGTTCTGCAGGTCGCCCACCGTCTTGCCGATGGTCTGGGCCGTGCCGTCGGCGCGGGGCCGGCCGGTGAGGATGTCCTGCAGGTTGTTGGCGCCACCCCAGACGATATAGAGGGCGTCGGGATCCAGAGCGGGGTGGTCGGCGAGCAGGGCGTCCCGTTGCTGCAGGAGACCCTTGAACTCGGGAATCACCGGGTTGAATACCTGGTTGTCGGTGCGTGCGCCGCCGTAGGCGTAGTTGGTGCCGCCGTTGAGGGATGAGGTGGCGGAGAAACCGAAGTGGGACGTAAGCAGGTCGATCCACAGCAGCCCGTTGCTGGCTCGTCCGGGGGCGTAGGCTTCCGTTGACAAGCCCAGGATGGGCAGCGGCACACCGCCATTGGCGGCCACGATGGGCGCGTAGGCCGCCGCGATGTTGCCGGTGTCCGACAGGCTGTCGCCGAGGATGTAGATCTGGGAGTAGCTGGCGTTGGCCAGCGAGGAAATCGTCAGTGTCGCCGCGAGGGCGACGTGACTCAGAAAACGCCCGTATTTGATTTTCATATCGGCTCCCCTCAGGTTGGATGAATCAATCCGGGGGCACGGCCTTTGGAAAGGCGGCCCCCGGATTGATTCATCTTAGATGACGAGTTGCCTATATGTTAGTTGGCATTTTTACCTTGCATTTCTTAATCGGCTGGTATGGCTTCCAGTGCTTCGTGCAGCTCCAGCCAGCGCAACTCGGCTTCGTCGATCCTGTCGGTGAGCTCGCCCTGACGCTTGAGTAGTTTGGGCACGTCGCCCGCTTCGGGGCCGGTGTACAGATCCGGGTCGGCGAGGCGTTCGTCGAGTTTGGCCTTTTCGGCGGTCCATGGGGCAAGCTTCTTGTCGAGTTGCTCAAGCTCTTTCAGCAGCGGGCGGCGGGCCACGAGGCGGGCCTGGCGGTCGGCGGCGGCCTGCTCGCGGTCGGCCTTGCGGGTGGCCTTGTCGGCGGCCTTGTCCGGGCACTGGTTGGCGACGGCGTCGGCAGCGCGGCGCTGGGCCAGCCACGTCTTGTAGTCGTCGAGATCGCCGTCGAAGGGCGTGAGGCGGCCGTCATCGACCAGCAGGAAGCGGTCGCAGGTGGCGCGCAGCAGGGCCCGGTCGTGGGACACGATGACCATGCCGCCTTCGTAGTCCTGCAGGGCCAGCGTGAGGGCGTGGCGCATCTCCAGGTCGAGGTGGTTGGTCGGTTCGTCGAGGAGCAGCAGGTTGGGTTTTTTCCAGATCAGCAGGGCCAGCGCCAGGCGCGATTTTTCGCCCCCCGAGAAGGGTTCGCAGGGCGCGGTGGCCATGTCGCCGTGGAAGTCGAAGCCGCCCAGGTAGTTGCGCAGGTCTTGTTCGCGCGTTTGCGGGTCGAGGCGCAGCATGTGCTGAAGGGCCGACTCTTCGGGGCGCAGGCTTTCAAGGGCGTGCTGGGCGAAGTAGCCGAGGGCCAGGCCCTTGCCTTCCTGGCGCACGCCGGCGGTGGCCTTGATCGAGCCGGCGAGCAGCTTGATCAGCGTCGATTTGCCAGCGCCGTTGCGCCCGAGCAGGCCGATGCGCTCGCCCGGGCGGATGGTCAGGCGCATGCCGGACAGGATCGGCTTGTCCGCATAGCCGGCAGCGGCCTCTTCGAGTTGCAGCAGCGGGTCGGGTGCGGCGCCGCATTCGCGGAAGCTGAAGCTGAAGGGGTTGTCGATGTGGGCTGCGGCGATGTTTTCCATCCGCTCCAGGGCCTTGATGCGGCTTTGTGCCTGGCGCGCCTTGGTGGCCTGGGCGCGGAAGCGGTCAACGTACTTTTGCAGGTGGGCGCGTTCGCGCTGCTGCTTCTCGAACATCGATTGCTGTTGGGACAGGCGCTCGGCGCGCTGGCGCTCGAAGTTGGAGTAGCCGCCGGTGTACAGCGTGAGCTGCTGGTTCTCGATGTGGGCGATCTGGTTGACCACCGCATCGAGGAAGTCCCGGTCGTGGGAGATCAGGATAAGGGTGCCGCGATAGTCCCCCAGCCATTGTTCGAGCCAGATCACCGCGTCGAGGTCGAGGTGGTTGGTGGGCTCGTCGAGCAGCAGCAGGTCGGAGCGGCACATCAGCGCCTGGGCCAGGTTGAGGCGCATGCGCCAGCCGCCCGAAAAGTCCGATACCGGGCGTTCGAGGTCGGCGGCGGTGAAGCCGAGGCCGTCGAGCAGCGCGGCGGCGCGGGCGCGGGCGGCGTAACCGCCGATCTCCTGCAGGCGGCCGTGGAGGTGGCCGATCTCGACGCCGTTGTGGGCGGTTTCGGCGGCTTCGAGGGCGGCCTCGATGCGGCGTAGTTCGGCGTCGCCGTCGAGGGCGTATTCGAGCGCCGGGCAGGCGAGTGCCGGGGTTTCCTGGGCCACGTGGGCGGTCACCCACGAGGGTGGGATCTCCAGATCGCCGGAGTCCTGGTGCAACTCGCCGCGCAGAAGCCCGAACAGGCTCGACTTGCCGCAGCCGTTGGCACCGGTGAGGCCGACCTTCCAGCCGGGGTGGATCTGCAGGCTGGCGCCTTCGATGAGGGTCTTGACGCCGCGGGCGAGGCGGAGGTTACGGAACTGGATCACGGCAGCAGGAGGTCAGGAAAGAGAGCGGGAATTCCGGTATTGTAAGCGGTCCCGTTGCCCACTGCCCCGCCGTCCCATGCACCTCCGTCGCCCGCCCTTTGCTGTCCGCCTGTCTTCCCTGTTGCTGGCCCTCTGTTTTCATGGCGCAGCCGTGGCTGAGGAGGCGCCTGTTGTTGATCCGGTGACGGAAGCCGCGCGTGCCGAAAAGATGCGGGTGGAGGCCAAAGCCCTGAGCGATGTGGCCGAAGCGCGCTTCTTGCAGGAGGAAATCGCTTGTTACGAGCGTTTCCTGGTCAATCGCTGCATCGATCAGGCGCGTCAGCGGCGGGTCGAGGAAGTCCGCAAGGCGCGGGCCATCAACCTGGAGGCCGGCCGCATTGATCTGGCCGAGAAGAACCGCCGTTTTGCCGAACGTCAGGCCGAGCAGGCCGACGTGGCGCCAAAGAAGGCCATCGAGCGCTCCGAGCAGGAGGCCCGCAACCGGGCCGACAGCGAAGCACGCCTGCGCGACCTGTCGGAAAAGGACGCCGCCCGGATTCAGCGCGAGCAGGAGGGCAAGTCGCGGGGCCTGAAGGAAGCCGAGGCGCGCAATCGCCATAACGCTGCCGAGGCCAGCCGCCGTGCCGGCGAGGCCGCTGCGGCCGCCAGTCGGGCCGAACAGGCCGCCAGCAGTCGCGAGGATTACGAGGAGCGGGCCCGCAAGGCCGCCGAGAAGAAAGCCGAAAAGGCCAGAAAGGCGGCCGCCGGTCAGCCGGTATCTCCGCTGCCCGGCAAGTAAGCGCGCCTGAAACGCTTACCCGTGGGCCTTGACCCACGCCAGCGCGTCTTCCAGCCTGTCATTGCCCCAGAACAGCTCGCCGTCCGGTGTGACGAAGCTGGGTGCGCCAAACAATCCCAGCTCGCCGGCCTGCTCGGTCTGACGCCGCAGGGCCTGCTTGTTTTCGGGGCTGTTGGCCTGTTCCAGCAGCGCTGCGGCAGGCAGCCCCAGGCGGGTCAGGATTTCCTCGACCACTGCCGTTTCGGCTATCTCCCGGTCTTCGGCAAAGTTGGCCTGCATGACGGCCCGCGTAAAGTCGCCGATCCATGGTTGGTCGGCGCCCGTCAGGGCGACCCTTGCGGCCAGCAGACCGTTGCGCGGAAAGTGTGACGGCAGCTGGAAAGGGAGCCCGTACTTTGCCGACAGCCGCGCCAGGTCGCGCCACATGTAGCGCCCCTTGGGCGGGTAGATGTTGAAGGGCGAGTCGTTCCAGCCCAGGGACAGGAACACCGGCCCGAGCAGGAAAGGCCGCCACCTCACCGCTACCCCGGCTTCGCGGGCGAGGGGCTCGATGCGCATCACGCTCAGGTAGGAATAGGAACTGGCGAATTCGAACCAGAAGTCGAGGGTCTGCTTGCTCATGGAGGTCTCCGGAGCCGGGGATGAACCTTGAGTCTAGCACTCCGGAATTACGCTGCGGCTTGCCGATGCAGCCTTACTTGGCGGACAGCTTGTTGGCGACAAACAGGAGAATGACGGCACCGACCACCGAGCCGATGAAGCCGGCACCCTGGCCGGCCTGGTACAGCCCCAGGGCCTGGCCGCCGTAGGTGGCGGCGATGGAGCCGCCAATGCCGAACAGAATGGTCTTGATCCAGCCCATGCTGTCGTCGCCGGGTTTCAGGAAACGGGCGGCGAGACCGACCAGCAGGCCGATGAAAATGGTGGAGAGAATGCCCATGGTGCTTGTCTTGCCTGGAGAGAAGGGGCTTTCACTCTAACCGGCCGGCCACTGCTTCAATGTGAAAACATGTGACTGCCGGCCTTCTCAGACCCGGTATTGCTCAAGCGTGGCGATCTGGCGCTGGGCCTGTTCGTCGAGCCGGCGGGCACTGGCGGAGGATTGTTCGGCCGCGGCGGCCGATTCCTCAGCCATCTGGGCGATGCGTTCGATCTGCACGGCGATGTTGTTGCTGGCTGCGCCCTGTTCGCGGATTGCATCGGAAATTTCGGCCACCGTTTCGGCGGTCGCGTGCGCGGCATCGCCGATCTGGTGGACCGCCTTGTCGGTGTCGTCAGCGCGGGAAACGCTCTGCGTGACGAGATTCTCTGCGGCTTCCATTTCGGCCGCAGCCTGCATGGAGTGCTTGCGCATGGCTTCGATGGTGGAAGAAATCTCCTGCGTGGAGCTGGAGGTGCGCTCGGCAAGCTTGCGCACTTCGTCGGCCACCACGGCAAAGCCCCGGCCCTGCTCGCCGGCGCGGGCGGCTTCGATGGCGGCGTTGAGGGCCAGCAGGTTGGTCTGATCGGCCACTTCCTTGATGACCTGCACCACGGTACCGACCCGCTCGCCCTGGGCACTCAGTTCGCGCAGGGAGACGGCCGCTGCACTGACCGACTGGGAGATGCTGCGGATGTCCCTGATCGTGTGGTCGATGGTTGCCGAGCCAGCCTTTGCCATCTCGCCGGATTTGCCCGCCAGATGGTGAGCCTCACCGGCCCGGTCGCCCACGTGGTTGATGCTGACGGTCATCTCTTCGACGGTGGCGGCGATGGCCGACGAGGCTTCACTCTGGCTGCCGGCGGCCATGGAAACCTGGTCCGAGGCGTGGTTCATCTCGCGGCTTGCGCTGGCCACCGTGCGTGCGCCTTCGGTGAGGCTGCGGAAGTTGTCCTGCAGCTTGGACAAGAGCTGGTTGAAGGCGGTGGCGGTTTCACCGATCTCATCCATGCGCTTGACTGGTGCGCGGACGGTGAAGTCGAGGGATTCATTAACGTGCACGAGGGTGTTGCGGATGCCGTCGAGGCTCTCGCGCATGGCCGAGATGAGCATTGCGGCCATGATGCCGACGACCGCAAAGACAAGGGCGAGAACGCTGCCGGTGGTCCACAGGGCCGTGCTGTAGTCGGAGGTGTTTTCCTGGCGCATCTTTTCGCCCAGGGTGTAGTTGTAGTCCTCGTGCTTGGCCAGGGTTGTCCGGACGATGAGGGCCTGTTCCTTCAGGGTGGTGCGCAACATCTGGCGGACCGCCTCCATGTCGCCGGTGCTCGACTTTTCGAGGTAGGCAGCGCGGGTGGCGCGATAGGTCTTGAGGGCGTCCCGGTCGGCAGCAAGCAACTGGCGGTCAGTGTCGTCGGAGATGAGGTTCTGCTCGTACTCATTGAGCTTGGCATCAAGCTTCTGGTCGGCATCGTTTATGGCCTGCTCGACCTCCTTGCGCTGGGCCGGTTCGGTCATCAGCGCGTGCTGGTAGGTGCTCATCCGGCTGTTGGTCAGGAAGCCGCGCGCGTCCTGCATCGCCTTGATGCTCGGAAAGGTGTTGGCCTGCACATATTCGAAGCGCGCGTTGGCCTGCCTGAGTTGCCACAGGCCCAATGCGCCAATGCCGAGCAGGGCGATCAGTGCAGCGCTCAGCGCGACGACAAGGCGTTTGGTCAGATTCATGGCGATAGCTTCCGTGGCGCTGGTCAGGCGAGGTATTACGACGCTGCCGCTTATTACTTTAGATATACATTTGCAAGCCCTTGTCTTGTTGCAGGCCCGGAAATTTGTATCGCATTTATTTACACTCCGCCTCTTGTGTCCACAATGAGAATATGAAGTTTTTAACAAAATCAGTGATTTGCTGTTTTTGGCCCGAAAAGTGCTGTGGTGTTTGGCGATACGATAAATCAACAGGACTTCTCCCATGATCAAGACCAACAAGATGCGCGCCCTGGTTGCCGCCCTGATGAGCCTGGCCGCCGTGTCGGCCTACGCCGATGCCCTCACCGTCAGCGGCTCGGCCACTGCCGGCACCACCAGCACTTTCGGGCCGACCGTCGGCTCGACCTATATCAGCGACTACACCAGCGTCAATGACGCTAGCGGCAATAGCGCCTCTGCCAGCGCCTGGGGCAACGATCACGGTACCTACCGTGCCTCCGCCTACGGCGACGGCACTTTCGACAGCGCGGCGACCTTCCACCGGACCCTGTCGGTCATCAACAGCGGCAGCACCGACACCCAGTACACGCTGAACTTCTTCATCTATTACGGCGGCCTGAGCATCAGCAACTACAACCAGTTGTCCGGCAGCGGCACCGCGGGCTACGACCTGAGCATCAAGAAGAACGCGTCCTCGACCCTCTTCGCCAGCTCTGCGCTGCTCGATTCCAGCGGCAACGTCACCGCCAGCAACGCCCTCAACGGCGCCACCGGCGGTTCCGACGCTTATTCGGCCTGGTATTACTGGAACGGCACCAACGTGAGCCTTGATCTGGGCGTTCTCGGTGCCGGCGAGAGCATGAACATCGACTTCGACCTGGTGACCACGGCGCACGGCTCGTACATTTCCGAGAGCTATGCCTGTAACGGTGACACCGGTTACGGCTACGGCCCCACCGATGCCATCGGCCTCATGTCGGTTGTGGATACGGGTTACGGCGGTTACGGCGGTTATGGCGGCACCTGCTATCGCACGGCCAGCATCAATGCCGGCCTTGGCGATCCGGGCAGCATCGATGCCAACACCCTGCCGCCGACCGGTGCCACCTTCAGCGTCACCGGCACGCCCACCAATGCCGTACCGCTGCCGGGCACCCTGGCCCTTCTCGGCCTCGGCCTGGCTGGCCTGGGCGCCGGACGGATCCGTCGCCAGCGCTGACGCCACGCGGTAATTGCAGTCTAATGGGCGCCTTCGCGGCGCCCATTTTCATTTCCTGACCTCATGGCCACCATCGCCCTCATCTGGGAACTCGGTTCCGACTACGGCCACATCGGCCGCTTCCTGCCCATCGCCCAGGCCCTGCGCGAGCGTGGTCACCGGCCGGTGATGATCCTGCGCGACATTTCCCGCGCCGATGAAATGCTCGGCCCCTACGACCTTGAATACCTGCAGGCGCCCCTGTGGCTGCCGCCGGTGACGGGGCTGCCGCCGGCGCTCAACTTCACCGAGACGCTCTTTCTGTTCGGCTTTCTGCAGCCGGCCGGGCTGCTCTCCATCGTGCGGGCGTGGCGCAAGCTGTTCGAGCTGCTCAAGCCCGACATGCTGATCTTCGATCATGCGCCCACAGCCCTGCTGGCCAGCCGTGGGCTGGGCTTGCCGCGCCTGATCACCGGCAACAGCTTTGCCGTGCCGCCGCAGGCCACGCCGCTGCCGCTCTACCAGTGGTGGGACGCCAAGGCCGGGGCCCCCTCGCGGGAGCGGGACTGCGAAGAGAAGCTGGTGCGCAACGCCAACCATGCGCTGTCTGCGGTGGGCGCGCCGCTGCTCGAACGGGTGGCCGATCTTTACGACGCCGAGGCGACCCTCATCACCGGCGCACCGGAGCTGGACGTGTACGGCCCGCGCGACCCCGACCGTTACGTGGGCGCCATCAACAGCATCGAGCACGGCGTCGAGCCGCGCTGGCCGGCCGGCAAGACCCGCAAGGTTTTCGCTTACCTCAAGCCGCACTACGCGCACATCGAGGTGCTGATCACGGCCCTTGGCAAGCTCGACGCCAGCGTGCTGATCTTCGCGCCGGGCCTGGCCAGGCAGACCGTCCAGCGCCTGCAGAGCGCCAACCTGGCGTTCAGTTCGGAGCCTTTGAAGATGAGCCGGGTGCGCGAGGAATGCGATCTGGCGGTGTGCCACGCCGGGGGCACCGTGGATGTGATGCTGGCTGCCGGCAAGCCGCTTTTCGTGCTGCCGCTGCAGATGGAGCAGACCATGACCAGCAGGCGTCTCGAGCAGACCGGCTGCGGCCTGTGGCACGGGCAGCAACAGCCGCCGAAGGACATCGACAAGATGCTGCGCAAGGTTTTCAGCTCGCCGGAGTTTGGCGAGCGGGCGCAAGCCTACCAGGAGCGCAACCAGGGCTTCACCCAGGCTGCAGCGATGACGCGCTTCATGGCCACGTGCGACACGCTTCTGGCCGGCGCGGTGTGAGCCAGGCCAGCACGCCTTCGCCCACCGCCTTGCCGCTGGCAAAACAGGCGCTGAGCAGGTAACCGCCGGTCGGCGCCTCCCAGTCGAGCATCTCGCCGCTGCAAAAAACGCCCGGCGCGGCGCGCAGCATCAGCTGTGCGTCCAGGTCTTCAAAACGTACGCCGCCGGCGCTGCTGATTGCTTCGTCGAGGGGGCGTGTCGCCACCAGACGCAGGGGCAGGGCCTTGATGGCCGCCGCCAGGCGGGCCCGATCGGCCAGCGCGTCGGCTGTCAGGCATTCGCGCAACAGGGCCATCTTGACCCCGCTGATGCCGACCCGGCTCTGCAGGTGGCTCGACAGGGAGCGCGCGCCGCGGGGGTGGGCCACCTCGGCCTGAATCCGTTCCGGCGAACGATCGGGAGACAGGTCGACGAGCAGCGTTGCGCTGCCGCCGCTGTTGATCGCGTCGCGGATCGGCGCCGACAGGGCATACACCAGGCTGCCTTCGATGCCGTCGTCGCTGATCATCGCCTCGCCGGGGCGGGCCGGCGCGGCGTCGCCGTCGAGGCGCATGGCGATGGATTTGATCGGCTGGCCGGCAAAGCGGCTGCGAAAGTGCTCGCTCCAGCCGGTGCTTTGCTCCGCCCGGGGTGACGCAACAATGAAGCCACAATTGGCTGGCTGCAGCGGCGCCACATCCACGCCGCGGCCGGCGAGCAGCGGCACCCAGGCACCGTCCGAGCCGAGTTTTGCCCAGCTGCCGCCGCCCAGCGCCAGCACCGTCGCATCAGCCTTGTATTGGCGCGGACCGTCCGGCGTGGTGAAGGCGAGGCCGCCATCCTCGTTCCAGCCTGTCCAGCGATGCCGCACATGAAAGCGTACGCCGGCCTCGCGCAGGCGCTGCAGCCAGGCGCGCAGCAGTGGCGCGGCCTTCATCTCGGCCGGAAAGACCCGCCCCGAGGTGCCGACGAAGGTCGTCACGCCCAGTGCCTCGACCCAGTCGCGCAGGGCTTGCGGCGTGAAGGCGGCGAGCAGCGGCTCGATCTGCGCCCGGCGGCTGCCGTAGCGGCTGGCGAAGGCCGCGAAGGCTTCCGAATGGGTGATGTTGAGCCCGCCTCGGCCGGCCAGCAGGAACTTGCGCCCCACCGACGGCATGGCATCGAAGAGATCCACCTGCACGCCGGCCCGGGCCAGGGTTTCGGCAGCCATCAGGCCGGCGGGGCCGCCGCCGACAATGGCAACGGAGGCGGAAAGGGGAGGGGCGGAGGGCATGGCGGAGCTTCGGGAAGAGCGCAAAGGCAGGATTGTAGTGGGGTCGCCCCGGCTCACGCGCGATTCGCGTGACGCATTTCGCTGAAGGCCAAAGACGGCGGATTACAATTCCCCATCTTTCAAAAGGGAAATGGGCATGTCGATCAAAGCGCTGGGCTCGGGGAGGCGTGTCGTGCGTCGTGTGCTGGTGGGGCTGACGCTGGTGGCCTTGCTTGGCCCGGCACTCGCCCAACCCACGCCGCGGGAGCATCTGGAACGCATTGGCAAGGCCAAGCCGGCCGACCAGAAAATGGCTCAGGATGCGGGCCGGAAGGCGGCTTTCTTCTGCGCCAACTGCCATGGTGAAACGGGCTTGAGCAAGTACGGCGAAGTCCCCAACCTGGCCGGCCAGCACCCGCTGTACATCCTCAGCCAGATCGATGCCTTCCTGGCCGGCACGCGCAAGGACGCCTTCATGCAGGGCTTGATGAAGGTGCTCAATGCCGAGGAAAAGGCCAACATCGCCGTCTTCTTCGCGTCCCAGTCGGTCAGTCCGTCGGTGGCTGCACCGGGCCCGCTGGCGGCTGGCGGGCGCGAGATGTTCCAGAAGAACTGCAGCCGCTGCCACGGCACCGACGCCAGGGGTGGCGAGAGCTTTCCGCGCCTGGCCGGCCAGCAGGCCGAATACCTGCGCCGCAACATCAAGCGCTACCTCGACCAGAGCGGCGAGCGGGCCTACCCGCCGATGACCGCTGCCGTCACCGGCCTCGGTGCGAAGAACATCGAGGCCGTCGTCGACTACCTGTCGAGCCTCAAGTAAGCCACCTTAGCGGGTGATCGGCACGCCGCCTTCGTTGCTGCCGAACACCGTCACGCCTTCCTTCAGCGTACCGATCACCCGGATGTCGCCGAGCTTGTCGGCGGGGGTCTTGAGCGGGTTGGCCGACAGCACGGTGAGGTCGGCGAGCTTGCCGGCGGCGATGCTGCCCTTGATCTTCTCTTCGCCGATCTGGCGTGCCGGCAGCAGCGTGAGGGCCTTGAGGGCGTCCAGCGGGGTGAGCTGCTGGTCTTCGCCGACCGGGCGCTTAATGGCGGCGGCGAGTACGCCGAAGGGCGCCGGTTCGATGAGCGCGTTGTCAGCGTTGAGCAGCACCGGCACGCCATGGCGCTGGGCGCTGGCGGCGGGGATGAAGCGCGCAGTGCGCTCCTTGCCGAGGGCGTCGTCCTGGAGGCTGGCGAGGCCGAGGGTGAGGCGCTGGGGTGCCAGCGATACGCCGATGCCCAGTTCCTTCAGCGCATCCAGCTGGTCGTCGCGAATCATCTGGGCGCCCACCAGCAGCGGGCGGCGATCCTTGCCCGGATACTTGCCGGCAGCGGCGCGAATGCCGTTGATGAACTGCTCGATGGCCGCATCGCCATTGGCCTGCACGGCCACCTGCCAGCCGTTGGCGTAGGCGCGGCCGAGCAGATCGCCGACCACTTCGTCGCTGACCGCCTGGTAGCTGGTGAATCCGCTGCGCTTGCCGGCCGGCGGGAACTGGTAGGGCTGGGTCAGCCAGGCGCTGCGCTCGTCGGCGCTGCCGTCGAGGCTGAAGGACACGCCGGCCAGACGCAGGTGGCTCTTGTAGTACTTGGGGCCGATGCTCTTGTGGCCCTTGAGGCTGGCGGCGCTGCTGGCCAGATCGGCATAGAGGGCCACGTCGAGCTTCAGCGTGCCGAGGTCGGCGGCCTGCGTGTACAGCGCAAAATCTTCCGGCGTGGCGCGGGCCTCGACGGCGGTGGTGTAGCCGTTCTTCAGGTACAGGCTCTGGCCCTGCTGGATCATGGCCTGACGATCGTCCTTGCCGAGCTGGGGCAGGGCGCCGATCAGCGCCACCGCGGCCGAGCCTTCAAGCAGCCCGTCCGGCTCCTTCGAGCCCGGCCAGCGGCTGATGCGGCCGCCCGGCGGGTCGATGCTGTCGCGGTTGATGCCGGCCAGTTCCAGCGCCTTGCCGTTGGCCACCAGCTGGCGGCCCGACTGGTGAATGATGATCACCGGCTTGTCGCGATACACCGAATCCAGATCGTTGCGGCTCGGCGCACGCTGCTCGCGCAGACGGCTGTCGTCGTAGCCGACGCCGATGATCCAGCCGAAACGCTGGGCCAGCTCGCCCTTCGACCATTCGCGCAACTGGCGCAAGAGGCCGTTGGTGTCGGTCACCGGCCCGAGCGGCGGCGACTGCAACTGGGCCGCCACCGAGAACAGGCCAAGCCGCGACATCTGCCCCCAGGCGTCGATGAAGCCCGGCACCAGCGTCTTGCCGGCCAGATCGACCACCTCGGTGCCCTCGCTGTTCCAGCGCGCGAGGATGTCCTTGGTCTTGCCCACGGCGAGGATCTTGCTGCCCTTGATCGCCACCGCCTGGGCGCTCGGGCGTTTGTCGTCGAGGGTGATTACGTCGCCGTTGGTGAAGATGATGTCGGACAGCGGCGGCGGGGGAGGGGGCGGCGGCACCACCGGCGCGTTCGGGTCGACCGGCAGCGCACCGGGCACGGCCGGCGTGGTGCCCGGCGCCGCGGCTGCAGGCGTTGCCGCCAGCGGGGCAGGAATCGCCGGCTTGACGGCCGGGGCAGGGCTGGGCACGGCGGGTTTGACGGCGGCGGGAGGCGTCACAGGCTTGGCGACGGGCGCGACCGTCTGCGCAAAAAGAGCCGGTGCGGCGAAGGCCAGGCTGGTAGCCAGCGCGAGCTGACTGAGGGCGAAAGCAGATTTCATGGGGAATGCTCCGAAAACGGTCTGGCCGGCGTCCACAAAGGCGCCCGGCGAACCTGTCGAGCATAGCACCGCAGGCAAGTGCTTCCCGTGACGGGGTTGGTGCTTGGGGCGAGCGGGGTGTTTTCATTCATGACGCCTGTGCATCGACATCTGCCCACAGTGAACCCTATTCCGATAGTCGCAAACCTTGTTGTGACGGCTGACAACTCGATCCATGACTATCGGAAATCAGTTCCGATAGTCATGGACACGTATCGGGCGCATCGGATCTCAATCCCGGACTATCGGAAGACAGTTGAGGTTCATAGGAATCATCATCCGATGGGTCGGAACGAAGATCTGTCGCGGGCAGGAGCGCCCTGTAGGGGCGACTTCAGTCGCCCTCGGACTCCGGCCTACGACATGTCTGTGATTGGCGGGGGGATGGGCGACTGAAGTCGCCCCTACAGGGAGCCCCTACAGCCCCCGCGCCCACGCTGGCCGCAGGTGCGCATGGGCCGGTGCGGCGATGGCGGTGCGTACCTGTTCCAGCAGCTTGTCCTTGTCGGCGCCGAGGGTGCCTTTCAAGACCAGCCAGTTGCTGGCGTGATCCGATCTGAATACGGTGCGGCGCAGGTCGAGTTGCGACAGGAAGCGTTCCATCTCGCGGAACAGGCCTTGCTGGTCGAGGGGTTCCCATTCGGGAAATCCAGTGCGGAAGCGCGCTTCGCCGCCGGGGAAGCTGACCACCAGCGTGGACAGGAATTCCGGCTGGGTGGCGTTGGCGAGGCGGGCGGAGTTGTCGGCGTGTTGCTCGCTCAGCACCTGGCCACCGAGGCCGTTGAGGATCATCACCGAGCGGGTGATGCCGGCTTCGCCGAGCTTGTCGAGGGCATCGCGGGTGCTCTCGAAGGTTTCGCCCTTGTTCACCTTGGCCAGCACGTCGTCGTCGCCGGATTCGGCACCGAGGTAGACCATGCGCAGGCCGGCGGCGCGCAGGCTGGCGAGCTCGGCGACAGTCTTCTTCTTGAGGTTGCGGGCCAGGCAGTAGCTGGAGACGCGATGCACGGCGGGCAGGTGTTCTTTGATGGCGTTGAGGATGGCGAGCAGGCGGCGGGTCGGCAGCACCAGCGCGTCACCGTCGGCCAGGAACACGCGCCGGATCTGCTCGCCGTAGCGGGCGCCGGTGTGGCGGATGCTGTCGATGACTTCGTCTTCGCTCCGGGCGCGGAAGGCCTTTTGCGGGGCGGTGTACATCTCGCAGAAGGTACAGTTGTTCCATGAGCAGCCGTCGGTGACCGGCAGGATCAGGGATTCGGCTTCGGAGGGCGGGCGGAAGACGGGTTCGACGTAGCGGATGGGGACGGTGCTCATGGAAGGCGGGGCGTGCGGAAAGCGAAGTCGAAAGGCTACCATCGCGGCAACGCCAATCAGAGGCGACGTGTGGGGTTAGCTGTAGGGGCGACTTCAGTCGCCCATCCGCCCGTCAATCACAGACAAGCCTTTGACCGGAGTCCGATGGGCGACTGAAGTCGCCCCTACAGCTAAGGATATGAGCAATGAATGAAGCGAGTTCTTCGTGTTCGGGCGGCTGCAGTTGCGGTGCGCCCAAGGTGCAGGCGCCTGTGCTGCTGGCGGGGGAGGCGCGTTTCGTGTCGCGCTTTCGGGTGGCCGACATGGATTGCCCGGCCGAGGAGGCGCTGGTGCGTATGGCACTGGAGGGGCAGGCCCACGGGCTGGAGTTTGATTTGCTGGCCCGCACGGTGAGCGTGTGGCATGCGACGCCGGTGGATGAGATCGAGGCGCGCATTGCCCGTGTGGGCATGGGGTGCGAGCGTCTGGCCAGCGGCCCGGCCGAGGGGGCGCCGGTAGCAAAGCTGGCCGATCCGGCGGCGGAGCGGCGGGCCTTGTCGTGGTTGCTGGCGATCAACGCGGCGATGTTCGTCATCGAGGGGCTGGCCGGTTGGTGGGCCGAGTCGTCCGGTTTGCTGGCGGATGGCCTGGACATGTTTGCCGATGCGGCGGTGTATGCGGTGGCGCTGTACGCCGTGGGGCGCGGCGCGGCCCTGCAATTGAAGGCGGCGCGCTTTGCCGGCTGGCTGCAGTTGCTGCTCGGGCTGGGTTTGTTCGGGCAGGTGGCGGAACACGTGATCCATGGCTCGACCACCGTTGCCTCGGCGATGGTGGGCGTGTCGGTGCTGGCGCTTGTCGCCAACGTGAGCTGCATGTGGTTGATTGCCGGGCACCGCGACGGCGGGGCTCACATGAAGGCAAGCTACATCTTTACCGCCAACGACGCGCTGGCCAACCTGGGGGTGATCGTTGCCGGCGCTTTGGTCGCCTGGCTCGGCAGCCCGTGGCCGGACTGGGTGGTGGGCAGCATCATCGGCGTGATGGTGCTGGCCGGGGCAGTGCGCATCCTGCGCCTGGGGCGCGAATAGCGGCGAGGTGTAGGGGCGACTTGTAGGGGCAGCCTGTAGGGGCGACTTCAGTCGCCCATCCGCCCACCAATCACCGACATGCCGTCGACCGGAGTCCGAGGGCGACTGAAGTCGCCCCTACAAGTCGCCCCTACAGTCGCCTTACCTCGCGCCGGGTTTCCATAACGGCCACAGGGCGATGAGGCCGAATACCGGGCCGGGTAGCAGGATCCACGCGACCTGCTCGTGGATGTCCGGCCACACGCGGGTGGTGAGGGCGATGGAGCCCATGGTGATGGCGAAGCCGATGGCGTTCTGGAAGGCCAGGGCGCTGCCGACGATTTCCGGCGGACAGGCGCGGGCCGACAGGGCCGAGAAGTGCGGCGAGTCGGCGACCACGCTGGCGCCCCATACGAGCATCACCGCAGCCAGCAGCCATTCCGGCGCGCCCTTCAAAAACGGGTAGAGCGCGCAGCAGGCCGCCGAGATGGCCAGCGCCACGGCAGCCACGCGGGCGCTGCCGGCCTTGCGGCTGACGTAGCCGCCGAGCACGCAGCCCAGCGCACCGATGCCGATCACCGCGAAGGCCGGGCCAGACACTGGCCCCGGGCGGGCTGCGCCGACCAGCAGTGGCACCAGCGTCCAGAAGGCATACAGCTCCCATTGATGACCGAAGTAACCGAGGGCCGAGGCCCGGAAGCGCGGTTCGGCCAGCGCGTAGAGCACGCGGCCCAGACGCAGCGGCGGCGCACCGGCCTTGCGCACGAGATGCGGGCCGTCACCGAGGCTGATGATCAGTCCGGCTGCCAGCACGGCCAGACCCGACGACACCAGCACCGTGGCCTGCCAGCCCCATCCTGCATCGAGAAAGCGCACGCCGTGGGGCAGCGCGGTGCCGAGGGTGAGCATGCCGACCAGCCAGGCCAGCGCGTGGCCGGCTTGCTCCGGCACCCAGCTGACGACCAGTTTCATGCCCAGCGGGTAGACCCCGGCCAGCGCCAGCCCGACGGCGAAGCGAAAGGCCAGCGCACTGCCCATGCCATCGGCGAGCAGTGCAAAGCCGGCATTGGCGGCGGCGCCGAGCAGCGCACAGATGGCGAAGATGCGGCTGGCCGGAAAACGGTCGGCCAGGCCGCTGAGGGAGAAGGTGAGCGTGCCGACGATGAAGCCGAGCTGCACCGCGTTGGTGAGCTGGCCGAGATCGGCCGGCTGCAGGCCCCAGGCTCGCATCAGGTCGTCGCCAGCGCTGTTGGCCGAAAACCACAGGGACGTGCCGAACAGCTGGGCGATGACGATCAGTGGCAGGGCCGGCAGGCGCATGGCGGGTGCGTTCAGCGGCTGCCCATGGCTTCGCCCATGCGGATCGCCCGTGCGGGCGCCCAGTCGGGGGTGAAGCGGAGGCGTTTCTTGGGGAAGAGCATGACGACGGTGGAGCCGAGCAGGAAGCGGCCCATTTCGTCGCCCTTCTTGAGCGTGACCTGGCCGGCTGCGTAGTCCCATTCCTGGATCTTGCCGGGGCGCGGCGGGTTGATCTGGCCGTGCCACACGGTGGCCATGCTGCCGACGATGGTGGCGCCGACCAGTGTGAGCACGAAGGGGCCGATCTCGTCGTTCTCGAAGACGCACACCACGCGTTCGTTGCGGGCAAACAGCCCGGGCACGCCGCGGGCGGTGGTCGGGTTAACCGAGAACAGTGCGCCGGGGACGTAGATCATCCGCGTCAGGCGCCCGTCGCAGGGCATGTGGATGCGGTGGTAGTCGCGCGGGCTGAGGTAAAGGGTGGCGAACTCGCCGTCCTGGAACTGGATCGCCAGGTCGCGGTCGCCGCCGACCAGCGCGTGGGTGGAGTAGCTGTGGCCCTTGGCCTGGAAGATCTGGTCGCGGTCGATGTGGCCGAACTGGCTGATGGCGCCGTCCACCGGGCAGATGAAGTCGGCCTGGGCCAGCGGGCGGGCGCCGGCCTTGAGCGGGCGGGTGAAGAAGTCGTTGAAGCTGGCGTAGCTGGCGATGTCCGGATTGGCCGCCTCGGCCATGTTCACCCCGTAACGGCCGACGAACCAGCGGATCACGCGGGTGGTGAGTCCACCGGCTTTGGCACTGGCCAGCTTGCCGGCCAGCACGGTGAGCGCCTGCTTGGGAATGAGGTATTGGGGAAGAACGGCAAGGCGGTCGGACACGGGGCAATCCTGGCAGGGGTGAAGGGCCGGATTATAGCCGGGCGCCGGACGGCAGCAGACCGCAGCGACTTGTAGGGGCGACTTGTAGGGGCGACTTGTAGGGGCGACTTCAGTCGCCCATCCCCTCGTCAATCACAGACATGCCGTAGACCGGAGTCCGAGGGCGACTGAAGTCGCCCCTACAGTGCCTACAGCCCCTACCGGGTCGGAAAACCTGCTTCCTCGATGGTCGAGCGGATGTCGCCTTCGGACACCATGGAGGTGTGCTCGATGCTGGCTTCGCCGGTTTCGATGGAGAGTTCCACGTGGCCGATGCAGGGCAGATCCTGGATGGCGTTCATGACGGTGCGCAGGCAGTCGTCGGACTGCATGCCGGTGATGATGAGGGTGGTGGTGGGCATGGGGGCTCCGGTTTCGTTAGCTGGCAGTCGCAGTGATGGGAAACACCCGGTCGTAGGCCAGGTTGAAGAAAAAGGCATAAACAACGTAGAACAGGGCAAGACCGATGTCGGCCACGAGGGCGGCCATCCAGCCCATGCCGGTCCACGCCATCACCACCGGCAGCCCCAGCACCAATATGCCGCCTTCGAAGCCGAGGGCATGGGCGACACGCATCGGCCACGGGCGCTGGTCGGCCTGGCGGCCGGTGAGGCGGCCCTCGATCCAGTCGAAGCCGGTGTTGTAGGCGGCGTTCCAGAGGGTGGCGATCAGCGCCAGCACGAACATCAGGCCGACGGCGTCCACGAAGGGCACGTCCGACAGCCACACGAAGGGCGGGGTGCTGAGCACGAGGCCGCCGATCTCGAAGAGGGCGACCTGGCGGGCTCGATCGCGCAGGGTGCGCTGGACTGGCTTGGAAATGGACATGAAGATGAGGCGGTGGAGGCCCTGCAGTTTAACGTGCCGGGCGAGACCCGTTAAACTGCCGGGCCGATTTCATTCCTTGCCCTCCCATGTCTGCTTCCCTTGCTCACGCCCTCGTTTGTCATCCCGCTGCGCCGGATGCCTGCGTGCGGGCGATTGGCGTGTCGGTACTGCGCGAGGCGGCCGGCGGCCTGTCGCTGGCTTACCGGCTCGATGGCGATCTTGCCGCCCTGCGGATTCCCGACGGAACGATGGTTCTGGCGCCGGAGCGCCTGTGGGCGCACACCTGCTTCGAGCTGTTCGTGGCGGTGGAGGGTGAGCGGTCTTACCGGGAGTTCAACTTCTCGCCCAGTGGCCAGTGGATGCGTTTCGACTTCGACGATTACCGCCAGCGCAGTGTGTCGCCGGCCTGCCCTGCACCGCAGCTTGTGGTGCGTCGCCAGGGCGCTACACTGGAACTTGACGTGCAGCTGGCCGCCCAAAGCCTGCCCGCCGGCGATGTGTGCCTTGGCCTTAGTGCCGTCGTCGAACATGCCGATGGCAGCCATCGCTACTGGGCCCTGCGCCACCCGGCCGGCCAACCCGATTTCCACCACCGCGAGGGCTTTGCCCTTGCCCTGAAAGTGCCTACTTTATGATCCAGTTCGGCCTCGATCGCCTGCTTGCCGACCCTGCCCTGCGCCGCCCTCTGGCGGGCAAGCGGGTCGCTCTTCTCGCCCATCCGGCCTCTGTTACCCGCGACCTGAGCCATTCCCTAGACGCCCTGGCTGCGCTGCCGGACATCCAGCTGACGGCGGCTTTCGGCCCGCAGCACGGCCTGCGCGGCGACAAGCAGGACAACATGGTCGAGTCGTCCGACTTCTTCGATCCTCTGCACGGCATTCCGGTGTTCAGCCTGTATGGCGAGGTGCGCCGCCCGACGGCGACGATGATGGATCGCTTCGACGTCCTGCTGGTCGATCTGCAGGACTTGGGCTGCCGCATCTACACCTTCATCACCACACTGCGCTACGTGCTGGAAGCCGCGGCCAAGCACAAGAAGGCCGTGTGGGTGCTCGACCGCCCGAACCCCGCCGGCCGCCCGGTGGAAGGCACGCTGCTGCAGCCCGGCTGGGAAAGTTTCGTCGGCGCCGGCCCGCTGCCGATGCGCCATGGCATGACGATGGGCGAACTGGCCCGCTGGTTCATCGCGACGCTCAAGCTGGACGTGGAGTGTGAAGTGATTTCCATGCAGGGCTGGCAGCCCGATGCGGCTCCCGGCTACGGCTGGCCGGTGGCCGAGCGGAGCTGGATCAATCCGAGCCCCAATGCGCCCAACCTGTCGATGGCCCGCGCCTATGCGGGCACCGTGATGCTGGAAGGGACGACGCTGTCGGAAGGGCGCGGCACCACGCGTCCGCTGGAGCTCTTCGGCGCCCCCGACATCGAAGCGCGCAAGGTGATCGCCCACATGGATGTCTTTGCGCCCAAGTGGCTGGCCGGTTGCCGCCTGCGCGAGTGCTGGTTCGAGCCCACTTTTCACAAGCACGCCGGCAAGCTGTGCAACGGCGTGCAGATTCACGTGGAAGACCCGGCCCATTACGATCACGCCGCATTTCGCCCGTGGCGCCTGCAGGCGCTGGCATTCAAGGCGATCCGTCACCTGAACCGCGACTATCCCCTGTGGCGCGATTTTGCCTACGAATACGAGCACGACCGCCTCGCCATCGATTTGATCAATGGTTCGGAGATTCTGCGGGAGTGGGTGGATGACCCGAATTCCCGCCCGGGCGACCTGGACGCGCTGGCGATGGCCGACGAGCGGGAGTGGGAAGAGGAACGGCGGGCGTTTCTGTTGTACTGAAAGCCTTAGCCGACGGCGCGCAGGGTGACGCTGGTGTCGACGCGGCCGATAACCTTTTGCAGGCCACGGCGGGTGGCGGTGTTGAGAACCAGTGGCGCCATGAGGTTGGCGCGCACCGGCGATTCGGCCGGGTTGCTGTCGGCGGCGTCGTTGTGGCGAACGATCAGCAGCAGGCTGACGTCGTCGGAGTTGACCAGTTGCAGGGCCGCCACTTCGTCGTCGGTGAGGGTGAACTCGTAGTTGAGGCCAAGGACGTCTGGCGTGGTGACGGAAAACATGACTTCCGGATCGTTGAGGCTTTGCAGCATGAAGGCCTTGGGCGCTTCGTTGCCTTCGGCGTGCAGCAGGGTGAATTGCTTGCAGGCTTCAAAGCCCGGAAGGCCGGCCGGAAATTCGATCACGCGATCTGCAGAGACTTCGACTTCGCCGACGATGGAGCTGGTGATTTTCATGGATTTTTCCCCCTTTGGAAATCGGGCCGGGGCGGATAAGGTTTTCCGGTCCGGCATGCCTTTTCAATCATAGACGGGGGACGGGCGATCAACCTTGGGAAGTAAGGGGTCTTTTCCCGGCTTTCCTCGGAATGACACAGACGTGAAAAAGGGCGCCCGCAGGCGCCCTTTGATTTGACAGGTCCGGAAACGGGTTCCGGACCGATCAGTATGGCTTACCGGTCGCGATTGAAAGTGCGACCAGCGCGCGGCTTGCCCGCGGCACCTTCAGTGCGCGCGCCGCCGAAGCCGCCGCCTGCATTGTGGTGGGTGGAGCTGCGCTTGGCCACGTGGGGGAACTCGGTACGATGTTCCGGGTGACGTGCTGCGCTGGGGGCGTCGCTGCGACGGCCTTCGCTGGCCCAGGGGCTGGCGGGACGGCCTTCGCCACGCGGGGCGTCGTTGCCGAAACGGCCACCGGCGGACGGACGCTTGTTGTCGCCGAAACGCGGGGCGTTGCCGAAGCTGCGGCCGCCTTCACGACGCGGGCCGTTGTTGCCACCACCCGGGCGACGGTCGTCGGCGGGCATGGTCGAACGGGCTTCCAGACCGGGCAGGGTATGCACGGCCAGGGGCTGACGGGTGAAGCGTTCGATGGCGCGCAGCAGACGCACGTCACGACGTTCGGCCAGGCTGATGGCGATGCCGTTGGAGCCGCCGCGGCCGGTACGGCCAATGCGGTGCACGTAGTCGGCAGCAACCTTCGGCAGGTCGTAGTTGATCACGTGGCTGATGGTGCGCACGTCGATGCCGCGGGCGGCAACGTCGGTGGCGATCAGGACACGCAGGTGGCCACGACGCAGTTGGTCGAGGGTGCGGGTACGCATGCGCTGGTTCATGTCGCCGTGGAGGGCGGCAACCGAGTGGCCTTGCGATTCGAGGTTGAGCGTCAGGGCGTCGGCGTCGCGCTTGGTGGCGGTGAATACGATGGCCTGTTCGACGCCCACGTCGCGCAGGATGCCGTCGAGGAGACGGTTCTTGTGACCGATGTCGTCGGCCACCAGCAGGCGCTGTTCGATGTTCTCGTGGCGCGCTTGGGCATTGTTGATCTCGATGCGTTCCGGGTCTTTCAGCATGCGTTGCATCATGCGGGCGACCTGACCGTCGACGGTGGCCGAGAAGAACAGGGTCTGGCGCGTGGCGGGCAGCTTGGCGACGATGGCTTCGATGTCGTCCACGAAGCCCATGTCGAGCATGCGGTCGGCTTCGTCGAGGATCAGCACTTCGAGGCGCGAAAAGTCGATGCGGCCACGATTCATCTGGTCCATCAGGCGGCCGGGGGTCGCCACGAGGATTTCGTAGGGGCTGGTGAGGAGCTTGTTCTGCACCGGGTAGGGCATGCCGCCGACAACGCTGACAGCCTTGGCGTGACGCATGTGCTTGCCGTAGCCCTTGGCGGCTTCGGTAACCTGCACGGCGAGTTCGCGGGTCGGGGTGAGAACCAGCACGCGGGGGCCGCGAGCCTTGATGGTCGGTTCGGCGGTCAGGCGCTGGAGGGACGGCAGCATGAAGGCTGCAGTCTTGCCGGAGCCGGTCTGGCTGGAGACGATCAGGTCCTTGCCGGCGAGGGCGGCCGGAATGGCGGCGGCCTGTACGTCGGTGGCTTCGGTGTAGCCGGCTTCGTTAACGGCTTTTACAATGTTCTCGGACAGGCCGAGGCTGGCGAAATCCATGTTCGCTTCCTTATCTTTAGGTATTGCGGATGCGGTGCCCGCGAAGAAAAAACGGCAACGCGTCGCCGCGCAGTAGATGCGCGCAACAGTAGGGCTGCCTGACTGGCATATCGGCACTAACCGATCAGGACAACCTCTCGTCGAATACGGGAGATATAAGAAGGTCAGGGACGATGTGACTCGGTGCGAACCGCTTTGCACCGGACCGACAACTATAACGATAATGTGCACGCGACACAAGGTAAATGTTGCGCCGCAAAAACTGCGGTATAACGGGGTTTTCAGGGCAGACGGGAGTCTTCATGCGTTTTGACAATAGTCGGGAAAGCAATAACGTCGAGGATCGGCGCGGGGGTGGGGGTGGTGGCTTGCCCATCGGCGGACGGGGCATTGGCGTCGGCACCATCGTATTGGCCCTGGTGGCCATGTATTTCGGGGTGGATCCGAGCGTGGTCCTGAATCAGGCGACCAATGCGCCGGCGCCCAGTGCGGTGTCGCGCCCGGCCGGTCCGCCGGCCAACGATGCAGAGACGAAGTTCGTGCGCCACGTGCTGGCTGAAACCGAGGACACCTGGCAGCAGATCTTCCAGCAGAACGGCAAGCAGTACGCCGCGCCGACGCTGGTCCTGTTCGAGGGCCGGACTCGCACTGCCTGTGGCACCGGACAGGCTGCCATGGGGCCGTTCTATTGCCCGGGCGACCAGAAGGTGTACATCGACCTGGCCTTTTACCAGGAACTGAAATCCCGCTACAAGGCGCCGGGTGACTTTGCCCAGGCCTATGTGATTGCCCATGAAGTGGGTCACCACGTGCAGAACCTGCTGGGTATTTCCGACAAGGTGCAGGCGGCGCGTCAGCGGGCTGGTGAGCGCGAGGCCAACGCGCTGTCGGTGCGCCTGGAACTGCAGGCCGACTGCCTGGCCGGGGTGTGGGCGAAGAATGCCGATGCCGCGCGGGGCATTCTCGAGGCCGGCGACGTGGAGGAGGCGCTGACCGCGGCGTCGGCCATCGGCGATGACAACCTGCAGAAGCAGGCCCAGGGTTACGCGGTGCCGGACAGCTTTACCCATGGTTCCGCCGACCAGCGCATGCGCTGGTTCAAGCGTGGCATGGCGTCGGGCCAGTTGGGCGTGTGCAATACCTTCCAGGCGAAGGCGCTTTAGCGGGGCGGGGGATCGACCCGCTTGCCCGGGGGGGCGGCTGACTTTTCCAGTGACTGGAGGTGCTGCCGGATGTCATCGAGCAGGCGGCTCGCCGTGCCAGCCTCGCTGGCCACGAGGGCGGCCTGCAGCTGGTCGGTACAGGTTTCGAGTGCCTGCAGGGGGTGTTTGAGGCGATCCCGGCTGGCCGCCAGTTCCTTTTGGAGGTGCCGGTTCCAGTAGGCGCTGACGATCAGCAAGGTCAGCAGTCCGGCGAAGACGGGGCCGACGAAGGCGGTAATGTCGGATATCGACTGGCCGGGGGCGTAGCGGGTATCCAGCCAGCGGTTCTTGGCGGCTGCGATGTCGGCGGGGGACACGGCATCCAGCGCCCGACGCAGGATCGCGGCGAGCTCCGGCGCCTGCTTGCTGACGCCGAAGTAGAGTTCGCTGTCGCCGTCCGGCACGTGACCGGCGATGTAAAGCTTGCCGAGGAACTTCGACTGGATAAGGCGATTGACCGCGTGCAGGTTGCCGATGGCCACGTCGGCCGAGCCGGCCGCTACCAGGCGCAGGGCGTCTTCCTGGCCGGGCACTTCGATCAGCTGGATTGACGGGTAGGCGCTGTTGATGCGCTGGCGCAGGAAGTGGTCTTCGATAAGTGCCAGCTTGCGGCCGGCAAATTCGGCCAGGTCCCAGACCTGCTGGAAATCGCTGCGGGTGACGATGACGGTGGGCGTGCTCATGTAGGGGCCGACAAAGAGCAGCTTGTCGCGTCGCTCGGCGGTGTTGGCCACCGCGACGAGCACGTCGAGGTCATCGCCGACGGTCTTCTTGAGTACCGTGGCCCACGGGCCGGCAGTCTCGTCCACGGTCAGGCCGGCCTTGTCGCGCAGCAGGCGGAACAGTTCGATGGAATAGCCCTCGGCCTGGTGGCTGCTATTGGTGTAACTGAGCGGGTAGAAGGCCTGGTCATAGCCCATGCGCACTGGTCCGTGGCTGCGCAGCCACGCCTGCTCGGCGGCATTCAGGCGGAAGCTCTCGCCGGGAATGCCGGTGCCGGCAGGCAGGTAGTGGCGGGCCAGGGCGTTGCTCTCGTCGTCGCTGACGAAGAGCATGGCCTTGCGCAGGATGTCGTGCAGCACCGGCTGGTCGCGGTTGACCGCCATGGCCATCGCCGACAGGTCGGCGTCGAAACGCTGGCGCACCTGCAGGTTGGCCAGGGCGAGTTGCTCAATGTAATAGTGGGCCACGGCGAGCATGCCCACGTAGGCGTCGGCCTCGCCGCTGGAGACGGCGCGCAGCGCAGCCGCGGTGTCGGGGAAGTCCACGAAGGTGGCGGCCGGCTTGCTGCGGCGCAGGATCTCGCGGGAGGCATGGCCCTGTTCGATGGCGATCCGCACCCCTTCGAAATTGCCCGGCAGGGCCACTGCGCCACTGCCGCTGCGGGTCACGACGATGGCCGGTGAATGCAGGTAGCCGCCGGTGAACAGGTATTCCTTGCGGCGCGCTTCGGTTGGCGTGAGGGTGGGAATGATGTCGATGGCACCCTGCTTGAGGGCTGCCATGGTGGCTGGAAAATCAGCAAAGCGTTGCAGCTGGAAGCGCAGGCCGGTGCGTCGGCTGAGCAGTTCCAGGTAATCGGCGCTGGGGCCGGTATAGCGCTTGTCGCCGTGCCAGGCGTAGAAAGGCTGGAAATCCGGGCCGTTGCCGACCCGCAGTTCCGGATGCTCGCCGAGCCACGCGATTTCGTTGTGGCTGAGGCTGGCGCGGAAGCGGGTGACCGGATCGCCCCGCAGGTCCGGCGCTTCGCTGGCGCTGCTGGCAGGCCGGATTCCGGGGCCAGCAAGCAGCAGGCAGGCTGCCAGCAGACGGAAAATCAAGAGCCGGAGCAGCAGGAAAGCAGGCATGGGTTTCGGGCAGGCAGGAATGAAACGCCCGTATGGTATTCGGTTTTCCGAACGACAGGCGCATCCTGCCAGCCCATAAAAAAGGGGCTGGTCCTTCACAGAAAGACCAGCCCCTGTTTGCAGCACTGTCAGGCGATCAGCCTGCCAGCCTGGCAAAGGCGTCGATGACTTCCGGCGGCGCCTGGACCAGTTCGATCAGCACGCCTTCGCCACCAATGGGGAATTCTTCGTTGCCCTTGGGGTGGAGGAAGGTGATGTCGAAACCGGCGGCGCCCTTGCGGATGCCGCCCGGTGCAAAGCGCACGCCGTTGGCGCCGAGCCATTCGACGGCCTTGGGCAGGTCGTCGATCCACAGGCCCACGTGGTTCAGCGGAGTGGTGTGCACGGCGGGCTTCTTGTCGGGGTCGAGGGGCTGCATCAGGTCGACTTCGACCTTGAACGGGCCCTTGCCCATGGCGGTGATGTCTTCGTCCACGTTTTCGCGTTCGGAGACGAAGTTGCCGGTCACTTCGAGGCCGAACATGTCGACCCACAGGGTGCGCAGGCGGTCTTTCGACGGGCCGCCGATGGCGATCTGCTGGACGCCGAGGACTTTGAATGGTCTTGTTGTCATGCTGGGTTTCCCTCCCTAGTAAGAGGCCGCATTTTACGGGTTTACTCCCAGATTACCGATGCACACAGCAGGTAGCCGGCGCCATACACCGTCTTGATGATCTTCGGATCCTGCGGGTCGTCTTCGAGCTTGCGGCGCAGGCGCGAGATGCGCACGTCGATGCTGCGGTCGAAGGGGTCGAGGTCGCGCTCGCCGATGAGCTGTTCGCGGGTCAGGATCTTGTTGGGGCGCTTGAGCAGGGTTTGCAGCAGGGCGGCTTCGGCGGCTGACAGGGACACCTCGCGACCGTCTTCGGCGCTGAGGCTGAGGCGGCCGATGTCGAAGTGCCAGCCGCTGAAGCGGGCACCCGAGTGGCCGCTGGGCTCGCTGGCGGCGGCCTTTTGGTAGCGGCGCAGGATGGAGCGCACGCGGGCGACGAGTTCGCGCGGTTCGAAGGGTTTGACCAGATAGTCGTCGGCGCCGAGTTCGAGGCCGAGCACCCGGTCGGTGAGGCCGTCGCGGCCGGTGAGGATAAGCGCGGCGCAGGGGTGCTGCTCCTGCAGTTCGCGCAGCACCTGCAGGCCGTCCATGTCGGGCAGGCCGAGGTCGAGGATGGCCAGTTCGGGCTGGATGCGTTTGACGCGGGCCAGCAGGGCGCGTCCGGTGCCGAAGCTTTCGCTGCGAAAACCGTATTCGGCGAGGGTGCCGGCGATCAGGCGGGCGATGTCGGTTTCATCCTCGAGGACGAAGATGAGCGGACTGTCGTGGTCGGCGAATGTCATGGTGCCGGGGTCTCCGGGGGAACGGCGGCGGCGACGGCCGTGGCGATGGCGTCGGCGAGTCCGGCGCGCTCGAAAGGTTTGCGCAGGGTCGGGATGTCCGGCATGGCGGCAGGCGCCTCGCCGGTGGCGTAGCCGGTGATCAGCAGAATGGGCAGTTGCGGGCGCAGCCGGCGCGCCAGGGCGGCCAGTTCGCGCCCGCCCATGCCGGGCATGACGGTGTCGGAGACGAGCAGCGCGATGTCTTCCACTGCCTCCAGCATGGTGCCGGCGTCGACGCCGTTGGCGGCTTCGAGCACCGGGTAGCCGAGCTCGGTGAGCTGTTGGCGGATGACCTTGCGCACTTCGGGGTCGTCCTCGACCAGCAGTACCAGCCGGCTCGCGTCCGCGCCGTCGGCGGTGTGGCGGGCCGGTGCGGGTGCCGGGACGGGGGCGTCGGTCATCGGGACGATGAAGCGCACGCTGGTGCCGACGCCCGGGGTGCTGAGGATGCGGATGTTGCCGCCGGACTGGCGGATGAAGCCATACACCATGGCCAGCCCGAGGCCGCTGCCGGCGCCGAAGGATTTGGTGGTGAAGAAGGGTTCGAAGACCCGCGGCAGGTGTTCTGGCGCGATGCCGGTTCCGGTGTCGGCGACGTCGAACTGCACGTAGTCGCCGGGCGGCGTATCGACCAGCAGGGCGAGGCTTTTGGGGATGTGGCGGCGGGCCACGGCGATGCTCAGCCGGCCGCCGTCGGGCATCGCGTCGCGGGCGTTGATGGCGAGGTTGAGGAGGGCGCTTTCGAGCTGGTGGGGGTCGATCAGGGCGTGGAGTTTTTCGGTGGGCAGGTCGAGGCGGATGGCGATGCGCTCGGTGAGCGAGCGGGACAGCAGCTGCATCATGCCGTGGACGAGGGCGCCGACTTCCACCGGGCAGGGGTCGAGGGATTGCTGGCGCGAAAAGGTGAGCAGGCGGCGGATCAGTTCGGCACCCCGGCGGGCGGCGGCGAGGGCCGGTTCGAGGTGATCCTCGAAGTCCGGGTGGGCGGGCAGCTTGTCCTTCAGCGTGGCGAGGTTGCCGGTGATGATGGTGAGCAGGTTGTTGAAATCATGGGCGAGGCCGCCGGTGAGCTGGCCGACGGCTTCCATCTTCTGGGCCTGGATGAGCGCCGCCTGGCTGGCCTTTTGTTCGGTGATGTCGATGGACAGCACGAAGAAGCCCTGTACGCCACCGGATACCGAGGCTTCCGGCACCACCGCGCTGCGGGCGTACACCTGACGGCCGTCGGCGTTGGTGCGCGAGTATTCGTAGCTGACCTGCTCGCCGCTGGCCGCCTGTTCGAGGTAGGGCTTGATCTGGGTGTAGGCCTCGGGGCCGAAGACTTCTTCGATGCTGCGCCCGACGATGCTCTCCTTGTTCACCCCGAACCATTCGGTGTAGCCCTTGTTGGCAAAACGGTAGCGCTCGCCCGAATCCACGTAAGCGATCAGGGCCGGGATGGCGTCCATGATCAGGCGCAGGCGTTCCTCGCTGCGGGCCAGTTGGGCGGCTACCTTGTCCAGGCGGCCGGTGGCGGCCTGGAGTTCTGCGGTGCGTGCCTGCACGCGGGTTTCGAGTTCGGCGTTCTGGCTTTCGATGAGCTGCTCATAGCGGCGCTGCTCGGTAATGTCGGTCCACAGGGTGACGAAGCCCAGGTTGGGAATCGGCACGCCGCGGATCGACAGCACCTGGCCGTTGGGTCGGGTGCGTTCGGCGTTGTGGGGCTGGAAGGCGCGCACGGCGGCCATGCGCTCGGCTACCAGGCGCTCCACCTCGGCATCGCTGCGCCCGCTGCCGCCGCCGCTGTATTCACCACGCTTTACGTTGAAGCGCACGAAGGCCTCGAAGGGCGTGCCGACCCGCACCATGTCCTCGGGAAAGTCGAGCAGGCGCAGCAGGGCCTTGTTCCAGGTGACCAGCTTGGGCGTGGCGTCGAAGACCGCGATGGCCTGGTCGAGGAGGTCGAAGCCGGCCAGCAGCAGGTCGTAACGGCGCAGCTCTTCGGGGGAGCTGGGGCGGGGGGCCGGCGTGCTGGCCGGGGTGGCGATGCGGGCGATCATGCGGGCCACCGGGCGACGAAGTCGAAGAAGGCTGCTTCGGGCAGTGCCGGTGAAAACAGGTAGCCCTGACCGTAATCGCAACCGGCAGCGGCGAGGCGTTCGCGCTGGGCCTCCGTTTCGACGCCTTCGGCAACGACCTGTAGGTCGAGCTTGTGGGCCATGGCGATGATGGCCTCGGTGATGGCCAGATCGCTCGGGTCGGTGGTGAGGTCGCGGATGAAGGAGCGGTCGATCTTCAGGGTCTCGATGTCCATGCGCTTGAGGTAGGCCATGGCCGAGTAGCCAGTGCCGAAGTCGTCGATGGAAGTCTGCACGCCGGCGGCGCTCAGGCGACCGAGCTGGGCGGTGACGCTGGGGTGCTCGTCGAGGAGCAGGCCTTCGGTGATCTCGAGGGCGATGCAGGAGCCCGGCAAGCCCCGGCTTTCGAGCTGTTCCAGCAGGATCTCGAGGGAGCGGCCCTTGACGAACTGGCGCGGAGAGGCGTTGACGGCGATCTGGACGGGCTGCTGCTGTGAGGCGTCGGGCGTGCGCTCGCGCCAGCGCACCACGGCAGCCGTGGCTTCCTGAAAAACCCAGCTGCCGATGGCGTCGATGAGGCCAAGCTCTTCAGCCACGGGAATGAACTCGGTCGGCGGAATGGGCCCGCGCTGCGGGTGAGTCCAGCGCAGCAGGGCTTCGGCCTTGTGGATGTGCCCGCTGGCCAGGTGCAGGATGGGCTGGTAGTGGAGTGACAACTGACCCTCGGCGAGGGCGTTGCGCAAGTCCTTGCCGAGCTGCAGGCGCTGCAGCGCGTTTTCCTGCATGGACGGGGAGAAGTAGCAGAAGCGGTTCCGGCCCTCATCCTTGGCGTGGTACATGGCCTGATCGGCGTTTTTCAGGATGTCTGCCGGCGTTTCGGCGTCCTTCGGAAAGAGCGTGATGCCGATGCTGGCCGACACGTAGGCCACGTCGGCGCCCAGCTGGAAGGGCTGGTGCAGGGCCTGCAGGATGTCTTCGGCAATCCGCTCGATCGGCGCCCTGTCCGACAGGCCTGGCAGCAGCACGGTGAATTCGTCGCCGCCCTGGCGGGCCACGGTGTCGGAGCCGCGCACGCAGCCCACCACCCGGCGGGAGGCCTCCACCAGAAGGTGATCGCCCGCTTCGTGGCCGAGGGTGTCGTTCACTTCCTTGAAGCGGTCGAGGTCGATGAACAGCACGGCGACGCAGTCGTGGTCGCGGTTGGCCTTCTTCATCAGTTCGGCCAGACGGTCGTTGAGCAGGCGCCGGTTGGGCAGGCCGGTCAGGGCGTCATAGTTGGCCTGCATCCAGATCAGGGCTTCGGTCTGCTTGCGGTCGGTGATGTCGGTGATGACACCCACCAGCCCGCCCAGGCTGCCGTCGGACTTGAAATAGGTGGCCTTGTTGAAGATCACGTCCCGGCGCATCCCGTCGGCGGACTCCACCGAGGTTTCGTAGGTCTGCACGCCCGGGTGATTGAACAGGGCCTGGTCGGCTTCGTGGTAACGGGCGGCCAGATCCGGTGGGGCGATGTCGAACACCGAGTAGCCGATCAATTCGCTGCGCGAGCGTCCGTTGAAGGTTTCGAAGGCCTTGTTGCAGCCCAGGTAGCGGGCCTGTTCATCCTTGAAGAACAGCGGGCTGGGAATGGCCTCGATGAGCTGGCCGATGAAGTTGAGCTGCTCGGTGGCGGCGCGCTCGGCGATGCCGCGGGCGGTAATATCCACCAGCATGCCGATGATGGCCGGCCGGCCGTCGAACTCGGTGCGGTTGCCGAAGACTTCAAGTTCGATCTGCGCGCCGTCCCGGCGGATGCCGTGGAAGGTGTAATGGGCGGTGTCGGTGAGGCCCTTTATGCGGTTCGAGACCGCACTCTCCACTTTTTCCAGATCTTCGCGGGCGATCAGATCCGTGGGGCCCAGGCGCCCGCAGATGTCGGCCTGGGAGTAGCCGAACATCTCCGCAAAACGCGGATTGACGTAGCGGAAGAGGTCGTTCTGGATGATATAGACCCCAACCAGCGCGTTGCGCAGCAGACCGAGGAAGAGCCCGTCAGCCTCGCGGATCAGCTCTTCGGTCAGGGGTTCGGGGGCGATGTTCATGGGGCTGTCGATCGGTGTGAAGCGCGTCATTCTAAGGTTTGTCCTGGCCGGCTTCCGCGGTGCTGATGGTCAGCTGCTTGCGGTAGCGTTCCGGCGACATGCCGGTCCAGCCGGTAAAGGCCCGGTAAAAGGCCGAGGTGTCGGCATAGCCGAGGTCGCTCGCCACCCGGGCAATGGATTGGCGGGTCTTGGTCAGGCGGGCCAGCGCCATGTCGCGGCGCAGGGCTTCCTTGATGCCGCGGTAGCTGGAGCCTTCTTCTTCCAGGCGGCGGTGCAGGGTGCGTGGTGACATGTGCAGGCGGTCGGCAACCGTGTCCTGCGACAGGCTGGCCGGCAGGGCGTGGCGGATCAGATCGCGGACGCGGGTTACGGTGTTGCGGTCGCGCCGGTAAAGCATGCTGATCTTGCCCGGCGCGCCTTCCAGAAAGCTGGCCAGCGCCGCCTCGTCGCGGCGGATCGGCAGGTCGAGCAGGGTGGCATTGAAGCGCGCCACCAGCAGATTGCCGCCGACAAAGCCCGAGCGCTCGGTATACACCAGTGCGTAGTCGTCCGCGTGGTCGGGGCGGGCGAAGGGGAAATCCACCGAATCCAGCGCCAGCCCGCGCCCGGCCAGCCAGCACGACAGGCTATGGAGCAGGCGCAGCAGCCATTCAAAGGCGAAGATGCGGGCCGGGTCGTTGGGCGCGGCAGTGAGCGGGGCCACTTCGGCGATGTGCAGTTCGGCCCGGTCTTCGCGCCGGTGCACGCTGACCGCCAGGTCAGGCAGCACGATGGCCAGAAAGCGTCGTGCCCGGTCAAGGGCGTCGGCCAGCGTGGGGGCGCCGAGCATGCCACGGCACAGGAATTCGAAGCTGCCCGGGCGCATGCGGCTGGCAAACAGGCCGAAGCCTTCATCCTCCAGCTCGTCGATCACCAGGTTGTAGAGGGTGGCGTAGCGATCCACCGGTACCCGGCTGGCCGCGTCTGCAAGATCGATGTCCAGCCCGGCCAGCAGTGGTGACGGGTTTTTATTGCGGCGCAGCATGCCGGATAACATCCCTGTCACGAAACCCATTGAAACCGTGGCATGTTTGCGGGCGTGGGTGGTTGGCAAGGGGCTTGGTGCTCCGGAAAAGGGCGGTAAAAGGGTATTCAGTGCAGCTTGGCGGATTTTGCACGAATCCCGTCAGCAACGGCAATGGTCAAGAGGCCGGGGGGCTCCTACTATGCAGAGATCGAACAACATGATGTGGAGGAGACACCCATGACCGACCTGAGCGTTGCCAAGAAACTCGTCGTATACAAGCCCAAGAACAAGGTGCGTTTTGTCACCGCAGCGGCGCTATTCGATGGCCACGACGCGTCGATCAACATCATGCGGCGGATTCTTCAATCCACCGGCTCCGAGGTGATCC
>JAOAUC010000009.1 GCA_030157785.1 Zoogloea oleivorans
TGCGGCATCCACTTCTTCAACCCGCCGCGCTACATGGCGCTGGTGGAACTGATCGCCACCCGCACGACCGATCCAGCCACGCTGGATGCGCTGGAAGCCTGGCTGACCACCCGTCTGGGCAAGAGCATCGTCCGCGCCAAGGACACGCCCAACTTTGTCGCCAACCGGGTCGGCGTGTTTTCGATCCTGGCGGTGATGCACCACACCGCGCGCCTGGGCCTCGGCTTTGACGAGGTGGATGCGCTGACCGGCCCGATCATCGGCCGCCCCAAGAGCGCCACCTACCGTACCGCAGACGTGGTTGGTCTCGATACCATGGCCCACGTCATCGGCACCATGCAGGCAACCCTGCCGGCCGACCCGTGGCACGGCTTCTACCAGAGCCCCGACTGGCTCGCCGGCCTGATCAGCAAGGGCGCGCTGGGCCAGAAGACCAAGGGTGGCATCTTCCGCAAGGACGGCAAGGTCATCAACGTGCTGGATCTGGCCAGTCAGGATTACCGCCCCAGCGCTGGTGAAGTGGCGCCGGAAGTGGTCGCCATCCTCAAGAACCGCAACCCGGTTGAAAAATTCGCCCAGCTGCGCGCCAGCGAGCACCCGCAGGCGCAGTTCTTGTGGGCGATCTTCCGCGACGTGTTCCACTACTGCGCCTTCCACTTGGCCGACATTGCCGACAACGCCCGCGACGTGGACTTCGCCATGCGCTGGGGCTTCGGTTGGACGCAGGGCCCGTTTGAAACCTGGCAGGCGGCCGGCTGGCAGAGCATTGCCGAGGCGGTGAAAGCCGACATCGACGCCGGCCTGACCATGACCGCCTCGCCGCTGCCGGCGTGGGTCTTCGATGGCCGTATCGGCGTGCATGCGCCGGACGGCTCGTGGAGCGCCACGGACTCGGCCCTCAAGCCCCGCTCGACTTTGCCGGTGTATGGCCGCCAGCTCTACCCCGAGCAAGTCCTCGGCGAGGCCGCCCCGGACGCCGGCAAGACCCTGTGGGAGAACGACGGTGTCCGTCTGTGGAACCTGCCGGCGAAGGACGCGCGCATCGGCATCCTGTCCTTCAAGTCGAAGATGCACAGCATCGGCGAGGAGGTCCTTGACGGTGTACTCGAAGCCGTGGCCCGCGCCGAGCGCGACCTGGATGGCCTGGTGATCTGGCACGAGGCGCCGTTTGCCGTCGGTGCCAACCTTCAGCAAGTCGCCGAAGCCTGCAAGGCCGGCCAGTTCGACCTGCTCGAAAAGACCGTCGCCAAGTTCCAGCAGGCCTCGATGGCCCTCAAACACGCCATGGTGCCCACCGTGGCGGCCGTGCAGGGCATGGCGCTGGGCGGTGGCTGCGAGTTCGTCATGCACGCCACCCACCGGGTGATGGCGCTGGAAAGCTACGTTGGTCTTGTTGAAGCCGGCGTCGGCCTGATTCCGGCGGGCGGTGGCTGCAAGGAGTTCGCCCTGCGGGCGGCCGACATGGCGACGAAGGCGGCGGGCGGCGACGTCTTCCCCTTCATCCAGAACATGTTCCAGACCATCGCCATGGCCAACGTTTCCAAAAGCGCCCTGCAGGCGGTGGAGCTGGGCTTCGCCAAGGCGTCTGACGACATCATCTTCAACCCGCGCGAGTTGCTCCACGTGGCTATCCATCGTGCCCGTGCGCTGGCCGAGTCGGGCTACCAGCCGCCGCTGGTGCAGCGTGCCGTGCAGGTCGCCGGCCGCAACGGCATCGCTACCTGCGAAATGATGCTGATCAACATGAAGGAAGGCGGCTTCATTTCGGCCTGGGATTACCGCGTCGCCCGCGCGGCTGCCACTGCCCTGTGCGGTGGCGAGGTGGAAACCAACGCAAAGGTGTCCGAAGCCTGGTTGCTCGACGTGGAGCGTGCGCTCTTCGTGGACCTGCTGAAGACCGAGAAGACCCAGCAGCGCATCGTGCACATGCTTGAAACCGGCAAGCCCCTGCGCAACTGAACGGAGACAGATCAAGATGAGCAAACAGATTCAGGAAGCCTACATCGTCGCCGCCACGCGCACGCCGGTGGCCAAGCGCAACGGCATGTTCCGCAACGTGCGCCCCGACGACATGCTGGCCCACGTGCTCGCGGCTGTCGTGGCCAAGGTGCCGGGGCTCGACGCCAATGAAATCGGCGACGTGATCGTCGGCTGCGCCATGCCGGAAGCCGAGCAGGGCATGAACGTGGCGCGCATCGGCCTGCTGCTGGCCGGCCTGCCTAGCAGCGTGCCGGGCATCACCATCAACCGCTTCTGTTCGTCCGGCCTGCAGGCCGTGGCCGACGCCGCGGCACGCATCCGCCTTGGCGAAGCCGACGTGATGATCGCCGCCGGCACCGAGAGCATGAGCGTGATGCCGCAGATCATGGGCAACAAGATCTCGCTGAACCCGGCCATTTTCGCCAAGGAGGAAAACCTGGGCATTGCCTTCGGTATGGGTCTCACCGCCGAGAAGGTCGCCCAGCAATGGCAGGTCAGCCGCGACGAGCAGGACGCCTTTGCGGTGCAGTCCAACCAGCGCGCCGCCGCGGCGATTGCTGCCGGTGCCTTCCGCGACGAGATCACGCCCTACACGGTGCGTACTCACGTGCCGGGCGACGGCGGCACGGTGCGCGTCATCGAGCGCATCTGCGACACGGATGAAGGCCCGCGGGGCGATGCAACGCTGCAGAGCCTTGGCAAGCTCAAGCCGGTGTTCGCCGCCCGCGGTTCGGTGACGGCCGGCAACAGCTCGCAGATGTCCGACGGCGCCGGCGCGGTGCTGCTGATGTCGGAAGCGGCGGTGAAGCGTTACGGCGTCACGCCGATCGCCCGTTTCTGCAGTTACTCGGTGGCCGGTGTGCCGCCGGAAATCATGGGCATCGGTCCGGTCGAGGCAATTCCCCGGGCGCTCAAGGCGGCCGGCATTGCGCAGAGCGACCTGGACTGGATCGAGTTGAACGAGGCCTTTGCGGCCCAGGCCATCGCGGTGATGCGGCAGCTGGGCATCGATCCGGCCAAGGTGAACCCGCAGGGCGGCGCCATCGCCCTCGGCCACCCGCTGGGGGCCACCGGTGTGATCCGTGCGGCAACCCTGATGAGCGCCTTTCAGCGCACCCAGGCTCGCTACGGCATGATCTCCATGTGCATCGGCACCGGCATGGGGGCGGCAGGGGTTTTCGAGCGCCTCTGATCCGGTCTGTTGTTTCCTGAAGGGCGGCGCGCCGGGCGTGCCGCCCTTTTTTGCGTCTGCCACTTCCCGCCTGCCGGTCTTCGCGGTGAAATGGTGGTCTGAATAAAATCCATGAGCGCCGAGGAGCACTTTCCATGACTTCCCCCATTCTGCTCGACGTGGTCGATGGCATTGCCACGCTCACCCTCAATCGCCCGGCTTCTCTCAACGCCTTGTCGGTGGACATGATGAAGGCCCTCGCCGAGGCCACTGCTGCACTCACCCGTCGGGACGACCTGCGGGTGGTGCTGATCGTCGGGGCCGGTGAGCATTTCATGGCGGGCGGTGACCTGAAGGATTTTTCCACCTACCAGCACCTGTCGCCGGAAAGCCGCATTGCCACTTTCCGGGCGATGATCGAGCTGTACATCAACCAGAGCGTCGAAGCGCTGGCGGCTCTGCCGGTGCCGGTGATCGCCCGGGTGCAGGGCGCCTGCGCCGGCTTCGGCCTGTCGCTGGCGCTGGGGTGCGATCTGGTGGTGGCTGCCGACAGCGCCTACTTCACCACGGCCTACGCCAGCATCGGCTTGTCGGGCGACGGTGGCGTGTCATGGTTCCTGCCGCGCATTGTCGGCCGCCACAAGGCCTTCGAGCTGCTCCTGCTGGCCGATCGTTTCGATGCCGCCGAGGCCCAGCGACTGGGCGTGGTGAACAAGGTGGTGCCGATGGCCGAGCTGGATGCTGCCGTGGCGGCGCTGGTGAGCCGCGTGCTCAACGGCCCGCGCGAGACTTACGCCGAGATGAAGCGCCTGCTCAACCAGTCCGCCGACCACTCCCTCGATGCCCAGCTCCAGCTGGAGGCCGATGCCTTTGCCCGGTGCACGGCGCGGCCCGATTTCGACGAGGGGCTCAACGCCTTCCTCGGCAAGCGCAAGGCTCGCTTCAACGGCTGAGGCGATAGGCCAGCAGGCCGACCCATTCGTGGGTCGCATACCAGGCGGCAAAGGCCGAGTTCATGTCGGGCAGGCCCGGGATGCCTTCCTTGTCCAGGCTCGGGCTGCGGTCGAGGAAGAAGGCGGTGGGGGCGGGGATGACCTGGAAGCCGGCGTGCTCGAAGACTTCCACCGCGCGGCGCATATGGGCCCCGTGGGTGACCAGCACGATGCGTTTTGCGCCCGCCGGCAATAGGATGCCGGCGCACAGGTCGGCGTTCTCGCGGGTGTCCCGTGAGCGCGACTCCACCCACCGGACGGGAATGCGGAAATCTTCTTCCAGTGCCGCCTTCATGGCATCTCCTTCGGCGACCTCGCCGTTGGCTGCACCCCCGGTCACCATCACCGGCAGCTTCGACTGGCGAGCCAGGCGGGCGCCGTAGCGGAGGCGTTCGAGCGTCAGCCGGTTCACTGTCGTGCCCCCGAATTCCGGCGCGTAGCTGCGCGAGCCGCCGCCAAGGATGACGATCGCGTCGGCGCCCTTCAGGTGCGCCGCCTGCAGCGGGGGCGTTGTTTCCAGGCCGTCGAGAAGCAGGTCGACAGAAGCCGGTGTGATCAGGGCCAGGGCCAGCAGGAGTCCGCCCCAGGCAAACATTTTCCCCGTGCGCGGTCGCCGCCGGACAAGCAAAAGCCCGATCGCGATCAGGATCAGGGGGGCCAGCGGGGGCAAAATCAGTACGGATAGGGTCTTTTTCAGGATGAACATGTCGAAAAGCAGCGTGCGGGTCGGGTGTTGCATTGTCGGTGGCGTGGCGCGCGGCTATTATCGCAGCGTCAATCGCGCGCCAGTCATCAGGGGAAAGATCATCGTCAGCCAAGTTTGTGGGTTCTATCGAAGCGGCACCGCAGCCACAGGGTCGCTTCGATGATCGAAGTCGGTGTGCGTGACGGCGTCTGGGCACTGGTTGCGGTGCTCGCCATCTATATGGCCGTGATCCTTTTCCGGCTGGCGGTGCCCCGCAAGGCTGATGTGGTGGTCGAGGATGCCCGCTCGCCCCAGACCGTCGTGGTTGAGCCACCTGCGCCGCCTGTCCCCGCCGCCCCGTCGCCCGTCGAGGCGGCCCGCCCCGCAGTGCCCCAGGAAGCCTTGAACGAACTCGAGATCCAGCAGTTGCGTCGGGATGTGGCCCAGTTGCGCACCGAGCAGGATTTCCTGCGCAGCGAGCTGGTGGCCATGCGCCTCGACATGAATGAATTGCAGGCCGCCAAGGAGCGCCCGCAGCAGTACGTCCGGCCTGTTTCGCCGCAGCATTCCGAGGCGATGCTGCTCGCTGGTCGGGGCATTGCAGCCGCGCAGATTGCAGACCATTGCGGGATTTCGGTGGCAGAAGCCGAGTTGGTCTGCGCGCTGGCGCGGGCGGAGGATGGAGCATGACAGAAGAACAGAAGGCGCCGGACCAGGACGCCACGAATGAGGAAGATCCCCGCAAGCAGCTGTGGGTGCGGGTCAGCGTTGCCGGTGGTTTGATCGGCTTGTTGCTTGGCGGTCTGGCGGTATTCGACCACCTTTCCCGGCCACCTGCACCGGCCGAGATCGCCTTGCCGACGAAGCCGATTGCACCGGCCCAGGTGGTGCCTGAAGCGGGGCGTGATGCACCGCCGGATATGCTGCGCGCCGCTAGTGAAACGGCGGAGAAGGCCCCGGCCGAGGAAGCTCCGGCGGAGGCTGAAGGGTCTGCGCCGCCGAAGCTTCCCGAGGGGGACCGCGCCGCGCCGACGGGCAAGCTTGCCGAGGGTACGCGTCCCGTGCTCCGGGCACCGGCGCCCGCTGGCGTGAGCCCGGCCCAGCCTGTCGACGCTGCCCGCAAGCCGGTGTCGCGAAGCGACGAGGTGCCGCGCACGGCTCACTCGCCAGCCGTGCCGCAGCCTTCTGCCGCAGCCCCTGCGCCAGTTTCCGCTCCCGTCCCGGCGCCTGCTGGTGCTGTTACGTCGGCGGTCCGTCCGGCTGCCGTGGTCTCGGCGCCGGCAACCCAGGCGCCGGCCCCGCAGGTGGCACCCACGGCCCTTTCGACGCCTGCGCCGGCTTACGTGTTGCAGTTCGGCGTGTTCTCGAGCGTTGCCACGGCCGAAAATTTGCGGGCGCGGCTGGCCCAGGCGGGCATTCCGTCCCAGCTGGAAACCCGTGTTGTGGTTGGCCCCTTTGCCGATCGCAAGGACGCCCTGGCAGCTCAGGCCCGCCTGCGCGACAAGGGTATCGATGTCGGTACGCTGACGCCCCTCGGACGCTAATCCGCGAGAATGGCAAGGGCATGGCCGCTGCGGCAGCGCAAGGCCAGGGCCGGTTTGCCGCAACCCGAGGCTTGCGGCGTCCACAGGGCGGCCTGATCACCCAGGCTGCGGGCGATGTCGTAACCGCGCTGCTTGAGCCAGCCGGGGTCCAGATGCTCGGCGACCAGACGTGGTGCGTCCGGGTTGCGTGGGTGGGCGAGAACGAGGCGGAAGATTCCCATGGCGATCTCCAGATGGATTCGGCGATGGGCGCAATTTAGCGGCTAAGTGTGACGGTATTGCTGCCGCCCGCGTCAGGCGTTGCGCTTCAGGCTGCGGGTACCGTGCGGGCCAGCCGGCCGGCCGTGGACGAGGGGCGCAGCTCCTGCAGGATGCGGGTGGCTTCGGCGGCGTCCACCGGGCGCGAAAACAGGAAGCCCTGCATCTCGTCACAGCCCAGGTTTTCAAGGGCATTTCTCTGGTCGTCGCGTTCGACCCCTTCCGCAGCAAGCCGGATGTCGAAGCCCTGGGCAATCCCCGCAATGGCACTGATGATGGGGTGATTGCTGGTTGTCTTGATGTCCTTCACGTAGCTGCGGTCGATCTTCAGCCTGGTGATGCCATAGCGCTGCAGGCAGGCGAGGGACGAGTAGCCGGTGCCGAAGTCGTCGATGGCAATCCCCACGCCCAGATCCCGCAGTCCGTGCATGTTCGGGCTGACGCGTTCGGCGTCTTCGAGCAGCAGCCTTTCGGTGACTTCCAGCTCGAGGCAGTCGGCGGGCAGGCCGTTGCGGGACAAGGCGAGGGAGACCGTGTCGCTAAGGTCGGTGCGGTCAAAATCCCGCGAGGACAGGTTGGCACTCAGGCGCAGATCGGGGTAGCGGCGGCGCCAGACGGCAAGTTGCGCGCAGCCGGTTTCGAGAACCCACTTGCTGATCTCGTGGATGATGCCGGCTTCCTCGGCCAGCTGGATGAAGCGGGACGGGGCGATCAGCCCATGGGACGGATGGCGCCAGCGCACGAGGGCTTCCATGCCGGTGATGCAGTCGCGGGAGAGGCTGACCAGCGGCTGGTAATGGAGCTCGAGTTCGTTGCGGGTGAGGGCCTGGCGCAGTTCCTTTTCGAGGGAGACCCGGGTCCGGTAGGTGGCGTGCATGTCCGGCGAGAAGAAGCTGTAGGCGTTGCGGCCGTTGCCCTTGACCTGGTGCATGGCCACGCTGGCGTGCTGGATGAGGTCTTCTGCGCTGGCGCCGTCCTCGGGATGGAGAGCGATGCCCATGCTGATGGTGGCGGTGAATTCGCTCTCGCCCAAAGGGAAGGGGGTGCGGAAGGCGAGCAGGATTTTCTCGGCGATGGCCAGGGCGTCGGCCTGGGCGCCAATGTCAGGCAGCAGCACGACGAACTCGTCGCTGCCGTGTCGGGTGAGGGTGTCGCCGCGGCGCAGACACTGCTTGAGGCGCAGGGCGACGGAGCGCAGCAGGGCGTCACCTTCCCCTTGCCCATAGATCTCGTTGACCAGCTTGAAGCGGTCCATGTCGATGAACATCACGGCGATGTGGCTTTTGCGCCGTTTGGCCTGGGCGATGGCCAGGTTCAGGCGATCGCCGAAGAGGTCGCGATTGGGCAGCTGGGTCAGCGGGTCGTGGTAGACGCGGTACTGCTGGCTGCCGGTCTCGCCAAGGCGCATGCCGGGCAGGCTGCGGGCTGCGCCGTAGGTGCCGGCGTAATGGGCGGGAGCCCGCGAGTCGGTCCGGTTGTAGATGCCCATGGCGTTGAGCACGATGCTCACGGGGCCGTTTTCGTCGCTGTCGTCTAGCCCGTAGGGGTTGCGGTTGAAGCGCAGTTCGAGGTTGTTCGTGGCGCGGGTGCCAGTGCGCCTTTCGTTGAACGAGAAGCGCGCGCGCTCGAGGTCCTCGGGGTGCACGATCTCGGAAAAGTGCTTGCCGATGAGGGCGTTGCGGCGGTGGCCGAGAAGGGACTCGATGCGCAGGTTGAGGTAGTTGAAGCGTCCGTCGGCGTCGAGGGTGTAGATGAGGTCGAGGGAGTTTTCCACCAGGTAGCGGTGCATTTGCTCCGATGACTGCAGGCGCTGCTGGACGAGACGGTTGGTGCGTTCGAGCTGGCGCTTGAGAAGGGCGCTGCTGACCGCCCGCCGGAGCTGGTCGGCGTTGTAGGGCTTGAGCAGGAAGTCGTCGGCGTTGCGGCGCAGGGCACCGATGGCGGCCTCCATCGACTGCTCGCCGCTGATCATGATGACGGATTCGCGGCGGTTGTGGCTGAGCAGCCAGTCGAGTACCGCGAGGCCGGTGGCGTCGGGCAGCCGGTAGTCGAGGATGAGCAGGTCGAAGGAGCTGGTGTTCAGACGTGCGAGTGTCTCGGCAACAGAGCCGCAGTCTTCAATCAGCCGATCATTGCTTTGCAGCAGGGCGCCGATGGAGCGTGTGAGGGACGGCTCATCATCAACGACCAGGATGCGGACAAGAGATTCGGCGGTGCTGCGCCGGTTTGCCTCCGGAGGGAAGAACGGACCTTCCCATGGGATGACCATCGTGACTCCCTGACTAATTCTTCTATTTTGCGCTGCAATGATGCATCAAGTCAGGGCGTTGCCGCCAGTGGCATGAAGATCTGGAATACGGTGCCGGAGCCAAGCTGGCTGCGGCACAGAATGGTTCCGCCGTTGGTGGTGACGAGTTCGCGCACGACCGGCAGGCCGACGCCGCTGCCGCCCGGTTTGTCGCTGCTTTTGGGACCACCGGCAAAGAGGCTCTGGACGCGTTCGGGCGCCAGGCCCGGGCCGTTGTCCACAATCCGGATTTCCAGGCAGGGGCTGCCATTGGCGTTGATGCCGGCGACGGCGGAGACGGTCAGTTTGCCGCCTTCGGGAATGGCTTCGGCGGCGTTCTTGAACAGGTTGAGCAGAATCTGCTTGAGGGCGTCTGGTGCAATGGCGGCGGCCGGCAGGTTGGGCGAGGTGCGCAGTTCAAACTGGATGCCGCGGCGCGCAAACAGGGCTTCGCCGTACAGGGCGCGCAGGTCGTGGAGGATTTCGCCTACGCCGCTGTGGGCCGGGCCGGCCGGGGTGATGCAGCTGAAGTCGCTGGCCTTGCGGATCAGCGCACCGACCCGGTCGAGCTCGTCGCTGAGAAGGTTGAGCTGCTCCTTGAGCGTGGCGTCGTCGATCTTCTCGTCGATGATGCCCAGGTAGGTCTTGATGACGGTCAGCGGGTTGCTGGCCTCGTGGGCGATGCGCCGGGCGTGATCGACGTAGCGGCGGGCGATGCTCTCTTCGAGCTCATGGCGCGTGCGCTGGTCGGCACTGCGCTCGGAAATGCGGGAGGTGGCGGCCTGGGTCAGGGTCTTGCGCAGGCTGCGTTCGACTTCGAGGCCCGGGTCTTCAGTGCTCGGGCACGGAAACACGGCGACGCCGGATTCGTGGTGGTTGATCCAGGGCACGCACAGGAGTCCGTCGCTATCGAGCCAGCGGGCCAGCTGCCAGTCGGCCGCGCACCGGCCGGGGGGGCGCTGGCCGCTCTGGAAACGGGTCTCGACGCTGTCGCGGTAGGCTTCGGCGATGACGCTGTTGGGGTCGTCGGTGGCGATGTGGATCTGCGTCAGCCCCGGGTGGGCCGGGTTGGCGGCGCCGGTGAGGCCGTCGTTGCCGAGGGTTTTGACGAACAGGACCGGGGCGTCCATGCCGAGCAGCAGGCGGGAGGCCAGGTTGAAGTCCTGCCAGGCGGTCGGCGCGTCGATCAGCGCACTGCGGGAGAAGGCGGTGAGGGCTGCCCGGGCAATGCCGTTGTCGATGAGCTCGGTGGTGTCGTCGTCGTCCGTCGAGGTGTTCCAGGGCAGGGCCATCATGGTCGGATCGGCGTGGATGCCGAGTGTCCGGGCCTTGTCCTGCACGTTGCGGGTGGTGTCGGCGAGGAGGCTGACGAGGATGGATCCTTCGAGCTGGGTCAGTCGGCTGGCGGTTTCAAGGCTGGCGGCCGACTGGTTGCCCCGGGAGCTGGCCAGCTCTTCGGCGGCGGCAATGATGCGTACCAGCGGGTGGGCGGTGCCGAGAGCTTCCGGATCGGCGTGCTGCAGCGCGATGGCGTCGGCAATGCCGGCCGACATTCCGCAGCGGGAGGCCAGATCGGAAGACAGGTCGGCGTGGTCCTGGCCGTAGTTGTCCCACTCGGCGATGGTCAGGCTGCGCTCGTCGGGGCAGGCGCTCAGAAGTTGCGGATAGTCTTCGGCGTATTCGGCGAACCACAACAGGCCGATGTCGTGCAGGAGTCCGGCGGCGTAAGCCTGGTCGGGCATCGCGTAGCCGGTTTCATGGGCCAGATGAACTGCCAGCTCTGCGACGAACTGACTGTGCAGGGCGTGGTGGCGCTGGGCCCGCAGGCTGATCCGGCACTGGGGTTGCTGAATGATGTGGCGCAAGGCCCATGCCTGCAGCAGGCCGCTGTCGATACCCTCGACCCGATGTGCGATGGCGTCCTGGAGGGAGGCGGGTTCGTTGTCAGCGAGAGGCTCTGTCAGCAGCAGCTCGAAGACCAGCACGGGGTCGAGCACGATGATGCGAGCGAGATCCTGTGCTGCAGCCGTCCCGACAGAGAGTACCCGCAGGATTGCGGTAGCGGTCTCGCGCTGACAGGGAAGGCGCAAGGTCGGAACCGCAGCGGGTCGTCGCATTTTGAGTATTCGGGTATTTGGCATGGATAAAGCACGTATTTAGCAGATTTCGTGCTTTCGATTCTACGGATCACCGGAGGCTCCAGCTGTGACATAAGTTTGCCTAATCCGGGCCGTGCAGCTTGGATCGTGACTCAGTTCGCGACTGCGCGCAGAGTTTGCGCCCGGGCACTGTCCGGGTGCTGGCGCAGGGCGTCGGTGACGCCTGCGATGCCATCCGTGCCGGCTTTCGGGTTTAGCTGAACTGCAGGCTGTCGGCGAAGGCCAGGGCTTCCAGGTGCGCCCGGTTGACTTGCTCGGGGGAAATGTGGAGTTCCTTCGCAAGGGCTGCCAGATCCTTGTCGTCGAAGCCTTCGAGGGCTCGGGCCAGTTTGAGGAAGGGGGCGTAAACCCCTTCCCCGCCTAGCAGGGCGTCGGCTATCGGGGCGGGCAGGTGCATCTCTTCGAGGGCCGACTGCAGGCTGGCGCCGAGCAGCAGGTGGAGCATCGAGAAAGCGCCGGTGATGAAGAGGTTGTCCAGCTCGCTCTTGTCGAAAAAGGCCGCACCGATCTTTTCCATGAAGCGTCCGCGGGCGATGGCGGTCTGCATCAGGGCCGGTGCCGAGGGGTCGCGGCTGGCCGAGACGAGGAGCACCGACAGCCACTTGTTGAGCTTCTCGTAGCCGAGGATGGTGACCGCGTGGCGGAAGGACTGGATCTCGCACATCAGGCCGAAACCGGCCGAGTTGATGTAGCGCAGCAGCTTGTAGGAGAGGGCCACGTCCTGCTTCAGGACCGTTTCGATTTCCTTGACTTCGGCGTTTCGGCGCACGAGGTTGAGAAGCCGGACGATTTGCGCATGGGACGGGGCGAGCTTGCCGTCGCTCTTTACGCCACGCAGGAAGAACCAGCCGGAGGCACCGTCGTAGCCCTCGAGGATCGCATTGCGGAAGTCGGGCACGTCGTTGAGCCCCCAGGCGATGGACAGCCCCGGCGGGTTGGGCGGCAGACTATGGCGCTTGGCGTCGATGATCACGAAGCGCCACGGCACGTTGGGCGGCAGGATCGTGTCGTTCTGGTACCAGGTCAGATTGAGGCTGACGCCCGTCGCCTGCAATTGGGGAATCAGGGCCAGCGTGAGCGGGTGGGCGATGGACTGGGTCGGGATTTCGACCATCGCATTGGCCGGGGCAATCCAGTCCAGCAGGTCCGGTGTGGGCACCAGCCGGTAAAGGCTGATGAAGACCGGATGGGTGGCGGGCCAGACATCGGCCAGACCGTCCAGGGCCTGCACCGCGTCGGCCACGGTGGTTGCGTGAACGATCAGCCGGTTGGCGGTGATCTTGTGCTGCTTGTTGATGACCGGTTCGCGGGTGATCAGGACAGTGTTGCTCATGGGCGCTGGCTTCCGGTGCGGGCCTCAGGTGGCCCTGGCGTCGTTCGAGAAACTGAAGGCGTCGGCGAAGAAAGCTTCCACCGGCAGGTTGCAGCGGCGGGTGAGATCCTCGCGGGCGGCGTCGATCATGGCCGGCGACCCGCAAGCATAGACTTCGTGGCCGGACAGGTCGGGCAGGTCGGCCATCAGGGCCTGGTGGGCGAAACCACTGCGGCCGCTCCAGTTGTCGCCGGCAGGCGCATCGGACAGCACCGGTACGAAACGGAAGCCGGGCAGGCGTTCTTCCCAGCTGCGGGCGAGGTCGAGCTGATACAGCCCGGCCACATCGCGACTGCCCCAGTAGAGGGTCATGGGGCGTGTCTGCCCGGTGGCGATGGCGTTTTCGACGATGCTCTTGATCGGTGCAAAGCCGGTGCCGCCGGCCAGCAGCACGACGGGTTTGCGGGAGTCTTCCTGTAACCGGAAGCTGCCCAGCGGGCCTTCGAAGCGCAGGATGTCCTTTTCCTTGAGCTTATCGAACACGTGGGTGGTGAATTGACCACCGGGTACGAGGCGGACGTGCAGTTCGAGGAAGTCGCTGCCGGTGGGGGCGTTGGCGATCGAGAAGCTGCGGCGCTTGCCGTCGGCGAGCAGGAAATCGATGTACTGGCCGGCCACGAACTGGAACTTCTCGCTCGCCGGCAGCTTGATTTCCATGACGATCACGTCGGCACCGAGGCGCGTGAGCTTCTGGACCCGGCAGGGCAGCTTCTTGACCGGAATGTCGCCAACCCGGCTGACCTGGCGCACTTCCACTTCCACGTCGGAGCGTGCATGCGCACAGCACAGCAGGGCCATGCCTTGCTCGCGCTCGGCTTCGGTGAGGGTAGAGGCCGAGAAGCGGCCCGGATCCACGTCGCCCGACAGCAGCTTGCTCTTGCACACACCACAGGCGCCGTCGCGGCAGCTGTAGGGAAGCAGCAGGCCGGCGGCGAGGGCAGCTTCGAGGATGGTCTGGTCGGGGGCGGCAGCAAAGTGCAGGCCGCTGGGTTGGAGGGTGACCTGGAACGACATGATGGGTGGCCGTGAGATAATCAAAAAATGAAACGTCGAAAAATGCAGCAAGTGCTGATTGTCGGAAGTGGCGATGTGGCGCGCCGGATCATTCCGTGGCTGGCCCGTCGCTTCCGGGTACGTGCCGTCGTGCGTCGGCCAGAGGAGTGTGCCGCCCTGCGTGCGCTGGGCGCAACGCCGATTCTCGCCGATCTCGACCAGCCTGCCAGCCTTGACCGCCTTGCCGGCATTGCCGACTACGTGCTGCACTGCGCGCCGCCGCCCGGACAGGGCAGGGATGACCCGCGAACCCGCCGGCTTCTGGCCGCCTTGACGCGTCGCGGGAGTCTACCACGGCGGCTAATCTATATAAGTACCACCGGCGTCTACGGCGACTGCGGTGGTGCATGGCTGGATGAAACGCATCCGCTACGTCCCGACTCGGCCCGTGGTGTCCGGCGCGTAGCGGCGGAAGGGCATCTGCGCCGCTTCGGCAGCCGTACCGGTTGCCGGGTTTGCGTGCTGCGGGCGCCTGGCATCTATGATTCGGCCGGGCGTCTGCCGCTGGCCCGCCTGCACAAAGGCGACCCGGTGCTGGTGGCCGAGGACGATGTCTTCACCAATCACATCCACGCCGATGATCTGGCGCGCCTGCTGGCCCTGGCGCTGTTTCGCGGCAAACCCAACCGCGCCTACAACGCCACCGACGACAGCCAGCTCCAGATGGGCGAGTATTTCGACCTGGTGGCCGATGCCGTCGGCCTGCCGCGCCCGCCGCGGGTGCCCCGCGCCGAACTGGCGGAGCGTCTGTCGGCGATGACGCTTTCCTTCATGTCCGAATCCCGTCGCCTGAAAAACGGGCGGATCAAGCGGGAACTCCGCACCGAACTGCTCTATCCGACCGTGGCCGACGCCCTGCGCGCGCGCGCCGGCGCTTCCTGAACCTCCTTCAATCATCGAGCCGACACCATGCTTTATCTCAGCGTCAAAGCCCTGCACATCATTCTCGTCACAAGCTGGTTCGCCGGCCTGTTCTATCTGCCGCGCCTGTTCGTCAATCATGCGATGGTTACCGACAAGGCCACCCTCGAGCGCCTTGAACTGATGGAGTTCAAGCTGTACCGCTTCATGACGCCGCTGGGCATTCTCGCCGTGGCCCTCGGCATGTGGCTGTGGTTCGGATTCGGTTTTGAATGGGGGGGCTGGCTGCATGCCAAGACGGCCCTGGTGACCTTCCTGATCGCCTATCACCTGTATTGTGGCCGCCTCATGCGTGCCTTTGCCGAGGGGCGCAACACCCGCAGCCATGTCTGGTTCCGCTTCTTCAATGAAGTGCCGGTGCTGGTGCTGTTTGTGGTGGTGTTCCTCGTCGTGCTGAAGCCCTTCTGATTTCTTTTCCGGATTCCTGCCTTGTTGAATTTCTTCGCCCCATGCCCCCGCGGCCTTGAGCTGTTCCTCGTCGATGAGCTGCGTGCCATCGGTGCCACCGACCCCAAGGCCCTGCCGGGCGGCGTCCAGTTCACCGGCGACTGGGCCCTGTGCTATCGCGCCAACCTGGAGAGCCGCATCGCCAGCCGGGTGCTGTGGCAAATCACCATGGGCCGCTACCGCAGCGAGGAGGACATCTACCGGATCGCCTACGCGCCGACCTGGGCCCGCTGGTTTACGCCGGAGCAGACCATCCGCGTCTTTGTTACCGCCCACAAGTCGCCGCTGCGCAGCCTGGAGTTCGCCACCCTGCGCATCAAGGACGCCGTGTGCGACCACTTCCGCACCGTGGCCGGGATCCGGCCGAGTGTCGATACCCAGACGCCGGACATCCGCGTCCACGCCTTCCTGTCGGCCGATACGGTCACGCTCTATCTGGATACCTCGGGCCAGCCCCTCTACAAGCGGGGCTTCAAGGAGGCGTCGGTGGAGGCGCCGCTGAAGGAGAACCTGGCCGCCGGCATTCTGCGCATGACCGGCTGGAATCCGGCCGAAGACGCCTTGTGCGACCCGATGTGCGGTAGCGGTACTTTCCTTATCGAGGCTGCCCAGATGGCCCTCGACGTGGCGCCGGGCCTGGGGCGGCACTTTGCCTTCGAGGGTTTCAGGCATTTCGAGAAGGAAACCTGGCTCGCCATCCGCCAGGCCGCCGAAGACCGGCGTCTGGAGCCGCGGCCGCTGGCCATCTACGGTTCGGACATCAGCGAAACCCAGCAGCGCAAGGCCTTTGTGAACCTGCGCAGCGCCGGGCTGGAAGGCTGCGTGCAGGTCGGGCAGGCGGATCTGCTCGACATAGAGGCGCCGGAACCGTCCGGCGTTCTCATCGCCAACCCGCCGTACGGCGTGCGTTTGTCGGATACCTCGGAGCTGGAAGCCTTCTACCCCAAGCTCGGCGACGCCCTCAAGGCAAACTGGACCGGCTGGCGCTGCTACTTCTTTACCGGCGACCCGGCATTGCCCAAGGGCGTGCGTCTGAAAGCCAGCAAGCGCACGCCGCTGTTCAACGGCGCCATCGAATGCCGGCTGTTTGAATATCAGATGATTGCCGGTTCGGCACGCAAGCCGAAGCCTGCGGCCGAGTGAAGCCTTAGACGATATCCAGGTTCTGGATGCCGGAAAGCATGTCCTTGTCGCCGCGGCGGCTCTTGAGTTTGATCTGCAGGCGCAGATCGTTCATGGAGTCGGCGTTGCGCAGGGCATCTTCGTAGGTGATGACGCCGCGCTCGTAGAGATCGAAGAGGCTCTGGTCGAAGGTCTGCATGCCCAGCTCGCTGGAGCGCTTCATCACTTCCTTGATACCCGGGATTTCGCCCTTGAAGATCAGGTCGGAAATCAGCGGTGAATTGAGCATCACCTCCACCGCCGGCACCCGGCCCTTGCGGTCGCACATGGGCAGCAGGCGCTGGGAGATCAGTGCCCGGAGGTTCAGGGAGAGGTCCATCAGCAACTGGTGACGGCGCTCTTCCGGGAAGAAGTTGATGATCCGGTCGATGGCCTGGTTGGCGCTGTTGGCGTGCAGCGTGGCCAGGCACAGGTGGCCGGTTTCGGCGAAGGCGATGGCGTAGTTCATGGTTTCGCGGTCGCGGATTTCGCCCATCAGGATCACGTCCGGTGCCTGCCGGAGGGTGTTCTTCAGTGCCGGTTCCCATGAGTCGGTATCGATGCCCACTTCACGCTGGGTGACGATGCAGTTCTTGTGGGCATGGACGAATTCGATCGGGTCTTCGACGGTGA
>JAOAUC010000010.1 GCA_030157785.1 Zoogloea oleivorans
GGCTTTCTACGTCTACGCCAAACCCCAGTCAGCGGAAGACAACCGTCTTGTTGCCGTGCACGATCACCCGGTCTTCCAGGTGGTAGCGCAGACCCCGGGCCAGGACGGCCTTCTCGATGTCCTTGCCGTAGCGCACCAGATCGTCCGGGGCGTCCGAGTGATCGACACGGATCACGTCCTGCTCGACGATCGGCCCCTGGTCCAGCTCCGAGGTCACGTAGTGGCAGGTCGCCCCGATCAGCTTCACGCCGCGCACATGCGCCTGGTGGTAGGGCTTGGCGCCGACGAAACTGGGCAGAAAACTGTGGTGGATATTGAGGATCTGCCCCGGGTAGTTCTCGCACAGCTCGGGGGAGAGGATCTGCATGTAGCGGGCCAGCACCATCACGTCGCCTTCGGCCTCGCGGAACAGCTCGGCGACCTTGGCGTAGGCGGCCGGCTTGTTGTCGGGGGTGACAGGAACGTGATGGAAGGGAATGCCGTGCCACTCGACGAAACCGCGGAAGGTTTCGTGGTTGGAGATCACGCAGGGCACGTCCATGTTCAGCTCGTCGGCGTGCCAGCGCGACAGCAGGTCGTAGAGGCAGTGCTCCTGCTTGGAGACGAGGATCACCACGCGTTTCTTGCGGGCACTGTCGGTGATGCGCCAGTCCATCTTGAACTCGGCGGCGATGGGGGCGAACTTGTCGCGCAGGGCCTCGACGCCGAAGGGCAGGGAGTCGGCGAGGATCTCCTGGCGCATGAAGAAGCGCTGGCCTTCGGCGTCGGCGTGGTGATTGGCCTCGGTGATCCAGCCCTGGTGGCTGGCGAGGAATCCGCTCACCGCGGCGACAATGCCGACCCGGTCGGGGCAGGACAGCGACAAGGTGTAACGTCTGTCGGTGGTACTCATGGGGGCTGTTTTCCTTTTATTCGGTTCTTGTTGTGACGGCAGGCTGCTCAGCCCTTGGCCGTCCGCTTGGTTTTGTCCGGATCGTCGAAGGGCAGGGTATGCGTCGTTGCTACGGCGTACAGACTGGCGCCGCGTAGCTCCAGCTTGCGGCCGGGCGCGGCGTAGGCCGGGTCGAGGCGGGCGATGGCCATCGAGCGCCCGGTGAGGCGCGAGTACATTCCGCAGGTGACGAAACCGACCTTGGAGTCGCCGTCGTAGAGGGCGTCGCCGCCCAGTGCTACTTCCTTGGTGGCCAACTCCACACCATAGATCTTGAAGCGCTCCTTCCCTTGCAGACGGTAGTGCTCGGCCGCGCCGCGGAATTCCTTCTTGCCGGGCGATACGGTGAAGTCCAGGCCCAGTTCCCACAGGCTGTCGCCGATAGGCTGGCCGTCCATGGGGTACATGTCGGAGTTGTCGTAGGGGTAGAACAGCAGGTAGCTCTCCACCCGGAGCCAATCGAGCGCAGTGAAGGAGCAGGGCATGATGCCCATGGCTTTGCCTTCGGCGACGATGGTGTCCCAGATCGCCGGGGCGTCAGCCGTCTTGCAGAAAATCTCGTAGCCCCGCTCGCCGGTGTAACCGGTGCGGGAGATCATCGCCGGGCGACCGAAGAGGGTGGTCTGCAGGTGGTGAAAGTAGGGCAGGTCGCGGATGCCAGGCACGTGCTTTGCCAGGTATTCGACGGCCAGCGGGCCTTGCAGGGAGAGGTCGTGCAGGTCGTCGTCGAAGAGCACCGTCACATTGCGGCCGACCGCGCCGCGGGTGAGGATTTCGTGCCCCGCGCCAGAACCGTGCACCACCATGAAAGCGTTGGGCCCGTTGCGGTAGATCACGCAATCGTCGATGAATTTGCCGGCTTCATTCAGCATGCAGGCGTAAACCGACTTGCCGGGGTAGAGCTTGCTGACGTTGCGGGTGGTGGCGAAGTTGATCAGTGCCTCGGCATGGGGGCCGATGATGTGCATCTTCTTCAGGCCCGATACATCCATCAGGCCGGCCCGGGTGCGGATCGCCTCGTGCTCGTCGGCCAGATCGGTGGTGTAGGTCCAGGCGGTGCCCATGCCGTTCCAGTCTTCAAGACCGGAACCGAGGGCGCGGTGGCGGTCTGCGAGGACCGAGTGTCTCCATGAACTCATTTGAAACTCCTTTCAGGTAAAGGAAGTAAAGGTCGAGTTCATTAAGCCAGCCGTCCCGGTGGGGCGACAATACTACTCTGGTACTACGCCCGGGCTGCCCCCTCTCCTCAGGCTTGCCTGCCACCGTCCTGGCGCAGCTCGCGAAGCCATACCGCAGCCTCGAAGCGGTTGCGCAGATTGAGCTTCTGCAGCACGTGTTTGACATGCACCTTCACCGTGCTTTCGGCAATTCCCAGCGCACGGGCGACGATCTTGTTCGATGCACCCTTCGAGACCAGTTCCAGAGTTTCCTGCTCGCGGGTGGTGAGGGAGGTCCAGCGCTGGTCCACGCTTTCCTTGGACGGCGGCTGCGGCTTGGCCAGCAGGCCGCCGACTTCGGCGGACAGCACTGTGCCGCCGGCCGCCACCTGGCGCAGCTTGATGCAGAACTCATCGGGCTCCATGTCCTTCAGCAGATAACCGCTGGCCCCGGCGTTAAGGGCCTCCATCACGTCGAAGCTCGAGTCGGACACCGTGAGCATGACCAGCCGCGTCGGTGAGCCGGCGGTCTTCAGGGCGCGCACCACCGAGATGCCGTCCAGCCCCTTCATGTGCAGATCCACCAGGGCCACGTCGGGTCGATGGGTCAGTACTGCCTCGATACCTTCGGCGCCGGAAGCGGCCTCGGCCACCACTTCAATGTCCCCGTACATGGACAGCAGCTGGCCGATACCTCGGCGAAAGAGGGCGTGGTCGTCCACCACCACCAGGCGGATCGGGGCACCGTCCGGGCCTGTGCTTGCGTTTTCGTACATGTGTATTCCTTTGTCGAAGCCAGAGTTTCAAGCCAGGCCGGCGCGCGGGCGAAAGCGCAGTTCCACGCAGGTGCCCTTACCGTCGGAGCCTGGTTGCAGGTTTATCGTGCCGCCCAGTTGCTGGGCGCGTTCGCGCATGATCGATACGCCGTGGTGTCCTTCGCCGCTGTTGCCTTCCTGAATGCCGCGACCGTCGTCTTCTACCTGCACGACCACCTCGCGCTTGTCCGTACTGTCGAGGCGTATCAGCGCATGCTCGGCCCGGGCATGGCGGACCACATTGGTCAGGGCCTCGCGGACGATCTGCAGCAGGTGGAATTCCTCGTTCACCGACAGTGGGGTACTGCCCAGCCGGTAGTCGAGTCCGATCTCCGTGCCGGTGCGGGCCGAGAGTTCATCTACCACCTCGCGCAGGGCTTGCTGCAGCCCGCCGGGGGGCATGCTGGTGCGAAAGGCCGAGAGCAATTCACGCAGGTGGCGATAGGCACTGTCGAGCCCTGTCTTTATTTCGCCGGATATCTCCAGCACCTTGCCGCCCGGCGTGCAGGCCGAGCAACTGCGCCCGACCTCCAGTTGCAAGCGGGCAATCTGCAGCTTCATGTAGGCCAGCGCCTGAGCCAGCGAATCGTGGAGTTCGCCGGCGATGGCGTTGCGTTCGTCCATCAGGGCCAGGCGCCGGCGGCGCTGGTTGCGTTGCAGGTTGCCGAGGGACAGGGCGAAGAGCGCAGCCACCGCATCCACCAGCCGGCTGTGACGGCTCTCGAAGAGGAAGTCTCCCCGCGCCTCGACGATAAGCACCCCATAGGTGTCGGCGGCGTCGCGCACCGGCACGGCCAGTTCGATGATTTCGCCCTCGGGCGTAGTCGATGAGCGGCGCAGGCCGCCGCCCCGGGCCAGCTCGTCGGCGTCGAACTCCTCCAGCAGCCGGGCGAGCCGTGGCGCACCGAGGTTGGCCGGCACGCCAAGGCCCTCGGCCACCGGGTCGAGGAGGGCCAGGGAGCAGCAGCGCGCCTGCAGGCAATCGCTCATGTCCTCCAGCAAGGCCACCAGCCAGGGCGCGCTGGCATTGTGTTCGGCGAGACACGCACAGGCCCGGTAGATGAACTCCAGCGAGCGGGCGGCAAAGCGCTCCTGTTCCCGGGCGTGGCGTGACAGGCGTTCTCCGTCCTCAAGCCGGCAGGCGAGTTGGGCGCCCAGACTGTCGAGCATGCGCACCAGGCGGTCGATTTCATCGTTGCCGTCGGCCGGCAGTGCATCTGCACCAGCCCTGTGCGCAGCCACCCGGGCAAGGGCGAAGTCGGTGCGTACGGCCAGTGCCTTGTGCGCAGTGCGCAGCGTGAACGTGCAGCCGGCCACAAAGAGCAGCGCCAGTATTACCTGCATCAGTTCGACACCGGCCAGCCGGCTGGCTGCCATACCGGCGGGCTCGGCCAGCGCCGCCACTTCCAGGCGGGCCGCTACGCCTGCGCTGAGGAACAGCGCCGCACAAAGGCTGGCCAGGCAGCTCAGCATCAGGGTCAGGCGAGAGAGAAGGGGATAGCGTTTCAGCACCGGAAGGCCCGTTGGAAGCCGCGCCGTCGGTGGGCGCGTCGTTACTAAAAAGCAACTTCTGCGCCGCGTGTGAAACTTGATGCGAGGCGGGTAAGCATGCTGAAGCGCTCCGTGATGGAGTGAATCCTGCTTGAAGCAGACCCAATGACCCTCTATCTCTTCGCTACCCTGCTGGTTTCCGTCCTTGCCACCATTGTCTTTGGCGATGCCGGCACGCCCTCAATGGCCCTGTGGGCATTGCCCTTGTTACCGGCGCTCGCCTGGAGCAGCCTGCGCTACGGCGGCCGTCGGTTGGCGCCGACCCTGCCCGGCAGCAACGCAGCCACCCACCAGCCCCTCACCCGTTTCACCCTGCACAGTGGCCAACCCGCGCTGCTTGCCGAGGAGGGGCGCATTGCCAATGCCAACCTGGCCCTGCTCAAGACCCTTGGTCTCGAAGCGCGCAGTGACGAGTTGATTGGCATGCCTCTCGACAACATCGTCCACCCCAAGCATCACCGCCGTCTGGCCGCCTTGCTGGCTGCCGACACCGCATCTGGCGACGCCGGGGTGATCACCCTGCTGCGTGCCGACGGGGTGCCCTGGCTGGCGCGGGTCAGCCTGTTCCGCGCCGACCGCTCGACAGTTGCCCTGCTGCAGTTTTCGGCTCCGGAAGATGGCGGCCACGATGGCCCCGACCGTCAGTGGGGAAGCCGTCTGGCTTACTTTGCCGGCGAGATTCTCTTTGCCCTCGACAGCCAGCTGCTGGTTACTTACCTCAACCCCCAATGGGAAAAAGCCAGCGGGCGGACGGTGGCCGACAGCCTGTTCAGCCCCTTTCTGCCGCTCTTTCACAGCGAAGACCGGGCCGCCCTTACCAAGGGTTTGCGCCAGCTGAAGACCGGTGAGCGGGACAGCCTGACACTGGAGGTGCGCACCCTCGCCGGGCGTGCCCTTGGCCCGCGCTGGGTCGAGCTGCGCGCCTGGCCGCTTGATCTGCCGGCCAGCGGCGAGACCGGCATTGTCGGCATGCTGCTCGACATCGACCAGCGCCGGCGTAGCGAAGAAGCCTTGCGCGCCCAGCGGCGCAGCCTGCACACCATGCTCGACAACCTGCCGGGGATGATCTATCGCGGCCAGAACGACCGGCACTGGACCATGGAGTTTGTCAGCGAAGGCTGTTTCGAGCTGACCGGCTATACACCGCTGGAGCTCGTGGACAACCACGCGGCCAGCTTTGCCGAAATGATCCACCCCGAAGACCGTGACTTCGTGTGGAATTACGTACAAATGCGCCTGGCCCGGCGCGAACGCTACGAGCTCAGCTACCGCATCATCGACCGGGACGGTCAGACCCGCTGGGTGTGGGAGCAGGGGCGCGGCATCCACTCCAGCCGTGGCGAGTTCCTTGGCCTCGAAGGATTCATCACCGATGTGAGCAGCAGCCGCGGCGCCCAGGAAGAAGCCCGTCGCCGCCTGTTTTTCGACAACGCCGCCGGCCTGCTCAGCCTGAGTCTCTTTCTGGATCGCCTGCAGCACCTCTTCCAGCATGCCGCCATCGCCGGCTACCCCTTCGCCGTGCTCCACCTGGTAGTGGAGCCCCTCGACGACATCGCCGCCCGCCATGGTGCGGCGATGGCCGAGCGGGTCATGGTGGAGACCGGCAAGCGCCTGCAGGTGGTGCAGAGCGACTGCAATGGCGTGGCCCGCCACGGAGAGGGCTTTGCCGTGCTGATTGCCGATTTTCGGCCGGAGACGCTGGCCTGGGTTGGCTCGGGCACGGCGCTGAATGCCTCTGCCGAGGGGGTGCAGCTACTGGGTGAGGCCCTTGTTGCGTTGAGTACCCGACCCCTGCGTATCGATGGTCACCCCATTGCCCTGCGCGCCCGGGTCGGCATCTGTACTGACAGGGCGGCGTGTGCCGACGGGTCGGCGATGCTGGCCAAGGCGGTGGGGGGCGAACGGATTACCGATGGGCAGCAGGGGCGTCACGTTTGACCGGACACACTGCGTCGTCCACCGCGCCGGACAGCGACTCCTCGTACTTGTCCCTGACAACCGCGTAGCACTCGCAACTGCGCTCCTCCAGCCCCTCCCGGTCGAGAACGGAGATCTGCCCGCGCGCGTAGCGGATCAGTCCCGCTTTCTGAAGGCCGGTGGCGGCAGCGGTGACGCCTTCGCGGCGCACGCCAAGGCTGTTGGCGATCAGCTCCTGGGTCATGGCGATCTCATTGCCCTGCAAACGATCCAGACTTTGCAGCAGAAAGCGGCACAGTTGCTGATCGACGGTATGGTGACGATTGCACACCGCTGTCTGCGACATCTGCGCCAGCAAGGCCTGGGTGTAGCGCAGCAACAGGTGCTGCACTGCCCCGCAACGCTGAAACTCCTCCATCAGAACGTCGGCCTTCAGGCGGTAACCGCTGCCGGCAATCCTCACCTCGGCACTATTCAGGGCACTTTCACCGCCCATGAACAGTGAAACGCCAACAACGCCCTCGTGTCCGACCACGGCGGTTTCGGCCGTTGCGCCGCTTTCCAGCACGTACATCAGCGAGATAACGGCGGTGGTCGGAAAGTAAACGTATTTCAGCGTATCGCCGGAATCGAACAGCACCTCCCCGAGCGGCATATCGATCGCTTCCAGTTGTGGCAACCAGCTATGTTCTTCCGTGTCCCACAGGGTGGCGATGAGGTCGTTACTGCGGGGGTCTGACGTTGGTTTTTTCAAATGAATCCCTGGCGGCAATGGTTGAGGGCAAAGTGCCACGTTGCTTTTACGCGGATTGCCGGCAGGCTGACACGCAGACTGCCAGTCTGTCTGTACGCCACCCCACATAACGCAAACTAAACGGGTTTCAGGATGACAAGCTGGCGTCGCTCTTCCAGGCAGTCGTATTCCCCCGCCTGGAATTCGCGGCAGATGAAAGGCCGGCGCTCGTAGATCGTGCACAGCATGGTCTGGCGGTCGAGGGCAGCGCACCAGCCGTCGTCGAGCCGACGCATTACCCAGCCGCCCCACTGGTCGCGCAGCGTGAAGCGCGTTGGAATGTCGTCATCGCCCATCAGCATGACCTCCAGCTTGCAGCAGCAGGCCCTGCAGGTAGCGCATGTGACGGGCGCGCCGTCGTCCGTTGCGGTGTTGTTATCGTTCATGGGCGCAGTGTCCCACACTGCTCAGCTACGCAGCTTGCGCCAGGTGGTGACGGACGCAATGCCGGGCGCCAGCCAAAGCGACAGCCACAGCCCGGCGAGCACGGCCAGCGCCAGCGCGTTGGGCCCCGAACGCGTGATCGCATAGATGACGGCCAGCGCGACGCCCGAGATGGCCACCGCTGACACCGCGTAGACGACTGCAAGCTGGCGCACGAAGAGACGAACAAAGGGCCATAGAGGAACCGCCACAAGCCGCATCTTCCCCTGGCGAAACGCCACGAAGCAGACTGCCGCACTGATGGCAACGGACGCCGCCGCCAGCTGGAGCCAGAACTCCGTTGTCCATGCCGCCCGGCCGCGCACGAAGAGCACCAGGATGACGGAACACGCGAGCATGCTCAGGGCGAACACGACGCGGAGGGTTTGGGTGGGCGTTTTCATTCAAGGATTCCAAGGGTCAGGTGGAATATATACCCCACCCTGTGCAAGCAGTTCCTTGATGGCGGTGAAGCCGGTCAACGCTGGTGCGGTGTACCCACCTGTAGGGGCGAATTCATTCGCCCGCCGAGCCTAAACCAGGGAAGTCCTCCTGAACTACTCGCGTGCTGCGAACATTGAATACGCGTACGGCAACAGCGACATCGCGCCCCGCGTCATGCTCTGCACAAAACCCGGATCCCCAAGCGGTCGGGAGCCGCTTACGTCGCCTCCCCAGTGCGCCATAAAGTCTGCGACGGGAATGCCCGCCGAAGCGACAAAAGCGCGCTGCCTAACAGACACCCAATCCGTCGGCTCCTACTGTCGTCCATGGCGAGCGTCCCTCGGCGCCTCATCGCCGAGAGATGCTATTTCGCGTCAAACCTTTTGTAGGAGAGCGACAAATGAACCAAGCGTTGATGGCTGGCCACGCAGCCCACCTCAAGGAAATGCAGCCTTGCATAGATGCATGCACCCTCTGCCATACAACGTGCTTGCATATGGGCATGGTTCACTGCCTGAATGCCGGGGGGGAACACGTTGGTGCTGAGCATTTCCGATTGATGATGAGCTGTGCCGAAATCTGCCAAACGTCCGCCAACTTCCAGCTGTCTGGCTCACCGTTTCATAGGGCGCTTTGCGGCATCTGTGCCGACATCTGCGAAGCTTGTGCAAAGAGCTGCGAAGAAATTGGTGGCATGGAAGATTGTGTAAATACTTGCCGTGATTGTGCAGCGAGCTGTCGCAAGATGTCCGCCAAGCAGTGATCAGATTCATTTGGCAGTACGCGTGGAATCGCACGTCAATGCCGTTAGTTACCCGCATAGCTTGCCGGAGGCTCGGTGGATTCGTGTGTTAGGGCGTCTTGCGTGTTGCCTACACAAGGCGCTCCAACTCTCTGCACAGGGCGATCGGGTCATGAGGGAGTGTGAAGCGTGATGCAATTAGCGAGCACTGGGCACGAACAGTTTCAGAGCTGTAAAGGGCCTGCAGGCTTCGCGCCAGCTTGCGCGGCCGTAGCCGCTTCGCAGGAATCACCCTGCCGACGCCGAGTGACGCAATGCGGGCCCCGTTGTCGAATTGATCCCAGGCGAACGGCACAACCAGTTGGGGAATGCCGGCACGGAGCGCCTCGGCGGTCGTGCCGATGCCGCCGTGATGGACAAGCATTGCGGCGTGCGGAAGGAGGGCGGACAGCGGCACATACGCTTGCCACAGCACCGACTCCGGGAGCTTCACCGGAATCTGTGCGCGTTCCCTGGTCAAAAAGATGGCACGTCGCCCGAGTCGATTGATGGCGGAGAGGGCGCAAGCAAAGAAGTCGGCAGCATGGAAGTTGCCGGTGCCTGGCGTGAACACAAGGGGCTTCTCGCCTGCCGCCAGAAAGGCGGACAGCGCTTCCGTGAAGCCGTCTTGTGCGGCCGCCTCAAACAATTGAAAGTCGCCTTCAATCAACGGGCGCGGCCAGTCTGGAACGACAGGTGCGAACCAGGAAGGAAAGAGGGTGACCGAGAGATCGGGCGCCTCCATCATGTGCGTCAGAAAAGAATCAACCGTCGGCAAACCCAGCGGTGCCCGGACCGCGTTGAGCTGAGCCACGGCAACCGGGTCAATCCAGCCCTTTTCCACGAAGCGCCACAGCGCACGTCGCCAACTCATCGGCACCCAGCGTGGCACCGACGTAGGGCCGATGGTCAGCGGATCGTGGCAGCTCCGCAGATTCGATGGCGCAAGATATGCGGCAACGACCGATTTCACCAAGCCACGCTCACGGGCGATGATGGCGCCCGGGACGGCGAACGGATGGGCGATCACAACATGCGGAGCCTGCGCCGAAATGGATTCGATGGCTTCGAGCACCTGCTTCAGCCCATCGCTGTAGTTGGCCAAAAGCGCCGAGAACCCTTTCTTGGGGTCCCATATGTCTGGATTCCTGAGGACGCGAAGGAACTCTTCGTCTGTACCAATTCCAACAAACGGCAGCCCGGCATCACGAACGACCTGCTCATAGCAGGAATGGGTTACGAAGGTTACCTTCCGGCCGAGCATCTGCAATGCACTCGCGATACGCATGAACGGATGTATGTCGCCGGTAGTTCCGACAGTCATGACCAGATAGTGGGGAGCGGTTTCGGACACGACGGCTGACGTGGGGGCAGCTCTCATTCGGTGACAATCTCTGCAAACGACTCTCCATTCTTCAAGCGCTGGAGATGCGCATACAGCGAGGTGGTGCCGACCTTTGACAGCCAGGACGCGACTACCTGTTTGGCAGATGCGTAGTTGCGTACAACGGCCTGTTCGTCGCCCTTGAAGAAGGATGAAAACGTTGTGAGATCACGAACGTAGTCGGTGGTTTGGCTATCCTGTGGCGACAACGAATAGCGGGTTCTGTAGTCAACTTGCATCGCAACGCCCTCATCAAACCACGTTGGTAGTTGCAGGAAACGCTTCAGGTAGCCCACGCGGTGATGAATCTCCGCATGCATGAGTTCATGGGCAACGACATCAACGCTTTGACCTTTAGGGCCAATCATGACGCAAGCACGGCTGCCAATGAACTGTGTACTGCCGTAGGCATTGAGCCTAAACGGCCCAAACCCGCCTGTGTGGCTAAAGAATACAAGGATCGGTTTCGATTCAACGGCGCCAAAGGTGCTTTCGATTCTTGCACGGGCGTCACGCGCGAGTTGAACGTAAGCTTGTTGATCGGCCTCAGAGCCGCTGTCAGTGAGCGAGCCGTCGGGGAGGACATGTAGATCAGCAACGTCAACGAGAAGGCAAGCTGTTGGCCCGGGAAGAGCAAAGGCGAATGTGCTTGATGGTGCCACCGCAAGGGTGAGTGCGGCGATCAGGAGTGAGCGCTGGATTGGTGGCATGGTGTGTCGATGAGCTAACGTGGAAATAATCTGATGGCCATTCGGACGCTCGGGTTTATTAAAGTGTTCGGCGTCCTCTGTTGGCAATGCCGTGCAATCAGTTCCTTGATGGCGGTGACCCACCTGTAGGGGCGAATTCATTCGCCCGCGGAGTCTAAACAAGGGAAGTCCTCCCGGATTACTCGCCCTCACGCCGACGCTGCTGGTATTAAACCCAACCGTTTTCGATGAACTCAGTGATCGAGTAAACGCGGGGTTGCAACTCTCTCTGGTGAATGGCCCCAAGGATTTGTTGAACGCCGCTGGCGTAGGGCGAGTCGCCGTACACCCGCGTTTCCATTGAGATCGTGCATGGTCCATCCTGGATGCGTATTCGATGGAAAGCATGCCGGGCCAGATGCTCATGCGGTATGTTCAGATCGTTTGCTTGTTGCAGGGGATCGCGAACAGAGGTAATCGCTGATCCCGAGACGCCCAGCGAGTTGGCCATCTGGACAGCCGTACCAGGAACGGATGTTTTGGAAGCTTGATGTGACTCGGTTATCTGGATTTCGCAAGCTTCGAACATTGCACCGGAGCGTTCCAGCATGCACATGAACTTGAGCATGAGGATGTTTGTGTTGGGGCAAAGTACTACGGGGAACTGTGGCTGTGAGCCTTCGAGCGAAGAACCTGTGGCGAGCTCCACAAGCACAGATGACGTGCGTGCGCAAAAATCCTTAATGCTTCCAATCTGGCGCCCAGAGCCAGCATGAACAATGATGCTTTTTGCACTTGATCCGGTTTCATCAGGCCAGCGGGAGATAGACCGCCCATTGTTTGGTGCGAGCTTTTCCAGCAACTCGGTTGCGAGTTTCCCGGTGCCCGCAATATAGGTCTGCATTGATTTTTCTTTCGTGTGGAGTTGGAGAGCCCAATGTAGAGGTAGCTGACGCTACGCGGCTTTATCGCGCAGCGTCCAGCGACCGTAGGGAGCGAGGTTGGGTACACAGCTAGACGAACAGGTCAGACCGACCAACAGACTCAGTTGGCAAATGAGTGGCTACCGGTCGGCATGTTGATCGCTCGACTGCCGAAACGGGCCTCATGTGCGTTGCCATACCTGGATCAAGCCGAGCAAGTGGACCAGACCGATGGTGAGGCAGATAGAAGAGCTGACAAGCCAAAACGTAGCGCTGTTGCCGGGAAACGCCGGTTTTAACAAGGGGAAGGCTATTGCGCGGAGCAGATAGATAGCCGTGATGACGATCAAGGCAAGACGCAGAAACGGCAGCGGTGGAATAAGGCCTGAGCCTGACAGTGCATAAGCAGCCCAGGCAAGCAAGGCGCTCCCTATTGCAAAAGCGATGAATGGCGGATACCAATGACCTGCCGCGGACATGCTGACAATGGGCTCGCCGGCACCAAGAAGCCTGAAACCATTTGCACCCCAGAAGATGCACGCAAAATGCAAGGCTGCCGCGACAAGACTCAGCGCGGCGCCGACAAGAAGAGGAATGTTGTAGCTGTGCATGGGGAAAGAAGGGGGGCGCTCATTGGACGAGCAGGACGTATTCAATGTCTTGCACCATGTGCCCATAGTCAGCGGATTGGCGGTTGTACTTGCCGCCGAACTTCAGGGTGTGGCGGCCGGCTGACAACGGTTTCAACAATAGCCAGAACCCGTCTGTTGCCGACGGAAAGGCCTTGTAGGGTTGTAATGAGGCGGGTTGCCGAGCCAATGCATCAAAGCACTTGTCGGATGAGACACGATACTGCTTGAGTTGGCTAATGGGGGTGCCGTCGAGTTCAGCGAATAGGTCAAGCGCGGTGTCATTGTTCAGCGCGGCAGCGGCCTTCGTGTCTGCGCACGTAATCGGCGGAACCCCTCTTGCGGGCGTGTATACCATGTTGACAAGAGGAAAGAACAAGGTCTTGCCTGCTGGAACGGTACAGGTTCTGCGAATCTTCGACGAGCCAAATCCACCTGCCAGGAACCAGGTGGCTCCGCGCTGATTGGTTGCGCAATTCGCGCCTGTGAGATCGATAACGGGATTCTTATCTTCAGTCGCTGACATTGCCCACTGCCACCACTGTGCAGCGAGATCTGGCGTCCCTGGCCCTGCAACCGGGTCACCCGCAGAGCAAATGGGTGAGATGGCGATGGCTACAAACGCGGCAAGTACTTTGGTTCGGATCATGATGATTTGAATCAGCGTTAACGAATAGGGTTGCCAAAGGTCCGGTGGATTGTGATGTTGGGTGCTAATTCAATAGGCATGGAGCGCCACCCACCCGTAGGGTGCAATAAACAGAGCAAGCAAGCCTACCGACTGTACGGCGGCAGTAAGCGGGGTCGTAGCCGGTTGCCGATTGAGCCACACGTACGAAAGAAAGAGGACAATTGGCGTGCCGAGTATTAACGACCAGCGAAGTTCTGTCGTATTTTGGATTTGAGCTCCCACAATCGACAAGAACGACTCGACAAAGATACCTGTGACCATTGTTAGCGCTACCAGCGCGATGGTGAGGTTGCGAACGAAGGTCCTCATACGGTTTGCAATGCCTAAAGTTTGAATTCACCGGCCTGCGCGGCCTTTTGCTCAGGTCCGGTGGAATGATGGATTAGACACCTTTGCCAATTACCAGCCAATCTAGGCGGTAGGCGTTGCAAAAGGCCCTGACTTGCATGTAATTCTTAAGCGCCTGAATATATTCTTCATCTACAAACCCTAGTTCAGTCATGCTCGAAACATGATCGTTCACGCGATTGAGCAGTTGCTGGAACCAAGTGTCGGAAGGCGATGGTTCTTGGACTTCTGAAGTCGATTTGATTAGAGAGTTAGCAAGATCACGGAGCGACTCTCCAGCATTTACGCTTCGGGACTGAGTACGTTCCATAAGGTTAATGATTCGAGTTTGTAAGGGCTCGAATTCCTTGCGAACAAAGTCAGGATTGGCAACACCCCACAAACCCCCATTGTCGTAATACCAGGCACCGTGTCCTGTAAGAGCGGACGCAGGAGGAAAGGAGCTGGACGGAACTACGCTTTGATTTTTTGTATGCTCGTACAGCGCCGCTTGTGTGTGAAACGCAGGCGCGGCATAACAAACAATGGCTTTTCCATTTAAGGTTTTCTCCATCTGTTCAAGTGCAACCTGTTGGTGTGGGGTGATTTCAAACTTCCAATAGTCTCCAACGATGCCGGCCTTCTTTACCTCACCCCTAGGGCGAGTTCCTGCATGCGGACGTTTGGCCTGTAAGAAAAGATTTAGCTTGAAGTCCGGCAGGATTTTGTTCTTGAGCCGATTCTTCCATATGTAGTGCCAATCATAGTCAAGCAGGATCACTCCGTTCATGGGTGCGATAAGACCATGAAGGCCCCAGAAATATGGGTCGGTCACATAGGCCGCGCGATCAATTCCTATATGTTTTTCGAATACTTGACCGGGCTCCCATACGAGATGGTTACCGCGCTCCAGCTGGTTGTAGAGGGGGCCGCGGTATTCAGATTCTTCAAAGTCGGCTGGGGTCATTTAGCGTCCAATGGATCGGGGGGTCTAACGTGGAGCTAACCGGCGCTGCGCGGCTTTATCGCGCAGCGACCGAAGGGCGCGAGGTGGAGCGCCGGGTTAGGGGGCTTGTGTGACTTGCACATCTGCTTGTGGTAATAGATTAAGAAAAGACCAATTTAGAAAGATGATGGCAAGGCGAACTGCTTCATCTACACTCTTTGAGCAGGCCAAATCAAACGCTTGTTTTTGCTTATTATCCCAGCGTATCTTCAACGAATTTAGCTCTTCAATTGATAGCGCGTGTTCCTCGCGGTGAGCATAATTGTTGCGAATATTGTTCAGCGCTTTTGCCGCGCTAAGATGTGTTTCGGGCAACACATCCAGAGCGCTAGCAAGATCGAGCTTCATTTCAAAGGAAATCCGCTGATTTTTGAAGAAGCGATTTGGATGCTTCATTTTCTGCGAGATTAGAGCTTCAACTACTCTCTCAATTAGCAAGTGCCCACGAAGAACAACTGATAATTCGGGTGCATCGTAAATGAGCATTTGCATCCCGTACTCATCCAAGTCGTCGTGGGATGCAGTCTTGAAATCAATTATGCGTATTGGTTTCTTCATTGCGCCCTAACTTAGAAGTGAACGGACTGCACGGCCTTTCGCGCAGGTCCGCTCGACTGCTGAGTTGGGCCGCACACGGAAATTTATTAGCACTCTGTCACTCGCTATACGTGTATTCCTGACCGTTAAGCATCTCATCCGTGGATAGGTGAACACTGAATCTCTTGAACAGCCCAAAGAACTCGACAAGCGTCATCTGCGTAGTGACCTTTCGTACGGGAACCGGGCCAGCACTTTTTTCAATTATCGACTTTACGGTGTCGTGGTCGCCTGGTAATGCAAGTAAGAACTCCGCATAAATAGGGTCTTCGTGCTTTCCATGGTTTTCACCAGCGTAGAGAGTGAGTCCCAGTAGAAACTCTTCTTTCTGTTTGAGCCCCTTTTCCTCAAGCCAATCGCTGGCGTCGCCACGATCCGCTCGATCAGCTGCAGCGGTACCTTTGAAGTCGTCGTATTGAACTGAAGCTCTGAAACTCTGTATTGGCATGATGAATCTCCGTCATTTGGTTGCTTGGATTTGGCTAAATAACTGATTACGAGAGGCTGCTCTGCGAGGCCCAACGTGAAGCAGACGACAAATGTCGAGTTCCGCAGCTTATACGACTGTCGCATAAGCTGCCAACCCCCATTCAGATTCCTGTTTTTAAACACTCCGTCACCGAACATCCTTGTCTTTTGTCGTCTACGCATCCCCACATTACCGCCGCACAGGTGCTGTAGGTAAAACCTCGAATGCATGCACGAGCGCTGCCACGCCGACAGCGGTTTGCATAATCGGATGTGCCCGCCCGCCTGCTTAGGTCGTCATGTCGTTGTCAGTAGTACGGATCATGTGCCTGGCATCCAGCCCGGGGCGCGGTGGATGTGACAGGACGCGCGAGCGATCACACGTCGTCAACATGTCAATCTTCGGCTTGCGGGAAGGACTTTGGCCGGCGTGATTAAGGGTGTGGCGGGCCTGATTGAATATCTGGCCGCTCTGATTAGATCTCTGGCAAGCCTGATTAACGATATGGTCGCCATGATTCGAAATCTGCAGGTGCAGATTTCGAATCAGACGTCGACGAGATCAAATCCGATAGTCCCGAACATCAATCTGATCGATCAGATTGATGTTCGGGACTATCGGATTGATATGTTGACCGGTCAACATGCTTCATTGCCGGGTCAGATTGCTTCACGCAGCCGTCAACAAAGAACATTGGGCGGCAAACATTCAATGCGCACGCCGCAACATCAAATGTTCACCGCCCAACATGGACTTCGCAGGACGCAGTCAAGCCCTCACGCGCGCCTTGGTCGGGTCGTAGTGGGGGAAGGCGACCACTTTGGCATCGAGGCGTTTGCGATGGCCGTCGAGTTGGCCGATTTGCAGGGCGGTGTCGAGGGCGGCGTAGGCCACATCGACGCGGGCGAGGGCGATCTGGGTGCCGAGCACCGGCGAGCGGACTGTGCTGGTGATTTCGCCGACTTTGGCGCGGCCGAGGTAGATGCCGTCGCCGTGGC
>JAOAUC010000011.1 GCA_030157785.1 Zoogloea oleivorans
CAATAGCCCACCAGATGCAGGCTGCGGCCCAGGATCGCGTGATTCACCCGGCCATGTACGTCGCCCCGCTTCCCCTCCACGACGGCCCGCTCGAACCACGGCCGGGCCTCGGCATACCGACCAACGCTGGAGAGGCAATAGCCCACCTGATGCAGGCTGCAGCCCAGGCTAGCGTGATCCACAGTCTCTGTACGCTCGGTCAGCGATTTCGCGTTGACGGCCCGCTCGGACCACGGCCGCCCCGCCTCGAAGCGACCGGTCTCGGACAGCGCGCGGCCAATCCACTCTCCCTCAATGGCTTGAACCGGTGAATTCACCGCCTCCCAGGCCTCCGGCGTCATGCGATAAGCCAGCAAACGGTAGACCAAGCCGTCGTCGGCTGGATGAGCATCAACCTCCTTCGCCAGCGCAACACAACGCCGCCACTGGGTCGCCCGCACGGCATCCACCGCCGTTTGCAGCACTGCGTCGCGCGGCTCGGCAAGCACGAAGTCGGCGAACAACTGATGCATGCGCAGCTCGTCGGCACCCTCCAGCAGGTGAAAGTCCTGACAGGCATCCAGGTGACGCTCGAAGTCGTCGCCGGCGAGGGTGCCGGCGACAGCCTCGCGCAGTTCATCGCAGACGATCTGCTGGGTGTTCATGAAGGCGGCGGCGTGGAGAAGCAGGCGGGCAGCGGCGTCGAGGGTCTGGTATGGCAGGCGGAAGCTGGCCTGGGCATCGGTGCCCAGAGGCGGTGGCGCACCGGCCCGCCCGCGCCGGGCGCCGACGGCCAGTGCGCGGGCGGCGGGCAGCAAGTGGATGGGCAGCCCGTCGGAGCGGGCCAGCAGCGCGCTGCGCACGCGGTCGGCCACGCCTTGACCGGCCACATCATCGACAAGCTGGCGGGCCGCCGCATTGCTTAGCGGCGGCACCGGCAGGTTCGCCCAGCGGAGGGCCACGGCTTCGTTCCAGCTGGTGACGAGCATGTGGCAGGGCATGCCGCTGCGGGGCAGCCAGGGGCGCATGTCGTCGGCGGCGAGCACGTTGTCGTAAATCAGCAGGGACGGCGCGTCGGCGAGGGCCAGCAGCGTGCGCTCGGCCTGGTCATCCAGCGGGAGATCGGGTGGAAAGTTCAGACCCAAGTGATTGGCCCCGATGCGCGCCAGATCCATCGCCCTGAGCCCCCCGCCCATGCGCAGGAAGAAGGTGCCACCGGGATAGCGACTCCGCGCCTGACGAGCGAACTCCCGTGCCAGCTCGCTCTTGCCGACGCCGGGTGGGCCGTGGAGGACGAGCACTTTTTCGGTAGCCGGGTCGCCGAGAGCAGCTTCAATGGACGCGAGCAGCGCGTCGCGGCCGACGAAGGGACTGTCGCCGCGGGTGGGAATGTTGCTGCGGAAGGGCAGGAGCGGCGCGACGACCCCGCGGCAAACGCCAGCCGAAGACAGCGAGGCGTCATCCGCTGCACGACGGGGAAGATCAAAGACATGCTCGAAGCCCGGGTCATGCGGGAAGAGGCTGGTGTCGGCGGTCCAGACTTCGGTGGGGCTGTCTTCATAGCGGATGGGGAAGACCCGCAAGCGGGCGCCGTCAACGGTGCAGTAAAGCGCCCGGTTGGGCCACTCGCGGGTCTGGTAGCTGGCCCCGGCGGCCAGGTGCAGGACGCTGCCCGCAGCGGATACCGCGCCTTCGACCTCGCTCTCGTGGAGATGGCCGCGCAGGATCACGTCCACCTCACCAGCCAGCCGTGCCTTGATGTTGCTGCGCTCGATGTCGCTGAGCCAGTCGAGGGGATGGTGGATCAGCGCCACCCGCAGCGCGGCATCCTGCGCGCCGAGGGCGGTGATGGCGTCGTCGAGGCAGCGCCGCCCGACAATGAGCTGGGCGTGATCGTGCCCGTCGATGCAAAACAGGGCGCTGTTAACGGGCAGCACGGCAACGCCGCAACTCCGAACGTCGATGCGCTCCACCGGGCCGCAGGTGCTGTCGGCGGGCATGGCGCGAATACCCCGGAAGTAGTCGTCGTACCAGGCGCGAAAGGCGCCCATCTTCTGCGTGAGGTGAGGCTTGGGCAGCGCCGGGGCGAAGTAGCGGTCGGCCTCCTCGCGGGAGCCGAGGGTGCGCGCCAGGCCGATCGCCTGGTCGCGGTCGACATCGTGATTGCCGGGCACCACGAAGAGCTGGCGCCGCTCAAGGCCGGCAGCGGCGAGGATGGCGTCGAAGAAGGCGCTGGCCGGGGCATATTCGTAGGCCTTGCCACCCTGGGCGATGTCGCCGGTGGCGAAGATCAGGTCGGGCTGACGGCCCTGCGCGCGGTAGGTGCGCACCGCGCAAACCAACGCACGCAGGACCACGTCACGGTCGTAGGGGTCGCCGCCCCGGAAGTGGAAATCGGAGATGTGGAGCCAGCTGAGTTTCATGGAAGCATTCGGCGCAGGCCCGCGGGACATGCAGGGCGATTGAAGGGCTGTCGAATGCCATTCTAATCGGGTAGCGGCGGCGCCGCCTCCCCTGCCGCCGGATCCATCCCCTCCGGCACTGCAAGCCCGGTGGGCTGTTCGGGCGGCAGACCGCCTTCGGCGATCCAGTGGTTGAGCTGGAAGACGTAGGCCATCACTTCGGCCACCACGGTGTACAGGGCGGCCGGCACCTGCTGTTCGAGCTCGCAATGGGCGTACAGCGCCCGGGCCAGGGGCGGGGCTTCGAGGATGGGCACATGGTTTTCGCGGGCCAGTTCGCGGATGTTGAGGGCGATCAGGTTCATGCCCTTGGCGACGACGATGGGCGCGCCGGCCTTGTCGGGGTCGTATTTGAGGGCCACCGAGTAATGGCTCGGGTTGGTCACCACCACGTCGGCATTGGGCACCTGGGTCATCATGCGGCGGCGCGACATTTCGCGCTGGGCGGCCCGGATGCGCGCCTTGATCTGCGGATCGCCTTCCTGCTCCTTCATTTCCTGGCGTACCTCTTCCTTGGACATGCGCAATTTGCGGTGGTATTCCCACAGCTGGTAGGGCACGTCGATGGCGGCGAGCAGCCCCAGGCTGGACACGATCAGCAGCGTGGACAGGAGCACCAGGCTGGAAAAATCGTCCATGCTGGCTTCGAGGGGCTGGAGCATCAGCGCGAAAAGGTGGTCCCGCTCGCGCCACACCACCCACACGCCGACACTGCCGACGAGCGCCGCCTTGAGGGTGGCCTTGACCAGCTCGGCGAGGCCGTGGGTCGAGAACATGCGGCCGAGGCCCTGCATCGGATTCAGCCGGCTCAGATCGGGCATCAGCGACTTGGTGGAAAAGATCCAGCCGCCCATCAGGAAGGGGGTCGCCAGCGCGGCGAGGACCAGCGCCAGCAGGAGTGGCGCCACCGTTAACAAGGCGTCCGTCGACAGCTCCAGCAGCACCAGCCCCATCCCGCGCGGCTCGAAGGCCAGCTTGCGCTCGAAACTGAGGGCCAGCTTGACGATCTGCATCATGCGGTGGCCAGCCCAGCTTCCGAGCACATACAGCCCGGTCACCCCGACCATCAGCAAGATGAAGGTGGCGAGCTCGCGCGAATGCGGAACCTGCCCTTCTTCCCGGGCCTGCTCCAGTCTTCGCCCTGAGGCGGCTTCGGTCTTTTCGAGGTCGCTGTCGTCAGCCATGGGCTGCCAAGCGGTAGTTTAGATGGGCGAACGATACGCGCCCGACGGCATGGTCGAGCCGGGAAACAGACGGGAATTGGCGTGGCTATTCCGCTCAGCGGGCCGGGGGCGCCGCCAGCAGGGCCCGCAAACCTTCGGTTTCCTGCTGGAGCTCGGCAAGCTTGGCGCCGAGCAGCAGCAACTGGTCTTCCATCAGACTGAGGATTTCACGGCATGCCTGCACGGGGCTACCGGCCAGGGCCCGGGTCGAATCGATCTGGGATTGCAGGCCGAAAAGCGCGTCCTCATGCCCCGGATGCAGGGCGATGAACTGGCGCAGAGTCTCCTCCCGGGCCCGGAAATACGCCGCGGGGTCGTGCTCTGCCAGATGTTTCCAGTAATCGAAATCAAAACCGCCCATGCGCCCTCCTCCTGCCGGATCAGGACCACAACGCCGAAACGGCGTTGGGCAGGGGCAGTCAGGAAGAATCCTAACCGAGCCCTGCCCGATGATGAGCGGCGTACGTCACACCCCTTTGTGTCGGAGTGTGACGGTGTGAGACAAGTCGCAGACGGTTCGATGCGCTCCCTAGGCGGCGAGGGCCGGCACCACCATGTGGGCCAGCAGGGCGCGACGGGATACGCCGCGGGTGTCGCCCATGGCGCCGAGCAACTCCTTCATGTCGAGAATCAGCACGATCTGGCCGTTCGACAGGGTCGTGACCCCGGCAACGCCCTTCGGGCGGAAATCGTCGAGGGACTTGATCACCGCGTCCTCACGACCGGCAAAGCTGTCGATGGCCAGGATGAAGCTCTGGTCGGCACTCTGCATGAGCACACCGTATTCGGGCGTCTGTACCGGCTCCCAGCCCAGCAGGGTAGACAAGGGCATGATCGGCAGGACTTCGCCACGCACGACCATCGTTGCCCGACCGCCCACTTCCTGGACCTCAACCGGGTCGATGGGCAGGATTTCGCGCACCATCGACAGGGGCACCGCAAAGGGCTGATCGCCCAGACGGACCAGCAGGACCGGCAGGATCGCCAGGGTCAGCGGCAGGCTGATGACGAAGGTGGTGCCCTTGCCGAGGCTGGAACGGATGTCGATGGAGCCGTTGAGCTTCTGGATGTTGGTCTTCACCACGTCCATGCCCACGCCCCGACCGGACACGTCGGACACCTGGCTGGCCATCGAGAAGCCAGGCAGGAAGACCAGGTTGAAGCTCTGGCGCTCGTCCATGGTGTTGGCTTCCTCATCGGTGATGAGGCCCTTCTGGACGGCCTTGGCGCGCAGCTTTTCGGCATTCATGCCACGTCCGTCATCGGCCACCAGGATCACGATGTGATCGCCTTCCTGGCGGGCTTCGAGGCGGACGTTGGACTTTTCGGGCTTGCCGTTGGCAAGGCGCTCCTGGGTCTCTTCGACACCGTGATCCACCGCATTGCGGATCAGGTGGATGATCGGATCGGACAGATCCTCGATCATGGTCTTGTCGATCTCGGTGTCCTCGCCCGACAGCACCAGCTCCACGTCCTTGCCCAGGTTACGGGCCAAGTCACGGGCGATACGCGGGTACTTCTGGAACAGACGACCGATGGGCTGCATGCGGGTCTTCATGACCGCGTTCTGCAGGTCGGACACCAACAGATCGAGCTGGCTCACCGCCAGGTCGAGGGCATGCAGGGTTTCGGTGTCGCTGCGGCCGTTGAGGATGTCGCTGCGCAGGGCGTTGAGGCGGTTCTTGGTCAGGCCGATTTCACCCGACAGGTTGAGCACCTGGTCGAGACGCGAGGTGTCCACCCGGATGGAGTTGTCGCGCTGCTTTTCGCTTTCCCGGCGGCCAATCGGGCCGGAGGCGCCCGGCTTGTCGGTCACACGGCGGCCGACGGCAGCCTTGATGATCTGTTCGGGGGTCTTGCTGGCAAGGTCTTCGTCTGTCTGGTGCATCGGCACCGGCGGCGCGGCCACGACCTCCACCGCAGCGAGGGTTACCGGAGCCGCCGCCGGCGCAGTGCCGGTGACCGACTGAAACAGCACGTCCCAGTCGAGGCCGTCCTCCGACGCCGGCGCGGCGGGTGCAGCAACGACTGCCTGCTTGGGCGCCGGTGCGGCTGCCACAACAGGAGCCGGCGCAGCCTTGTTGCCGGTGGACAGATTGCCGGCAATCGCCTGACGCAGGCTTTCGATCAGGTGCGGGTCGGCGGCGGTAGGCTGCACCCCCTGCTCCAGGTAGCCAAACATGTCGCGCACGGAACCGGTGGAAGAGAGGATCACGTCCATCACTTCCGGCGTGATCGCCAGCTCCCCGTTGCGCAGCTTGTCGAAGAGGTTCTCCGTCAGGTGGCACAGGGTGACCAGCTCGGCCGCATTCAGAAAGCCCGCCCCACCCTTGATGGTGTGAAAGCCGCGAAAGATGTCGTTGAGGAGCCCCTTGTCATTCGGGGCGCGCTCCAGGTCCACCAGCTTGTTGTCCACTCCGGACAGGAGATCTCCCGCTTCCACGAGAAAATCCTGCAGTAGATCTTCCATCCCGCCAAAATCGCTCATTGCATTCGCTCCTTGCGGGCACGCCCGCTACGGCCTGATCAGAAGCCCAGGCTTTCCAGCAGGTCGTCCACCTGTTCCTGGTTGGACACCACGTCGTCACGGCCCACCGCATTGATCACGGGTCCGTTCATGAGGCTGTCCGGCGCATCCGCCTTGATATCGGCCGGCATGGCCTCGATCAGCACCTGCAGCAGCTGCTGCTCAAGCCCCTGGGCCAGGTCGACAACCTTCTTGATCACTTGCCCGGTGAGATCCTGGAAGTCCTGCGCCATCATGATTTCCATCAGCTGGGCATTGGTCTCCCGGCTGCCGCTCACGACAGAACCCAGGAACTCGCGGGTTTCGCCGGCCAGCAAACGGAATTCATCCGGATTGAGCTGGTTGGCATAAAGCTTGTCCCAGCGGCTGCGCAAGGCGGCTGCTCCGGCCTCGGCCCGGTCCTGGATCGGCTTGGCGATGTCGGTGGCGTTGAGCACCTTGCTCGCAGCCTGCTCAGTCATCTCGGCGATATAGGTGAGGCGCTGACGCGCGTCCGGAATCGCATGGGCCGCCTCCTGCAGATTACGGTCGTATCCCAGCTCCCGCAGCGTGTCGTGAAGCTGGCGCGTCATCACGCCGATACGGTTGAAGACGGCGTTGCTGCTGTGTGCGGTGCTGGCGGCGATTCCAGCCGATAGCTCTTCGTGGCTGCTCGAATAGTCACTCGACACCGTATCGAAGAGAGCCTGCAACTCATCGTCATCCCCTCGGCCACCGGCCGGCGACACGACTTCGAGACGCGGCGCGGGAATGGTTGCGGCAGGCGTGCCGGACATGCTGTCGAAGAGGGCCTGCAGATCGTCGCTATCGCCCGATTCATCAAATTTGAGACGTTTTGCCATGATGGTGCTCCGTCTTGTCGGCTGCGCTCAGGCGGCCTTCTTGCCCATCTTTTCGAAGATCTTTTCGAGCTTCTCCGAGAGGGTGCCTGCCGTGAAGGGCTTGACGATATAACCGCTGGCACCGGCCTGGGCGGCGGCGATGATGTTTTCCTTCTTTGCCTCGGCAGTAATCATCAGCACCGGCAGATGCTTGAGTGACGGCGTGGCGCGGATGTTCTGCAGGAGGGTCAGCCCGTCCATGTTGGGCATGTTCCAGTCGGTGACGACGAAGTCGAAGGGCAACGAATTGAGCTTCTGCAGGGCAACCTGACCGTCCTCGGCTTCGTCCACATTGGTGAAACCCAGCTCCTTGAGCAGGTTGCGAACGATTCGGCGCATGGTCGAAAAGTCATCGACAACGAGAAATTTCATTTTGGGGTCCGACATGTTGTTGATCTCCGTTCAGTCCCGGTAAGCCCGCATCAGCAGGGGGCGCAGGGTTTCCGCCAGGATGTCGGCATCGAACTTGGCGACATAGGCGTCGACGCCGACACTCTTGCCCATCGCCCGGTTGGCCTCGGACGACAGGGACGAATGCATGACTACCGGAATGCCCTCGAAGCGGGCATCCGCCTTGATGTTGCGGGTGAGCACGTAGCCGTCCATCTCGGGCATCTCCGCGTCCACCAGAATAAGGTTGAGTTCTTCGCGCAGGCTGACGCCGCGCTGCTGGGCGTGGGTCGCCATGCCCTCCAGGCGCGTCCAGGCCTCAAGCCCGTTGAGGGCATGCTTGTGCTTGACGCCAAGCTTGTCGAGGGTTTCCGCGATCTTCTTGCGGGCCACGGCCGAGTCATCCACAAAGAACAGGTTCACTTCGTGATCGCCGTCCAGCGGGTGGATGTGTCCGACAACGGCCTCGCCGAAGGTGCTGGCAAGAATGGTTTCCACATCGAGAATGGACACCAGCTTGCCATCCTGCAATTCGGTGATGGCGGTGATGAAATGGTGGCCGGAAGAGGTAACGTTGTCCGGTGCGCGCACCTTGTCCCATTCCACGCGGATGATGCGATCCACCTCGTGAACCAGGAAACCCAGGGTCCGCTTGCTGTATTCGGTGACCATCATCGAGCTACCCAAGGGCTCGCCCGGATCAGCAATATCCATGACTTTGGCCAGTGCCAGCACGGGAATCACGTTGCCACGCAGGGAAATCAGGCCTTCCACCCCGGGCGGCATGTTCGGCGCCTTGGTGATGAAGGGCGCCCGCGATACCTCGCGCACCTTGAAGACATTGATCCCGAAGATCTCCTGCGTTCCCAGTGAGAACAGCAGGATTTCCATCCGGTTCGAACCCGCCAGCTTGGTGCGGGCATCGACGGCTTCAAGCAGCCCTCGGTCGACACGATCCATGTTCATCATGCTCCTCTTTGCTCAGGCAGGCTTGGCGACTGCGGCGCGCTGGGTAATCAGGCGACGCAGCACTTCGGCCAGACGTTGCGGCTCGAATTTGGCCACGTACTCATCAACTCCGACCGACCGGCCGAGCTGTTGGTTGGACATGCCCGAGAGGGACGAATGCATGATCACCGGCACCCCCTCGAAGCGCGGATCGGTCTTGATCCTCTTGGTGAGGATATAGCCGTCCATTTCCGGCATTTCCACATCAGTGAGGATCAGGGCCACGAGATCCTTGACCTTGCGCCCCGATGCCGACGCGTAGCTGGCCAGCTTTTCCAGTTCGTCCCAGGCCGCCCGCCCGTTTACGGAGCCGACATAACGGACCCCCAGCACATCCAGCGTACGTTCGATCTGCTTGCGGGCCACCGACGAGTCATCGGCAAAATAAACCGTGATGGGCTCTTCCGCGACGATCGGTTCGATACCCTTGAACAGGAATTCGTCGTCGTAGCGAGTGGTTTCGGAAAGCACCTTCTCCACGTCCAGCAACATCACCAGCTTGGGGCCGGGGAGTTCGGTCACCGCGGTCACCAAACCGCCCAGGTTGGCCGTCAGCATTTCCGGCGGCACCCGCATCTGCGACCAGTCGAGGCGCAGGATGGTATCCACCGCCTCGACAAGGAAGCCCTGGGTGTGGCCGTTGTATTCGGTCACGATCATGATTTCGCGGGGGCTGTCGGTGCTCATCCCGGCGTACTTGGCCAGGTCGACCACCGGCACCAGCACACCACGCAGACTGACCATCCCCTCCACCGAGGCCGGCATTTCCGGTGCGGCGGTGATGGGCGGCGTGCGCATCACTTCGCGGACCTTGAAAACGTTGATCCCGAAGGTTTCACGCCGGCCGGTACGAGGATCCATGCCGAGGGTGAACAGGAGGATCTCGAGTTTGTTGGTGCCCGCCAGCCTGGTTCGTGCGTCAATGTTCTTGAGAAGTTCGGACATGCTCTATCTCCGTCGCAGACCACCTGCCATCCTGATGGTGCAGGCCCCGACACTGAGAACAATATCGGCGGGGGGCAAACAATCTTGAGGACTGGAAAACACGTAATCGCAATCTCGTGAAACGAAAATCGGCCCGCTTGCTGGCGGGCCGAACACGTGTGGGAGGCACAACAGGCTCCGTGGCGCCTCAGGCCCGGTAGCCAATCCGGAAACCACCCCAGTGACGGCCATTCACATAAACCGGCGCCGAGATGTCGTGCATGATCTCGCCGGTATCGCGGCGGTAGGTCTGGATCAGGAAAGGCATCTCGTGCTTGCCGCACTGCTTGCCTACCGGGTCGTCGAAAATCCGCTTGGTCCGGTTACCGATGAAGTCCTTGCCGTAGTCCCCCGTCAGCGCGAGGGAGAAGCGCTTGTTGTGGGTCGGCACGTAACCGTTGCGGTCAGTACTGATGGCATAGACCATTTCGGGGTTGGCATCCAGCAAACGCTCCTGCAGGATCGGAAAGATCCGGTCGGCGAGGGCATCGAAGCGCGTGCCGTACTTCTGCGGGCGGGTATTGGGAACAGGCTTGTAGGCATCGTCGAAGAGATCGGCTTCGCCGACCTGCCTGCTGCTGACAGCCTGCTCCAGCAACATGCCGATCTGGCGTGCGGCGTCGCGCACGATGTCCGGCATTTTCTTGTGGGCCAGCATCGCCTGCTCACCGGCGGCGCCCAACTTGAAGACCCGGCTGATTTCCTTCAGATTCGCGGCCAGCCCGCTCAGACTGGTGGCCTCGTCGAGGGTTTCCTGGGCGCCGGCCGAGTTGCGCCCGACCATGTCCATGATCTGCCGCACATGGCCGACGATCTGGTCGGCCTCGCGGCTGTGGGCGTTGATGGCAACGGCAATGGCATCGACCTTTTCCATGGTCTGCTGCGCACCTTCGTTGATCTGCTGCAGGGAGCCCGCAGCCTTCTGGGCCAGCGCCGCTCCCGCGTGGGCCTGGGCGCTGCCAGCATCAATGGAGGCAATGGCACTGCGGGTTTCGTTCTGGATTGCGGCAATCATGGCGCTGATCTCGGTCGTCGCCGTCGACGTCCGTTCGGCGAGCTTGCGCACCTCATCGGCGACAACGGCAAAACCACGCCCCTGCTCGCCGGCCCGCGCAGCCTCGATGGCTGCGTTGAGCGCCAGCAGGTTGGTCTGATCGGCAATTTCGCGAATCACCTTGACGATGCCGCTGATCGCTTCGGAACGCTCACCCAGCGCCGAAATGACCTTTGCGGAATCCTCCACCGAGCGGGCGATCTGCTCGATCTCACGGGATGCACTGGTAACCACGGCAGCGCCATTCACCGACAACTCACGCGCCACCTGGGCATTCGATGCGGTCTGGCTGGCATGGTCGGCCACCGCATTAACGCCAGAAGTCATCTGCTCGATGGCCAGCACCATGCTTTCCGCTGCGTCCTTCTGGTTGCCCGACCCCTCCGCCACCCGTCCCGCATGGCCTGACAGCATGTCTGCCGCCTCGGACACCCGCTGGGCGTCGAAGATCACCTTGCCGACGATACCCTGGAAGCTGCTGATCAGCTCGTTGAAAACAGCCCCGGCAGCACCGACCTGGCCACCGGAAGCCGGGGCACGACGAGAGAGATCGCCATCGTTGTGCATCGCCCGGATCGTCTCCTGCAGATCCTGGAGAGGCTGAACAAAGAGCACCCGGGTGATAACCAGGAAGCCCGCACCGACGAGAATCCCGAGCGCACTGCAGACCCCGGCAAGCGCTGCCGACATAGGCAGTCCGAAAACCAGGGCAATCCCGGCACTTCCTCCGGCAACAACCAGCCCTGCGAGTAAAGAAATGACTTGTATCTGCATGATGTCCGGCCAGCCCCGCTGATGTAATTGGGAGCCGGCAGCCCGTATAGCGCCGGCACCACAGCCCGGCCCCAAAAACAAACAGGCACCAGAGGCTTCGAGGCAGATATCGGCCGCCCGGGGACGAACTTTAAGAGGCCCGGCTTTCAGCGCTCCGCTCGGCCAGACGGAACAGAACGTCCACCCGGTTGCCCGCGCCGCTGTAACGCACATCCTCGCAAACCCTGAGAAGCAGCGGAATACCCCTGCCATGGCCTTTGAGCATGTCCTCCCCCGTCGGCTCCTCGAGCGCCGCCTGGAGTTGCTCTTCATGGTCGAAGCCCGGCCCGGTGTCGGCACAGCCGATGTGCAGCACCGGTGACTCGCTCGGTGTCTGACGCAGCGTCAGTTCAAACTCCACGGCACCGACCGAGAGGCGGGAGAGACGACGGGTCCGCTCGTCCAGGAAGACGTCCATGCCCTCGACCCCCGCCTTGAGGGACGACGGCAGGCGCAACAGGCCATGGTCGAGGGCATTGTTGAAAAGCTCGGACAGCACCAGGAAAAGCCGCCCGGCAAACGGGCGCACGCCTTCAAACTGCTCGATGGCGCCGAGGATGAGCGGCACGGCGTCGAGACGCTTCAGATCGGCGGCGCCAAGGCGCAGCACGAGACGCCAGTCGCTGGCCGTGGACGAGGTTGGCATCTCGCCCGATGGCGCAGCCGGAACCGGCTGCGGCGTGTCGGTGAGGGCGATGTGGGCAATCGAGATGTCGTCCCGGGGCGGCTTGCCGCCGGTAAGACGATGAACGATCTCGGTAAGCCGCGGCAGGCGCTGGTCGGCCGCCAGCCCGCCAAGTGCCTCGCCCAGGCCATCCACGCCAAGAGCCTGCTCACCAGCGTCCTCGAGTTCGATGAGGCCATCGGAAAACAGCAGCAAGTGATCGTGAGGATTGACCACATGGGTGTCGACGGTACCGTCGAACTCATCGTCGTCCACCACCCCAAGAGGAAAGTGATGGCGGTTGAAATGCAGGCGGATACCACCGTCGGGACGAATCAGCAACGGGCCCGGATTACCGCCGTTCCAGACCGTCACATAGCGTTCGCGAAAATTCACTGCAACCAGGGTTGCGGCAATGAAGCGGTCCACCGGCAGCAGGGCACGCACCTTGCTGTTGATTTCCCGGGCGATGGCATCAATGCCAAAACCACGCTCGGTCATCCGGTAAAAGGGCGCGGTAACCGGCAAGACGTTGAGCGAGGCGGCCAGACCATGGCCAGCCCCGTCGGCCAGCAAGACGTGCAGGACATTGCCCGGCGTACGGGCGGCGGCAATGAGATCACCGCTGAATTCGGCCGCCGACGCAATCCAGTGGGAAACAGCGGGGTCGCCAAGCGCCTCCCGGTTGATCAGGCGCTCCATCACGAAGCGCGCCAGCCGCTGCTCCTCCTCTTGCAGGCTGCGGTAGCGGGCCAGTTCGCGATTGCGCACCTCGGCCTGCCACTGCATGGCTTTGAGGCGCAGGATCACGCCCAGCTTGGCGTGGAGCATCTCCCGGGATGCCGGCTTGCACAAATAGGCGTCTGCACCAGCCTCAAGGGCGCGCATCTGGGTTGCCTCATCGAGGCTCCCCGTAAAAACCAGACTGGGAATCCAGGTCCCGTCTGTTCGCACCCGCACTGTCTTCAACAGCTCGATACCGTCCATCCCCGGCAAGCCGACGTCCGTCATCAGGACGTCCGGATAGGCCTGGGCGATGTGTTCGAGCGCTTCGTCGGCAGTACTGACGCAGGCGACGCGATGACCAAGGGCCATCAGATCCCGCCGGATCAGGAAAAGATCGTCGGGATTATCGTCAACGACAAGGATGAAGAGGGATTCGGCGTCGTGCTGCGCCACCGTCAAACAATCGGAAAGAGCTTGCCGAAGTTCGCGATGTCGAGCACCTGGCGCACGCTGCCCTTGGCATTTGCCAGCGACACCGTCTTGCCAGACGTTTTTGCCTTGTCCCGCAACATCAACAGCATGCCGAGGGCAGAACTGTCGAGATAGGCCACATTGCCAAGATCCACTGCCACCTCGGTGGTGCCCGGACTACCCAATGCCCGATCAACCGCATCGCGGAATTCCCGGTGGGAGTTGAAATCGAAACGCCCGGAGAGCTGAATCCTGGCCTGACTCTGCTGGGTACTGACACTGGTATCCATTCTTATTGCCTCTTTTTGCCTGTGTAATGCAACGCTGCCAACTGGGCCGACCGCTTGCTCAACCTATGCCTTCATGCTGCGACGCTCCGTACCCCGGAGACGGGACAGGACGCGTTGCCCTATATCCTTCAACGGCGCCACTTCTTCGAGGGCACCGACAGTAGCCGCCTCTCGCGGCATGCCGTAAACCACGCAGGAATCCTGATCCTGCCCAATTGTCCATGCCCCGGCCTGACGCATCGCCAGCAACCCCAGGGCGCCATCCTTGCCCATTCCGGTCAGAATCACGCCAAGTGCATTGGCCCCAACCTGACTGGCTGCCGAATTAAACAGCACATCCACCGCCGGCCGATGCCGATTCACGGGCTCGGCCTGGGAAAGCTCACAATGGTAAGCCCCTGCGGAACGCCGGACCGACAAGTGAGAATGCCCGGGCGCCAGGTAGGCCGTTCCAGGCAATATCTTCTCGCCATGCTCGGCTTCCTTGACCCGCAAACGACACAATCCGTCGAGCCGCTTGGCAAAGGATGCAGTGAACATTTCCGGCATGTGCTGAACAATCAAAATACCGGGCATCTGTTCTGGCATGGAACATAGCACTTCCTTGATCGCCTCGGTGCCACCGGTAGATGCCCCGATCAACACCAAACGGTCGTGCAAGACCCTTTCCGGAAGCCCTCCCGGCGTACTGCCGAAAGGGCCGGAAGGCTCGTGCAGCAAGGGTTTCGAGGGGGATGGGGACACCGCCGAAACCCTTGGTCTGGCACTGTAGGCAGCCCTGACCTTGTCACAAATTTCTACACGATAGCTCTCGATCCCCCCCACCGAATCGAGCTTCGGCTTGGGCAAAAAATCCACTGCCCCCAATTCGAGCGCCTGCAGGGTTGCTTCGGACCCCCGCTTGGTCAGGCTCGAAATCATCACCACCGGCATCGGCCGCAACCTCATCAGACGCGCCAGAAAATCCAGCCCATCCATTTTTGGCATCTCTATATCGAGGGTGAGCACATCCGGATTTAGGGACTTGATCATTTCCCGCGCCACAATGGGGTCGGGAGCCGCACCGACCACTTCCAGGTCAGGCGCCGAGTTGATCACTTCGGAAAGCACGCTTCGCATAAGCGCCGAATCATCGACGACGAGAACTTTGATTGCCATACCTTGCTTCCAGTTCAGGACAGGGGGAACCCCATCAACCAAATAGTTCGACGTCACCCTGCACATTGTCGCGTCGAAGTCGGGCTTCATATTCGCGCTCACGTGCAATAAGCGTGTCATTCTTCACGCGAACCAGCTTTTTCATCATGACTCGACCGCTGACCGGAAAAAAATAGACCTTCCGGGGATAGATGTCGAGCAGATCCTGAGCCACAACGGGTATGCGTTCGGTCTGCAGGTAATCCAGAACGAACTCTGAGTTTTTCTCTCCCACTTGGGCCTGGGTCAGGCTCGCCAACACCTTTCCGCCACCGAACACCTTGGCTTCCAGGCTGCTGCGACGAGCGCCCAGTTTGAGCAGGTGATTCAACAGGACTTCCATCGCGTAGGCACCATATCGTGCCGACGGGGAGAGAACGCCGGGCTCGCCGCCATTCTCCGGAAGCATGAAGTGATTCATCCCGCCCAGCCCCTTGTCCCGGTCCCTCACGCAGGCCGTCACACAGGAGCCCAATACCGTCACCAGCACGATGTCGGAGGTGGTGACGAAGTATTCACCAGGCAATACCTTGACGGCATCACAGTCGAAAGTGCGATCGAAATAGCGATTGGTCGCCAGATGCTCCACATAGCCGGGCTCATCGTGCACGAGCGTCCGTCCTTTCATAAACGGTCCGCCCCAGGGATCGGAAGATGTCGGCGGCGTGCAGGAAACTCTCCGAGTGCCCGGCAAACAGCAATCCGTCCGCCTTGAGCATGGGCATGAAACGCTTGAGTATTTCGTGCTGGGTCGGTTTGTCGAAATAGATCATCACGTTGCGGCAAAACATGACGTCAAAAGGCCCCTGCACCGCCCATGTCTTGTCGAGGAGGTTAATTCGCTTGAATTCGATCAGGCGCTGGAGCTCGGGCCGCACCCGCGCAAAGCCTGCCTGGGCACCGGTACCCTTGAGGAAGAAGCGCTGCATGCGCTCCTTCGACAGGCGGTCAACCCGGTCCATCCCGTAAACCCCTTTTTCAGCGGTGGCGAGAACGTTCGTATCGATGTCGGTGGCAATGATCTGCACCGGCGGGGTCAACGTATTGAATGCCTCGCAGGCGGTAATCGCCAGGCTGTAGGGCTCTTCACCCGTGGAGGCGGCACTGCACCAGAGGCGGAAGGGTGTGCGCCCACCATGCTTTTTCAGGCGTTCGGCAAGAATGTCGAAGTGATGGGCTTCCCGGAAGAAGGACGTCAGGTTGGTCGTGAGACTGTTGACGAAGGTTTCCCACTCGTCCGGATCCCGCTGGGCCCGGTCCAGATATTCGGCGAAGGTCCGGTCTCCGCGTGCCCGCAGGCGCCGGGCCAGACGGCTATAAACCATGTCCTGCTTGATGGGCGAGAGGGAGATGCCCGCGTGCTTGTAAATCAGCTCCCGCACCCGCTCAAAATCTGCACTGGAAAACTGGAACTCCCGCTCCGGCGGCGGCAGGATCGGGCTGCGGACAGCGGGGGCCACAGGGCGCACAGCCGCTGCCGGACGCGTGCCCCCTGCCGGCGGCGTCAGGGGATTACGCGAAAACAGTTTTTCTGACATGGCATGGCTTTCTAGAACTCTTCCCATTCATCATCGACATCGCCCCCTGAGCCGCCACCTGCCCGGCGAACCTTGGGCAGAGGTGCTGCTGCCCGCGGCGCAGCCGGACGGGTAGCCCGGTCAGGCAAGCGGGCGACATTGTCAGGAACGACAGGCATGGCGGCAGGCACCTGCCCGCCTCCCGCATTCAGCCGGAACATCGCCACGGAGCGAACAAGGCTTCTGGACTGATCCTCCAGGCTCTCGGCGGCCGCAGCCGCTTCTTCGACCAGGGCCGCGTTCTGCTGCG
>JAOAUC010000012.1 GCA_030157785.1 Zoogloea oleivorans
AAATCCTGCGTCTTTGTCTCCTGCCGCCGGGCACTCATGGGTTGCCTCGATTCGTGGAGAACATCATGCACAATCTAAACAAAAAACACAACTTTGTTCATATTAAAACCCAAAGAAAAAGAGCGGCACCGTGGCACCGCTCTTTTCTGTTCTCCTGTCCAGTGAAGGCTCAAGGCTGGCGGATGAAATAGCGGACGCTCAACTGGCCGCCTTCGCCAAAGCTGTACAGTTCAATGGTGTCGATAGCCACCGTACTGCCCTTGACCTTGTTGCGGTTGTGGCAGGCCACTTCGTTGCCGTTGATGATCGCCATCACTTCCTCGATCTCGATCTTCGCGTTCTGCTGTTGCCACATGCCTTCGAGCACTGGCCAGCCGTCGCCCAAGGAGCGGCTGACGTATTCGATACTGAGGCCACCAGGCGCGACGCGGCGGTAGTGATCCAGGAAGGCCTCCTTGTCACCGGCGTTCCAGGCGCTCACCTGGCCATGGAGGAAGGCTTCGATGGCCTCCCGGGTAATCGTGTTCATGTCTTGCCCTCTCGGAGTTACAAGTCGCTGCCGCGCACATTGCGCGCGGCACCATTACGGCGGTCGGACTCGCCCCAACCAAACCAGCGGTCGGGCTCGCGGGTATCCCCGACACGACGCCAGCGTCCTTCCTGCTGGGCGGTGATCGGGAAGCCGCCGACAAAGTCGCGCATCTCACCCTTCGGGTCCGGCAGAAACTCCCAGACTTCATCGCCTTCGAGCACGATGCGAGCGCTTTCGACAAAGTAACTGCCCGGCTTGTGCACCACCTCACCCTCGATGGAGGTGGTACAGCGCACCTCGCCCTTCTCATTCTGGAAAATGGCGTAGCCCAGGTTGTCGTGGCCGACCATGAAGGAACCCGCGTCCCAGCTGCCGTCCTGGTAGATCGTGGCGAAGGACCACCAGATGACATGCATCTTGTTTTCCACCACCAGATCCTTGTGGAAGTGGATGGCGCCGCCTTCGGCCAGCCAGGCTTGATCGAGCGCGATGACGCCCTTCACCGCCCTGCCCTCGCAGGTGCCGGCGACGTCGTAGAGCTGGGATACATAGAAAGTCCCCCAATCGAGCCCCGGCAGGTACCACTGCATGCCGTTGCCAATCAGCTTGCCCTGCAGCTCGAACAGGCCTTCCTCCTTCCAGGTGAAGCCCTTTTCCGAGGCGGTGATCATCCACGGATTGCCCGGTTCGCCCTTCAGGCTGGACCACACGGCCGTGCCGCCCTCCAGCGCCCGGTCAGGGAAAAGGGTCATGGCCTGGCCGGCCATGCGCGCCCGATCAACCCGAATACTCTCGCCGTCGAGGCGCGACGACTGGTAGATGAATTTGGTCGGGTTGGGGCTGCTGCCCGGTGCATTTACCGCCCGCACGACGGCGTAAATGTGGCCTTCGTCGTCGCGCACACAGCCGAAGGGCATGTGCTTGGTGAGCTTGAGACCAAAGTGATCACGTAGGTCGGCCAGCTTCTCGCCGCTGACCTTCTGCGGGCCAACCAGGCACTGGTAGGCAAAGTCGCCCCGCTCGGGAATGGTCTTGAACGTTTTCATCGCTCGCCTCGCTCTCAGTCCCAGATCACCGGGATGGATGAGGCCCCGCGCAACTGGCCACCCTGGATCTCGGGTGCCGGCTGGTCAGGGTCGAGTCGCAAATTGGGGAAGAGGTCGAGGACCGCATTCACCGCTGCCGACAGCTCCAGCTTGGCCACGAACTGGCCAATGCACATGTGCGGACCGTAGCCGAAAGTGAAGGACGGCTTGAGCTTGCGGTCGATGTCGAACTCATCGGCGTTCTCAAAAATATCCTCGTCCCGGTTGGCCGAGGCGATCACGCACTGCACCAGCGCGCCCTGGGGAATCTTCACCCCGCCAATTTCCACATCGCGGGCAGCCTGACGCACCTTTACGGTGGAAGTCGGCTCGAAACGAATGGCCTCGTCGATCAGCTTCGAGACGAGGCTGCGGTCATCACGCACGCGGGCCAGCAACTCGGGGCGCTGCAGCAGCAGGGTCATCACCGAGCTGAAGGTGCGGGTCGTGGTTTCACCGCCGGCGGCCACCAGGGAGCGTACAAAGGTGGCGATTTCCATGTCGTCGAGGCGACGCGCCTCGAACTCCGCGCGAATAAGGCGGCTAATCAGATCGTCACCGTTGGCCCCTTCAGCACGCCGCTGGGCAACCAGCTTGATCACCGCGTCGTACAGCCCCTGACTGGCCGAAACGGCATTCTGTCGGGCCGCTTCTTCTTCGGCAGGATCGTTCTTGGGGCCCGCCAGAATGGTCAAGCCCATCGCGGCGTATTCATAGAAGTCACCGATGTTTTCCTGCGGGAACCCGATCAGCGCGTAGATGACGCGAATCGGAAAATACAGCGCGAAATCCATCAGGTTGGCGCGTTTATTGGGCACCAGGGGGGCAATGAACTCCTCGCGGATCGAACGTTCGATCTCGGCGCGCCAGGGGTTGACGCTCTGCGGGGTGAAAACTGGCTGCAACAGGCCACGAGCCTTGCGGTGCTGGTCGCCGTCCATGGCGATGATGATCAGTCCGTCACCACCGAAGAAGGTACCCAAGCCCTTGGCGATAAAGCCGCTAGTGAAGGTGGCGGCATCCTGCAGCACCGCCTTGATGTCGTTGTACTTGAAGACAGCATAAGTCGGGTGACCATGACGCTGACCAGCGTGTGTCGGTACCGACAGACTGGCCATGAAGTCGCCTTCCATAACCGGCGTGGTCTGACGCTTCTCGCGACTTACGGCGTAAAGATCGACATCCAGGCCACGGTAGTTTTTGGACAGGGCCGCAAAGGCCTTCTCAAGTTTTTCGGATCGGTATTGGGTTGCCATCGGGTGTCTCCTCCTTCAGTTTTATCGGTGCCGGTATCGAGAAGCCCGGCTATCTGGCGCCTCTTTGTTTGAAAACACAAAACAAAGAAGTGTCCATATACTTAAAGATGGTAACGCCTGCGCAAACACCCGGATCCAGCTCCGTTTGACCCCAAGTCAAGTCCGGCACCACAAGAGAGGAAAAAATCATGAAGCGGGACGATGTCGCCATTTCCCAAAACACCCGACCGGGCCCGGACAAGCGCGAAACGATCCGGCGGATTCTGGATGCGGCACGCCAGGAATTTGCCACGAAGGGGCTGGCAGACGCCCGCATCGACGTAATCGCCCAGCAGGCGGGCGTGACCAAGCAATTGGTCTATCACTACTTCAAGGGCAAGACCGAGTTGTTTGCCTGCGTACTGGATGAATCCTCGGACAAGGCCATGTCGCACCTCGTGGCCCAGGATCTCGGCCACCTCGCGCCGGTAGAGGCAATGCGCGCCTTCCTCGGCGACATGTTCGACCAGTTCCAGCGCACGCCGTCCCTCGGGTCACTCGCCCCGGAGGGCATCCGCTTCCATGCTAGCCACACCACGCCCCACGCCAGATTTCCGGAGCTGGCCCCCCTGCTCGACGGGAAGCTGCAGGCAATTCTGGTGCGCGGCGCCGAGAACGGTGATTTCAAGCCGGGCGTGGATGCCAGCATGCTGTTCGCCGCGGCAGGGCTCCTGACCACCGGCGCGTTCACGAGCCCCTATCTGGTCTCGGTACTGGCCGGGCTGGACCCGGATGAGCCCTCGGACATGGCAGCCTGGCGGCACTACGCCGTGGATTTCGTGCTGGCCGCAATCAGCATCAAACCGTCAGCCAGCCCTGGCCTGCGCAAGACACCGGGCCGGATTGCGGCCCCAGGCTGCACGCCGGCAAAGCCGCGCCAACTCAGCTGATCTGATCTAAACCTTTCCGAGCCTCCGCCAAGCCGGCTCCACGGTTTCGCCTTTCTGCGGCGAGGGAGAGTCGCGCCTGTCACTTTCAGCCCCCCAATTACGCCAAAAGTTAAATAAATACACTTTTATAAAGTTTGTTCATATTAAGCCGATAGCAAACAATGAAATCTTCAGGCCTTCCGCCTCAACCTGACACAAAGGGAGTGATTCATCGTGCCAAGCGTTTTACGTGAGCTGTCTCTGCGCTGGAAGATCCTGTGCCCGCCCGCCTTCGCCCTGCTCTGTCTTGTGATTTATCTCGGCTTCACCGCCAGCGCGTTCGAGTTGAGCCTGGACCGCCTGAGGGAGCTGCGCGATCGCCAGTTTCCGGCCCTGGAGGTCAGCACCGAAAACCTGGCCCTCCTCGACAGCATCGTGGGCGCACTGGAATCGGTTGTCGCCACCGGCGAGCGCGCCCAACTGGCGAATGCCGATGCGCTGGTTGAGCGCAGCCGGAAAGGCTATGCCCGACTGGGCAAGGATGCGGACATCACCCGGCAGCTGGCGTACCTCGACGAGTATTACCGGCTCGCGCGGGACCTTTCTGTACGCATGCTGGACAACACCGGCACGCCAGATCCAAACGCCGTTCCCCTGATGTCAAAAGCACTGAGCCAGTACCGGGAAGGCCTGATCGCTCTGAAGAATGCGTCCAAGAGCAAGCTCGTCGGCACCATCGACACGTCGGTCGCCGAGGCCGAACACACGCTCAGCGTCGGCGTGCTGCTGTGCACCTTCGGCCTTGCCGTCAGCCTCACGGTCGGCATCTACGTCGCCACGACGGTAAAGCGCAACGCCGACTCAGTCATTGCCTCCCTGAAGGACATCGCCCACGGCGAGGGAGATCTGACTCGCCGGATAGAGATACGGAGCCGCGACGAACTCGGCCAGGTGGGCATGGCCTTCAACCTCTTTGCCGATCGGCTTCACGACACGGTACGGAAGCTGGTGAAGAACGCCCACGATGTCGGCGAGCTATCGGGCACGGTGTTCGACACCGCCACCACGACCAGTGCGCTGGCCGACGAACAGCGCCAGACGACGGAAGAAGTGTCCTCGTCGATCAACCACATGGCGCTCACCAGCCAGTCCATCGGGCAGCATATCAACGACGCTGCGAGCGCAGCCTCGCAGGCCGACCGGGAAGCCAAGGACGGGCGCGAGACCGTGCTGCGCAGCCTGCATGCCATCGAAGAACTCGTTCAGGACGTCAAGGGTGCCACCGACAGCATTCAGCAGCTTGAAAAAGACACGTCCAACATCAGCCATGTGCTTGACGTGATCGGCGAGATCGCCAGCCAAACCAACCTGCTGGCACTTAACGCGGCCATTGAAGCCGCCCGTGCCGGCGAACAGGGGCGAGGATTTGCCGTGGTGGCCGACGAGGTTCGCGCCCTCGCCGAACGCACCCAGCAATCCACCCACGAAATCCGCTCAATCATCGACCGCCTGCATGGCAGCACCCATGCCACCGCAGATGTGATGCAGCGCGGCTGGCAGAAAGCCCAATCCAGCGTGGATCAGGCAAAGGCCACCGAAGGTGCCTTTCGGCAAATAGCCGATGCGGTGGCAAGGATGACCGAAAAGAACAAACAGATCGCCGCCATGGCCGAGGAACAGGCCACGGTGACGGAAAGAATTGCCGGCAATGTGACACGTCACCTGGATCTGACCATTCGCAATTCCGACGCCGCCGGCAAGGGTGCCCAGCACGGAAACCAGTTGGCGGCCGTCGCCACCGAACTACGCACCACGGTTGCGCTGTTCAAGGTCTGAAGCAACACCTCAAGCTCATTTTTCAACAAGGAGAAGCACAATGAAGCACCGGATTCGCAGCCTTGCGCTCGCGCTCATGGCCTGCGGCGCAACGTCATCCCATGCCGATGACAAGACCTTCAAGTTAAGTGGATTCGGCACACTGGCGGCCACCCACTCCACCGAAGCAAACGCCGACTTTGTATCGCGCAACGTGCCCAACGGCCCCGGCCACAGCCGGGAATGGGACACGCTCATGGACAGCAAGCTCGGCCTGCAGGGGGACATTCGCTTCAATGACCAGCTCTCGGCGGCAGTCCAGGCCATCGCCTTCAAGCGCTACGACAACGGTTTCTATCCCGACATCACCGCTGCCCACGTCCGCTACGAGGCGTATCCGGGACTGGCTGTGCGCGTCGGACGGATGGCCATGCCCATCTATCTCGTATCGGACTATCGCCGGGCCGGCTATGCACTTCCCTGGTTCTCACCACCTATCGAGTTCTACGGCAATGGCTTCTTCCACTATGACGGCGCGGACCTGACCTGGAAGACCCCGCTCGGCGAGTGGGCCCTTACAACCCAGGCCTATACAGGCCACAGCAAGTTCCGGAACCCGGACCGGGGCTTCTTCTCGGCCAACCAGATCTTCGGTGCCGCGGTAACCGGCGAGAAGGGCGACCACACCCTACGCGCCAGCATCACCAATGCCAAGATGAAGGTGACCAGCGCCATCGATCCGTTGCTGGCGGCCTATCGCGCAGCCGGAACGCCAGCCTCCGTCGCGGTGGCCGACAACTATGCCGTCAATAATCTGAGCACCACCTTTGTATCCCTCGGCTACATGTACGCCCCCGGCGACTGGCTGGTGATGGCTGAACTGGGCAAAACCCACACCGAGCGAGAGGCCCTGCTGGCCGAACAGACGCTTGGCTACATCACCATCGGCTACCGTCTGGGTAGCGTCACCCCCTACGTGACCCTGGCCCGTCGGGATACCAGCACAGCGAACAGCGTGCAGGGCGTCGTACCAAGCCTGGATGCGAGCCTCAACAGTGCCATTGCGGCAGGTGACGTCAGCCAGACACGGACGTCCCTGGGCGCCCGCTGGGACTTCATGACGAACATGGCACTCAAGACCCAGTTCGACCACGTGAATCTGGATTCCGGCTCGGCTGGTGGGCTTGTTAACCGGCAGCCCGGCTTTACCCGCGGCGGCAGCTACAACCTGCTGTCCGTTGCTGTGGACTTCGTGTTCTAAGGAAACTAGAAATGCAATCCAGAGTAATCCGGAAGCTAATCATCGCCTTGGCCTGCATGGGCGCCTGCAGCGCTACCCAGGCGGATGTGGTGATCGTGGTCGCCGCCAACAATCCGGTCGGCAACATGAGCAAGGACCAGATAGCCCAGATCTTCACCGGCAAGGCCGTCGCCTTCCCCGATGGGCGCAAGGCAGTCCCCATCGAACAAGGCCCCACCAGCCCGACCCGCAGCGAGTTCCACGTCAAGGTGACCGGGAAGGATGCGGCCCAGTTGAAGGCCTACTGGTCGAAGGTGATTTTCTCCGGCGCCGGACAGCCTCCAAGAGAGGTCGGCAGCGCCGATGAGATGCGCAAGGCAGTGAGCAGTGATGCGAACGCAATTGGCTATCTGGAGAAAAGCCAGATCGACAGCAGCCTCAAAGTCATTCTCACGCCCTGACAATGGCTTCGTTCTTCTGAAACGAAACCGCCGCCTTCCGGCGGCGGCAAAACAATCCGATCAGGCCAATGTGCTCAGCGCTTGGCCACCTTGATGTCGGTTTCTTCCCAGTCCCAGGTGTCGGACGTCTTGCCCTCATCCCGTAACTGGTACTTGAGCACGCGCCCCTGGGGGTTCTTGGGCATGCTCGTGCGAAACTCGATGTAGCGCGGCAGCGCGTAATAAGGCACCACATCGGTGGACCAGCGAAACAGGTCCTCGGCCTTGAGGCTGGCACCATCGCGCAGGATGGCGGTGACCTTCACATCGTCCTCGCCCTTGTCAGATGGCACGGCGTGCACCGCCACTTCAAGAATAGCCGGGTGCTTGGCAAAGGCCGACTCCATCTCGAAGCTGGAAATGTTCTCACCACGGCGACGCAGGTAATCCTTTTTGCGGTCTACAAAATAGAAAAAGCCTTCATCGTCAAATTTGCCGATATCGCCGGTGTGGAACCACATGTTGCGCATGACCCTGAGGCTATCTTCCGGGCGCCGCCAATAGCCCTGAAACATGATATCCGGGCGCAGCGGGCGTACCACCACTTCTCCTGGCGTATTGGCAGGCAGTTCCCGGTCCATGTCGTCCACGATGCGCACGTCGAAATCTGGGATGCGCTTGCCGGACGAACCCGGCGCGGCATATTCGCCCCCCGCCAGCGAGGTGACCACGCAGGCCTCGGTGAGGCCGTAGCCGTTCCCCCCCACTTGGCGTGCGCCAAAACGTTCACGCCAGATGGCCTTGGTCGGCTCGGTAAACGGGTTGCCGCGCACGGTGTGGATCTGCCCGATACAGCGCTTCATCGCGCCGCTGTCAGCAGCCTGGGCCAGCAGGCCGCCCATGCTGCCAAGGATGGAGGCAATGGTGGCACCGGAGCGTTCCACTTCCGGCCAGAAGTTCGATACGGAGAAGCGCTCGACGATGGCCACCCGGGCGCCAACCATGATGTTGGAGATGATCCCGACACACAGGGCGTTCATGTGGAACAGGGGCAGCGGCGTGATCGTCACATCATCCGCCGTTGCCGGCCCGGCGCGCAGTTGCAGGCGAGCCAAGTTGCACATGAAGTTGTAGCTCAGCATGCAGCCCTTCGACGGGCCAGTGGTGCCAGAGGTGTATACCAGGCAGGCCAGGTCGGCGGGGTCGGGCTTGGTCAGGATGGGAGTGTCGTCGTCGCCCCGGTATGCATCCAGTGGCGCAAGCAGAGCGGCGCATTCCACCTGCTCAGCCAGCGTGTTCCGGTACAGCACCTGCTTCATTTCCGGCAGCTCGGCGGATACCGCCGCAATGCGCGGCAGAAAGTCCGCTTCGCAAATTACCAGCGCTGCACCCGCGTCAGCGATCTGGTGGCGCAGGAATTCGCCCCTCAGCGCCGTATTGACGGGCACACTGACTGCCCTCAGCTTGTTGATGGCCAGCCAGCACACAACGGCGTCGATGTTGTTGCCGAGCATAGTGACCACCGTTTGCCCCGCACGCACACCCAGCGCCTCAAAGGAATGGGCGAGACGCGTCGACAAACGATCAACGTCCGAATACGTGTAGAGCTCACCCGCAAAATCAAGCAAAATCCTGTCTGGATGTGCAGCAACAGCCCGATCGAGTGCGGCAATCACCGTATCCCGCTCGCCAACGGCCCAAGTTTCCGGATTTCCCGTACCCGTCATGCCCGTGTCTCCTTGTTGTGTGAAGCGCCTGAATCGACGCAACATCGGTTTATGAGTGCCCTTTTCCGAACAAAATATAAACACAAAACAAAATAGTGTCAAAGTTTAGAGAAGATGTTTCTACACCACTCACCCCGTCTCAGGCCTCACCACGGCCGAAAAATGCCAGGGAGGACCTGATGAACAAGCTGGAAAATGATGGCGAAGTCGCGGTAAAGGAAGAGAGTCAAACTGACGAAGCCGCACCGGTGGTCCGCAAGACACGTCGCAACCGGCGTTCGGAAGGCACCATCCAGGGCATCCTGGAGGTGACCGAGGAAATCATCCTCGAGTCGGGCGCCGAGCGAATCTCGATCCTTGATGTATGCAAGGCCGCGGAGATCTCGCGGGGTACCTTCTACCGCTACTTTGCCTCCCAGGAGGAATTGCTGGACGCCTTCTCCCGGCACAAGCGCGAACGCTTCTATGCCTCGCTGATCGAGACAACGGCACCGCATACCGACCCGGACGCGCGCCTCGAGGCGATGATCCAGTTCATCAGCGACTACATTGGTCACACCCGCGCCCGACGCCTGCTGATCGTCGCACCGGAATATGCGATGAACTGGTTTCAGCGCATTTTCCAGGACGCCGTCTTGCGCTTCCAGGACGTGCTGGGGATCGTTTTCGACTCCTGGGATGAACGCCTGGGGGTAAAACTCGACCGGGAATTGGTGTGTGAACTGATCATTCGCTATGTGCTCAGCGAGCAGCTGGTTCCGGCCAGCCCCGAGCAGCGGCGCAACATGCCCCGGCGTATCGAGCGTCTGGTCAGCGCACTCGTTACCGGCAAGACTGCCCGCCGCTGAAAGCCCGCGCCTGCCGCCTCAAAGAATGCGGCGCAGGCGGATATGCATGCCGATGGCAGCCTCCAGTGTGGCCGTATCGCGCGCCCCCATCCGAAACATGCCGATATCCAGCAGGCCTTCCAGAAAGATAAGGGTCTCTTCGGCAGCCTCGGGTGGTTCGAGGCAGGGATGGAGCTGCCCCCTTACCCGGGCGCTACGGTAGGCATCCTCTATCTGGCCGGCGAGTGCTCGCCAGAACGGGTCCAGCACCCGCCCCCTCAAACCACCACAAACCGTATCGTCGCACTTCAGCATCAGAAAACAGAACATCTCGTGGAGCGTTCTGTCGTCGCGAAGCTGTCCGCCAAGCCGACACAAGGCGCGATCCAGCCTGGCGAGAGGATCGGCAACATCCTCTTCGCCATCCAGGGACGGCAAGGGCCAACGCGCCACGACGGCGATAATCAACTCTTCCTTGCTCGAAAAATGGCAGTAGATTCCACCCCGCGTGGTGCCTGCCTCGCGGGCCACTCCCTCCAGGGTGGTTGCCGCCGCCCCCACCCTGTACAGCATCCGTCGGGCGGCCTCGATCACCCGGCCCCGACAGGTGCGCTCCCTGTTGCCTTCCTCTTCACCCCCGGCGATGGGCTGCAGCGCCGGACTCACTCGGGTTGGCGGCAGGAGGCAACGATTTTGTGGCCGTCCAGATCTCTCACGTAGGCAGCGTAGGCATTGGGCGCAAACGGGCGTGGCCCTGGCGCCCCCTCGTCCACCGCGCCAAGTGACAGGGCGATCCGGTGAAATTCGTTCACCGCGCCCCGACTCGGCGCGGCAAAACCTACTGTGAGACCGTTACCTGCCGCAGCGGCTTCGCCGTTGCGCGGATGCAGAACGATGAACTGCGGCGCCTCGGCCCCCCAGCCTGACGCTTGCTCCACGCTGAACAAACGCTTCAGTGCGAGGGGTTCCAGCACCTGGTCGTAAAAAGCGCGAGCACGCTCCAGGTCGTTCGTGCCAAGGGTGATGTGGGTCAGCACAGGGTCGTCTCCTTAGTGGTTTTTATTAGACACAAATAACATATACGTTTATAAAAATAAACCGTTGCGCCGAAAACCCCACCTCTCACGCTTTAACTTGAGGTCAAACCGTTGAAGAAAGCCTCCTCTTGAAATGTGCTCAAATTTGTGACCCCGGATGCCTGCTTGCAGCAAACAAAAGAGAGAGACCCAAGAGGAAACGCAATGAAAAAAAACCAGAACTACGATGTCGTAATCGTCGGCGGCGGCCATAACGGGTTGTCTGCAGCCTGTTATCTGGCCGAGGCCGGCAAGAAGGTCGTGGTCATTGAGGGACGGGAAAAAATTGGCGGCATGGCATCCTCGGGCTACCTGATCCCAGAGGCCCCCCAGCACCTGATTCACCCCTGCGCGCTCGATCTGATGTCCCTGCGCGTGCATCCGATGATGCCGCAAGAACTGCAGCTGGAACGCCACGGTTTTCGGCAGGTGGAGATGGCGCCGGGTTATGTCTATCTGCATCCGGACGGCCATTCGCTGGTTTTCTGGCGCGATCCGGCAAAGACAGCCGCCGAAATCCGACGCTTCTCCGAGCACGACGCAACCGAGTTCCTGGCCTTGATGAGACTCATCGACGCGTTCATGGACATGGCGATTCCAATGATGCGGGTGGACCCATCCCAGCGAAATCTGGGCGCCAAGTGGGAAGCCCTCAAGGCGGTGCTGCGCAACCGTCATCTGAAGCCGGAGATCATGGCCCTGATCGGCAGCCCGGCCTACGTGTCGATCATGGAGCGCTTTGAACACCCAGTCACCCAGTCAGCGATGTGCGCCTTGCTCGGCGCCGCCGGACCAATCACCAACGAGGCCACGGGAATCTACTTCGCCCTGCTGGGTTTCATTCATCGCTTCGGCCTCGGTCGCGCGGTCGGCGGCATGCAGACATTGTCCAACGCACTGGCTGCGCGGCTGACGGAGCTGGGCGGTGAGATACTGCTATCCACCCAGATCAAGGAAATCGTGGCCGAAGGAGGCCGTGCCACCGGCGTCCGGCTACCGGACGGCAGCCTGATCAGGGCGAAAGCGGTAGTCGCATCGATCCACCCGAAAATGGCCCTGGAGATGGTCACGCCCGGCGCCCTCGACCGGCGGCTTCTCACCCGCATTGCGCTGGCACCCGCCAACGGGCATGGCGCCTCACCACTCAAGGTAGACGTGGCCCTGCGAAGCCAAGTGCAGTACCGTCGGCACGAGGCGATGCGCCCCGATGGCCTCAGCCTGCGCAAATGCGTGCATCTCATTGGAACCGTCGAAGCGGTACTCGAGAACTTCCGCAGTTCAGCTCGTGGCGAAGTACCGAAACTGCCCTACATGTGGATCACCGCGCCCAGTGCGGTCGACCCCAGCCAGGCACCTGAAGGCCAGGACGTCGTCTACCTTTACCCCGTGGCGATGCCGGTCGAACCCCGTGAAGGCTGGGACGATATCCGCGCACAGGTAGGGCAACAGGTCATCAACCAGGCCAGCGAATACATGGATGGCCTGAAGGCGCACGAGATCGGTCGCCGGATCGAAGCGGCCCCCGATCTTGCTGCGCGTCTCAATGTCCATCGCGGCTGCGTAGTACACATCGATACCAGTACCACCCGTTCGTCACTGATGCGCCCCGCTCCTGGGCTTGGCGGCGACACCCTGCCGGTCGCCGGGCTGTTTCTAGGGGGGGCGGGAATCCATCCGGGCGGCGGCATCAATGGTCTTCCCGGCCGCATTGCTGCGGGCAGGGTCAAGCGCTTCCTGGAAGGCTCATAGCCACCAGAAGACTCTCCCCTTAGTTTGGCTTTTTCTCCACCGCGATCGGTCAAGTAACCGAGTTTAAACGGTGGAGAACGGGGTACAAGCGGGCGTTCATTCATGCCCCTCTATAGGTGCTGGTCGAAAACTGACCAGATTGGCGACTGAATTCCTGATCAATATCAGACCGGCGCCAACATTTTCGCACACGCAGTTACCCAATCAGAGTGGGCATTGGCCAGGGTGCCTGCCATCGGCACCCCGACACAAATCAGGTGTAAAAAATATTCGCTGGCACACACAAAAAGACGCGCCTGCAAGACTGTGATTCCTTGAAGAGAGAATGGGATTTACCCAATCTGGTTTTGCACTCGTCGAGGTAAGAACATGTCCAGTTCCGCACCTGAAGGCCCGAAGCAGAACCGCATCCTCGCGGCACTGCCTGCCGAAGAGTTTTCACGGCTCGAACACGATCTGGAGCCGGTCAAACTAAGCGCCGGGCAAACGATCCTCAAGCCCTGCGACAAGCTCTCCTATGTGTACTTCCCCACCACCTGCATCTTTTCGCTGATTGCCAACACCGACAACGGTTCGTCCGCGGAGCTGGCAATGATCGGCAAGGACGGACTCAGCGGCATTCCGCTGGTACTGGGTGGGGGGACCAGTATCTACAAGGTTGTCGTGCAGAGCGCAGGCCATGCTTATCGCCTGCCCTCCGAGGTGATGCGCTGGGAACTCGACCAGGGTGGCGCCCTGCGCAGCCTGTCCCTGTGCTTCGCCCAGGCGCTGATGACCCAGATGGCCCAGAGCGTTGTGTGTAACCGGCACCACGCGGTGGAACAGCAGTTGTGCCGCTGGCTGCTCCTCAGCCTCGACCAGCTTGCCGGCAACCAGATCGACGTCACCCAGGAAATGATCGCCAACATGCTGGGAGTGCGCCGGGAGGCCATTACCGAAGCTGCAGGAAAGCTCCATGCGGCGGGTCTGATCGAGTATCGCCGTGGGCACATCACGGTCACCGACCGGCCCGGCCTGGAGGCACGGGTATGCGAGTGCTATCACGTCGTCAAGGCCGAATACGAACGGCTCTTCCATCTCTCGGCCCCCATTCCTCTCCAGCACAGGCCCCGCCACAACCCGGCAACGCTGCGCCAGCGGGCCGAAGAGCGCCTGACGCAGTCGCAGCCCGCCCCCCGGGGTTCCCAGTGGGATGTGGAGCGCCTTTTGCATGAACTCCAGGTGCACCAGATCGAGCTGGAGATGCGAAACGAGGAGCTCCTCCGTGCCTACGAAGAGGCGGACACCCTGCGCGAGAAGTACGCGGACATCTACGACTTTGCGCCAGTGGGCTATTTCACCCTCGATGCTCATGGTTCCATTCTGCAGGTCAACCTGGCCGGGGCGATCCTGCTCGGCATCAAGCGTTCGCAGATGGGACGGACCCGCTTCTGCGCAGCAGTCAAGCCGGAATGCCTGCCCGAGTTCGATGCTTTCCTGGATGCCGTGCTGAAAGGCCATGCCCATGACAAGTGCGAAATCACGCTCATGGCCACCAGCCAGCGCCCCGAGGCCAGGGTAAGAATCGAAGCCGTAGTGGACGAAAACGGCCGGGAGTGCCGCATGGTGGTAATGGATATCACCGACACCGCGAACGGCCGCGTGCGCCCAATCCGGCATCTGCCGTTTCCCCGCGAAAACCATGCAAGCCCGGCCTGATGGGCGTGGTGACGTACTGACCGTTACGTTATTCTTCGGCGCGTAACTGCGCCCTGCCAAAGGAACATGGGCCGGGCAGTGTGAACGCGTTCGGAGGGCAACCATGAGCCAGGAATCAATTGCAACGCCGGTGCATGGCAGGACATCAGACGAAAGTGTCACCTTGCTCATCCAGCAGTACGTGCGGCCGGAAGCCATTGCGCGATACGAACAATGGCTGCGCAACATCGCCGCCAGGGACGCGGAGTTTCCGGGCCATCAGGGCGTACACATCCTCCGTCCGCCGCCCGGCCACAACCAATATTCGATCCTGATCCGGTTTGCGAACACCGCCGATGCCGAGCGCTGGAGCACTTCGGCAGACCGCAAACAGCTGGTGGCCGAGATTGCGGATGCCTTCGAGCGCGAAGACCGGCTGGAGATTCAGCCCGGCATCGAGTTCTGGTTTACGCCCTCCTCGCCGGCGCAGAGAAGGCCGGCGCCCTGGAAGCAGTGGCTGATTACCACGTCGGTGATCTGGCCGCTGACGATGCTGATTCCGCCACTCTTCAAGCCCTTGTTTGCAGCTGTACCAGTATTGGGACGCTGGGGAATCGGCCACGGAATCATCGCGGCGACCATCGTTGCACTGGTCGTCTTCGTGATCATGCCGCGCTATGTGCGTGCCGTCTCGCACTGGCTGTTCGAGTCATAGAGCCGATCCACGCCATCGAGGGGGAAATAGTGATCGACCACTTAAAAGCGCCGGATCACTATTTAATCGCCGGTCGCCTCCAACTGCTGGACGAGGATTTCATTGTTCATCGTGGATCGATCCTTCAGGCTGGCAGGCATGGGATGGAGGCCGGACCAATCAATGGCCAAAGTACCGGCCCATGGTGAAGTGAGAGATGGGCACCACGCGGCTACTCCTGCGCACAGGCAACCCGTTCGCGGAGCGCCTTCCCCGGCTTGAAGTGCGGCCGATGCTTGGCAGGCACGAAGACCTGCTGCCCGGTTTTCGGGTTGCGCCCCATTCGTGGCGCAAGGGGGTTTACACCGAAACTCCCGAAATCCCGAATTTCAATCCTGCCACCACTGGCGAGGGCTGTCTGCATGGCCTCCAGAATGAGACTGACGGCCAAGACGGTAGATTTCTCCTGGAGTTCAGGGAAGCGTTTAGCAAGCCGCGCGTTCAGATCAGATTTAAGCATGACCGGATTTTACCCAAAACCTGCTTTGGCTCCGAAGTCGCCGATACGAGACGCACCGATATCCAGCTCCACTAAACAGCTACTCAGAAGCAGATATCCATCCCGCAAACTCCCGGCATGCATGGGCGCGTGCCGGGGGCTTTGTCGCTCGTGACGTATCAATCCTTGATCAACATTTCCTCAAGCGTACCGCCATTCCCAAGGAAGGTCATGACCCACTCCGGCTTACGGCCCTTACCGCTCCAGGTGAGTTTCGGATCAACCGAATTACGATATTTCGGAATTCCCTTAGCCTTCGGTGCAGCCGTTCCACGCGCAGCACGCACCTTCTTCTGAGGCTGCCCTGCAACAGACAGGCCTAACGCTTTTGCGATCTCAGCCGGATCAAGGTTCAAAGCCTTCAACTCACTAATGATCTTGTTCAGGGCCGCTTCAGCTTCCTTACGCTCAAGCGCCGTCACCTGAGTCTCAATCTCAGCTTTCTTAAGGGAGAGCTTTTCCAAATCCTCATTGACACCAGCGAGTTCAGCTTTCAGTTCGACTAGGGTGCTCATCAATAATCCTTTTATGTTTAACGAGAGCAAGCTATCACAATACAAGCCAAAACACCAAACAGTTCACAAGTATTCGTCAATTCTCGACTGCGAATGCACAACCTGAGATATCTCTACCAGACGGAGGACGAGTCAATCAAAAAACATCTATCCTATGGAAACTCAGGACATTAACTTCACAATCAACAACTATTTCTTAGTCCTATTGAATACCAGGATTACAGACCTCAACGCCTTTAAAATCCCCCCAATACCTCTCCATACACTCTTGTATAATAAAGCTGTTAGCTGTTAGCTGTTAGCTGTTAGCTGTTAGCTGTTAGCTGTTAGCTGTTAGCT
>JAOAUC010000013.1 GCA_030157785.1 Zoogloea oleivorans
CGGCTGCGGCGTGCCCCACTTGCGGCCAAGCTGCAGGCGGGTGCTGAAAAAATACACGTCCGACTTGAAGGGCGACTCGAAGAGCTTGTCCCAGTTTTTCAGGTTGGTGAGCACCGGGATGGTCTGGGTGGTGAGCGTGTACATGCCCGGCCCGAACACATCGGCGATCTTGCCTTCATTGACGAAGACGGCCATCTGCGAGTCCCGCACGGTCAGGCTGGCGCCGTACTGGATCTCGAAATCCTCCATCGGATAACGCCAGGCCAGGGTACCGTCCGACTCCTCGTTCCACTGGAGGACGTCGATGAACTGCTTCTTGATGAAGGATCCGATGCTCATGAAAATGCTCCAGTAAAAATCAGGACATGCAGGCTGCGTTGATGATGCCCACCACCAGCGAGATCACCCCGGCAAAGGCTCCCGCCGCCACGTTGTTGCCGGCCAGCTGGTCGGCCAGGCGGGGCATGGCGCGGGCCAGCAGGGCGTAACTGATGACCTGCACCACCAATCCGCAGCCGCCCCACGCCAGGAACATCCCGTAGCTGTCGTTGTGCAGGATGCTGGAGGCGACGGTGAGGGAGAAGCCGACCGTCGCCCCGCCCAGCGACAGGGCTGGCGCGACGACGCCCTGACGGATCAGGGCCAGTTCGGCGAAGGGCGTGACGCGCACGTAGATGGCGACAAAAACGGCCACCATCAGCAGGCCCGACAGCAGATGAATGAAGTAGTTGTAAAACGCTTCCATGGGCGGAATCCTCGGCGAGCGGACCGGTATTTAGCCAGCATTCCCCGTGCCCGGCAAGCGCATTCCGGGTAGAGTCCGGCTCCATGCCCGAACCCGTCCAGACCACCTCCCGGCCCGAGGCCCTGCCCGACCGCCTGCTGATCCTGTCGGTCTTCGTGGTGGCCTCCTGCGGGCTCGCCTACGAACTGATCGCCGGCGCCCTGTCGAGCTACCTGCTCGGCGATTCGGTGCTGCAGTTCTCGTCAATCATCGGCTGCTACCTGTTTGCCATGGGCGTCGGCTCGCACCTGTCGAAGTACGTGAAGGACGAGGACGTACTGGCCCGCTTCATCGACATCGAGCTGCTCGTCGGCCTGATCGGCGGCGTCTCGGCAACATTGCTGTTCCTGCTTTTCGCGTGGATGTCGGCGCCCTTTCGCAGCGTGCTGTACGCGCTGGTGTTTGCGCTGGGCGTGCTGGTGGGCATGGAGATTCCGCTGGTGATGCGCGTGCTCAACGGGCGCAAGGCGGTATTCAGCGAACTGGTCAGCCGGGTGCTGACCTTCGATTACCTGGGTGCGCTGGCAGTGTCCCTGCTCTTTCCGCTGGTGCTCGCTCCCAAACTGGGCCTGTCACGCACGGGCTTTCTGTTCGGCATGGCCAACGCCGCCGTGGCGCTATGGACGCTGTGGCATTACCGCCTCGAAATTCCGCGCCTGCGTTCGCGCCTGACCCGCGGCCTGCTGGTGATGGCATTTCTCGGCTGCGGCCTGCTGCTGTCCGAAAACCTCACCCGCTGGGCCGAGCGCGGCCTGTTTGGCGACGAGACCATCTTCGCCACCACCACGCCCTACCAGCGCCTCGTCGTCACCCGCTGGAAGGACGACACGCGCCTCTACATCAACGGCAACCTGCAGTTCTCCAGCCGCGACGAGCACCGCTACCATGAGGCCCTCGTCCATCCGGCGCTACAGTCGATGCCGTGGGCGAAGTCGGTGCTGGTGCTGGGCGGCGGCGACGGACTGGCGGTGCGCGAAGTCCTGCGCCACGCCAACGTGCAGCACGTCACCCTGGTGGACCTCGACCCGGCCATGACCGGGCTGTTCTCGCGCAATGACTACCTCGTCGGCCTCAACGGAGGTTCGCTGAAGGACGCCCGCGTCACGGTCATCAACGCCGACGCCGGCCAGTGGCTGGAGACCAACACAGACGCCTTCGACCTGATCATCGCCGACTTTCCCGATCCGTCGAGCTTCGGCCTCGGCAAGCTCTACTCGGTGCCCATCTACCGCCTGATGGCAAAGCACCTGTCGGACAACGGCGCCCTCGTCGTGCAATCCACCTCCCCGTGGTTCGCCCCGCGCAGCTACTGGTGCATCGACACCACGCTGCGGGAAGCCGGCTTCCGCACCCATCCCTACCACGCCTACGTGCCGTCCTTCGGCGAGTGGGGTTTCAACCTCGCCACCATGCGCGCGGCATTCACACCGCCCACCCGCTACAGCATTCCGACCCGCTTCCTCGACGCCGAAACCACCCGCCTGATGTTCCAGTTTCCGCCCGACATGCAGCCCCTGCCGGTGGAGCCCAACCGCCTCAACAGCCAGCGCCTGGTGCATTACTTCGAGCAGGACTGGGGCAACGTGATCCGGTGATGCAGCGGCGCGGCTTCCTGCACGCCGGCCTCGGCGCCGGCCTCTCCCTCGCCCTGCCCGGCTGCCGCCAGCTGAGCCACCTCGGCATTCCGCTCACGGTACTGCACCCCGGCATGGCCGAGGGCCATCGCCTGCGGGATGGCGCCCCGCTACCCGCCCCGAGCCGCGAAATCCGCACCGGCATCGTCATCCTCGGCAGCGGAGTCGCCGGCCTCACCGCAGCGTGGCGACTGGCCAAGGAAGGCGTCGACGACTTCCTGCTCGTGAATGGCCCGGAACCCGACGGCAACGCCGCCGGCGGGCGCTTCGACAGCCCCTCCGGCGCGCTGGCGTACCCCCGCGGCGCCCACTACCTGCCGCTGCCCTCGCCCGAATCAACCACTGTGCGCGAGCTGCTGGCCGAGCTGGGCATCATCGAGGCCAATCCCTTTTCCGCTCGCCCGCGCTTTGCCGAAACAGCGCTGGTGCACGCCCCGGACGAACGCCTGTTCTTCGACGGTGCCTGGCACGACGGCCTGCTGCCCACCGAACACGTGGGCGCCGACGAAGCCGCCCAGCACCGGCGCTTCCTGGCCGAGATGGCCCGCCTCACTCACACCCGGGGCAACGATGGACGGCGCCTCTTCTGCGTACCGCTGGTCCAGTCGTCCGCCGACCCGGCCTGGCGTGCACTCGATGCCACGCCCTTCCGCGACTGGCTCAGCGCCAGCGGCTACACCTCGCCGAGCCTGCGCACCTATCTCGACTACGTGTGCCGCGACGAATACGGCGCCGGACCGGAGCGAATCTCCGCCTGGGCCGGCCTGCACTACTTTGCCAGCCGGGGCGGGAAGGCCGAAAACGCGCCGGACGGCGCCCTGCTGACCTGGCCGGACGGCCTCGCCTTTCTCGCCCGCGGCCTGCGCCGGCGGGTGCCCGCCACACGCCAGATGGCCGGCCACGCGCTGCGCATCAGCGAAACCGGCCGGGGCGTCGACGTGCTCGGCATGGACGCCGCCGGCCCCTTCCTTATCCGCGCCCGCAAGGCCATCTGCGCCATGCCGCTCCACGTGGCGGCCCGCCGGGTGCCGCACATCCGCGACTACGGTTTCGATCCGGCCGCCCACCTGCCGCCGCAGGCGCCGTGGCTGGTGGCCAACTTTCTGCTCGACGGCTTTCCACCCGAACCCGCCGAGCAGCCCCTCGCCTGGGACAACGTCATCCATGGCAGCTCCGGCCTCGGCTGGGTCGTGGCGACGCACCAGTTGATCCGCGCCGCCCGCCCGGCCCACACCGTGTTTACCGCCTACCGGGCGCTGGCCGAGCACACGCCCGCCGAGGCCCGCCGATGGCTGGAACACGCCAGCGCCGACGAACTCTTCGCGCTGGCCAGCGTCGACTTGGAGAGGCACTACGGCGAACTGGAATTGTGGCGACGAACGCGGGCCATCGAAATCACCGTGCGCGGCCACGGCATGGCCTCGCCGGTATGTGGCAGCCTCGCCAACCCTGGCTTGGCGGCTCTGCGGGAAGCCGACGGACGACTGCTTTTCGCCCACGCCGATCTGTCCGGTTATTCGGTGTTCGAGGAAGCCAGCTTCTGGGGCGACCGGGCCGCCCGCCTGGCCGCCAAACATTGAAGGGAGAACCGGCATGTATTCTGCGCGACGCCAACGGGGCCTGGTGCTCGGCCTGTTCGCCGTCCTGCTGCTGGGCTACGGCGCCGTCCTCACGAGCCTGGGGCTGAACCAGGAGCGCCTGCTCTTTCACCCGGAAACCCTGCCGGCCGATTTCAGCTTCGCCGGCCGTTACCCGCCCGAACAGGACGTCGAGGAGCTGCACATCCCGGTGGACGGCGCCGAACTCGACGCCCTGCTGTTCCGCCAGCCGGCCAGCCGCGGGCTGGTCTTCTACCTGCACGGCAATGCGGGCAACCTGGTCACGTGGACCAACAACGTGGCCTTCTACAGGCGCCTCGGTTTCGATCTCTTCATGCTCGACTACCGGGGCTTCGGCAAGAGCACCGGCAGCATCGCCAGCGAGGCACAGCTCCACGCCGACGTGCGCGCTGCGTGGAACAGGATCGCCCCGGCCTACGCCGGCAAGCCGGTGGTCATCCTCGGGCGCTCCCTCGGCAGCGGTCTTGCCACCCGCCTGGCAGCCGATGTGAAACCGGATCTGCTGGTACTGGTGTCGCCCTATGCGAGCCTCGAACGGCTGGCGACGGAGCATTTTCCGCTGGTTCCCGGCGTGCTGCTGAAGTACCCCTTGCGCAGCGACCGGCTGATCGGCGCGGTACAGAGTCCTATCCTCATCACCCACGGTGACAGTGACGAAGTGATCCCCTTCGATCACGCCCTCACGCTGCGCGCCGCAAGCGGCGGGCGGGCCGAACTGCTGACGGTGGATGGTGCCCACCATGGGGACATCCACCTCTTTCCGGTCTACCTGGACGGCCTGTCGCAACGCATCAGCGCGCTGCCTCGTTCACCCCGGCCTTGAGTTCGGCATCCTCCTCATCGGGCGGCAGGACCCGATCCAGTCCGGCGACGATGATACGGAGCCGCTCCTCGAGGGCCTGCAGCGCCGCCACCGCACGCGCGCTGTCACCAGCGTTGGCGGCCGCCTCGAGCCGGCTGGCGATGGCGGCGATCTCGGTCATGCCAAGCAGGCCGGCGCGCCCCTTGAGGGTATGGGCGAAGGGCACGACCCGTTCCCAGGCGCGCGCCTCCACGTCGATCCGCAAGCCCTGCGGACCGTCGGCAAACTGCTTGCGAAACTTGGCGAGCAGCCGGGGGTAAAGCGTCGGGCTGATGCCGGTATCGTTGATCGCACACAGGGGGTCAAGGCCGGGGATACCGTCCAGGCCCGGCTGAGCCGTGCTGCCCACCGGCAGCAGCGACAGCACGCCGGGATTGCCGCTGCCGCTGTAATGCTGGCGCAGCACGCCGTGGAGCTCGCTCAACTCGTAAGGCTTGTTCAGGCAACCGTTCATGCCCAGCGCCAGGCAGCGTTCAAGCACGCTGCGCCCGCTGTGGGCCGACAGCGCATACACCGGCAGCCCGGCCAGGGCCGGCTGGGCGCGGATCTGGCGGATCGCCTCGTAACCGTCCATCACCGGCATCTGCAGATCCATGAAGACCAGCGCGTAATGGCCGGGGGGCTGGGCGGCAAGCTGGGCCAGGGCATCCCGCCCGTCCACGGCGGTGTCCACCTCGATACCCCAGCGCCCCATCAGGGCGATGGCCACATCGCGACTGGTGGCGTTGTCCTCCACCAGCAGCACATGCATGCCGTAAAGCGATCCGGTCTGCATCTCGTCGCCCGCCAGACGGGGCGAGCCCCGGCCGAGTATCGCGTCGCAAAGGCGGTGCACCCCTCCGGGCAACAAGGGCTTGTCACAGAAGTGCAGGTCTTTCGGGTAGACCTCCAGGGCATCATCGTCGATGCTCCGCGGCACCGACATCAAGGCAATGTGGCGCGGCGCCAGCTCGGGCTGCTCGCGCAGGGCCGCCAGAACGGCGCCGCCGTCCCGGTCCGGCAGGGACCAGTCGAGAAGCAGCAGGTCATAGGGCTGCCCCTCCGCGCGGGCCGACTCGAGGCATTCAAACACTTCGGCGCCGCTGCTCACCGAATCCACGTTGTCGATGCCTTCGAAATTGAGCAGGTCGATGAGGGCCAGCCGCGCCTCGGGGTAGTCGTCGGCCACCAGCACCCGCAAGGCCTGCGGCACTTCCGGCTCAGCCGGGGGCGGGCTGGCGTCGTCACGGCTCACCGGGATCAGCACCTGAAAGACACTGCCGCGCTTGGGGGCACTGCGCACGCGGATCTCGCCACCCATCGCATCGACCAGCCGGCGCACGATCGCCAGGCCGAGCCCGGTACCGCCAAACTGGCGGGTGGTGGCGCCGTCGGCCTGGACGAAGTCGTCGAAAAGCTGGTCGATCTGGTCGGCGCGCATGCCGATCCCGGTGTCTTCGACCGTCACGCTGAGCATCCGCACGCGCCCCTCCGTGGGCTGGCTGTCCACCCGCAGGGAAACGTGGCCCGCAGGGGTGAACTTGACCGCATTGGAGAGCAGGTTGGCGAGCACCTGGCCAATCCGCAGGGGGTCGCCGACAAGCTGTTCATTGAGCACTGCGGCGCTCCCCGGCCGGGCCTCGAAGAGCAGCTCCACCCCTTTATCGAGGGCCGCCCGCTCGACCAGCAGAAAGGCATTGGCGACAACCTGCTCGAGCCGGAAGGGAATGTTCTCCAGCTCCGGCCGGCCTCGATCTTGGAGAAGTCGAGGATGTCGTTGAGGGTATCGAGGAGAGCCCGGCCGGCACTGCGGATCTTCTCGGCGTAGTCGCGCTGGCGGGGCTGCAGCCTGCTGTGGAGGATCAGGTCGGACATGCCGATCACCGCGTTGAGCGGGGTGCGGATCTCGTGGCTCATGTTGGCCAGGAACATGGACTTGGCCTGGGTCGCGTGTTCGGCCCGGGCACCCGCTTCCTTGAGCGCCTGCTCGATGGCCTCGCGCTCGCGGATGTCGGTTTCGATGGCCCGCGCCATCGAGTTCAGGGTGTCGCGCAGGGTCTGGACTTCCTCCACCCCCTCTTCGTCGGCAAGGCGCACGCCATACTGGCCACGCGCCAGCTTGCCGGTAACGGCACACATGTCCTCGATGGGCTGGAGCACTTTCCGGCGGGTGGTCCGGAACGCCAGCAAGACCAGCAGCGCGGTCATGGCCATGCTGAAGATCGAGGCGACGATCCAGGTCCGCAGGTGCCCGCGGGCCTCGACGACTTCGGTGCCGGTACGTTGATCCACCTGCTGCATCAGCCGGGCCACCGCCGTCACTACATTGAGACGCTGGCGATCGAAGTCCTCGCTGTAAACCATCTTGATGGCAACTTCCGGGTGCGGCACCCCTTCCGACACGACGGAGCGGGTGAGCGGATCGTACAAACCCTGGGTCGCCGCAAAGGCCAGTTGCTCAATGGCCTTGAGCTCTTCGGCCTCGGTGAAAACCTCTTCCAGCGCGGCGATTTCAGTGCCGCGAAAACCCAGCGCGACCATGCGGGCGCGCATCGACATGCGCGGCCCCTCGCGTCCCGGGACAAAAACCTTCTGCCCGGCAATGACCCGCTCCCAGTAGGTGGCCGGATCGGCATCCACCACAATGGGCCTGTCGCCCTCGCGGATTGCCAGAATGGCGTAGTAATAGGTGAGATAGCGGGTTTGGCCGGTGACCACATAGGTGCGGACCAGGCGCGACAGGGTATCCGTTTCCTGACGCAGCTCCCCCACCACGCGCAGGGCCTCGATACGCTGATCGGCCACTGTCTGGGCGCGGTCGAAAGCGTTCAGGACGAGCAGCGAGATTGAACCGTTGATCGCGACAATCAGCAGCAAGGCTGCTGAAAAAAGAAGGGATAACTTGCTGAGTTTCATGGCCAGGCAACAAGCTTACACCGGCACATCTGTCACACTGCGTGGCACCGTTGGCGCCGACACACCGATTCACTAAGCAGGTCCAGAACGCAGTAAAAGGCACCCGCTGCCAGCGGCGGATTGCTCACCGGCCAGCCAAGCCCCGGAACGGAACTGCGCCAGCTCCAGTTGCCTAGCCAGGTTCCCCACAGTTCCATGACCAGGGAGAGCAGGAACATGGTGACGTAAAGCCGCGGCGACGGCCCCTTCCATACGCAAACCAGAAAAAGCACCAACAGGGGTGGCCCCAGCCAGTCCTGCCCGGCCAGCGCCAGCACGCTGACCGCCACCAGGGCCAGCCACGAAGTAAGGGCGACAAGCCGCCCGGGCAGGCGTTCTGCCAGGTAAAGCCCGAGCCAGTAGAGCAGGACATGACCGGGCGGAACGAACAGCGGCAGGTTGCCTAGCCGGTAGTCGTAAAGCCCCCAGACCAGGGACAACACCACCTCGCCAGCGGTGGCAATCGCCAGGCACGCCAGCAGTTGGGGGCGCAGGCCAGCGGAGCGGTATAGCAACATGCCCAGCAGCCCCCACACCCACAGGCTCACCAGGGGCTGGCCCCACGCACCGCCAAACCGGTCGGCTGCGAGGCCCGCAACAATGGTGAAGCTGGCCAAAAGAGCAAAAAAGGGGGAACCGCTCATGGGAAAAGGCTGTTTTGCGAACATGTCGGATGATCCGTAACATGGCGTGTATAGCAGATAGCTCCCCGCCAGGAAAAGAACAACACGCCAAATGAAAACATTTTCGGGCATGGACGCCGCCAGCCTGGGCGAGCACCGCTGGGCCCGCTCGGTCCGCAAGGCTTTCCTGCTCACGCTCCCGCTGGTGTTGAGCGGCGCACTGGCGCTACTGGCCCTCAATCTGCCCCTGCCCGGTTACCAGAATGCCATGGACGGCTGGTGGGGGCCGCACTGGCGCCCCGCCCTGGAAAACACCTGGAAGGCCTGCCTGGGCCTGCTGTCCATTTCGGTCGTCTTTGCCACCAGCCACACACTGGCGGGCATCGCCACCGCACGCCACCGGGTTGAAACCAGCCCGGTAGCCATCGCCCTGGTCGCCCTGGCCTGCTATTTCATCTTCACCCTGCCCGGCAAGGGGCTCCTCGGCGACGGGCAGACGGTACCGCGCGGGGTATTCCTGTCGGTGCTGGTCGGCATCTCGGCCACCGAAGTCTTCCTGTTCTTCCGCAGCTTTCGGGGCTTCAACCTGACGATGCTCACCGAAGCCGACGCCGAACTGCCGGCAATCCTCAAATCGGTATTGCCGGGCATGTTCACGATCGGCCTGTTCTTTGCCCTCCAGTACGGGCTGATCGCCCCCTTTGCGGGCTCTGCCGACCACCTCACCGACCGGGGCATCAGCTGGCTCTTCGACCTGCCCGGGAGCGCGCTGGTGCGCGCCCTGATCTTCATCGTCATCGCCCACCTGCTGTGGTTCGTCGGCATCCATGGCAACAACGCGCTGGAACCCTACTACCGGGACTTTCTGGCGCCGGCGACCGACGCCAACATACAGGCCCGACTGGCCGGCCACCTGCCCACCGAGATCGTCACCAACGCCTTTCTCGACACCTTCGTGCTGATGGGTGGAGCCGGTGCCACGGCCGGTCTGCTGATTGCCCTGCTGCTGGTCGCCCGCCGCGGCAGCCAGCGGCGCCTTGCCTGGCTGGCGAGCGTACCGGCCGCCTTCAACATCAACGAGATCCTGATCTTCGGGTTACCCATCGTCCTCAACCCGGCACTGCTGCTGCCCTTCCTGCTGGCGCCGCTGACATGCCTGCTGGTGGCCTATGCCGCCACCGCCGCGGGGCTGGTTCCAGTCAACGCGGGCCTGGTCACCTGGACAACGCCCCTCGGCCTCAATGCCTGGCTGGCCACCGGCTCCTGGCGCGGAGTGGCGCTTCAGGCCTTCAACCTGTGCCTGTGCGTCGCCATCTACACGCCCTTTGTGCGGCACGCCCATCGGCGTCAGCAGGCCCAAGCCCGCAAGGCCTTCTCCGAACTCATCGCAGCCATGGAAGACATCCTTGGCAACAACGGCCATCGCATTCTCGACCGGCCGGACGAGGTCGGCAGGCTGTCGCGCAGCCTCATGGCCCGGCTCGATCACGACCTGCGCGCGGGCGGGCTCTTCCTGGTGTATCAACCCAAGCTCGACCTTCAGGAACGCGTGATCGGCGTCGAGGCGCTGCTGCGCTGGCCCCATCCGATGCTCGGCAGCGTGCCGCCCCATGTGGCAATCGGCATCATCGAAGACGCCGGGCGGATCAATCAAGTAGGCTGCTGGATTCTCGAAGTGGCCTGCCACCAACTGCACGCCTGGCGGCAGGCAGGGCTGGACGGCATCACGATGGCGGTCAACCTGTCACCGCTGCAACTCGAAGACCCGGCGCTGCTGCAGCACGTGGAGCGCTGCCTGGCGCGCTACCGGCTGGCGCCGTCCGACCTGGAGCTGGAAATCACCGAAGGGCACAGGGTCAGCAACAGCGAGGTTTCAGGGCGCAATCTCGCCGCCCTCAATGCCCTTGGCGTGCCGCTGGCCATGGACGACTTCGGAATGGGCTACAGCTCGCTGCTCTACATGCGGCGTTTCCGCATCGACGCGATCAAGCTGGACGGCTCCCTGACCCGGGAAGTCACCCACAACGAGAGCTGCCGCGAAATCATTGCCAGCGTCGGCCAGCTGTGTCGCGGCCAGCAGGTGCGGATGATTGCCGAATACGTCGAGACGGAGGAACAACGGGACCTGCTGCGCAGCCTCGGCTGCAACGGCTTCCAGGGCTGGCTGTACAGCCCCGCCCTGGAAGCCGATGCGTGCCGGGACTACGTGGAGAAGAACCGGGCGGCGGCCCGGGAGCGGGCCGCCGGGTGAAGCGGAATTACTCGATGCCCTGGCTGGACAGGTATTCCTCGTAGGTGCCGCGGTAGTCGACGATGTCGCCGGGGCCGCGGATTTCGAGGATGCGGGTGGCCACGGACGACACGAAGGCGCGGTCGTGGGAGACGAAGATCAGCGTGCCGGAAAAATCCGCGATACCCGAGTTGAGGGATTCGATGGATTCCATGTCCATGTGGTTGGTCGGCTCGTCGAGCAGCAGCACGTTTTTGCGCTGGAGCATCAGCTTGCCGAACAGCATGCGGCCCTGCTCGCCGCCGGAAATCACCTTGACCGACTTCTTCACATCGTCGCCCTTGAAGAGCAGACGGCCGAGGGTGCCGCGGATCAGGGTTTCGGCGTCGTCGCCTTCATAGCCGCCTTCGCGCACGTAGCCGCTGATCCAGTCGGTGAGGTTCTCGCCGCTGGCGAAATCGTCGGCATGGTCCTGGGCGTAGTAGCCGAGTTTGGCCTTCTCGGCCCACTTCACCGTGCCGAACTGGGGCGCGAGGCCGTGCAGCTCGGTGCCCACCAGCAACTTGAGCAGCGTGGTTTTGCCGATGCCGTTCTCGCCGATGATGGCGATGCGGTCGTTGGCATCGACGGTGAGGGTGAAGTTCTTGATGATCGGCTTGGCCGGATCGTAGCCGAAGGTGAGGTTCTCGATCTCCACGGCCTGACGGTGCAGCTTGTCCTTCTCGTCGTAGTCGAAGCGGATCCACGGATACTGGCGGCTCGAAGGCTTGAATTCCTCGATCTTGATCTTGTCGATCTGCTTGGCGCGGCTGGTGGCCTGGCGCGCCTTGGACTTGTTGGCCGAGAAACGGCGCACGAACTCCTGCAGCTCCTGGACCTTCTCTTTCGCCTTCTGGTTGGCGTTGGACTGGCGCTCGCGGGCCTGGGTGGAGGCCTCGATGTAGTCGTCCCACGTGCCCGGCCACACCTGGATGCGGCCATAGTCCAGATCCGCCATGTGGGTACACACCTGGTTCAGGAAGTGACGGTCGTGGGAGATGATGATCATCGTGGAGTTGCGCTGGTTGAGCACTTCCTCCAGCCAGCGGATCGTGTTGATGTCCAGGTTGTTGGTCGGTTCGTCGAGCAGCAGGATTTCCGGATTGGCAAACAGCGCCTGGGCCAGCAGCACGCGCAGCTTCCAGCCGGGCGCGACTTCGCGCATCAGGCCGCCATGCTGTTCGGTGGGAATGCCGACACCATGAAGCAGCTCGCCGGCACGGGCCTCGGCGGTGTAGCCGTCGTACTCGGCGAAGTGGCCTTCCAGCTCGGCCGCCTTCATGTAGTCCTCTTCGGTGGCCTCCGGGTTGGCGTAGATGGCGTCCTTCTGCTGCATGCATTCCCACATCTGGGTATGGCCCTGCATCACCACGTCGAGCACCCGCACGTCTTCATAGGCGAACTGGTCCTGCTTCAGGAAGGCCATGCGTTCGCCACTGTCGAGGGCGACGTTGCCGGCGCTGGGCTCCAGCACCCCGGCAAGGATCTTCATGAAGGTGGACTTGCCCGCCCCGTTGGCCCCGATCAGGCCGTAGCGGTTGCCGTCGCCGAACTTGACGGAGACGTTCTCGAAAAGGGGCTTGGCCCCGAACTGCATGGTGATGTTGTTGGCGATAAGCACGACAAGAATTCCTTAACTTCCGGCGACCAGAACGGCCAAACGAAAACGCCGGCTCGTGGCCGGCGAAGCTAACCCGAATTTTACCGATTTTTCAAGTACCTGAGCAAATTTCTCAGGAGATTGTGCGGTGCATCAGATGCGCGACGGGCCGTCCGCTATCGCGGCGCCTGCTCTCCTGGGGATACGGATTCCGGTGGCGCTCAAGCTGCCACCATTCCCTTCCCCGACTCGTACGGTCTGGCCACCACCAACTGGAGCCAAGTACTGACCCTGCAACAGTTCGACACTTCGCTGGGCCATCTGAACTCCGTAACGTTCAACGACCTGGGCTTGGCTCTCACCACCCTCAGAGTTGAAAGCCTCGATGCAACAACCAGCACCATCACCGCATCGAGCGGCGCAGGTGCCCTCCAGCTCAGCGCCTTCGACGGCGTAATTGATTTCGGCGGTACTTCCGGCGCTGTAATCGCCCCCCTGAGCGACACCAAGTCCGAAACATTCGCCCTGCTGAGCGCACTGAGCCTCTATGAAGGCCCGGGCACCTACGGCATCACGGTTAATGCCCAAGGCCAAACCTCCGCATCCGGCTCGGGCAACCTGCTGAGCCAGGTCAGCACCTCAGCCCAGGCCCTGATCACGGTCACCTATGACTACTCCACGACAACCGTTCCCGAACCCGCCTCCATGGCCCTCGTCGGCCTTGGCATGATGGGTCTGGCGGCAGTCCGTCGTCGCAAGTAATTTGCGCCTGAACGTTACGGGAGTCTGAACACCCCGTAACGTTTTTCTGACAAACGCAGACAGCGCATCAAATGAGCGACGGACCGGCCACGATGGCAGCGGCCTCCTTTTCCGAGATGCGCAGGGTCGCGGTGGAGATCAGATGAACGGTCAGCCACTCGTGCAGCCGCGCATCGCCTTCTCCCACGAAGGACACGAAACGACAGCCAAGCTGGCCGCCGCCCTCGCCGACGACGAAATTCATCGTCCGGGCTTCGCCACGGATCTCGTCGGGAATGCCTTCGATCTGCAATACAAAGGGAAAACTCCGCGGCTCCGGCAGCGGCGAGCCGGCCGGCATGCTGAAACCCTCCAGGGAAAGATCATTCAGCGGCAAGCGCTCACCGTCGACCAGCACCCAGAAGCAGGCGTTCCCCCAGCGCTTCGCCACGAAACGCTGGCGCCTGCGGCGCTCGGCATGTTCGCCGCCACTTCCGGTCACATCTTCTGCCATTTACCCAACTCTCCAAAGCCACAAAACCATTCGTCACCAACCAAACAACGGCTCAAATAGCTAAATCTGGTTTTTACGCAAAAAAAAACTAAAGTCACCAAACGGTGATCATAACAATGACTTTCAATCTTCCGTGACATTCATCACGGAAATACGGTTTTTAACGTTCTCATGTCGATAAATTTTACACACTGAGATAGACACACTTTATTTCATTTGTAACTTGTTGATTTTTATAGACCAACCCAAGTCGGGCACGGCGTTTGCTGTAGGGAAAGCGGGCGGTAGGATATTTCCTACATTGCCAATGACTTTCACAAATTTCTCACTGGAGTTTTACATGAAAAAACTGCTCGCCGCCGCCGCTCTGGCCGCCCTGTCCATCGGTTCCGCCAACGCCGCTACCGTTACCCAGTCCGCCGCCCTGAACCTCGAAACCACCGAGATCAACCAAGCGTTCTCCTTCAACAAGTTCGACGCTTCCCTGGGCACCCTGACCAGCGTGCTGATCAACCTCGACGGCCGTGCGCTCTCCTCCGCCAGCTTCGAGAACAACGCTGCCCAAGCCCAGAACTTCTCGTTCGCCAGCACCCTGAACCTGTTCCTGGACAACGCGGCTGCCGGCGTGTCCGAAACCCTGGCTCTGGACCTGTTCAACTACCCGCGTCAGCTGACCGACCTCGGCCTGACCGACCTGGGCTCCGTCGACAAGACCGACACCCTGAGCTTCAACGCTGCTGACCTGAACGCCTTCATCGGCACCGGCACCACCTCCTTCACCTGCGAAAGCGGCGTGGTCAACACCCAAGCCGGCGGCGGCGGCAACATCGTCGTGACCCAATCCACCTCCGCCGGTTGCGGCCTGAGCGTTGTTTACACCTACGACGTCCCGACCCCCCCGCCCGCCAACGTGCCGGAACCCGCCTCCATGGCGCTGGTTGGCCTTGGCATGATGGGCCTGGCCGCGATCCGTCGCCGCAAGTAATTTGCCTCTGCTCCCGGCTTTAGGGAGTGTCGCAAAGCAGAAAGGCCACCGCAAGGTGGCCTTTCTGTATCCGGCGCCAGCAAACGAGCGTCTTACTCTTCGGCCATCACCGCAGAGGTATACACCGCCTGCACATCGTCCAGCGATTCAATCGCATCGAGCAGCTTTTGCATGCGTGCCGCGTCGTCACCTTCCAGCTCGGTCTCATTGAGCGGCTTCATCGTCACTTCGCCGAACTCGGCCGTAAAGCCGGCCTTTTCAAGGGCTTCCTTGACCGTGGTGTACTCGTAGGGATCGGTCAGCACTTCGATCGAACCGTCGTCGTTGGTGGCCACATCGTCGGCACCGGCTTCGAGGGCCGCCTCCATCAACGCATCTTCCGAGGTGCCGGGGGCAAACAGCATCTGGCCGCAGTGCTTGAACTGGAAGGCCACGCAACCGTCAGTGCCCATGTTGCCGCCGTACTTGTTGAAGGCATGGCGCACGTCGGCCACGGTACGGGTCTTGTTGTCGGTAAGGCAATCCACCATCACCGCCGCGCCGCCGATGCCGTAACCCTCGTAGCGGATTTCCTCGTAGGTGACGCCCTCCAGCTCACCGGTGCCCTTCTTGATGGCCCGGTCGATGTTGTCGGCGGGCATGTTCACGCCCTTGGCCTTGTCCACGGCCAGACGCAGGCGCGGATTGAAGCTCGCATCGCCCCCGCCCATGCGGGCCGCCACGGTGATTTCCTTGGCGAGCCGGGAGAAGACCCGGCCGCGCTTTTCGTCCTGCCGGCCCTTGCGGTGCTGGATGTTGGCCCACTTGGAATGACCCGCCATGATTCTGTGTCCTTGGTTCGCGACGTAAAGGCAGCGATTTTACCCCGCCGCCTGTTTTTCGCGCAGCTTGCCAGCTGATACGGATCAATTTGGCAAGCTGCCACCGGATTTCATACCCAAAGCGGGCCCTTGCCCGATAATCCCGTCCACTGATTCTTTCGCCCCGTCTGCCAGGAGAACGCCCATGACCGAGCCGCTGCTCATCGCCAAGTCCAAGGACAAGGAAATCCACCTGCTGCCCCAGCTGGCCAACCGCCACGGGCTCATCACCGGTGCCACCGGCACCGGCAAGACCGTCACCCTGCAGAAGATGGCCGAATCCTTCGCAAGCATCGGCGTGCCGGTGTTCATGGCCGACGTGAAGGGCGACCTCTCGGGCATCGGCGCTGCCGGCGTCGAATCCCCCAAGCTCAAGGAGCGCCTCGCCGCCCTGGGCATCGACAGCTTCACCCCGCAGGCCAACACGACGGTGTTCTGGGACGTCTTCGGCGAAGCCGGCCACCCGGTGCGCGCCACGATTTCCGACATGGGGCCGCTGCTGCTGGCGCGCCTCCTCAACCTCAACGACACCCAGACCGGCGTACTGCAGCTGGTCTTCAAGATCGCCGACGACCAGGGCCTCCTGATCATCGACCTGAAAGACCTGCGCGCCACCATCCAGTACGTGGGCGACAACGCCAAGGACTTCACCACCGAGTACGGCAACATCTCGGCGGCCTCCATCGGCGCCATCCAGCGCGGCCTGATGGGCATCGAAACCCAGGGCGGCGACAAATTCTTCGGCGAGCCGATGCTCGACATCGCCGACCTGATGCAGACCGACGCCAATGGCCGCGGCGTGATCAACATCCTGGCCGCCGACAAGCTCTACAACTCGCCCAAGCTCTACTCCACCTTCCTCCTGTGGATGCTCGCCGAACTCTTCGAGCAGCTGCCGGAAGTGGGCGACGTGGACAAGCCCAAGCTGGTGTTCTTCTTCGACGAAGCCCACCTGCTCTTCAACGAAGCGC
>JAOAUC010000014.1 GCA_030157785.1 Zoogloea oleivorans
AGGCCATGAGGCCGGCGATCATGATGATGATCGAGATGACCGATGCGAAGATCGGCCGGCTGATGAAGAAGCGTGACATGGATGGTGCTCCCTCAGCCCTTGGCCGGCGTGGCCGGGGCCGCTGCCGCCGGCTTGGCACCGGGGGCGCCCGGGCCTTCACCCGGGGCGTGGGGCGCTACCGGGGCGCCCGGACGGGCCTTGATCAGGTTGTCGATGATGACCTTGTCGCCGGTCTTCAGGCCCCCCAGGATGACCCAGTCCGTGCCGCTCCACTGGCCTGTTTTCACGGGCCGCGGTTCAACCTTGTTGTCGGCGCCGGCGAGCATCACCACCGGGCCCTTGTCCGTCTGCATCACGGCCTGCTGGGGCACCTTGTAGACACCGTCGCGTTCGCCGGTCAGGAGGCGGGCGCGCACGAACTGGCCGGGCAGCAGGGCACCGTCGGGGTTGGCGAATTCACCGCGCAGCTGGATGGTGCCGAGGGTCGGGCTGACCTGGCTGGCAGAGAAGTTGAGCTTGCCGCGTACGGGGTAGGTGCTGCCGTCGGGCAGGATCAGTTCGACACCGCGGATGGCCTGGGGCTTGAAGCGTCCGTCGGGCATGGCGGCGTTGAGTTCGCCCTGGGCGACCGAAAAACGCACCCATATGGGGTTGAGCTGGACGACGGTGGTCAGCAGGGTGGTGCCGCCGGCAGCGACCAGGGTGCCTTCCGATACGGCGGCGCGGCCGGTGACGCCGGCCACTGGCGCGGTGACGGTGGACCACGACAGGTTCAGCTCGGCCTGGCGCAGGGTGGCCTGGGCGGCCTGCACGGCGGCCTGGGCAACGGCGTTGTCGGAGCTGGCGGTGTCGTATTCGCGCTGGCTGATGGCCTGCTGGGCCAGCAGGGCCTTGAGGCGGCCGGCTTCGCGCAGGGTCTGCTCGACCTTGGCCTTGCTCTCGCCGAGCTGGGCACGGGCCTGGGCAACGGCCACTTCGAGGGGCTCGCGGTCGATCTGGAAGAGGGGCTGGCCGGCCTTCACGGTAGCGCCTTCTTCGTACAGGCGCTTCATCAGGATGCCGCCCACCCGGGCGCGAACTTCCACTTCGCGGGCACCTTCGGTCTGGGCGACGGCCTCGACGCTGGTTTCCACCTTGGTCGGCTGCACTGCCAGGACGGTGACGGGCAGGGCCGGCATGCCGCCGGGGGGCATGCCGCCGGCCGGCTGGTCCTTGCCCGTACAGGCGGTGAGGAGCAGCACGGAGGCGGCGAGGGCGGTCAGGGTCGCGCAAGGCGCGAACGTACAGGAAGCGGGGCGAGCGGTCATGGTGACCTCCGGGGCTGGATTTTTGGAAATTATTGGTGCAAAGTTTATACAAACGCGGATGTATGTAAATAGTCCGCAACACTTTTCTGACGGATCCAAACAAGAATGGTTCGCAAAACGAAGGAAGATGCGGAGATCACCCGCCGCCACCTCATCGACGCGGCGCGCCGGGTGTTTCTCGAGTGCGGGGTCAGTCGTACCACGCTCGAGAAAATCGCCAGCGCCGCCGGAGTGACGCGCGGCGCCGTTTACTGGCACTTCAAGAACAAGACCGAGCTGTTCTTTGCCATGCGTGAGCAGGCCATCCTGCCCTTCGTGGACCGGGTGATCTTCGACGAGGCGGACGAGGACCCGCTGGCTGGCATCGAGGCGGCGCTGGGGGAGATCATCCAGATTCTCGTCGACCAGCCGGCCACCCGCGATACCTTCGAGATCATCAGCTTCAAGTGCGAATACGTGGACGAGTTTGCCGCCATGATGCAATGCACCGCGGGGCAGATGGATTTCCTGCGCCAGCTCACCGAGGCGTATACCCGGGCCGGGCAGCGTGGCGTCCTGCGCGCCGGACTGCTGCCCGAGGCGTTGGCCTACGACACCTTCCTGTTCGTCGGCGGCCTCATCAAGAACTGGCTGGCCAGTGCCCCGGATGCGCATTTTCGGGTGGCTGTGGATGCCATGATCCATACGCATGTTGCACTGCGGCGAGCCTGAGAGCACGCGTCATCCCTCCATTTTTCACTGCTTTTCCTTCTTCTCCGGCATCTCTGCGCCACTCCTTCATCGGGCCGTAAGGCCCTTGCCCTGACTGGGTTTCTCCATTGAGAGGAAACCCATGGTCATTGTCTCCGGACAGGGATCGTCACGCCTTTCGAAATTCGCGCTTGGCAGCTCAAAAGTTTGGGAGTAATCTTCTAAAAAAAACGAGCTGTACGGTTTTTTACGTAGGCCAAGGAAGCGGGATTTCGGGAGTGGCAGGCCGTCCCGGGACTCGTAGTCGTTTCATACCGGAGGAGGTAAAAGCGTGAAAGATAAATTCACAAGGCGTGTGCAACGCCGTTCGTCAGTGGCCGTCGCCATGGCTCTTGCAGGCCTGGCAGCGGGTAACGCCATGGCGTTCCAGATCCCCACTTCAGATCCCGACCTCGAGATCCGCTGGGACAACACCGTGAAGTACAACATGGGTGTGCGCATGCAGGAGCGCGATCCGGCCCTGCACAACAGCGCCACCTTCAGCAGCGGTGATCACAAGTTCGGCAAGGGTGACGTCGTCACCAACCGGGTTGACCTGCTCTCCGAGCTGGATGTGGTGATCAAGCAGCGCTACGGCGCCCGCATCTCCGGCATGGCCTGGTACGACGCGGCCTACAACGACCGGGAGGAGACCAACCCGAACAACGTGGTTGGCGGTCATAACTTCTACCCGGGTGGTCGTTACTCGGATACGGTCAAGCGCTACTACACCCGCTCCGGCGAGCTGCTCGACGCCTTCATCTTCGGCCGGATCGATCTGGGCGACGTCCCGGTCAACATCAAGTTCGGTCGCCACACCAACTACTGGGGCGAGTCCCTGTTCTCGCCGATCCACGGTGTGTCCTACTCCCAGGGGCCGGTGGACTTCCGCAAGGCCCTGGCGACTCCGGGCATCGAGGCGAAGGAGCTGTTCCTGCCCCTGAACCAGCTGTCTGCCCAGGCCCAGCTCAGCGACACCGTGTCGGTGGCGGCCCAGTATTTCCTCGAGTGGGCGCCCTACCGCCTGCCTGAAGGCGGCACCTACCTGGCCGGTTTCGACTTCCCCTTTGCCGGCGGCACGTCGCTGCCGGGTGGCTTCCCCTACCTGGGTGACCGCCATGACAAGAAGCCGGGCAACCGCGGCAGCTGGGGCGTCAATACCAAAATCACCCCGGAATGGGCCCAGGCCACCATCGGTCTCTACTATCGCCAGTTCGACGACAAGGTTCCGACCATTCTTGCGAGCTCGAGCGGTCTCTACAACGCCTATGCCGAGGATGTGCGTCTGTGGGGCGTGAGCGTCTCCAAGCAGATCGCCGGCATCGCCTTCGGTGCGGAAATGGTGCGGCGTGACAACGGTGCCCTGGCGACCCAGTCCGGTGCTACCCAGATCGCCCGCGGCTCCACCTGGCACGGCCTGGTGAATGCCCTGGCCTACATTGGCAAGACCCCGGTCTTCGATTCGGCCACCCTGCTGGCGGAATTCAGCTACAGCCGTCTGGCCAACGCCGATCGCAGCACCCAGAGCGTTTTCAATCACGAAAAATACAATACAGCTTGTTTGGGTAACAAGATGGACGGCTGTGCCACCGACTCTGCTTACGGCATCTCCACGACCCTCACCCCGACCTGGTTCCAGGCGCTGCCCAGTGTCGACATCACCCTGCCGATTCACTACGACATCGGCCTGAAGGGTAATTCGCCGGTGCCTTTCGGTGGCAACGAAAACAGCGGTTCGTGGAGTGTCGGCATCGGCGCCGACTACCAGGCCAAGTACAAGTTCGATCTGGCCTACACCAACTACTTCGGCAACTACGTGCGTGATCCGATCACCAACACCGTCGTGGCGGGTAACGGCAATGGCTACAACAACGACCGCAACTGGCTGTCCTTCACGTTCAAGACCACATTCTAAGAATCAGGCAGGAGACAAGGCATGAAATCCAACATTCGCTCCCTGGTCGCACTGGCGGTTGCCTCGACCATTTCCCTTCCCGTGCTCGCTGCCGCGACCGCCGAGGAAGCCAAGCAGCTCGGCACCACCCTGACCCCCTGGGGCGCCGAGAAAAAGGGCAACAAGGAAGGCACCATCCCCGATCTGGGCGGCCCGATCAAGGCGCCGGCCAGCTTCGATCCGAAAAACCCGAAAGTCCGTCCCGACCCCTTCGCCAGCGACAAGGTGCTGTTCTCCATCGACGCCAAGTCCATGGACAAGCACGCGGCCAAGCTGTCCGAAGGCGTCAAGGCGATGATGAAGAAGTACCCGGGCTTCCGCATCGACGTCTACCCGACCCACCGCAACGTCACCTATCCGCAGCTCTACCTGGATAACTCGGTCAAGAACGCTACCGCCTGCAAGACCATCAACAACGGCCTGCAGCTGGAAGGCTGCTACGCCGGTATTCCGTTCCCGATCCCGAAGACCGGCAACGAAGTGATGTGGAATCGCCTGTTCAAGTTTGACGGCTACGCGCTGATGTCCGAGCGCATGACCGGCACCGTGGTGGATACCCAGGGCAACAACACGCTGACCGCTTCGGCGACCATGTGGATCCAGTACCCGATCTTCGATCCGGTCCGCACCACCCCCATCGGCGCCGACGAGCCCTACGAGAAGATTCGTGTCGACTACTGGGATCCGGCCCGCAAGGCTGGCGAAAAGCTGGTCGTGCATGACTCGGTGGACATGGTTAACGTCGGCCGCCGTGCCTGGTCCTACCTGCCCGGTCAGCGTCGCGTGAAGCTCTCGCCCGACGTGGCCTACGACACGCCCAGCCCGTCCGGCGGCGGCGCTGGCACGGTGGACGAAGCAGCAGTGTTCTACGGCGCACTCGACCGCTACAACTTCAAGCTGGTGGGCAAGAAGGAGATGTACATCCCCTACAACGCCTACAAGGCGCGTGACCCGAAGACCTGCCCGAGCACCATGGCCTTCGCCACCAAGAACTTCATGAACCCGGACTGCGTGCGGTGGGAACTGCACCGCGTGTGGGTGGTGGACGCGACCCTCAAGGACGGCAAGCGCCACGTCTATCCCAAGCGCACCATCTACTGGGATGAAGATCTGCCCGGCGTCGGCATGACCGAGGGCTATGACTCCTCGAACCAGATCTACCGGGTGACCTACAGCCTGCCGATCTCCCTGTACGACGCTCCGGGTCATCACTCGACCGACGAATGGGTCACCGCTGACCTGGCGACCGGTAACTATGCCCGCCAGCAGAACGTGACCGACGGCGGCGGCTGGGTCATCACCGAGCCGAAGCCCAACAACTTCTTCAACTCGGAGTCCCTTGCCGGCGGCGGTGTCCGCTAAGCGGATGTAACCGAGAACGGCCGGCCTGAAGGGGCCGGTCGTTCGCCGGATGCCGGCATGCGCCGGGCAGTTGTACCTGCTGGAAGGAGATAAGTGTGTTGCCTATAAAAATAAAGGCAGGGCTTGTTGCGGCCCTGCTCCTGACAAGTTCGATCCAGGCGGGGACCGCGCTGGCCTTCGACAACCCGATCAACATTGCCGCCTCGGCCACCAAGCTCGGGCCGACCAGCGCCCTGCTGGCGTCGGCCATGGCCGGCCAGCGCATCGTCGCCGTCGGCTCGCGTGGTGTGATCATCTATTCCGACGACACCGGCGCCACCTGGAAACAGGCCAGCGTACCGGTGGGCTCCGACCTGGTGGCGGTCAGCTTCCCCTCCGCCAAGCAGGGCTGGGCAGTTGGCCACGGCGGCGTGGTCCTGCATTCGGCGGATGGCGGCGCCACCTGGGTCAAGCAGTTCGACGGCATTCAGGCTGCTGACCAGGCTGTGCGTTACTACCAGGCTTCCACCAGCCCCGACGCGGCGACCCTCGTCGAGCGCGAGAAGAGCCTGCAGGCCGGCGGCGGCACCCAGGTTCTCCTTGATGTGTATTTCGAGAGCGAGACCACCGGCTTCGTCGTGGGCACCTTCAACCGCATCTTCCGCACCACCGACGGCGGCAAGACCTGGACCCCCTGGATGGAGCGCACCGACAACCCGGGCGAGCTCCATTTCTACAGTATCCGCGGTCGTGCCGGCGCCTTGTACCTGGCCGGCGAGCAGGGCGCCGTGTGGCGTTTCGACAAGGCCCAGCAGCGCTTTGTGGCCGCTCCGACCCCCTACAAAGGCACGCTTTTCGGCCTGGTCGTCACCGACGACGCCGTGCTGACCTTCGGCATGCGCGGCAGCCTCTATCGCAGCACCGACCAGGGGCGCAACTGGGAAAAAGCCTCCCTCGGCACTCCGTCCGGCATCACCGGCGGCGTGGTATTGCCCGGCGGCGGCATCCTGCTGACCACCCAGGCGGGTGCCGTCAATGCCAGCCGGGACGGCGGCAAGACCTTCCTGCCCGCCAAGACCAGCCGGCCGATGGCCTATTTCGGCCTCGCCGCGATGGACGACAAGCGGATCGTCCTGGTGGGCGCCGAAGGCGTGCGTCTCGAGTCCATCCAGTGAGCGCGCATTCGCTGCCGCCCCTGCCAACCAGAGTGTGAGTGCCATGGACCTTAGCCAGAACCAGCAGCAGATGGCCGTGATCGCGGATCCGAAGGATTTCGACCAGCGATCCGGCAGCCTGCTCGAACGTCTCATCTTCAACAACCGGCTCCTGCTCGTGCTCGGTTGCCTCGTCGTCACCATTTTCTTCGGCTTCCAGCTGCGCGGAATGACGGTGAACGCCAGCTTCGACAAGATGCTGCCCCACAGCCATCCCTACATCACCAACTACCTGGAAAACCGCCAGCAGCTGCGCGGCCTCGGGGATTCGGTGCGGGTGGTGGTCGAAAACCCCAATGGCGACATCTTCGACGCCAAGTACCTCGACACCCTGGCCAAGATCAACGACGAGATCTTCATCCTGAAGGGTGTCGACCGGGCCTGGATGAAGTCGATCTTCACCCCGGTGGTGCGCTGGGTCGAAGTGACGGAGGAGGGCTTTACCGGCGGGCCGGTGCTGCCCAACGACTACGACGGCTCGGCCAAGTCCATCGAGGATCTGCGCATCAACATCGGCCGCGCCGGTGTGGTGGGCAGCCTGGTGGGCAACAACTACAAGTCGAGCATGATCCAGATCCCGCTCCTGGCGCGGGACGGCGACGGCAACACGGTGAACTATCACGACCTCTCCAAGTCGCTGGAAGACATCCGCGCCAAGTACGCCAGCGGGCCGGACGCCAAGGTCAACATCTACGTCATCGGCTTTGCCAAGCTGGCGGGGGATCTGATCGAAGGCCTGCAGAAGGTGATGGTCTTCTTCCTGATCGCTGCGGCGATCGCCACCTTCATCATCTATCTCTTCACCCGCTGCGTGCGCAGCACGGCCCTTGTGCTGTTCTGTTCGCTGGTGGCGGTGATCTGGCAGCTCGGCCTGGTGGTCACCTTCGGCTACGGGATGGACCCGTTCTCGATCCTGGTGCCCTTCCTGGTCTTCGCCATCGGCATCAGCCACGGCGCCCAGAAGATGAACGGCATCATGCAGGACGTGGGCCGCGGCACCCACAAGCTGGTGGCTGCCCGCTACACCTTCCGTCGCCTGTTCCTGGCCGGCCTGACCGCGCTCTTGGCCGACGCGGTGGGCTTTGCGGTGCTCACGGTCATCGACATTCCGGTGATCCGCGAACTGGCCCTCACCGCCAGTATCGGCGTGGCGGTGCTCATCACCACCAACCTGATCCTGCTGCCGGTGCTGCTGTCCTACGTCGGTGTCAGCACCTCGGCCGCCAAGCGCAGCCTCAAGGAGGAAAGCGACGAGATCAAGGGCCGTGGCATGGGCAAGCTGTGGGCCTGCCTCGACCACTTCACCGAGCGCCGCTGGGCCACCATCGCCATCGCCGTCAGTGTGGTGCTGGGGGTGTTCGGCTTCGTGGTCTCCCATGACCTGAAAATCGGTGACCTGGATGCCGGCGCCCCCGAGCTGCGCCCGGATTCGCGCTACAACCAGGACAACGCCTTCATCACCGCCAACTACGGCATCTCCAGCGACGTGTTCGCGGTCATGGTGAAGACGCCGGTGGACCAGTGCAGTACTTTCGAAACCCTCACCGAAACCGACCGTCTGAGCTGGGAGCTGGCCCAGGTGCCCGGCGTGCAGCGCACCACCTCGCTGGCCGACACGGTGCGTAACTACACCGCCGGCGGCTTCGAGGGTAATCCGAAGTGGATCACCGTCAGCGACAACCAGAGCCTGATCGATGCGCAGGTCGGCAATGCGATGAGCTGGAACTCGGAGTTCCTGAACACCCAGTGCTCCCTGATTCCGGTGCTCGCCTACCTGTCCGACCACAAGGCCGAGACCCTCGACCGGGTGGTGGAAGCGGCCAGCCAGTTCGCTGCCAAGCACAACACGAAGGATCGTCAGTTCCTGCTGGCGGCGGGCAGCTCCGGTGTCGATGCAGCCACCAACATCGTGGTGCGCGAGGCCAACCGGACCATGCTGCTCTACGTGTATGCCTCGGTAGTGGTGCTGTGCGCCATCACCTTCCGCAGCTGGCGGGCGGTAGTGGTGGCAGTGCTGCCGCTGGTGCTCACCTCCGTTCTGGCCGAAGCGTTGATGGTCTGGCTTGGCATCGGTGTGAAGGTGGCCACCCTGCCGGTGGTGGCCCTTGGCGTGGGGATCGGCGTGGATTACGCCCTCTACCTGCTGAGCGTCCAGCTGGCCCAGCAGCGTATGGGTTACTCGCTGGGCGAGGCATACCAGCGCTCGGTGGCCTTCACCGGCAAGGTCGTCGCCCTGGTGGGGGTGACCCTGGCCGCAGGCGTGATCACCTGGGCCTGGTCGCCGATCAAGTTCCAGGCCGACATGGGCATCCTGCTGACCTTCATGTTCCTGTGGAACATGCTCGGTGCGCTGATCCTGATTCCGGCCTTGTCCCACTTCCTGCTCAAGGGCGAAACGGCCACGAACCACGTGCTGACGCCGGTGGAAAAGGCGCTGATGCCCGAGGAGGCCCTGCAGGACTGAAAGCTTGGGTGCGTGGTGGTCGGACACCGTTAGCTGTGAAAGCTTTGCGTTGTTGTGCCGGTGCAGGGCTTATGTAGGGGCGACTTCAGTCGCCCGCGGAGGCAAAGCCCGGGATCTACCCTGATTTTGCCGGCGGAGGGCGACTGAAGTCGCCCCTACAGGGCCCTGCAGCGTCGGGGTGATGCAGGGCCACAGACAACGCTGACAGAGCCCTTCGAAAAGGCGGGCTCATGATTTTTCCGATCGCCGTTTTTTTACTAAAAAAAAGAAGTAAGATTGTTTTTAATTAAAACAGCTGGACGTGGTGGCGGGGCATCCCCCACACGCGACCGGAGGAGATGAAAAACATGAAACGTGTCAGTGAAAAGGTAGCCCTCGTCACGGGCGCAGCGTCCGGACTGGGCCGGGCCGATGCCCTGGCCCTCGCTCGCGAGGGTGCCCGGGTAGTGGTCAGCGATCTCAATGAAGAGGCCGGGCAGGCCCTGGCGAAGGACATCGACGGCGTTTTCGTGCGCCAGGACGTGCGCAGTCAGGAAGACTGGGCCAAGGCGGTCGGGCTGGCGCTGAGCCGCTTCGGCAGGCTGGATGTGCTGGTCAATAACGCCGGCATCGTGGTGCCTGCCGACATCGAAACGGCAACCCTGGAGCAATACCGGCTGCTCAACGCGGTGCATGCCGAAGGCACCTTCCTGGGCTGCCAGGCCGCCATCAAGGCCATGAAGGGCAACCCCGGCGCCACCGGTTCGATCATCAACATCTCGTCGCTGTCGGCGGTGCGCGGCTTTCCCGGCGTCATCACCTACGCCGCCGCGAAGGGCGCAATTTTGTCCATGACGACCACCATCGCCGCCCACTGCCGCGAAAAGGGCTATGCGATCCGCTGCAACGCGATCCTGCCCGGAATGATCAACACGCCGCTGCTGGCCGCCGTGGGCGCAGACACCCTGCCTGGCCTCGGGCAGCCCGAGGACGTGGCGAATACCGTTCTTTTCCTGGCATCGGACGAATCCCGCCACATGAGTGGCGCCCACATCGTTCTCGACAACGCGGCATCCATCATTGGCGGAGGAGCCTGACATGGCAAACAGCAAGAAACTGGAAGGCAAGGTCGCGATCGTTCTCGGCGCAGCCGGCCGGGACAACATGGGCCAGACGATCGCCCGCCGCTTCGCAGACGAAGGCGCGAAGGTCGTGGTGGCCGGTCGCAAGCTGGATGAGCTCGAGCGCTTCGCCAAGACCATCGGCGGTGCCGCCCGGCCCTGCGACATCACGCAGAAAGAAGACGTGGAGGCGCTGTTCGCCTTTGCCAAGGATTGGGGCGGCCATGTGGATGTTGCCGTCAATGCCACGGGCTGGGGGCTCTTGAAGGGCTTCACCGAAACCACGATGGACGAGCTCGACAAGATCACCGAGCTGCAATTCAAGGGCCCGTTCTACTTCTGCCAGGCCGCGGTGGACACCTTGTCGCGCGGCGGCTCGATCATCCAGATCAGCTCGGCCACCGCCACCATCATGCTCAACGACCACGCGGCCTACATGGGCACCAAGGCCGGCACCGACCACGTGATCCGCTGCGTGGCGCATGAGTTTGGCGAGCGCGGCATCCGTGCCAACTCGATTTCGCCGGGCCTGACCGAAACCCCGATGACGGCCGATGCCAAGGAGGTGCCGGGCTTGTTCGACAGCTTCCTGTCGGGCTACCCGCTGGGGCGCATCGGCACCAAGGACGACATCGCCGCCGCCGCCGTGTGGCTGGCCAGCGACGAGTGCTTCATGACCGGCCAGAACCTGCAGGTCAATGGCGGCCTCACCCTGCGCCGCAACCCGACCCGCGAGGAAATCCACGCGGCGATCGCAACGGCCACCGGCCAGGCCTGAGGCAGCGCGCCATGAGCACATCCCAAGCCCTGATTTCACGCCTCGGCACCGTCATGCAGATGGCCTACGTGCCGGAAGACATGGACGGCGCCCTGCGCTACTGGACCGAGACCATGGGTGTCGGCCCCTTTTTCAAGATCGCCAACATTCAGGTGGATGCCGCCCGCTACAAGGGCGAGCCGGCCAGCATCGATTTCTCGGTGTACATCGCCTACTGGGGCGACATGCAGATCGAACTGATCGAGCAGTACAACGACGCCCCCTCAATCTACAAAAGCTGGCGCAGCGAGGGCCGGGAAGGCCTGCACCACATCTGCATCGTGGTCGAGGACATGGCCCGCGCCCGTGCCGTGTGCGCCGAAGCCGGCGCCACGGTGATGCAGGAAATCTGGCTGCCCGGCGGCGGCGAAGCCATTTACGTGGATGCGGGCGGCGGCCCGGGCAGCCTGATCGAGATGATCTGCTTTCCGCCGGAAAGCTACGCCTTCTTCGACGTGATGCGCGACGCCGCCCGCAACTGGGACGGTAGCGAACCCATCCGGGCCGTGGGCTGAGGAGGCGTCATGAGCGAAGCACACAACACAAGCACCCAGCCCGGCCGCATCGACTGCGTGCTGGTGGCGTCGGGCAAATTTCACGACATCGACTTTGCCCGGCTGGAGTTGCTCAAGCTGCTGGGCGAGGACGAACGCATCCGGGTGCGGGTGTTCGAGGATTACTCCAACCTTGAGGCCATCCGCAACGCGGCCTTTCTGGTCACCTACACCTGCGACGTGGTGCCCAGCCTGGACGAACAGGAAGCCCTGCGCGCCTGGGTGGCCGGGGGAGGGCGCTGGTACGCGCTGCACGGCACGGCCTCGATCCTGCGGTTTCTGGATAACGGACTCGTGGATTCGCCGGCCCTGGCGCCGCACTTCATGGAAACCCTGGGCAGCCAGTTCATCGCCCACCCGCCCATCGGCCCCTACCGGGTCGAGGTGGTGAATCCGCAGCACCCGCTGGTGGCCGGCATCGAGCCCTTCGAGGTGGTGGACGAGCTCTACCTGTCGGACATCCACGCCCAGCTCGAAGTGTTGCTGGATACGGAGTTCGAGGGCGAGGGCACCGGCTTTGCGCGCAGAACCTGGCAGCGCGCCCGCCACCCGGTGCTCTACCTGCGCCCGATCGGCCAGGGCTCTGTGCTTTACCTGACCCTCGGCCACTGCCGTGGCCACTACGACATGCAGCCCTTCATGGACTACTGGCCCGAGAAGCAGACCTGCGCCTGGGATCTGCCGGTGTTCTACGAACTGCTCCGGCGCGGTATTGCCTGGGGCAAGGCAGCGGAACCGACTGCGGGCGAATGAATTCGCCCCTACGGGAAAACACCACCGACATGTAGGGGCGACTTCAGTCGCCCACATCGCCCCACCCACATAAAAAGGAAGAGACAAAATGGAACTCGGACTGCGCGGTAAAAAAGTCATCATCAACGGCGGCAGCCGTGGCATCGGCAAGGCGGCCCTCGAAATCTACGCGGCCGAAGGCTGTGACATCGCCTTCTTCTCCCGCGACCAGGCCCGTGTGGACGCCACCGTCGCCGAACTCAAGCAGCACGGCGTAAAGGTTTTCGGCGACGCCTTCGACATGAACGACGCGGCTGCCTACCAGGCCTGGCTGCTGTCCGCCGCCGAGCGTCTGGGCGGTTGCGACATCTTCATCCACAATGCCAGCTCGTCCGGCGCCCAGGGCACCATGGACTGGGATCTGACCTTCCGCCTCGACATGATGGGCGCGGTCAATGGCTGCCAGATCCTCGAGCCCTTCCTCGAAAAGTCGGGCATCGGCTCGGTGATCCTGATGTCCAGCACCGCCGCGGTCGAAACCTTCATCTACCCGCAAGCCTTCAACGCCATCAAGGCGGCCATCATCACCTACGGCAAGCAGCTCTCCCAGCTGTGGGCGGCCAAGCAGATCCGCGTCAACATGATCTGCCCGGGCCCCGTCGCCTACCCGGGCGGCAACTGGTCGATGATCAAGGAAGCCATGCCCGAGCTGTACGACAAGACCCTCGCCGACATGCCCCTCGGCCGCTTTGGTGCGCCGGACGACGTGGCCCGCTCGATGGTCTTCCTGTCCAGCCCGGCAGCGTCCTACATCACCGGCACCAACCTGATCATCGACGGCGGCTACACCAAGCGCGTCCAGTTCTGAGCGCCGTCTGAAGGCACACGGGAGATCCGCATGAAGCTGTACAACTCGATCGGGCCCAATCCGCGCCTGGTAAAGATGTTCGCCGCCGAGAAGGGCTTGACGCTTGAGCTCGTCGAAGTGGACATCATCGGTGGTGAAAGCCGTCAGCCGGCCTACCTGGCGATCAACCCGACCGGCACCACGCCGGCGCTGGCGCCCGAAGGTGGCCGGCCGATCGCCGAAACCACCGCCATCTGCGAATACCTGGAAGAACTGCAGGCCTCGCCGCCTCTGATCGGCGCCACGCCGGCCGCACGGGCCGAGACGCGCATGTGGTGGCGCCGGGTGGACCTGCTGGTCGTACAGCCCATGACTGCGGGCTTCCGGGGTGCCGAAGGCCTGCCCCTGTTCCAGGACCGGGTGGTGTGCCTGCCCCAGGCGGCCGACGATCTGAAGCGCACCGCGCAGCAGGGCCTGGCCTGGCTGGAAGCGCAAATCGGCGACAAGCCGTATATTGCCGGCGACGCCCTCACGGTGGCCGACCTCCTGCTGTTCTGCTTCGTGGAGTTCGGCGAGAAGGTGGGGCAGGGGCTCGATCCGGCCCATGTCCGCCTCGTCGCCTGGCGTGAGCGCATTGCCGCGCGGCCGAGTGCCGCGCTGCCCTGGCTGTGAACCCTCGTCCAAGAATCCTCGCCGAAAGACATAGGCCGCATATGCACCAGATCATCGTCCATCACGATTTCGACACTTCCACCGACGTGCTGTGGGACTTGCTGTCCGACTTCGCCCATATCGAGCGCTGGTGGCCGAAGGATATTCCGGCCGTCCAGATCGAGCGGGTCGACCTGGAAGGAGAAGGCATCGGCCTGATCCGTCACATCTACAACAAGGGCTTTGCCGCGCCGGTCAGCGAGCGGCTGGATTTCCAGGATCCGGAAACCCTCACCTACAAGCTGTCGATCGTCGGCGAGCGTCCGGCCGGCCTCACCGCCTACCAGGCCACCGGCCATATCGAAGCGCTTGCCGGCGGCCGCTGCCGCCTCAACTACAAGGGCGAGTTCAGCACCGAGTCCGGCAAGCCCGAGGACGCTGAGGCTTTCCTGCGCATGGCCTACGAACTGATGTTCGCCGGGCTCACCGCAAGGACAAAAGCATGACCAAGACCATGAAAGCCGTCCGTTTCACCGTTCCCGGCGCCCCGCCCATCGTCGAGGAAGTGCCGATTCCGCAGCCCGGCCCGGGCCAGGTACTCATCAAGATCGGCGGAGCCGGGGTATGTCACTCGGACCTGCACGTACTGGATCACGGTGCCATGCACTTTCACGGCCCCTTCACCCTCGGCCACGAGAACGCTGGCTGGATAGCCAAGCTGGGCGCTGGCGTGACGGGCCTGAAGGAAGGAGATCCGGTGGCGGTGTTCGGCTTCTGGGGCTGTGGCCATTGCCACGCCTGCGTGCAGTCGATGGAAGCCTATTGCGAGAACTGGGAGACCCTGTCCAACAACGGTGGCGGCATCGGCACCGACGGTGGCATGGCGGAGTACATGCTGGTGCCCTCGCCGCGCCTGCTGGTGCCCTTGGGCAAGCTGCATCCCCGCGAGGCGGCGCCCCTCACCGATGCGGCCCTGACGCCCTACCACGCCATCAAGCGCGGCCTGCACCTGCTCACGCCAGACGCCACCGTCGTGGTGATCGGCATTGGCGGCCTGGGCCATATGGCGGTCCAGATCCTGCGGGCCATGTGTGGCGCGCGCGTGGTGGCGGTGGATCTGGACGATCGCAAGCTGGAGCACGCCAAGCAGCTGGGCGCCGATCTGGTGGTCAATTCCAGCAACGCGGCTGAAGCCGCCGAGACCATCAACGCCTTCACCGGCCGGCGCAAGGCCGCGATGGTGCTGGATTTCGTCGGTATCCAGCCGACCCTCGACCTTGCCGTGCAACTGGTCGGCCGCAACAGTCAGCTGACCGTGGTTGGTGTGGGCGGTGGCACAATCCAGCTGACCCAGTGGACCCTGCCCTTCGGCTGCTCGGTGAGCACGCCGCTGTGGGGTTCCCGTGCCGAGCTGATGGAGGTCATCGCCCTGGCCGAGAGCGGGCGCATTCATGTGGATGCCCAGTTCTTCGGTTTCGAGCAGGGGCCCCAGGTGCTGCAGGACCTGCGCGACGGCAAGGTGGTGGGGCGTGGTGTGCTGGTACCGGAACTCCTCTGACCTCACCCGCCATCCGAAAAGGAAATCCCATGTTCCGCAAACTCATCGCTGCCGGTGCCCTGCTGTCATTCCTGACGCCTACGGCATTTGCTGCCGGCACGCCGGACGAAGGCCCGCGTGCCCAGGCCCTGCTGACCAAGGCCGTCGCTTATTACAAGGACAAGAAGGATCTGGCCCTCGGTACCTTCAGCCGCCAGGGCGACTTCATCAACGGCAACCTCTACGTCTATGTGCTCGATGCCAAGGGCACCATGCTGGCCAGCGGCGGCTCGTCGTCGGTGCTGATCGATCGCAACGTGGCCGACATGAAGGATGCCGCCGGCAAGCCCTTCTTCCGCGAAATGCTTGATACCGCCAAGGTCAAGGGCAGCGGCTCGGTGGAATACCGCTGGCTCAACCGCAAGGACAACAAGGTCGAGCGCAAGGTGGCCTACTTCGAGCAGGTGGATGACCGCATCATCGCGGTGGGCTACTACCTGCCCCACGGTTCGGCCAAGCAGGCCAGGACTCTGCTCGAACGGGCGGCAACTGCGGTAAAGGAAGACCCAACCAAGGCCCTGGCTGCCTTCAGCGACCTCAACGGCAACTTCATCGAGGACGATCTCTATGTTTTCGTGATCGGCCTCGACGATGCCCGCTTCCGTGCCCACGGCGCCCTGCCGCGCCTGATCGGCAGCAATGCGCTGGCCCTGCGCGACGCCAACGGCAAGGAGTTCATCCGCGACATGCTGAATCGGGTCAAGGACAAGGATCAGGGCGAGATCGAATACGCCTGGCGCAACACCGTGACCAATCAGGTCGAAACCAAGCACAGCTTCCTGCGCAAGGTGGGCAACAACCTGATCGGCGTGGGTCACTACACGAACTGATTGCGCCTGACCGGTTTTCAGGGTGGTTTACGCTTTGCGTCGTTTGGCGGGAGCCACCGAGGCGACATTGCGCAATTTTGCGCAATGTCGCATTGCGTTTTTTGAGGTCATGACTGCTGCTGCCATGTGCTTATCGTCCGGGTTTCTCACGTTCCGTCGATGTTTCGCCCCATGACGACGCCTGCAGTGAATCTGATTGGCTGCTACTGGACCCTCGCTGGCCCCTACGTGTTTGGCGACGACGACCACAGCCCGTGGGGCTTTCGCGAGCGGGCCGAGGCGGCGGGGCGGGCCGGCTATACCGGCTTCGGCTTCAAGCAGGCTGACCTGCGCCAGATCCTCGTTCGCCACAGTTGCGCGGAGGTGTGCAGCATTCTGGCCGACAACGGCCTGCGTCACGTGGAACTGGAAGCCCTGTTCGACTGGTGTGCCGATGGTGAGGTACGCCGGCGCTCGGACGCCGACCGGCACCTGCTGCTGGCCGTAGCGGCCGAACTGGGGGCCCATCACATCAAGGCGGCGGGCGACTTCGGTGGCGCCCACTGGACCGTCGAGCACATGCACGACGCCTTCCAGATACTGGCTCGCCAGGCCCGTGACGTGGGCAGCACCTTCACGCTGGAACCCATTGCCTTCTCCAACATTCCCGACCTGGACACCGCGTTGGCGATCATCGGCAGCAGTGCCGGCAAGGGTGGCGGGCTGATGCTCGACAGCTGGCATGTGACCCGCGGCGGCATGTCGCTGGCGCAGATCGCCGCGCTGCCGCCGGGCGCCATTGGCGGTGCGGAGCTGGACGACGGTACGCTGGAAACCATTGGCTCGCCGATTGCCGACACCCTCGACCGGCGACGCCTGTGCGGAGAGGGGGCGTTTGATCTGCCGGCCTTCATCGCCGCGGTGCGGGCCGGTGGCTACGACGGACCGTGGGGTGTCGAGATCATTTCCGCAGAGCAGCGCGCCCGGCCCCTGCAGGTGGCGGCCGAGCTGTCCTGCCGGACGGCGGCGCGCCTGTTTGCCGGCTGAACGCGTTTCATCGCTTACGTCCGTTCCTTCATCGGGTTCCACCGCAACAGTCCAGCAACGCCGCCTACGTGGCCGCCGGGCGACGCCGGCGACCGGCCGGTGCATCAGCGCCCGCGTGAATGGTCTGCCGACTCCTGCCAACATGCGCGAGACGGTGAACCTGCTGCACCACCGCTACTTCAACCGTCCCAGCCTGCTGGCGCTGGAGGAGCTGCTGCTCGGGGCACGCACCGACGCGGCCCTGCGGGACATCGCCAGCGCGGCACAAAGGGCGCTCGACAACCGCGAAATGGCGGTTCGCAGCACCTATCTGCCGGTGTGGAAGGGTCTGGAGGCCAGCAGCGAACTGCTGCGCGACCTGATGAACAATGTGCTGACCAGCCTGGCCATCACCCCCGCCCATGCGGTGCTCCAGCGGCCCGGGCCGGCCTGAGCTGCACGGGCCGGCGCTTCGCCTCCGCTGCCCGACAGGCGTATATTCCGACCTCCGCAAGCGGCCTGGCCGCGCACCATCCCGAATCAGGAGTCAGCATGAGCAGTTTGCCGAAGTGTCCCCAGTGCAGTTCCGAATACACCTATGAAGAGGGCGACAACTACGTCTGCCCCGAATGTGCCCACGAATGGCCGAAAGTCGCTGCCGCCGAGGAAGTCCGCGTTGTGCGCGACTCCAACGGCAACGTGCTGCAGGACGGCGACACCGTTACCGTGATCAAGGATCTGAAGGTCAAGGGCGCCTCGTCGGTGCTCAAGGTGGGTACCAAGGTCAAGAACATCCGCATCGTCGAAGGCGATCACGACATCGACTGCAAGATTGACGGTTTCGGCGCCATGCAGCTGAAGTCGGAATTCGTCAAGAAGGTCTGAGCCGCCCTGCGGGTGGCGCTTCCCGCGGCTTGTGGGATGCGCTGCCGTGGTCGATACTCGAAACATCGGTCTGGCCGGTGCCGGCGGACCTTCAGGGGAGTCGTCATGCTCACTACGCACCAGAAAAACTGGAAAGTCGATCAGTGGGTGGCCTACCTGAAGGTCCAGGACATTCCGATCATGCCCCGTTCGCGCTACCTGATCCTGGCGATGGCCGAAGGGGGCGACGCGCTGTCATCGCCGAAGGAGCTGGCCCGGATCGTTACCGGCGATCCCTTTCTGGCCCTGCGCAGCCTGCGCTACGCCGAGGCGCGCCGCTCGCGCCGGCTCGGCAGCGACACCACCACGCCAATGGCCTCGCTGATGCAGATCGGCGTCGATGGCCTGCTCGAAATCGCCCGTGACAGCCCCCTGTGTGACGATTCGCTGGTGGGCTTGGTGGATTGCGAGTTCGGCTCGGCCAGTGCTTCCTATATCGCCCGGGCCTGGTCGGCGCACCGGGCCGACGTGTCGCCGGACGAAATCGCGCTGGCGGCGCTGCTGGCCGATATCGGCGAAATGATGCTGTGGCACTTCGCCACCGAAATTCCCGAGCGCGTCCAGGATGAAGCCAGGTCCGGACGGGCGCTCAGTCAGTTGCAGGCGCAACTGCAGGGCGCCGGCTTCTCTTTCAAGGCCCTGTCGCTGGCCCTGGCCGAAGCCTGGGCACTGCCGCCGCTGATCACGCAGCTCATCCGCGGGGTGGACAGCGTGCGCGCCAACATCGCGCGGCTGGCCAGCGCCACCGCCAAGCACATCCAGACCAACCCCGAAAACCCGGCCCTGCCGTCCGACATCATCAGCGTGCGGGACTACATCCCCGCGAGCAGTTACCGGAGCCTGCTGGCGCCGCTGCCCATTTCCGACGAATTTCGCGAAGCGGTCCTGGCGGCCGTGACGACGGAGGTTGAATGAAGAATCACGACATCGTCCCGACTCTTGTCGAGCAGTGCATGCAGGAGGGTGAGTACATCGTGTCCACCACCGATCCGACGGGTCGCATCACCTCAGCCAACGATGTACTGCTGCGCTTTTCGGGCTACAGCGCCGATGAGCTGATCGGCCAGCAGCACAACATCCTGCGTCACCCGGACATGCCGCGGGCGGTATTTGCGCTGGCCTGGGAGACGATTGCCAATGGTGAGGGCTTCCTCGGCTACATCAAGAACCTCAGCAAGAACGGCAGCTTTTATTGGGTGTTTGCCCACATCTTTCCGCTCTTCGACGAAGAGGGCGGGCTGATCGGCTACAAGTCGATCCGGCGCAAGCCGCGCGCGGATGCACTGCCCGGGGTAGCCGCGCTTTACGCCGCCATGTGCCGGGCCGAGGCCGAGGCAGGCCCGCGGGACGCGATTGCCGCCGGGCGGGCCGTGCTGGCCAGGGCGCTGGCCGGCAAGGGTCAGAGTTACGAGGCCTTCGTCGCGGCCCTGTGAGGGCGTGCGACGAGGCGCCTTTTACAGATTTTCGTTGGTCAGCCTGACCAGCAGCTTGCCCTTGTTCTCGCCGGTGAACAGCTTGGCGAAGGCGGGGATGGTGCTGTCCAGCCCTTCCGAAATATCGTCGGTGAACTTCAGTTGGCCGCTGTCCAGCCAGCCCTTCATCTCGGCAATGGCTGCGGGGAACTGGTCCTTGTAGTAGAGGGTCAGGAAGCCGCGCACGGTGGCGCAGCGGGCCAGGATCTGCCAGTAATGGTAGGGGCCGGGAATGGGGCCGTTCTTGGTGTAGTCGCCGATGGCGCCGCAAAAGGCGACCCGGGCGAACATGGCCAGGTTGAGCAGTGCCGCGTCGAGGATTTCACCGCCCACGTTGTCGAAGAAGATATCCACGCCCTTCGGGCACAGCTCGGCGATCTCCCGCGACAGCTGCTCGGTGTTCTTGCCCTTGTAGTTGATGGCGGCGTCGAAGCCCAGTTCTTCCACCAGCATGCGGCACTTGGCGTCGGTGCCGGCCATGCCTACCACGCGGCAGCCCTTGATCTTCGCAATCTGCCCGGCCAGTGAGCCCACGGCGCCGGCAGCGGCGCTGATGAGGGCGGTTTCGCCCGGTTGCGGCTTGCCGATGTCGAGCATGCCGAAATAGGGTGTCAGGCCCATCGCGCTGAACACGCTCAGGTGGTAGTGCAGCGGAAAGTCGGGGCTGGCCTTCACCGGGTAGAGGCCGTCGCCGGCCACCACCGAGAAGTCCTCCCAGGCGGCACAGGCGTAGGCCACTACGTAGTCGCCGGGCTGGTGGGCCGGGTGGCGGCTTTCGACGACCCGCCCGAGGGTGGTGCTGCGCACCGGCGCACCCAGGGGAATCGGCGGAAAGTAGCTGCAGTCTTCCTTCATCCAGCTGCGCACGGCAGCGTCGAGGGACAGGTAGAGGTTCTGGATCAGCACTTCTCCGTCGGCGGGGCTGGGGACGGGCGTTTCGCGCAGGGCGAAGTCGTCCGGACCCGGAATGCCCTCGGGACGGCGGGCGAGGGTGATCTGGTGATTTTTCTTGTCGGTCATGGCGGGGCTCTGTGGGGGCTGGCGTCGGCTTACTGGGCGGTCCAGCCGCCGTCCACCGTGACCAGCGCACCGTGGACGAAGGAGGCAGCGTCGGAGGCCAGCCACAGGATGGTGTTGGCGACTTCTTCCGAGGTGCCGAGGCGGCCGATGGGGTGCAGCGGCAGCAGGCTCTTTTCGAGTTCGGGCAGGTTGGGGTGGTTTTCCAGCAGCGGGGTGCGGATCACGCCCGGGCAGATGGCGTTGATGCGGATGTTCTTGGCGCCGTATTCCACTGCGCAGGTCTTGGTGAGGCCGGCCACTGCGTGCTTGCTGGCGTTGTAGGGTGAGGCGCCGGGCACGACGGTGATGCTCAGGGCCGAGGCGGTGTTGATGACCACGCCGCCGCCCTGCTTTTCCATCTGGGCGATGGCGTACTTCATGCACAACCACACGCCCTTCAGGTTCACTGCAATCACCTTGTCGAAGTCGGCTTCGGAGGTTTCGGTGATCGGCGCCATGTCGTTGTCCACGCCGGCGTTGTTGAGGGTGATGTCGAGACGGCCCCAGGTTTCGACGATCTGCTTGACCAGGTTTTCGACTTCGACGGCCTTGGTGACATTGACCTTGAAGAAGCGGGCGACGCCGCCGGCGGCTTCGATCAGGGCGACGGTTTCGTTGCCGGCGGCTTCGGTGATGTCGGCGACGGCAACGGAGGCGCCTTCGCGGGCGAAGGCGAGGGCGGCAGCGCGGCCGATGCCGGAGCCGGCGCCGGTGATGAGGACGACTTTTTTCTGGAAGGTGATCTGCATGGGTTTCTCCGGGAATTGGGGGTAGGTCGAGGCTTAGCGGCGGCCTTCGATGTAGTCGTTGATCACTTCATGGAGGCGACGCACGCGGGCCTCCTGGCCGGACAGGTAGGCGTCCTGGTAGCCGCGCGAGTGCAGGCCCCGTTGTTGCGCTACGGCCACGCTCAAGTCCTGGTCGGCGACGAAACCGAGGGATTCCACGCCTTCACCGAAAATCTCGTGGGCGGCCGGCACTACCGGGCGCATGCCCAGCGGCGTGGCGGCTTCGGGCGCGCCTTCGACCTTGGGCACCATGAACCAGTGGTCGAACAGGCATTTCTCCGGATCGGTGGGGTGGGGCTGGGGGCGCAGCACTTGGTAGCCGTCCGCCGACATGGTCAGCGAGATGTTGGGGAACAGGGTGTAGTGGTGGTAGTCGGTGAGCTGCTCGTCGGAGAGCTTTTCGTAGTGCGTGTAGCCACGCTCCTGGCCGAGCTTGCGCTTTTGCACCATCAGGGCGGCGCGGGCTTCGCGGACGCGGCCATGGAAGGGTTCCGGGTCGAGCTCCCAGCTGCGCAGGATGTCGTCCAGCGGAGCCTGTACCTGATCGGTCCGGCTGCTGCTGGCGGGCAGCGCACCCTTCATCTTCATGCGGTTGTGGCCGCTCTTGTAAAGATCGAAGTCGGTGTTCTGGTAGGCGTCGTCGATGAAGGTGGCGAGCTCCCGGTGCAGGCTCTGCACGTGGTAGGACTCGTTGAAGTTGTCGTGGATGATCTTCCAGTTGCAGTCAACCGTGCCGGTGAGCCACATGACGCGCACCCAGTTTTCGCTCTGGTAGCGCTCGAGCTGCTCGGCGACCACGCCGAGGGCCTCGCGCAGGCTGGGGGCTGCGGGGTCCATGTTGAACCACACCAGGCCACCCAGGGTTTCACAGCGGATTTCCTTCAGCTGCACCTTGCCGATCGGGTTGCCCTGCGGGTAGTCCTCGGCGTCGCGTACGTGGCGCACCACACCGTCGAGGCTGAAGGCCCAGCTGTGATAAGCGCACACCATGCGCTTCACGCCGCACTTGTGTTCTTCCTTGACCAGCCGGTTGCCCCGGTGCGGGCAGACGTTGTAGTAGGCACGGATCACGCCGGCCTCGTCGCGCAGCATGAGGATCGATTCCTCGCCGATGCTGTGGGTCATGGTGCTGCCCGTTTCGGCCAGCTGTGCGCTCATCCCGCCGATCTGCCAGGTGCGGGTGAAGATGTGATCCCACTCTTTTTGTGCGAATTCGCGCGAGTAGTAGCGCTCGCCCGTGATGGGGTCGCCGCGCAGGAAATCGCCGCTCAGTTTTTCCTTTTGTGTGCGTTCCTCGATATGCATTTGCTCCTCCTTCTTCGCTGAAACCCGGTCAGCGACTTATTGGTGTGGATGGTTTCCAGTTCTCTTCTGAAGGGTCAGGCCCGGCCGTCTTGATGCGGCGTGTGGGCGGTCTTCAGCTGGATGTGCCGCTCAGCGCAGGATGCCGAGGACGTAGGCCGGGTCACTGCGGTCGCGCCGGCCGGTGTCGAAGCTGGCGTAGATGCCCCCGGTGCTGCCGGAAAAGGGCCAGCAGGCGTTCCAGTCCATGATCAGATTGCGCGAGAACATGCGCCAGGTGCCGTCGCGCTTTTCCCACACGTCGTGGTAGCGCAGGCCGTCCGGGCAGTTGATGACGCCGCCGCCGTACTCGGCCGGCAGGGCCGCTGCGGCGTTGCCGAGCATGTAGGACTCGGCCATGGCGCGGTCGCCGTCAAGGACGATGCTGATGTTGCCGACCCGGTGCCAGCCCATCAGCAGGTTGTCGCGGATGAAGGGAATGTCCCACGCGCAGAAATCCATCGCGTTGCCGTCGAAGACACCGAAGATGACCGAGCCGTCGGGATGGAAGGTGGATTTCAGGAGTTCCAGGTCGCAGCGGTCGATGGCCTGGATGTAGTGGCACATCTGGGCCCGGATGGCCTGCTCGTCGGCCAGGGCGCGAATGCGGGCGCTGGCGTCGGCACTCATGCCTGTGCTCCCAGCAGGGCGTACACCGGATCGCTGCGGTCGCGGGTGCCGCGCAGCTTGATCATGCCGAACATGCCCTCGTCCCACACGGCGGTGGTGGGCTTGTTCATGTTCCAGTCCATCACGAAGGCGCGGGTGGCGATCTTCCAGGCACCGTCTTCGCGTTTGTAGGTGTCCAGATAGCGGCCGCCGATCCACTGGTCGGTCTTGCTGCCGTTCTCCACCAGGGTACTGATGGCAATCAGGTACACCTCGCCGCGGGCGGTGTCGCCGTCCACTGCGTAGTATTCGTTGGATATCGCGTGGTAGCTGCGCTCGCGCACCGCATCGGGGGTGGTCACAGCGGTGGTGAATTCCTGCGCCGGACCCTTGAAGGCGCCACAGTCCACCTGGGCATCGTGGGTCCATACGGAGCCGAGCATTGCGGCGTCCATGCGGTCGGCACCCCGGCAGTAGCGGGTGTTCAGGTTGTGCAGGTCGCGCTGGGCTTCGAGTTCTTCCAGCAGGGCGATATCCGGGTTCTGGTTCATGCTTGTCTCCATACCGTTTTGTTTGTGTTTGTCAGTACAGCTTACCTAGCTATTTATAAAAAACAAGGCTGTTGGTTTTGTTTGTTGGGTAATTCAGGATTATTTGCTTGTCGGGCGCTCGCCAGGCCTAGACCGCCATGCCCGCCAGCCGCCCTCGGCCCGTGCCCGGTGGTAGCCGATCAGTGCGTCGTTCATCGTGCCGGCGCCCAGGTTGGTGGCGTGGGCGGTGCGCACGACACGGTTCTTCAGCGTGACGGGGCCGAGATTGATGGGCGTGTGGACGTGAGTGAGGGACATGGTGGGGGTCAGAAAAGGTGGATCAGCCCGAGGGCGCAGGCGATCGCCACGGCGTGGGTGCGGTTGCTGGCGCCGAGCTTGCGCGAGGCGTTGCCGAGGTGGAAATGCACCGTCTCGCGGGAGCGCCCGAGGATGGTGCCGATGTCTTCTTCGGTCTTGCCGCGGGCGGCCCAGCCGAGGCATTCGATCTCGCGCAGGCTGAGGGTGTCGGCGGCGGCCGTGGCTTCGCGCCGGCGAGCCGCGCCTTCGAGGGCGTCCACGCGGGTGATGAAGGCGTGGGAGATCAGGTAGGTGTCGCGCCAGGTGTCGCGGTAACGGCGCAGCAGGCTGCCCGGATCGCGGCTGAACCAGGAGACGTAGCCGGTCTTGCCGCCGGGGCGATGCACCGGCACGGTGACGGCGCCGTCACCGTGCACCGAGTCTTTGTAGGACTTTAGGATGCGGCGTTGTTCGCCGCTCAGCGGGGTGTCCTTCCAGGCGTCGCTGTCCGGGTCGCAGTCCCATACGAAGGGGTCCATGCTGTGCCCGCAGCGGCGGGTCACCGGGCAGTCGAGGCCCATGCGCTGGTCCACCCAGGCTTTCACGTAATCGGCCGACCAGCCCATGGCCACGGCAACGAATTCGCCGCTGGCCGTGCGCGGCAGGCCGTTGCGGTCCATGTCCGGGTGGAAGGCGGCCAGCCCCCAGCCGAGGGTGCCGGCGTATTCGGCGAGCAGGGTGGCGGCCTCGCCGAGGGTGGCCTGCTGGCCGAGCTGCTGGCGAAAACGGGTATCACAGGGTGTGCGCACGACAGTCTCCCGACTAGGAGGATGAAGAGGCGAAAGGCGCGGCTTGTTTCAGTTGTTCAGCGCGCCAGCGGCAATCCAGTTGCGGAAGCGCTCCCGGACTTCCGGCTCGAGGGGCGGGGCGCCGAAGGGCATCTGCACGCCCTGGCCGCCGGCATCCAGATGCGTGCCGTCGAGCTTGTGCATCAGGTAGCTCTTGCCGGGGGAACCGGGTTCGACGCGACGCAGCGGACTCTCGATGGACGCCACCTTGACCAGCGAGGCCCATGCGGCGGCCGGGTGGAGTTTCATGTTTCCGGCTTCCTGCCCGGTCAGGTGGCAGGTGGCGCAGTTGCTGCGCAGCACCGGTACCACGTCCCGGGCAAAGCTGACGGTTTCTGCGGCCCTGGCACTGCTGCCCTGCAAGAGCAGGGCGGCAGCCAGAACGATTGCCTGGCTGCCGGACATCATGCTTTTGCCGTGGGCTGCTGCATGGCGTGCAGGCCGGCGATGTAGCCGAAGGTGAGGGCCAGGCCGATGGTGCCGCCGGCGCCGAAGTACGCGCCACGGGCCGGGCTGGCGATGCAGTTGCCGGCGCCGTACAGGCCGGGGATCGGCTTGTTGTGGGTGTCGAGCACCTGGGCCTTCTCGTTGATGGCCGGGCCGCCGTTGGTATCGAGTGCACCGGGCCCGAGGATGAAGGCGTAAAAGGGGCCGTTCAGCGGATGCATGGTGATGTTGGGCATCGGATTGGCCGGCTGGCTGGATTCCTTGCGCACCGGCGAGAAGAGTGCCTGCCAGTCCTTGTCGTACTCATGCACGCCACGCTCGAACTCCGGATCGACGCCGGTCTTGGCGTAGCCGTTGAAGCGGCTCACGGTGTCGGCCAGGCTGGCCTTGAAGTCCGGGGCGAGGGTGTAGCAGCCGATGTGCTTTTCGAGCTTCTTCATGCGCTCGGCGATGTTGTCGGCCAGCTCGGCCAGGGTGTTGCCCTGGATCATGAAGCGCGCCGCGCGGCGGTCGGCCGGAATCGGGAAGGCGCCGCCGAAGGCGTCCAGGCTGCGCTCGTCGAAGACCATGAACTGGACCTGGTTGGGGAATTCCTTCTTCACCGGGTCGAAGACGAAGTGCAGATGGGTGCGGTCGTTGTAGTTGATCTTCTCGTTGACGATGCGCCGGCCGTACTTGTTGACCAGGATCATCGAGTCGCCCGGCAGCACGAAGGCGCCCAGGCCAACGGCGCGGTTTTCGAGGGCCTCTTCGAGCACGACCTGGGTGCGCCAGGCGGTGTTCAGCGCGCCCATCCTGGCACCCGCCGCACCGGCGATGGAGATGAAGTCGCCGGTCGAGCCGGGCATGGCACAGGCGCCATACAGGCCGGGCTGGTGCAGGCCGACCAGTTCAGTGTTGTGGGAATAGCCGCCGGTGCCGAAAACCACCGCCTTGCGGGCCTTGATGCGCACCAGCTTGTCGCCGTGCATGGCTTCGATGCCGATGACGCGGCCCTTGTCCATGACCAGCTTGGTGACCCGGTGTTCCAGCAGCACGGGCATGCCGCGCTTGGTGAGCCAGGCTTCCAGCTGGGCGGCCAGGCTGCCGCCGCCGAGGCTCGAGCCGGCGCCGGCGGCGGGTTCCAGGGCACGGCCGCGGGACACCTTGTTTTCCGGCAGGTGGTCGGCGTAGTCGGGGGCATGCTTGTCCACGAACCACATCTTGAATTCCTTGAAGCGCACGGCGCCCAGCTTGTCCATGTGCTCGATCATCGGCGAGCCGTTGTCGTAGAAGGCTTCAAGCAGGCGGTAGTCGCTGGCCGGCAGGCCCAGGGTCGGGCTGGTCGGTGTGTATTCGCGCGGGAAGGCGTAACGGGCCAGGAAGCGCAGGCAGTCGGTCTTGTTGTCGTCGATGCCGCGGGCGCGCAGGAAGGGGTTGTTGGGAATCCACGTGACGCCGCCGGATTTGCCGGTGGTGCCGCCGGGCAGCGGCATCTTCTCGACCAGGATGGCCTTGCCGCCCTGGCCGACGGCGGTGACCGCGGCCGCACAGGCGGCGGCACCGGAGCCGACGCAGACCACGTCGGTTTCGTGGTCCCATTTGAGGGATGCCGGGGAGGCCTCGCCACCCTGGGTGGCAGAGGCCATGCCCAGGGTGGCGAGGCCGCCGGCAGCCATGGCGCCGCGCTTCAACAGGTCACGACGGGTCGGCTGCTTGGGGGTGTTGCTGCTCATCCGGTTCTCCTTTGTTACTGCGTTGAAAGCCCTTGGGCTTCCTTGTCTCGGGATCCAAGATCGCCTGCTGGTCGGTGGGAAGCAGGTCGTCTCAGATGTCTGGCTTTATTTGCAACGGATGTTGTAAAATAGATTAGTCCCACCCTACGAGTCAAGTCAATGCCCGCAGTCGTCGATCACGAAAAACGTCGCCAGCAGATTGCCGGCATCGCCGCCGACCTTATTTCCCGGGTTGGCCTCGATGCGCTGACGATGCGCGAAATTGCGGCGGCGGCGGGTTACAGCACGACCATCGTCACCCACTATTTCGCCAGCAAGCGCGACCTGCTGCTGTACACCTACCGGGCTTCGGCGAGCAACGCGCAGGGCCGGGTAAATACCGTGCTGGCGCGCGATGCCTGCGATCTGAGGGGCTGCATCGAGGCCCTGCTGCCCCTCGACGAAGTGCGCCTGCAGGACTGGAAGGTGTACCTGGCCTTCTGGCAGATCGCCCTGGTGGACCCGGATTTCTCGGCCGAGCAACGTGCCCAGGCCATCAACGCCCGGCACATCCTGCAGCGGGTGCTGGTGGCCCGCGCCCAGGCCGGGCTGGTGCCGGCGGACCAGGTGGAGACGCTGGCCCGGCGCCTGCTGGTGTGCCTCGTCGGCATGGCGGTCCAGGCGGTATTCGATCCGGTGGACTGGTCGGGGGAGGGGCAGCGGGCCTTCCTGGACGCAGAACTCCGCGCCCTCGTCGGGGCGGATTAAAAAACCAAAGAGGAGACACACACCATGAGCGAAACCACAGGCTTGCCGTGGACCGACAACTACCTGCTCGGCTACCCGCCGATGGACGACACCCACCGGGAGTTCGTCGACATCGTCGATGCAATGCTGAGCTGCGAGGACGCGGCCTTTGCCGGCCACTTGCGCGCCTTCATCGTGCACGCCGAAGCCCACTTCGCCGAAGAGAAGGCGTGGATGGAGTCCACCGACTTTCCGGCCACCAGCTGCCACGTGGATGATCACAACGCCGTCTACAACTCGGCCCTCGAGGTCGAGCCCCATGTGCTGGACGGCAACGTGATGATCGGCCGCATGTTTGCCGCCGAACTGGCGCGCTGGTTTCCGGGCCATGCTGATTACCTGGATTCGGCGCTCGCCCAGTGGATGGCCAAGCGCAAGCTGGGCGGCGTGCCGGTGGTGCTGAAGCGCAATATCACCACGACGGAATCCTGAATCAGAGACGGCGCTGTTGGCTTTTCAGCGCCAGCGGTGTAGCCTTAAACAAACAGACAATTTTGTTTTGGTTTGAGTGGCCCGGGCACAGGTGCCGCCTGCCACAGCCCGGAGGAGGATTGGAATCATGGAAGCTTTCGATTACATCGTGGTGGGGGCCGGTTCGGCCGGCTGTGTGCTGGCCAATCGTTTGTCGAAGGACGGCAAGAGCCAGGTGTTGTTGCTGGAAGCCGGTGGTGACGACAGCAGCCCGCTGATCTCCATGCCCAAGGGCTTCGCCAAGCTGGTGGCGATGCCCAGGCACGCATGGCACTTTCCGGTGCACCAGCCACGCAAGCCGGGCCTGCCGGCCGGTGAAATGTGGGTGCGTGGCAAGGGTCTCGGCGGCTCCAGCTCCATCAACGGCATGATCTACATCCGCGGTCAGAAGGGCGACTTCGACGACTGGGAAGCCCATGCCGGCGCCAACTGGGGCTGGGATGCCATGAAGGGCGCCTTCAAGGCCATCGAAGACCATGAGCTGGGTGCCGACGAACTGCGCGGAGCCGGCGGCCTGGTGCACGTGAGCACCGGCAAGTTCCGCTACCCGGTCAGCGAGGCGATGATCCGCGCCGGCGAAGAGATGGGCCTCGAGCACAAGGAAGACTTCAACCGCGAAGACAACGAAGGCGTCGGCTACTACGCCCACACCATCAAGAACGGGCGCCGGGTCAGTTCGGCGGTAGCCTTTCTGAAGCCGGCCATGGCACGCCCCAACCTCAAGGTGCTTACCGGCGTAGCGGTCGAGCGCGTGCTGTTTGAAGGCAAGCGGGCGGTCGGCGTGGCGGCCCGCTTGAGCGGCGAGGCGGTGACTTTCCGCTGCCGTGGCGAGGTGATCCTGTCCACCGGCGCCATCCTGACCCCCAAGATCCTGCAGCTGTCGGGCATCGGGCCGGGCGAGCACCTGCGCGCCAAGGGCATTCCGGTGCTCGCCGACTCGCCCGACGTGGGCCGTCGCATGCGCGATCACCTGGGCTTTCTGCTGCCTTTCCGGCTAAAGAACGACAAGGGCCTGAACCATCGCTTCCAGGGCATCGGGCTGGTGAAGAGCGTGCTGCAGTATTACCTGCTGAAAAGCGGCCCGATGGCCACCGGCCCCTTCGAGGTCGGCGCCTTCTTCCGCACCGCGCCGCAGGTCAGCCGCCCGGACGCCCAGCTCTATCTGTCGGCCTTCACCTACCCGCGCAGCGAAGACAACTTTCCGGTGCCCGACGGCGTCGAGGACAAGCCCGGCGTCACGGCCTACGGCCAGCTGCTGCGCCTGACCAGCGAAGGCTCGGTGATGGTGAGTTCGTCCGACCCGCAGGCCACGCTGGAAGTCACCCCCAACTGGCTGAGTACCGAAGAGGACTGCCTGGCCGCGGTGAACATGGTCAAGTACATGCGCAGCTACATGCGCCAGCCGGCCCTGGCCAGATTCGTCGGCGAGGAACTGCTGCCCGGCGGTTGCGAGACCGATGACCAGATCCTCGACGTGTTCCGCCAGGCGTCCCTGTGCGGCACCCACGCGGTGGCCTCGTGCCGCATGGGCAGCGACGCCGCCTCGGTCGTCGACGAGCGCCTCTGCGTGCGCGGCGTCGAAGGCCTGCGCGCCGCCGACTGCTCGGTGATGCCGGCCCCCATTTCCGGCAACACCAACGGCCCGGCCATGGCGCTGGGCTGGCGAGCTGCCGACCTCATCCTGGCCGATCGCGCCGGGTGCTGAACCCCTTTTCCGAAAGTCGCTCCATGACCGAATCAAACCGCCAGGTTTTGCTGGCCAGCCGCCCCGAGGGCAAGCCCACGGAATCCAACTTCCGCATCGAAGACGGCCCGGTGCCAAACCCCGGCGAAGGCCAGGTGCTGGTGCGCAACCAGTGGCTGTCCATCGACCCCTACATGCGCGGCCGCATGATGGATATCCGCACCTACGCCGAGCCGGTGGCGTTGGGCGACGTGATGGTCGGCGACACCGCCGGCACCGTTGTCGAATCGCGCCACCCGGGTTTTGCGGTGGGTGACGCGGTGGCCGGCCACCTGGGCTGGCAGCGCTTCGGCGTCATCGACGGCAGCCTGCTGCGCAAGGTGGATACGACGCGGGTGCCGCTGTCGGCGGGCCTCGGCGTGGCCGGCATGCCGGGCGTGACGGCTTACGTCGGCCTCATCGACCTGTGCGCCCCGCAGGCCGGTGAAACGGTGGTTGTGACTGCGGCTTCCGGCGGCGTCGGCAGCGTGGCGGGGCAACTGGCGCGGCTTGCCGGCTGCCGCGTGGTGGGCGTTGCCGGCGGGGCGGACAAGTGCCGTCACGTGGTGGACGATCTGGGTTTCGACGCCTGCGTCGACTACAAGTCGGCCGATTTCAAGGCCAGCCTGAAGGCGGCGCTGCCGGACGGCGTGAACTGCATTTTCGACAACGTGGGCGGCGAAGTGCTGGATGCGCTCTTGCCGCGCCTGCGCCCCGGTGCGCGCATCACCCTGTGCGGCGCCATCTCCGAGGTGGACAACCCCAGCCCCCACGGCATCCGCCGCCTGCTGCCGCTGATCGTCAATCGGGTGAAGGTGCAGGGCTTCATCGTCGGCGATCACCCGGAGCGCTGGGCGCCGGCCATCGACGAGCTGAGCGGCCACGTGGCCGCCGGCCGCATCCATTTTAGGGAGACGGTGGCCGAAGGGCTCGAAGCCGCCCCCCGTGCCCTCATCGACCTGCTTGCCGGGCGCAGCCTGGGCAAGCAACTGGTTCGCATCCTCTAAAGCCCGCACCCCAAACCGAAAGACCCCACACGATGACCGCTCCCCTCGACGTGCTGTTCAAGCCCCTGCGCATTGGCAACGTGACGCTCAAGAACCGCCTAGTGATGGCGCCGATGACGCGCAATCGCTCGCATCTCGACGGCGTGCCGAGTGCGCTCAACGTGCTGCACTACCAGCAGCGCGCCAGCGCCGGGCTGATCGTCACCGAGGGCGTCTACCCCAGCGAAATGGGCAAGGGCTATCTGTTTTCGCCGGGCCTGTGCACCGACGCCCACGCCGCCGGCTGGCAGCAGGTGACCGACGCCGTGCATGACAAGGGCGGCGCCATCTTCGCCCAGCTCATGCACGTCGGCCGCCTGTCCGACCCGCTGATGCTGAACGGCGCCCAGCCCGTCGGCGCGTCGGCCGTGCAGCCGGACCCGACCGCCCGCCACTACACCGTGACCTGCCCACGCCCCAAGCGCGCCTACCCGGAGCCCCGCGCGCTGGGTACTGCCGAGGTGTACGCGGTGATCGAGGACTACCGGCGCAGCGCCGCGCTGGCCAAAAAGGCCGGTTTCGACGGCGTCGAGATCCACGCCGCCAGTGGCTATCTGCCGATGCAGTTCCTGTCCACCAACACCAATCTGCGCAGCGATGAATTTGGCGGCAGCCTGGAGAACCGTGCGCGCTTTCTGCTGGCCATCGTCGATGCCATCGCCGCCGACCAGGGCTCGGCCTTCGTGGCGGTCAAGCTGTCGCCGGGCTGGACTTTCCACAACGTCTTCGACGACGACGCGCCGGCCACTTATTCGCATGTGACCAAGGAGCTCTCCAAGCGCCACATCGCCTACCTGCAGGTGGGCAACTACGGCATGGACTGGGACGTGTACGCCACCCTGCGGCCGCTCTTCGACGGCCCCTTCATGACGGTCGCCAGCTTCACCCGCAAGAGCGCCGCCGAGATGATCGCCGCCGGCGGCACCGATCTGGTCGGCTTCGGTCAGGCCTTCATCGCCAACCCCGACCTGGCCGAGCGCTTTCGCAATGGCTGGGAGATCAACCGTCCGGACATCGCCACCTATTACAGCCAGGGCGCCGAGGGCTACACCGACTACCCCTTCCACGGCCACAGCACCCGCGACGATCTGCTGCCGACGGACGCGCCGCTGGTGCCCGTGTCTGCCGACGTCACCGGTTGAGGCTGAAGCCATGAGCGTGCGCGCCCCGACCCACGACGAACTGGCCGCCAAGTGGGCCATCACCGAAGTCATCCACCGTTACTGCCGCGGCCTCGACCGCATGGACAAGGCGCTGGCCCTGTCGTGCTGGCACCCGGGCGGCACTGACGACCACGCCCCGCTGTATGCCGGCCCGGCCGCGGGCTTCATCGAATGGCTGTGGCCGGTGCACGCGGCCATGAACGTCACCCGCCACGTGGTCAGCAACACGCTGATCGACCTGCACGCCGACGGCACCACGGCCGGCGCCGAAACCTGCTGGTCGCTGGTGCTGCAAACGCCCCAGGGTGCGCAGACCTTCGACATCGTGGCCGGCGGGCGCTACCTCGACCGCTTCGAGTGCATAGCCGGCGTGTGGGCGATCCGCCATCGCCAGTCGGTGGTGGACTGGAACCGGGTGGACCCGGTGCGCACCACGCTGGCCGACTTTGCCGCCACGCCGCTGATCGACGTGAACAACCCGGAAGTGCCGGCCACCGTGCCGACCCGGGATGGCTGCGACTTCTCCTATTCCGTGCTCGGGCATATCGAGCGGCACTGAGCGAGCAGCACTGAGCGAGCAGCACTGAGCGCCACAGCAAAGGATATCCGCTCCATGACGACAACACCCGCCATCAGCTTCGCCGATCCTGAGATCCGCCGCTGCCCCCACGCCGCCTACGCGCAGCTGCAGGCCGAGAGCCCGGTGTATTTCGACGCCGGCACCGGCTTTCACGTGCTTACCCGCTACGCCGACATCGCCCACGTCAATGCGCGGCCGGAAATCTTCTCCAACATGACCAGCCAGGTCTTCGACCGCAGCCACTCGCCGGTGGCCGCCGAAGTGGCCCGGCGTTACACCGAGCACGGTTTTTTGCCGGTGCACACGCTGGTGTCGAACGACCCGCCGTCCCACGGCCAGTACCGGGCGCTGGTGGATCTGGCCTTTGCGCGCAAGAACGTGATTCCACTGGAGCCCGGCATTCGCGACATCGTCGACGGGCTGATCGACGGCTTCATCGGCGCCGGACGCATCGAATTCTTCGACGACTTTGCCATCAAGCTGCCGATGTTCGTCATCGCCCGCGAACTCGGCCTGCCGCCCGAAGACTGGCGTCAGATGAAGCTCTGGTCGGACGCCGCCATCGAGCAGATCAACCCCAACCTGGCCCCCGAACGCGAGCTGGAACTCACCGACCTCTTGATCGGCATGCAGCAATACCTGCACCGCCACGCCATGGCCTACCGGGCCAATCCGGCGCCATGCCTGCTCAGCGCGGTGGCCAATGCGCAGATCGACGGGCGCCTGCTCACTGACAGCGAGCTGATCAACATCGCCACCCAACTGCTGGTGGCCGGCAACGAAACCACCACCAACACCCTCGGCTCGGCGGTGTGGGCGCTGCTCGAAACGCCGGATCTGCGCCAGCGCCTGAGTGCCGAGCCGGCGCTGATCCCCGGTTTCGTGGAAGAGGTGCTGCGCCTGCACTCGCCCGTGCCCAACATCTACCGGGTGGTCCGGGAAGACACCGAGCTGGCCGGCGTGGCGCTGGCGAAGGGCGCGGTGCTGATGCTGTCCTACGGCGCCGGCAACCGGGATGAAAACAAGTTTGAATGCCCGGAGCGCATCGACCTTGAGCGCCGCAACGCCCGCGAACACATGAGCTTCGGCAAGGGCATTCACTTTTGCATCGGCAACATGCTGGCCCGAGCTGCGCATTGCGCTGGAACGCTTGCTGGTGCGCCTGCCCGACTTCGCCCTCGACCCGGCTGCGCCGCCGCCGCGCTGGTCGGAGAGCTTCCAGGCCCACACGCTGGAACGCCTCGATCTGGTCTTTACGCCGGGAGGCAAACCATGAGCGACACCTACAACCTGATCGCCGACCGCCTCGCCATCAGCGACGTGATCATCAGCTACGCCACCGCCCTCGACACCCGCGACTGGGGGCTGCTGCGCTCGATCCTGACCGACCGGGTGGCCATCGACTACACCAGCTTCGATCCGGATCTCGATCTGGAAATGGACGCCGCCGAATGGGTCCATCGGGTGCGCGGCCTGGCCGGCTTCGACGCCACCCAGCATCTCAGCACCAATCACCGCCACCACATTGATGGCGATACGGCCACGTGCATCTCGTACATGCACGCCGGCCATTTCCTGAAGCACGAGGGCGAGGACTACGCCTGCTTCCTGTACGGCTACTACACCAGCGAGCTGGTGCGCAGCGCCGCTGGCTGGAAGGTGTGCAAGGTCAAGCTGAGCATTACCGCCCGCCACGGCGACGCGCGGGTGTTTGCGTGGGCTTTCAGCAAGATTCCCTGAATAAGAAAACGTAGAGGAGGCAGCAAATGGAATGGGATTACGACGTGATTGTCGTGGGTGGCGGCGGCGCCGGTCTGGCTGCCGCGCTGATGGCTCACCAGGAAGGCGCCTCGTGCATGATCGTCGAGGCCGACGGCAAGCTGGGCGGGGCTACCGCCCAGTCCGGCGGGGTGTTCTACGCTGCCGGCACGAGCGTGCAGCGGGCGGCGGGCATTGCCAACGACACGCCCCAGGACATGTACGACTACCTGATGACCCTCAACCGCTGGAAGCTGCGGCCCGACCTGATCCGCTACTACGCCGAGCACAGCGCCGAGGCGCTCGAATGGCTGATCAGTCTGGGCGCCGAGTTTCCGAAGGAATGGCTGGTCAAGTCGGGCGTCGACAGCGTGGCCCGCGGCCATTCCAGCCAGGGAGCCGGTTCGGGCATTGCCGATGCGCTGATCAATGCCGCTGGGGCCAAGGGCATCGACACGGCGGTCGGCAGCCGCGTCGAAGAGCTGCTCTTCGAGGACGGCCGGGTGGTCGGCATTCGTGCGGCGGGGGCCGAGATCCACGCCCCGACGGTGATCATCACCACCGGCGGTTTCGGCAACAACCCCGAGATGCTCCAGCGCCTGTATCCGTCGGCCTGCCACGGCGAGTGGACCTGGGCGGTGCACAAGGACGTGCCCTACGTGCTGGGCGACGGCATCACGCTGGCCGAAAAACTCGGCGCCGGTGTGGTCGGCTTTGATACCGGGCTGGTGCTGCCGACCTCCGGCTTCAGCAAGTCGCTGGAAGCCTTTCTGCCGCCGTGGATCATCGCGGTGAACCAGGAGGGTTCGCGCTTCATGTCCGAGCTGTCGCCCTACAGCGTGTGCGGCTACCTGCTCAACGAGCAGACCGGGCGCCGCGCCTGGGCCGTTTTCGACGAGAAGGCGCTGGTCGAAGCCAGCACCAACACCAAGTACCTCGACCCCTACAACGCCGGCATCAGCATTCCGACCTGGGAAGAGCCGACCCTGCGCGAGCAGGTCAAAAAGGGCCGCGTGAAAGTGGCCGACAGCCTGCAGGCGCTGGCCGCCCAGGTGGGTATCGACGGCCTGGCGCTGGAGCAGACCGTGGCCGGCTACAACGCCGACTGCGACCAGGGTTGCGATTCGATGTTCTTCAAGAAGGCCCCGGACTACTTCCCGATCCGCCAGGCGCCGTATTACGCGGTGGAAATCCGCTCGGCCATCATCGGCCTGACCGCCGCCGGTCTCGACATCGACAGGCAGGCGCGGGTGCTCGACGCCCACAAGCGGCCGATTCCCGGCCTGTATGCGGCGGGCGAAGTGCTCGGCTGCTTCCATGGTGAACGCTACGGCGGTGGCGGTTTGTCGATCGGCAACGCGGTGGTCTTCGGCCGGCTGGCTGGCACCGAGGCGGGCCGGGCCGCCGTGGCGGCGCGCGCTGACGAAGGCGTCGCAGCATGAAGCGCCTCGACGGCAAGGTTGTGCTGATTACCGGCGGCGCCCGCGGCATGGGGGCGACGATGGCGCGGCTGTTTCACGCCGAGGGCGCCCGGGTGGCGCTGGCCGACATTCTGGATGCCGAAGGCGCTGCGCTGGTCGCCGAGCTGGGCGAGGGCGCCTGCTACCAGCATCTCGACGTGACCGACGAAGCCGGCTGGCTGCACGCCGTGGCAGCGGTGGTCGAACGCTGGGGGCGCCTCGACGGGCTGGTGAACAACGCCGGCACCAACTTCGCCGAAGCGCTCACCGACACCGCGCTGGCGGACTTCCGGCGGGTGCTCGACGTGAACCTCGTCGGGCCCTTCCTTGGCATCAAGCACGCCGGGGCGGTGATGGCCGGGCAGGGCGGCGGGGGCATCGTCAACATCTCGTCCATCGGCGGCATGACGGCGTGGAACGCCATGGGCGCCTATTGCGCCAGCAAGTGGGGTGTGCGTGGCCTGTCGCGGGTGGCGGCGATGGAGCTGGGCCACCGGGGCGTGCGGGTCAATTCGATTCATCCGGGCGGGGTGAACACGGCCATGGGCAACATGTTCGACGGCGATACCGAGGCCCTCAACCGGGCCTACCAGGGCCAGCCGGTGCAGCGCATCGGCGCGCCGGAGGAGATCGCCCGCATGGCCTTGTTCCTGCTGAGCGACGAGGCGTCGTATGTGTGCGGGGCCGAGATGGTGGTGGATGGCGGCAACCTCGCCGGCCGTTACTTCGAGGGCCTGCCCGGTGCCCCGGCAAGCAAACCCACCTGAAACGGTAGTTGTTAAACCGCCGGACTTGGGTCGATACTTCGGTCCACAAAAAAACAAACCTGCCTGATCTAAGGAGCGAGACAAATGGACGACGTCAAAGTTTATAAGGAAATCATCAAGCGCCTGCTGGTGCACGTGGACAACGGCACCGTGGACAGCGCCCCCGAAGCCTACCGCCAGCCGACCTCGGTGTACACCGACCCGGCCCTGCTCGCGCAGGAGAAGGCCACCATCTTCCGCGACGAGCCGCAGCTGATCTGCTTCTCGAGCGACCTGCCTGAAAAGGGCAGCTTCTTCACCTACGACGACCTCGGCGTGCCGGTCCTGCTGACCCGCGACAACGACGGCAAGGTGAATGCCTTCCTCAATGCCTGTACCCACCGCGCGGCGCGTCTCAAGGAAGGCTGCGGCAAGACCAACTCGCTGAGCTGCCCGTACCACGCCTGGGGCTTCGACCTGAAGGGCAAGCTGCGCGCCGTGTATGAAGAGAAGACCTTCGGCAACATCGAGAAGTCCCTCTACGACCTGGTCAAGCTGCCGGTGGAAGAGAAGTACGGAATGATCTTTGCCGGCATGCACCCGGACGTCGAGATTTCCATCGACAAGATCCTCGGCGACATGGCCCCGGTTTTCGAGATGTGGGACCTGGGCAACACCACCTTCGTGAATACCCACGAATGGAAGCTCGACACCAACTGGAAGCTGGCGCTCGACACGTTCTGCGAGGGCTACCACTTCCTGGCGCTGCACAAGAACACCCTCGGCGGCATCTCCATCGGCAACATGTCGATCTTCGACACCTTCGGGCCGGAAGGGCGCAACCATCGCCTGGCCTTCCCGAACGAGAGCATCAAGCGTCTCAAGGACATCCCCGAAGCCGACTGGAGCCTGGACATCTTCAACGACTTCCAGCTGGTGCACTTCATCTACCCGAACATCTCGTTGCTGGTGTCGCCGGTGTCGATCGAGTTCTTCAAGCTCTACCCGGGCGACACCCCGGGCCAGCACCGCACCATCTTCCGCAGCTACACCCGCGCGAAGGACGGCAGGGGCTGGGACGGCAACGACCCGCAAGCGCACTTCGAATTCATCTGCAAGGTGGTGGACGAGGAGGATTACTGGGTCAGCGCCAACGTGATGAAGAACCTCAAGACCGGCATGCTCCAGTACAGCACCTTCGGCCGCAACGAACCGGCCCTGCAGAACATGCACAAGGCTTTCCTGCGCGGCATCGGGCAGACCCCGGTGGAAGCTCCGCTGGCCAGGGCCGGCGTCAAGGTGATCGGCTGAACGACGCGTTCAGGCGCATGGAATGGGTGGCCTGGGAGCCACCCAAAGTGGGGTCACGGTTTCGCCTGACTGTGGTGGTAACATCCCCCGCCCATGAATATCCGCCGCCTTCCCCACAGTATCGTCGTCCGCCTCATCATGCTTGGGCTGGGCATCGTATTGTGTGGCACGGCGGTGCGTTATGTTGCCCTGACGGGCTTTCTGCGCGAAGACCTGGGCACCGTGGTGGCCGCCCAGCAACTGGCGCTGGCCACCTATGTGGCGCGGGACGTGGACTACAAGATCAGCCAGCGCCGTTTGCTCCTCGACCGGCTGGCCGCGGCCCTGCCGGTCGATCTGCTCGGCCGGCCGGCGCGCCTGGACGCCTGGCTGGCCGAGCGTCACGAATTGCAGCCCCTGTTTTCCTATGGCTTGTTCGTGGTCGACTCCCGCGGGCGTGTGTTGGCGGATTTTCCCAAGCGTCCGGCGCGGGCCACGATCAACTATTCCGACCGGGACTATGTCCGGGCTGCGCTGGCCGGTGAATCGTTCATCGGCCGCGCGGTGCTCGGCCAGATTGCGAAGGTGCCGGTGCTGCCGATGTCTGCGCCGGTGAAGAATGCCCGCGGCGAGGTGCACGCGGTGCTCGTCGGCGTCACCGAACTCGCGGCGCCGGGCTTTCTCGATCTGCTCCAGCACAGCAGGATTGGTGAAACCGGCGGGTTTCTGCTGGTCTCCCCGCGGGATCGCCTCTTCGTTGCCGCCACCCAGCCCGAGCTGATCCTGCGGCCCACGCCACCGGTCGGTGCCAACACGCTGCACGACCGCGCCATGGCGGGTTTTCGGGGCACTGGCGTGACGCTCAATGCGCAGGGCGTCGAGGACGTGTCGGCGATCGTCTCGGTGCCCAGCACCGGCTGGTTCGTGGTGGCCCGCCTGCCTACCGCCGAAGCCTTCGTGACCGTCGACCGGACCCAACGCTATCTCGTCCGGAATGCCGGGCTGGGTGTATCAGGTTTTCTGCTGCTCCTCGCCGTGGGTCTCTACTTTGTATTTCGTCCTCTGTTGCGCGCCGCCGAGCACGCCGACCGCATGACCCACGGCGAAGCGCCGCTGGAGCCCCTGCCGGTCGTGCGCAACGACGAAGTGGGCCACCTCACCTCGGCCTTCAACCGCCTGCTGCGCAAGTTGACCGATACCCAGACCGAACTGGCCCGGATCGCCCACCACGACTCCCTGACCGGCCTGCCCAACCGGGTGCTGCTGGCCGACCGGCTCACCCAGGCGCTGGCCCAGGCCCGCCGCAAGGGTTCGCGGCTGGCCCTGCTGTTCCTCGACCTCGATGGCTTCAAGCCGATCAACGACACCCTGGGCCACGACGCCGGCGACGAGGCCTTGCGCCAGGTCGCACAGCGCCTGGGCGGCATCGTGCGCCAGGCCGATACCCTGGCCCGTATCGGCGGCGACGAATTCATCGTGCTGATTTGCGACCTGGACGACAGCGCCGAAGCGGCCGCCTGCACCGTTGCGGCCAAGTGCATCAGCGCCATGCAGGCCCCGTTTCCGTTGCGCGGGGAAAACCGCGCGCTCGGCGTATCCATCGGGGTGGTTCTGAGCCATGGCGATGACACCCCCGACGCCTTGCTGCTGGCCGCCGACCAGGCCATGTATCAGGCCAAGGACGCCGGCCGTGGCTGCTACGTGCTGGGCCGCACGCCGCCGGTTTAGCGCGGTGCCTGCAAATAACCACGGTTTCTGTCGAAGGCGATTTACGCGTTCGCCGACGCCCCCGCACACACCGCCCTGACGTGGCCGCGCAGCCAGTGATGCGCCGGGTCGGCATCCAGCCTGGGGTGCCAGAGCAGTGAAACCGTGATCTCCGGTGTGGAAACCGGCAGGGGAAAGCTGTGCATGCCGGCGCGCAGGTTTCCGGTGTGCCGTGCGGGCACACTGGCGATCAGGTCGGAGGCCCGGGCCAGGGCCAGTGCGGTCGAAAAGCCCCCGACGATGGTGACGATTTCGCGCTCCAGCCCCAGGGCGCTCAAGGCTTCATCAATCGGCCCCCGGCGGAGCCCCTGTCGCGATACGCAGATGTGCCTGCCGGCGGCATAGCGGGCCGGCGTGATCTCGCCCTGGTTCAGCGGGTGATCACGGTGCACGACGCCCACGAAGCGGTCGCGGAACAAGGCCTGCACGCGCAGTTCCGGCGCCGTCGTCTTCCCCACGACGCCGGTTTCCAGATCGACGATCCCGTCGCGCAGGGGCGTGCTGTCCTTGTCGGGTTTCTGCACGAAGCACAGCCGCACGCCGGGGGCTTCCGCGCCGACGCGGGCGATGAGTTCCGGTCCGAAGTTCTCCACGAAGCCTTCACTGGTGCGCAGCGTGAAGGTTCTGACCAGCTGCGCGAGCCTGAGCGCCTCGACGGGGCGCAGAACGGCTTCGGCATCCTGCACGAGCTGGCCGACCCGCTCGCGCAGTTCGATGGCCCGGGGCGTGGGCACCAGGCCGCGCCCGGCCCTGACCAGTAGCGGGTCGCCCGTCGTCTCGCGCAAGCGCGCCAGGGCCCGGCTCATCGCCGACGGGCTCAGCCGCAAGCGCCGGGCAGCGCGGGCAACGCTGCCTTCGGCGAGCAGCACATCGAGGGTGACAAGCAGGTTCAGATCGGGTGTCGACATGGCGTCGGGTGCATCAATAAAGTGCAAATGCTGCGTCTTCCGCCATGTCATGTAAAGGCCTACGCTTCAATCATGATGAAGACAAATGTGGAACCCACCCCTGCTGCCCGCGGCGCGCTCGCCGGCCTTTCGCTGTCCGTGTTGCTGTCGTCCCTCGGCACCAGCATTGCCAACGTGGCCTTGCCAAATCTGGCGCAGGCCTTCGATGCGTCCTTCCAGCAGGTCCAGTGGGTCGTCCTTGCCTATCTTCTCGCCATCACCACCCTGATCGTCAGCGTCGGACGGCTTGGTGACATCACCGGCCGCCGGCGCTTGCTGCTGGCCGGCATCTTCCTGTTCACGGTGGCATCGGGCCTGTGCGGCCTTGCGCCGACGCTGTGGCTGCTGATTGCCGCCCGGGCCCTGCAGGGGCTTGGTGCCGCGATCATGATGGCCCTCACCATGGCGTTTGTCGGCGAGACGGTTCCGAAGGAAAAAGCCGGCAGCGCCATGGGTCTGCTCGGAACGATGTCCGCGATTGGCACGGCGCTCGGCCCCTCACTCGGTGGCGTGCTGATCGCCGGACTCGGCTGGCGGGCGATCTTTCTCATCAATCTGCCGCTGGGCCTTCTGACGCTTTATCTCGCGCATCGCCATCTGCCCGGCGAGCGCCGCGAGCCGACAGGCGTGCGTGCCGGCTTTGACCACACGGGCACGCTGCTGCTGGCGCTGACCCTCGCCGCCTACGCGCTGGCGATGACGATCGGGCGTGGCCGCTTCGGCCCGCTCAACGGGGTTTTGCTGCTGGCCGCGGCCGGCGGTGTCGGCCTCTTCGTGCGTGCCGAGGCGAGGGCCATATCGCCGCTGATCCGCCTGGCGATGTTCGGCGATCGCGGGCTGAGTACGAGCCTCGCCACGAGCATGCTGGTGTCGACGGTGATGATGGCGACGCTGGTGGTCGGGCCCTTCTATCTCTCGCGGGCGCTCGGGCTCGATACGGCGCTGGTCGGACTCGTGTTGTCGGTCGGTCCGCTCGTTGCGGCGCTGACCGGCGTGCCAGCGGGGCGTCTTGCCGACCGGTTTGGCGCCCCGCGGGTGAGCCGCGTCGGGCTCATCGGCATGGCGGCCGGGGCCTGCACGCTGTCCATGCTGCCGACGATGCTCGGTATCCCCGGCTACATCGCGCCCCTGGTCGTCATCACCGCCAGCTATGCGCTGTTCCAGACGGCCAACAACACCGCCGTCATGGCCGGTGTCGGCCCGGACCAGCGGGGTGCCGTTTCCGGCCTGCTCAACCTGTCGCGCAACCTGGGGCTCATCACCGGGGCGTCGGCCATGGGGGCGGTGTTTTCGCTGGCGTCGGAGACGAGCGACATCGCATCCGCGCCCCCCGAGGCCGTTGCCCGCGGCATGCGGATCACCTTTGCCTTTGCGGCGGGCTTGATCGTCGTCGCACTGGCCATTCGCCCCCGAATCAGGCCAGGCGCTGGTTGATGCGACGCGCGATCTCGGGTGGGGCCTGAAAATGTGCCTTGTAGCGGCTTCGTCCGCAGGTGCTGTCCTCGGCATTCCACAGCAACTGGTTGGTCAGAAAAATCGCGTGAAGGTTGTCATTCACCTGCGGAAACTTTGCTGCCATCGGGTCCCAGACTCCTGCGTTATTGGCGCCCACCAGGATGGTGTGATCCGCGACAAGCAGGCTGTGCATGAGCCCCCCGTCCTTGTAGAAGCCGATGATGGTGCCCATCGGCAACTGGTTGAACCCGGCGATGGTCATGATTCTGGGATCGGAGGACTTTACGAGCACTTCGGCATAGACATTCGGCCGAGACCCGACCACGCCTGCAAAGAGTCGTGCATGTGCATCGTTGGGGACATACTCCGCCGCTTCCAGCCATTCGAGCACCGCGTCATGGCAGGTTGGGCCAAACGTGGCATTGAAGCCTCTCAGTGCAGTTTGAGCGAGGGCTCTAGGTGTTCCAGGCATCTTCGCACCTCCAGTCAGAGTGATTGGTGTATCCGGTTCTGGGCTGGAGGCGGCGTTTGCGGCCTTTGTGCACTCCCGCCATGCGTTTATCGTACTCCTGTATGCGCCGGCAGGAATGGACAGGCTCAGCGGAAGGCGAACAGTTCCCGCTCGAAGCGGATCGGCGGTGTGGCGGGAGATTGCCGGACGGCCTTTTCCAGGGCCAGCCCCCAGCCTTCCGGCCCGCAGAACCACACGCTGCTGCCCGGCTTGGCATGGTGCAGGATGTCGCCGATCTCGAAGGGGCCTTGGGTGTCGGTATAGCGCCGGTGCAGGTTGACGCCGGCGGCCTGACACAGCTCCGGGAGCCCGGCCGGATAGGCGTCGGCGTGGGCTGCGGGGGTGGCGTAGAACAGGTCGACCGGGCGGCCGCTGGGCACATCCTGGCGGGCGAGTTCTTCGAGGCGCGCCAGGAAGGGGGTGATGCCGATGCCGCCGGCAATCCAGATTTCTCCGCTGCCGGCCTTGTCGGTGTCGAAAGTGAAGGCACCGTAGGGGCCTTCGAGTCGAACCGCCTGGCCGATGGTGAGCCGTTCGGCCAACTGGCGGGTGTAGTCGCCGAGGCCCTTGATCGACAGGGTGAGGGTGCCGCTGGCCGGGTTCCACGCATTGGCGAGAGTGAAGGGATGGGCGCCTTCCGCCGGGTGACCGAAATCGGCCAGCACGTGCTGGCCGGCCTTGTGACCGGGCCATTCGGTGGGGCGGCAGCGCACTTCAAGCACGTCGTCGGGGTGGCGGGTCAGGCTCTCGATGTGGGCAATGTGCTGTCGGCGGGCGCCGATGCGACCGGAGAGGGACAGCACGGCCGGCACCACGCCGAGGGCGGCGACGCAGGCCGTCAGCCAGCCCAGGGGGTGTTGCCAGAAGCTCGTCGGCATCAGCATCAGGCCGTGGAAGGCGCCGGCGATGAAAACCAGCGGAAACAGTTTGTGCACCCAGCGGAAGTAGCGGTAGGGGATGCGCTTCACCAGGGCGATCACCACCAGCGCCAGTAGGATGTAGCCGGCCCATTCGCCCACGTCCTTGGCCAGGTCAACCCACATGTTTTCCTGCCCCCCGGGCGGGCGCGGGCCGCGCACTGGACGTTCGATGAAGCCGGCCTTGGCGAGGTTCTTGGGCAGCCATTCGAGCATCCAGTGGGTGAATACGATCAGCCCGGCGCCGATGCCGATGTGCTTGTGCAGGCGGTACATGTGGTCGAGGCCGCCGAAGAACTTCTCCAAGCGGGGCGGCCGGGCGGCCAGCACCATGCCGGCGCTCATCCACCACAGGGCAAGGGTGCCGGACAGCAGGATCAGCGCGTGGCGCCAGTCCCACAGGTTCTTGGCGGAGGCGGTGACGTCGGGTAGGGCGAACGCGGCCCAGACCAGAAGCGGCAGGCCGGCAAGGAAGATAAGGGGGCGTTTCATGATGAGCTCTCCGGTGTTTCGGGTGGCATTCTGAACTCGGGGTGGAGGGGCGGTCTGTGCTCCAGGTCACCCCCGCCGAGCACCTTGTAGAGCGTGACAGCATTGGTGGCGGCGGACAGCTTCAGGCTGACCAGGCTCTGGCGCGCGGCGTACAGGCTGCGCTGGGCGTCGAGGGCGCTCAGGTAGCTGTCCACGCCCTTCTGGTAGCGGGCTTCCGACAGGCGGTAGCTGGCGGCGCTGGCGTCCACCAGCCGCTGCTGGGCATCCAGCCGCGCACCCAGCGTGGCGCGCTGGGCGAGGGCGTCGGCCACTTCCCGGAAGGCGCTCTGGATGGTCTTTTCGTAGCGGGCCAGATAGATGTCCCGCTCGGTTTCGGCCACCTGCAGGTTGGCCCGGTTGGCGCCGGCATTGAAGATCGGCAGGCTCACTTGCGGGATGAAGGTCCAGGCCCCCGAGCCCGCCGCAAACAGGCCGCCCAGGGTACTGCTGGCGGTACCGGCGGTGGCGGTCAGGCTGACGCTCGGGAAGAAGGCCGCCCGCGCGGCGCCGATGTTGGCGTTGGCGGCGCGAAGCGTGCGTTCGGCGGCGAGCACATCCGGCCGTTCCTGCAGCACGGAAGACGGCAGGCCGACGGGCAGTTCGCGCAGGGCTGTCACGCTGTCGAGCCCGGCCGGCGGTAACAGCGTGTCGGGCACCGAGGTGCCGACCAGCAGCACCAGCGCGTTGCGGTCGGTGGCCACCTGGGCGGTGTAGGCGGCCGCATCGCGACGGGCGGTTTCGACGCTGGTCTCGATCTGGCGCAGATCCAGCTCGGTGCCGACGCCCAGCTCGACCCGCTTGCGGGTGAGGGCGTAGCTGCTTTGCTGGCTGGCGAGGGTTTCCTGCGCCAGTTGCAGCAGGGCTTCGTCGGCAGACAGGGTGAGGTAGGCGCCGGCCACTTCGGCGATCAGGCTGATGCGCGTGCTGCGCAGGGTTTCCTCGCTGGCCAGATAGGTTTCGAGGGCCGCGTCGCGCAGGCTCTGGATGCGCCCGAAGAGGTCGATCTCCCAGTTGCTGAAGCCCAGGTCCACGCTGTGGCTGCGGCTGGTGACGGCCTGCCCGCTGCCGGACAGTTCGCCCGGCGTGCGCCTGGCGGTGGTGCCGGCATCGGCGCTTACGGTCGGCAACAGTTCGGCGCGCTGGATGCGGTACTGGGCGCGGGCCTTGATGATGTTGAGGGCGGTTTCGCGCAGGTCGCGGTTGTTGGCCAGGGCGAAGTCGATCAACTGGTGCAGGCGCGTATCGACGAAGAAGCTGCGCCAGCCAGGGGTGGCGACCGATTCATCAGTTCCGGTGGCGGCCACCTTGCCGCCGCTGGCGGGCCAGGTGTTGTCCACCGGGGCGGCGGGGCGCGCGTAGTCGGGGGCGAGGGTGGCGCAGCCGCCGAGCACGCCGGCCAGCAGCAGGGTGATACCGAGGGTACGCAGCTTCATGATGTTTCTCCCTGCAGGACGGGCGCCGGGGCCGGGCGCGAGAACAGCGTGCGCACCGCGACGAAGGCGAGGGGGATGAAGAAGAGGCCGAGCACGGTGGCGGTGATCATGCCGCCGAGCACGCCGGTGCCAATCGCTACCCGACTCGCCGAGCCGGCGCCGGTGCTGATGGCCAGCGGCAGCACGCCGAGGGCGAAGGCCAGCGAGGTCATCAGGATCGGCCGCAGACGCAGGCGAACGGCCTGCAGCGTGGCGTCGATGAGGCTGGCGCCTTCTTCCTGCAACTGCTTGGCGAACTCCACGATCAGGATCGCGTTCTTGGCCGACAGGCCCACGGTGGTCAGCAGGCCGACCTGGAAATACACGTCGTTCGACAAGCCGCGCAGGTTGGCGGCCAGCACCGCACCGAGCACGCCGAGGGGCACGATCAGGATCACCGAGAACGGAATCGACCAGCTCTCGTACAGCGCCGCCAGGCACAGGAACACCACCAGCACCGAGATGGCGTAGAGCAGCGGGGCCTGGGCGCCGGACAGGCGTTCCTGGTAAGACTGCCCGGTCCATTCGAAGCCGACGCCTTCCGGCAGTTGCTTGATGATCGCCTCGATGGCGTTCATCGCGGTGCCGGAGCTGACGCCCTCGGCCGGTTCGCCGACGATCTCGAAGGCCCCCATGCCGTTGTAGCGCTCCAGCTGCGGCGAGCCGGTCGTCCAGCTCGTCGCCGAGAAGGCCGAGAAAGGCACCATGCCGCCCTCGCCGTTGCGCACATACCAGCTGGCCAGGTCTTCGCCCATGGCGCGGGCCGGGGCGTCGCCCTGCAGGTACACCCGCTTGACGCGGCTCTTGTTGATGAAGTCATTCACGTAGGTGCCGCCGCTGGCGGTGGACAGGGTGTCGTTGATGTCGGCCATGGCCAGGCCGAAGGCGCCGGCCTTCTGGTCGTCGATGGCGAGGCGGAAGCGCGGCGTGTCGTCCTGACCGTTCTTGCGCACCTTGGTGAGCGCCGGGTCCTTGGCGGCGAGGGCGAGGAATTGCTCGCGGGCTTCCACCAGCTTGTCGTGACCGATGCCGCCCAGGTCCTGCAGTTCCACGTCGAAGCCGCTGCTGCTGCCCAGGCCGCGGATTGCCGGCGGCAGGATCACGAAGATCCGTGCGTCGCGCACCGCCGACATGTCGCGGGTGGCGCGGCGGCTGAAGGCTGCGGCCGCGCTGGCGGCATCCTCGCGCTCGCTCCAGTCCTTCAGCTTGATGAAGGACATCGCCGAGTTCTGGGCGTTGCCCCCGTTGCCCATGCCGTTGATGGTGACCAGGCCGGCCACTTCGGGCTGCGCCAGCATGTACTGCTCAAGGGAGTTCACGGCCTTGGCGGTGCGCTCCTTGGTGGCGCCGGACGGCAATTGCACCATGGCGATCACGAAGCCCTGGTCTTCTTCCGGCAGAAACGAAGTGGGCAGGCGCAGGAACAGCACCGACAGCAAGCCAAGCAGCAGCGCATACACCGCCACGGCCTTGCCGCCGCGCTTGAGCAGGCCGGCGACGCTGCCCTCGTAACGCTGGCTGTTGCGCTCGAAGACCCGGTTGAACCACGCGAAGAAGCCTGTGTGATGCACGTGACCGGGCTTGAGCAGGGTGGCGCACAGGGCCGGGGTGAGGGTCAGGGCCACCAGCACCGACAGCAGCATCGCGGCGACGATGGTGATCGAGAACTGGCGGTAGATCACGCCGGTGGATCCGCCGAAAAAGGCCATCGGCACAAACACCGCCGACAGCACCAGCGCAATGCCCACCAGCGCGCCGGTGATCTCGCCCATCGACTTGCGGGTCGCCTCGCGGGGCGACAGGCCTTCCTCGCTCATGATGCGCTCGACGTTCTCGACCACCACGATGGCGTCGTCCACCAGCAGGCCGATGGCCAGCACCATGCCGAACATGGTCAGCGTGTTGATCGAGTAACCAAAGGCCGCCAGTACCCCGAAGGTGCCCAGCAGCACCACCGGCACGGCGATGGCCGGGATCAGCGTGGCGCGCAGGTTCTGCAGGAACAGGTACATGATCAGCACCACCAGCACGATGGCTTCGATCAGGGTCTTCACCACCTCTTCGATGGAGATGCGCACGAAGGGCGTGGTGTCGTAGGCCACCACCGACTTCATCTGCATCTCGGCCGGGAAGAAGCGCGACAGCTCGTCGAGCTTGGCCTTCACCCGGTCGGCGGTCTGCAGCGCGTTGGCGCCGGCGGCCAGCTTGATGCCGATGGCGGCCGAGGGCTTGCCGTTGTACTGCACGCTGACGTCGTAGCTCTCGCCGCCCAGTTCGATGCGGGCCACGTCGGAGAGATGCACCACCGCGCCGTCGGTGCTGGTCTTGAGGACGATGGCGCGGAACTGCTCCGGCGTTTGCAGCTTGCTGCGCGCAGTGATGGTGGCGTTGATCTGCTGGCCGCCCCGGGCCGGCAGGCCGCCGATCTGGCCGGCGGTGACCTCGGCATTCTGTGCCTGGATGGCGCTCTTCACGTCACCGGGCATCAGCGAGTACTTTTGCAGCTTCGCCGGGTCGAGCCAGATCCGCATGGCGTAGCCGGTGCCCAGGGCCTGCACATCGCCTACGCCTTCGACGCGACTCACCGGGTCGAGCAGGCTGGTGGAGATGTAGTCGCCGATGTCGATGGCGGTGGTGCGGGTGTTGTCGGACACCAGCGACACGATCATCAGGAAGTCGGTGCCGGTCTTGGCCACTGACACGCCCAGGTTCTGGACGATCTGTGGAAGGCGCGATTCGGCCTGCTTGAGCTTGTTCTGCACCTGTACCTGGGCCACGTCCGGGTTGGTGCCGGCCTCGAAGGTCAGGGTGATCTGCGCGCTGCCGGCCGAACTGCTGCTGGACGACATGTAGCTCAGGTGATCGAGCCCCTTCATCTGCTGTTCGATGACCTGCACCACCGAGTTTTCGATGGTTTCGGCGGAGGCGCCGGTGTAGTTGGCCGAGATGGTGATCTTCGGCGGGGCGATGTTGGGGTATTGCTCGAGGGACAGGCGGCTGATCGACAGTGCGCCGGCCAGCATCACCACGATGGCGATGACCCACGCGAAGATCGGGCGGTCGATGAAGAAGCGGGCCATGATCAGGCTCCCGGCTTGGTGTTGGTGGTCGGGCTGGCGGCGACCTTGCCGTCAACCGGCACCGGCGTCACCACGGCGTTGGGGCGGGCCTTCTGGCTGCCTTCGACGATGACCTTCTCGCCCGCCGCCAGGCCGGCATTCACCAGCCAGCTATCGCCGACCGGGCGGCCAACGGCGAGTACCCGCTGTTCCACCTTGTTGCCGGCGCCCACCACCAGCGCGGTGGCCTCGCCCTTCACGTTGCGCGACACGCCGCGCTGGGGCACCAGCACGGCCTTGTCGGCCACACCTTCGTCAAGCACGGCACGCACGTACATGCCGGGCAGCAGATCGCCTTTCGGGTTGGGGAACACGGCGCGCAGGGCGACGGTGCCGGTGCCTTCGTTCACGGTGATGTCGGTGAATTGCAGGCGGCCTTCGCGGGCGTAGCGGCTGCCGTCCTCTAGGATCAGCGTAACCGCCGCCTGGTTGCGCCCGGCCTGACGGATCTGGCCGGCCTCGAAGGCGCGCTTGAGACGCAGGGCGTCGGCACTGGACTGGGTCAGGTCCACGTAGATCGGGTCCAACTGCTGCACGGTGGCCAGCGCAGCGGCCTGGCCGGCAGTGACCAGCGCTCCCGGCGTGACCGCCGACTTGCCGATGCGCCCCGACACCGGCGCGGTGACGCGGGTGTAGGCGAGGTTGATGGCAGCGCTGTCGAGGGTGGCACGGGCCGAGGCGACATCCGCCTCTGCCTGCCGCAGCGCGGCGAGGGCGTCGTCGGTGTCCTGCTGGGCCACGGCCTTGATCTCGGCGAGCTCCTTGTAGCGGGCGGCCTTCGGGCGCAGGGTTTCCACATTGGCCCGGGCCTTGGCGAGGGCAGCTCTGGCGCTGTCCACGCTGGCCTGATAGGTGGCCGGGTCGATGCGGTACAGCAACTGGCCGGCCTTGACTTCGGCGCCTTCGGTAAACAGGCGCTCGCGGACGATGCCGCCGACTTGCGGCCGTACTTCGGCGACCACGGTGGGCACGGTGCGGCCGGGCAGTTCCGACGTGAGGGTGAGCGGCTTCGCCTGCAGCGTCACCACGCCCACCTCGGCGGGGCCGGCGGGGGGCATGCCGCCGGGGCCGGCGGGCGCGGCGGACGAATTGCAGCCGGCCAGCAGCGCAGCCGACAAGGCAGCCGCCAGGGCGGTGAGCACCACGGGGCGCCGGGAAGCGGTGAGGAGGGGCATCTGGATTCCTTTGCGGCGGAGTGCCGATATCTGATGCCCCGATTGTGGAAAGCAAATGTGCAGCAAAATGGGAGACATTGTGGAGATGGGCCTGCACCCGTTGATCTGTGCTCCGTAGCCGGGGCTTAATGACGTCCCCGGCCCCCGCCATTCGTTCGCCCCGCGCCATGAAACTCGGCATCACCACCAAAGCCTTCCTCGCCGTCCTGCTGGTGGCCCTTGCGGTGCTGCTCGCCATGGGCGTGGCCGGGCGCTGGAGCTTCACCCGCGGCTTCGTGGGCTACATGGACGAGCTGGCGCTGCAGCGGGTCGAGGAGCTCGTTCCCCGTTTCACGCAGACCTATGCCCGCGAAGGCAGCTGGGATCTTCTGCGCAACAACCGTCGCGCCTGGTTCCACCTCATGCGCCCCCATGCCGGCAACGAGAACGGCGGCCCGCTGGACATCGAACTGGAAGCGCCCCCCGAATCCGACCTGACCGGCGCCGTCTTCCGGCTCAGCCTGATCGACAGCGAGCAGCGCTTCGTGATGGGCAACCCCCGGGTGGCCACCGACGACGCTGCGGTGAAGCGGGCCATCGTTGTCGATGGCAGGACCGTCGGCTGGCTGGTGATGGGGCCTTTCCAGAGCGTCAGCGACACCGGCGCCCAGCGCTTTTACGACGAACAGCTGCACGCCACCCTGCTGGTCGGCGGCATTGCCGGCCTGTTTGCGGTGTTCGTGTCCCTGCGCATTGCGCGCACGCTGGTGGCCCCGATCAAGCAGGTCGCGGCGGCCACCCATCGCCTGGCAGCCGGTGATTACGCGGGGCGCGTCGAGCCCGGTTCCAGCGATGAAGTCGGCCAGCTGGCCCGTGATTTCAACAGCCTGGCCCGTACCCTGGAAGCCAATGAACGCATGCGCCGCGACTTCATGGCCGACGTGTCGCACGAGCTGCGTACGCCGCTGAGCGTGCTGCGTGGCGAGGTCGAAGCCATGGAGGATGGCGTGCGCCGCCTCGACGCCGATGCGCTGCAATCCCTCAAGGGCGAGGTGATGACCCTCACCCGGCTGGTCAATGACCTCAATGAACTGGCCCTCGCCGACCTGGGGGCGCTGGTCTATCGCAAGGCGCCGGTGGCCGTCGGCGAGGTGCTGGAAAGCACTGTCGGCGCCTTTCGCGAGCGCCTCGCCAGCGCCGGCCTGGGCTTGGCGCTGGAACTGGCGCCGGGCCTGCGCATGTCGGCCGACGAAAGCCGCCTGCGCCAGCTCTTTCGCAATCTCGTCGAGAACACTCTGCGCTACACCGACTCCGGCGGCTCCCTGGAGGTCGTCACCCGGCGCGACGGCGACGAGCTGTGCATCGACTTCATGGATTCGGCTCCCGGCGTGCCCGACACGCTGCTGCCCAAGCTCTTCGAGCGCTTCTTCCGCGGCGAAGCGTCGCGCAACCGGGCCACCGGCGGTTCCGGCCTCGGCCTCGCGATCTGCCGCAGCATCGTCGAAGCGCACGACGGCACCATCACCGCCCGGGCCTCGCCCCTCGGCGGGGTGTGGGTCGCCCTGCGCTTCCCCGCCCTGTAAGCTCGGTCCATGGACAGCACACCCGCCTACATCCTCATCGTCGAGGACGAACCCAAGCTTGCCGCGCTGCTTGGCGATTACCTCAAGGCCGCCGGCCACGAGACCGCGTGGATTGCCAACGGGCTGGACGTGATCCCTGCCATCCGCGCCCGCGAGCCGGATCTCGTGCTGCTCGATCTGATGCTGCCCGGCCGCGACGGGCTCGACATCTGCCGCGAGCTGCGCAGCTTCAGCGAACTGCCGGTGATCATGATGACCGCCCGTGTCGAAGAGATCGACCGCCTGCTCGGCCTGGAACTGGGTGCCGACGATTACATCTGCAAGCCCTACAGCCCCCGTGAAGTGGTCGCCCGCTGCAAGGCGGTGCTGCGTCGCAACCGCCGCAGCCCGCCGCCCGAGCGGGCGAGCCTGCAGCTTGACGAAGCCGGCTGGCGGGCCACCTATCACGGCATCGAACTCGACCTCACTCCCGTCGAGTTCCGTCTGTTGCGCAGTCTGTCGGCCGCGCCGGGGCGGGTTTTCTCCCGCGAACAACTGCTCGACGGCCTCTACGACGACCACCGGGTCGTCACCGACCGCACCGTCGACAGCCACATCAAGAACCTGCGTCGCAAGCTCGAACAGATCGCTCCGGAAGAGCCCCTGATCCGCTCGATCTACGGGGTGGGTTACAAGTTCGAGGTGCATTGAGGCGGCGATCTGCCGCCCTTGACCGCATGCCGCAGCTCAGCCCCGCCATTCTTTATGCCGACGATGCCCTGATCGTTGCCGACAAGCCTGCCGGCCTGCTCTCGGTGCCCGCGCGGGGGGAGGAGCGGCAGGACTGCCTGGCCAGCCGGGTGCAGGCGCTTTATCCGGATGCGCTGATCGTGCATCGCCTCGACATGGCCACCTCGGGGCTGATCGTGCTGGCCCGGGGTGCCGAGATGCTGCGCCGGATCAGCCTGGCCTTCGAGCAACGCATCGTCGGCAAGCACTACTGCGCGCTGGTGCATGGGCACATTGCCAACGATGCCGGCGAGATCGCCCTGCCACTCGGCGCCGACCCCGACAACCGCCCGCGCCAGATCGTCGACGCTGTGGGCGGTCGTCGTGCCCTGACCCGCTACCGGGTCATGGCGCGCAGCGGAGACGGCGACGCGGCCACTTCCCGCGTGGAACTCAAGCCGGTGACCGGCCGCACCCATCAGCTGCGCGTGCACCTGATGTCGATCGGCCACGCCATCGTGGGCGACCCGCTGTATGCCGCGCCCGACAGTGCGGCGCGTTACGCCCGCATGCACCTGCACGCCGCCAGCCTGGCCTTCATCCATCCGCACACCCGGGTGCCGGTGTGTTTTGAAAGCATGGTGCCGTTCTGATGACCTGTTCCGGTGACAAAACCCCCATGAAAGGAGCAGGCGGCCACTTGTACTTCCGGGTCTTGCTGGCCATTGTTGCCGGCGGCGTCCTGGGCTATGTCGCGCCGCAAACAGCCGTAGCGCTCAAGCCCCTGGGCGACGGGTTTATTGCGCTGGGGGTCATGCACATTGCCAAGCCCGGAAAGGGCTTCAATGTCGATCCGGCGACGCTGGATGCGGGGGCCGTCGCCAGCCATGCGAAGGCCGCATCCAGCCAGAGCACCGTCGATTTCATTCTCCACATCATCCCGAAGACCTTTGCCGATGCCTTTACCGACTCGGGCAACCTGTTGCAGGTGCTGTTTGTGGCCATTCTCTTTGGCTACGCCCTGTTGCAGCTGGGTCAGGCGGGAAAGACCGTGCATCTGCTGATTGAAGAGTGTTCGCGGATCTTTTTCGTGATGCTGGTACTGGGGTCGGTGGCGGCGCTGGCCGGCTTCAACATCCTGCGCTTTCTCGCCTATATCAAGGAAGAGCTGCTGACCGTGCTGGGCGTGGCGATGCTGACCTCGAAAGGCGCGGCGGGTGTCACCGGTTCGGGCTTCATCACCCTGGCCGCCACACTGGCGGTGGTACCGTCGATTCCGGTCGCCGGTCTGGCTCTTATCCTCGGTATTGATCGCTTCATGTCGGAGGCGCGTGCGTTGACCAATTTCATCGGCAACGGGGTGGCCGCGATGGTGATTGCCGCATGGGAAAAGGAGCTGGACCGCAAGCGCATGAAGGATGCGCTGGGCGGCTGAGTTCAGGAGGCCAGGGGTGCCGGCTTGCGCTCTGCCGGGTTTCCCGCCAGCCATTTCAGAAGGGTGCCGTACAGCGCCTCGGGGGCTACCGGCTTGCTGATAAAGTCGTTCATGCCTGCGTCCAGGCAGCGCTTCTGGTCTTCACCGAAGGCGTTGGCGGTGACGGCGATGATGGGTAGCGGCATGCCGGCAAGATTGGCGCGGATCCGGCGGGTGGCTTCGATGCCGTCCATGACGGGCATCTGCATGTCCATGAGGACGAGGGCGTAGGGGGCTTCGGCGTGTTGCAGGGCTTCTATGGCAGCGCAGCCGTTGTCGGCAATGTGCACGACCAGGCCGACGTCTTCCAGTAGTTCCCGCGCTACTTCCTGGTTCACCGGATCGTCTTCGGCGACGAGGACGTGGGTGCCGTGGAAGTTCTTGCGCAGGATGCGTTCGGCGTTGGCGTCGATTTCCGCAGCAGGGGCTGCTGTGGCGGCCTGTTGCTGGGCCGCTTTTTCCAGGCAGGCGGTAAACCAGAAGGTGCTGCCGATTCCGGGGGTGCTGCTGGCGCCTGCTTCGCCGCCCATAAGCCGGGCCAGGTGGCGGGTAATCGCAAGGCCGAGCCCGGTGCCACCATGGGTGCGCGTGGTGGAGCTGTCGGCCTGCCGGAAGGGCTCGAAGAGGCTGGCCAGCACCTCCGGGGCAATGCCCACCCCGGTATCGCTGACTTCAAAGCGAATGCGGATGTGCTCGGCGCTTTCTTCGTCGATCAGTGTCCGCAGGGTGATGGTGCCATGGGAGGTGAATTTGACGGCATTGCCGGCCAGATTGAGGAAGGCCTGGGTAAGGCGGGTAATGTCGCCCTTGACGGCGGTGGGGAGCGGAGCCGTCTCGGTGTCGATCTGCAGACCCTTGGCCGATGCCTGCTCGGCAATCATGGAGAGGATGCTGGCCGGCAGTTCGCGGACGTCCAGCTCGCAGGATTCGAGCGCCAGCTTGCCGGCTTCGATCTTCGAGAAATCGAGGATGTCATTGATGATGCCGAGCAGATGGTTGGCCGAGTCGGAGATCTTGTCGAGCTTGTCGCGCTGTTCGGCATCGTTCGCCCTGCGCCGCAGCAGGTGAGTGAGGCCGACAATGGCATTCATCGGGGTACGGATTTCGTGGCTCATGTTGGCCAGGAAGTCGGACTTTGCCCGGTTGGCGAGGGCGGCCGTCTGGTTGGCCTCGCGCAGTTCGAGGGTGCGGGCTTCGACGAGTTGCTCCAGGTGGTCGCGGTAGCGCTGGAGCTCGGTTTCGGCCTTGGTGCGCTCGCCAATCTCGAATTGCAGGGCGTCGATGGCCTGGCTCCGCTCGGTGTCGTGGCGGACGATGCTGCGGGTGACGCGCACCCCGGCGATCACCACACAGGATGCGGCAAGCAAGGCCGCCAGCAGAAGCGCCAGCCGGCTGCGCTGGAATTGCCGGTTGATCCTGGTGGTGGCCGTTTCGGTGCGTGCGTTGGTGATATCGGTGAGTTTGCGCAAGGCCAGGGCCAGTACCTTGTCATTCTCGCTCTGCAGGGCGGCCTCCAGGGTGGCCGGGCTGGCACTGTTCTGGCGGAGGGCGACGATGTGCTGCATGTCCTTGCGGTAGAGCTTCACGAAGTTTTGTGCACTGTCGAGAAGGTCTTGCTCCTCGTCACCGAGGGGGCCGGCCTGGCCATAGGCGTCGAGCAGTCCGGCCAGGGCATCCAGTTCGGTGGTGAAGCGTTCGGCGTCGGTGCCCCCGTCCTGCAGGTAACGGTTGAAGTACTGGGTGGCATAGCCCAGGTGCAGGGCGCCGCGCAGGGTGACCTGGTGACGCCGGGCGATGACGGTGGACATCTCGGTCCAGCTGTCGGTCAGTTGCGAGAGCATGATAAAGGCGATCAGGACGACGCCGAGCACGGCGACCAGGGTTGTGCCGAAACTGGCCAGCAGTGCGTGCCGGAGCCTCATTCGTAGCCTCGCGCCTCGCGCACGACAGCCCGCACGTAGGGGCCGCTGTCGCTGGCGTACCACGTGGCGTAGATGCTCCGGGTAGCGGCGATGAAGGGGGCCGTGTCTACCTTGTCGATGCGCATACCGGCGGCAGTCAGTGCCCGGTAGGCGTCTTCTTCGGCCTGCTGGTTGAGTTCCCGCTGGTAGCGGGTGGCCTCATCTGCCGCGACGCGGACGATTCCCTGGTCGCCGGGGGGAAGGGCCGACCAGGAGCGGAGGCTCATTATGAAAGGAGTGGTTTCGTACCTGTGGCCGGTGAGGGTGATGTATTTCTGGACTTCGTGGAGGCGGGCGCCCCGGATGTTGACCAGCGGGTTCTCCTGGCCATCCACGACACGGCGCTTCAGGGCTTTATAGAGCCCGGAAAAGCGGATCTGCACGGCGGTTGCGCCAAGGGCTTCGACAATGGCGGTGGCGACCGGATCGGCCGGTGTGCGGATTATCAGGCCGGAAAAATCGGCGGGCTTGAGCAGCGGGTGGCTGGCGTTCGAGAAGTGCCGGATGCCGTTGTCCCAGAAACCGAGGGCGACGAGGCCGGCGCCGGACAGCCTGGCGCTCAACTGTTGGCCGAGGGGGCCGTCGAGAATGCGCCAGGCCTGCTCGGGGCGCGAAAACAGGAAGGGCATGCCGAAGGCGTTGATCTCGGGCACCAGCGCCGATACGGGGCCCTGGCTGTTGGCCGAGATGTCGAGGCTGCCGTTCTGCAGGGCCTTGAGCATGGCGACGTCGTCGCCAAAGCTGGCACCTCCCAGGATCTCGACAGTGATCCGGCCGCCGCTCCTGGTCTTGACCGACTTGGCAAAGTGGCGGGCGGCGAGCGCCCGGGGGTGGTCGGGCGTGACTGCATGGCCGAGCGTGAGTACAGAGTCTGCGTGGGCGGGGTGTCCGGGAAGGATCGCCAAGGCAATAAACAGGCCGCAAAGAGCTTTCATGCGTTTCCCTCTGTGCATGAATACCGTCCTTCGGGAATGAGGGCCGGACGATTCAATATACAGCTTCAGTCAGCAGTCTTATTGATGCTGGTCATCGGCAGTGAACGACGCCGGCTTTAATCCCGGCAGTGCACTGGCCATCCTGCCAACCGGTTCGCGCCAGTTGCCCCGCTGTGTTTGCCGGAACAGCCGCATGCCCGGATACCAGGGGCTGTCGTCGCGTTCGTGCAGCCAGCGCCAGTCGGCCTTCCAGGCCGGCAGCAGGAGCCAGCACGGCACGCCGAGGGCGCCGGCGAGGTGGGCGGGGGCGCTGTCGATGCTGATCAGCAGGTCGAGTCGGGAGAGCAGGGCGGCGCTGTCGGCGAAGTCGCCGATGGCCGGGGCGAGGTCGGTGAGGGGCAAGCCCGGCGGCAGGGGGCCAGCGTCTTTCTGCAGGCTGAAGAAGCGCACGCCGGGGATCGCCCACAGGGGCGCGAGGACCTCGAGGCCGGGCACGGAGCGCTCGGCGTCGTTGCCGTGCTGCGGGTTGCCGCGCCACACCAGGCCGACCTTCAGACCGTCACCGGCCAGCAGCGGGGCGAGGCGGGCCACCCGGGCCGGATCGGGGTGCAGGTAGGGAACATCGGCCGGGATGATGTCCGGCGTGGTGCCGGCGCGAAGCGGCAGGCTGAGCAGGACGGTCCAGTAGTCGTGATCGGCGAGGCGGGGCAGGGCGTCGGCTTGGCTGATCACGGTGTCGGGGCCGGCGAGGGATTGCATCAGTGCGGTCTGGCTGGGGCGGCACACCAGCGTGACCTGCGCGGCGCCTTGAGCCTTGAGCCAGGGCAGGTAGCGGCAGAACTGGATTTCGTCGCCGAGGCCCTGTTCGGGCAGCACGATGATCGATTTGCCGGCCAAGGACTCGCCCTGCCAGTGGCGCAGGCCGGCGGCGGCAATCGGGTCGGCGGCGCCGGTTGAGTCGGCGTGTTCGTTGAGGCGTCCTTCGTGCAGGAGCCAGCCTTCGGTAAAGCGGCCCTGCGCGAGGAGCAACTGGCCGAGGTTCATCCGGGCCCTGGCAAAGTCCGGTTGCAGGGCCAGCGCCTGGCGGAAACAGGCTTCGGCTTCGGTCTCCCGGTGCAGGTCGGTGAGCAGCACGCCGAGGTTGGAATGGGTGCCGGCGGCGTCGGGCTGGTGGGCAAGGGACTGGCGGTAGGCGGCTTCGGCGGCGTCGGGGTGGCCCAGGCGTTCGAGGGCGATGCCCAGGTTGTTGCAGGCCGGGGCATCGCTTGGGTCGAGCGCGAGGAGGCGCTGCAGGCAGTCGGCGGCGCCGGCGTCATCGCCCAGTTGCAGGGCGCTCTCGGCGGCGATTTCCAGCAGCGCGGGGTCGTCGCCGGCGAGGGTCATGCCCATGCGGGCGATGCGCAGGGCGTCGGCCGGGGCGCCGTCGAACAGGCATTGCGCAGCCTGCGTCACGAAGGGGTTGTCCACGCGAGGTCTTTCTATAAAACAAACAATATTGTTCGTTTGTTGACCATGGTCAATGTAGGGTTTTGCGTGCTGGGCAGAATCCACTCACCGGCACTCAAGCCGGAATGATCCGGAGGAGACTAATCAATGAATGCACCCTGCGCAATCCAGCACCCGCGTGTATCACCCGAAAACCTCGGCGATCCGGCCACCTTCCAGCGTCTGCTGGCACAAGAGAAAGTGCCCGTCCCGGCCTTTCTCAAGCCGGCCCCGGCGGCCGGGCTGGGCGATGCCGATCTGGCGGTGGACCGCTATTTCTCGGCCGATTTCCACCGTCGCGAGATGGCCGGCATGTGGCCTCGCGTGTGGCAGTTCGTCGGCCGCGACGAAGCCATTCCGAACGCCGGCGACCATCTGGTGTACGACATCGGCGACCGCTCGGTCATCGTGATGCGCGGCGAGGACGGCGTGGTGCGTGGTTTCGGCAATTCGTGCCTGCACCGGGGTATCGCCCTGCGCCCCGAAGGCGGCCATGTCGAGCAGCTGCGCTGCCCCTTCCACGGCTTCACCTGGGATCTGGCCGGCGCCATGAAGAGCCTGCCATGCTCGTGGGACTTCAAGCATCTGGAGCCGGCCCGCCAGGACTTGCCGCAGGTGCGCGTCGAAATCTGGGCGGGCTTCATCTTCATCAACTTCGACAAGGATGCGCCCTCGCTGGAAAGCTGGCTCGGCGTGATGCCCGCGCACTTTGCCGACTACGGGCTTGATCGGGCGACGACCCTGCTGCACGTGCGCAAACGCATCCCGTGCAACTGGAAGCTGGCTCAGGAAGCCTTCTTCGAATCCTTCCACGTGCGTGCCACCCACCCGCACATCATGACCTTCACCGACGACGTGGACAGCCAGTACGACGTGTTCAGCGACAACGTGGCGCGCTGCATCACCCCCATGTCCATCGCCAGCCCCAACCTGTCCGGCGTCACCGAGGCCGAGGTGATGCGCGACTGCATCGCCGCATCCGGCCGCATGTCCGATGCCAACGGCGCAGCCCACCAGCTGCCGGCCGGCATGACAGCACGGGAATACATCGGCGAGATGAACCGCGAAGCTTATTCGGCGGCCTCCGGCGTCGACCTGTCGCAGGCGACCCTGGCCGAACTGCAGGACGCGATCCTGTATTCCGCCTTTCCCAACTTCCAGATCTGGGCCGGCTACTGCGGCAACATCGTGTATCGGGCCATCCCCGACGGGCAGAATCCGGAAAGCTGCATTTACGACGTGATGGTGCTCGGTCGCCACAGGGCCGGCGAAGTCCGACCGGCGGCCCCGGCCGTGCATTGGCTGACGGATGACGAGCCTTTCAGCAGTGCCCCGGAACTCGGCGCCCTCGGCCCGGTGCTCGATCAGGACATGCGCAACTTGCCGCACATGACCCGCGGCCTCAAGGCCTCGCTGACCGGCGTGGTGACCCTGGCGAGCTACCAGGAACTGCGCATCCGCGCCCACCACCACACTCTCGACAAATATCTGGCCGACTGATTTTCGGGGCTTGTCACTCGCCGGGGCTGTCGATATACTGCAAAAAAACAAACGGGACTGTTGGTTTTGTTTTGGGGCGACGAGCCCCGTCAAAAGTCCCGTTTGCCGGACGAGCCGCCGGCTCCAGGGCTTCCCGTTACCAACCCAATCGAGAGGTAGGGCATGAGTGAGACAAAGCAACCCGGCAAGGCCACCTTGCTGGAGATCTACCGAATCGCGACCCTGATCAAGACGGCCGACGACCGCTTCATTGCGCTCATCAAGGCCGGCCAGATCGCCTCGCCGTATTACTCGCCGCGCGGCCAGGAGCTGATTCCGGCGGCCATCTCGGTGAGCCTGACGCCGGCTGACTACGTGGTGACCACCTACCGGGGCATTCACGACCAGCTGGCCAAGGGCATTCCGCTGAAGCCCTTCGTGGCCGAGCTGTTCGGGCGTGCCACCGGCACCTGCAAGGGCAAGGGCGGGCCGATGCACGTCACCCACGTGGCCTCCGGCCTGCCGGTCACCACCGGCATCGTCGGTGCCGGCCTGCCGATCGCCAACGGTCTGGCGTGGGCCTCGCAACTGAAGGGCACCGACCAGGTCACGGTGGTGAACTTCGGCGACGGCGCCTCCAACATCGGTGCCTTCCACGAGGCGCTGAACCTGGCCGCCGTGTGGACGCTGCCGGTGATCTTCGTGTGCCAGAACAACGGCTACGCCGAGCACACCAAGTACGAATACGGCACCGGTGCGGCGACGATTGCCGACCGTGGTCTGGCCTACGGCATCCCCGGTGTCGAGGTGGACGGCAACGACGCCGTCGCCATGTGGCAGGCCGCCAGCACCGCCATTGCCCGCGCCCGCGCCGGCGACGGTCCGACCCTGCTGGAAGCCAACACCTTCCGCTTCCGTGGTCACCTGATGGGCGACGACAGCCATTACATCCCCAAGGAAGAAATGGCCGCCGCCATCGCTGCCGACCCGCTGCCGCGCTTCCGCGCCTGGCTGATCGAGCAGGGCCACGCCACCGATGGCCAACTGGCCGACATCGAGGCCACCAACGTGGCCGCCTTCGAGGAGGCCGTCGAATTCGGACTGGCCAGCCCTTATCCGGATGTATCCGAGCTCGACAAGGACGTCGTTGCCGAGGGAGCCCAAGCATGAGCGCCGTTCAAGCCAAGAAGATCAACATCGTCCAGGCCATCAACATGGCCCTCCACGACGCCATGGAGCTGGACAGCTCGGTGGTCGTCCTCGGTGAGGACATCGCCGACCGCGAAGGCGGCGGGGTGTTCAAGTGCACCGCCGGCCTGTCGGGCAAGTTCGGTACCGGGCGGGTCAAGTCCACCCCGATCGCCGAGCAGGCGATTGTCGGCGCCGCCGTGGGCGGCGCGCTGGCCGGCCTGCGTCCGGTGGCCGAGATCATGCTGATGAACTTCACCACGGTGGCCATGGACCAGATCGTGAACCACGCGGCCAAGCTGCGCTTCATGACCGGCGGCCAGACCCACGTGCCGCTGGTGATCCGTACCACCACCGGTGCCGGCTTCGGCACCGGCGGCCAGCACGCCGACTACCTGGAAGCCTGGTTTGCCCACACCGCCGGCCTCAAGGTGGTGGCCCCGTCGAATCCGGCCGACGCCTACGGTCTGCTGCTGTCGTGCATCTTCGACGACGATCCGTGCATCTTCATCGAGAACCTGCCCCTGTACTTCGTGCCCGGCGAAGCCCCGGTACCCGGCCAGCGCGTGCCCATCGGCAAGGCCAAGGTGGTGCAGGAAGGCACCGACATCACCCTGATCAGCTACAGCAAGACCCTCCATGAGGTGATTGCCGCCGCCAAGGATCTGGCCAGGGAAGGTGTATCGGCCGAAGTCATCGACCTGCGCACCATCTCCCCGCTGGACATGCCGACCATCCTCGCCTCGGTGGCCAAGACCGGCCGCGCCGTGGTGGCCCACGAAGCCCAGGTGGATTTTGGTGTCGGTGCGGAAATCTCCGCCCGTCTGCACAAGGCGCTCTTCGGCACGCTCAAGGCACCGGTTGCCCGCGTCGGTGCGGCCCGCTCGCCGGTGCCCTTCTCCAAGCCCCTCGAAAGCGCCTTCGTGCCCACCAAGGAACGCATCCTGGCGGCCATTCGCGAAACGCTCAAGTAAGCCTCAAGTCATTCCCAACCAAAAATCAAAGGACACGAACATGGCAACCGAAATCATTCTCCCCAAGCTCGGCTTCTCCGTGAATGAGGCCATCCTCACCGAATGGATGGTCGCCGACGGCGCCCCGGTGACCCAGGGCCAGCTGCTCTACACCATGGAAAGCGAAAAGTCGGTTCAGGAAGTCGAGGCCCCGGCCGACGGCACCCTGAAGATCATCAAGGAAGCCGGCGAGACCTACGAGGTCGGCACCGTCATCGGCGAGCTCGTCTGATGTCCGCCGCGCCCGACGCCAAGCCCGTGCCGGTGTGGCCGGCTACGCTGCCGCCGATGCCGGTGGTCGATTTCGCGCTGTTCGGCGAAGTCGAAACGGTGCCGCTGCCGCGCCACCAGAAGCTGGTGGCGTCCTTTCTGTCCCGCAACTGGGCGCAGATTCCCCACGTCACCCACCACGACGAGGCCGAAGCCCCGACGCTGGACACGGTGCGCAAGGCGCTGGGCGAGCAGCTCGGCATCAAGCTCACCCCGGTGCCCTTCCTGATCAAGGCGGCGGTCAAGGCGCTGCAGGCCTTTCCGCGCTTCAATGCCTCGCTGGCGCCCAACGGCGACGGGCTGGTGATGAAGCACTACTTTCACATCGGCGTGGCGGTGGAAACCCCCAGCGGCCTGGTGGTGCCGGTGATCCGCGACTGCGACAAGAAGTCGATCGGTGAAATCGCCCTCGAACTGGCCGAAAAGGCCGAGCGGGCGCGCACCAAGGGCCTGCCGATCACCGAGATGTCGGGCGGCTGCTTCTCGATCAGTTCTCTCGGCAACCTGGGCGGCACGGGCTTCACGCCCATCATCAACGCCCCCGAGCTGGCCATTCTCGGCGTCACCCGCGCCGGTGAAAAGCTCAAGCTGGTGGATGGGCAAGTGCGCAGCGTGCCGGTGATTCCCCTGTCCCTGAGCTACGACCACCGGGTGATCAACGGGGCCGATGCGGCCCGCTTCACCCGCTTTATTGCCGACGCCCTGGCGGACCCGGCAGCCCTGGCCTGACCTTTCGACAAGGAACAATAAGAACATGACCTCAACGGAAAGAATGAAAGCCATCCAGCAGACCTTCTCGCTGGAAGGCCGGGTAGCCCTGGTGACCGGTGCCGGTACGGGCATCGGCGAGCACTTCGCCCATGTGCTGGCGGCGGCGGGCGCCAAGGTGGCCTGCGTGGCCCGCCGCGTCGAACGGGTCGAGGCGGTGGCGCAGGAAATCCGCGCGGCCGGGGGCGAAGCCTTTGGTTGCCGCATGGACGTTGCGGATCGGGACTCGATCCGCCTCGGCTTCAAGCAGATCGAAGCGCATTACGGGCCGGTGGACATCCTGGTCAATAACGCCGGCCTCGCCAACCCGACGGTTTTCCAGGAGATGTCCGACGAGCAATGGACCTCGCTTCTGGACGTGAATCTGTCCGGCCCCTTCTTTGCCGCACAGGAAATGGCCCGGCGTCTCATTGCCACGGGCAAGCCGGGCTCGATCATCAACATTGCCTCGATTCTTGGCCACCTGGCTTACCCGGCCTTCCTCAACTACGGTACAACCAAGGGTGCGTTGATTCACATGACCCGCTACATGGCGCTGGATTTGCTGCCTCATTCCATTCGGGTGAATGCGATTGCGCCGGGTTATTTCCCCAGCGAAATGACCAATCCATTTTACGAATCGGAAGCCGGCAAGAAGGAAATCGCCAATCTGCCGGCCAAGCGCCTGGGGCGTCTGGAAGAGCTGGATGGCCCGTTGCTGCTGCTGGCCAGCGAGGCTTCATCGTTCATGAACGGAAGCGTATTAACCGTGGACTATGGACACTCCGTGCGCTTGTCGTAGAATCCGGTCGCAATCAAGACGTTGAAGCATGAGGAAAACGCGTTCATGACCCGTGGCAAAAGTTCGCGGGCAGGAACCACCAGGGAAGCGGAAAGACGGTATGGCAGTGCAAGGCTGCAGGTTCGTGCATGGGCGCGGGCCACGTCTTTCCTGTGCAGTATCGACTTGCTCGTCAGGTCTGAGGGATACCGAAAATGATCGAAGACAACAAGCCAGAATCCTTGCTTGAGCCCGAAGCAGCGGCAACGCGACGGGTCGAACGACCCAAGCGCGATACCGCCCGTACCAAGGCCGCCGGCGGTACCTGGCAGGCCGAAAAAAGCCTCGCCACGCGCACCCAGATTCTCGACGCAACACTCCAGTGCCTGGTCGAACTGGGCTATACCCAGACCACCACCGAAAAAATCGCCCTGAAGGCCGGGGTGTCGCGCGGCGCGATGACCCATCACTTCAAGTCACGCGCCGACGTCTTCAAGGCAGCCGCCGAGTACATCACCGACCTGCGTGCGGTCGAATACGAGGACGCCTGCCGGCGCATCAAGCTACCGCCCGGCAACCTCGCCACCTTTGAGAGCATGCTCGACACCCTGGTGATGCTGCAGAAGTATTACTACGCCCGCGCGTCCTTCATCGCCTTGCAAGAGCTGCAGCGCGGTGCGCGTACCGACAAGGTGCTGGCCAAGGTCATGCTGCCCCTCGAAAAGGCCCTCGACGAGAAGAAGAACGCCAGCATGCTCAAGCGCTTCCCCTTCTGGGCCGACTACCCGCAAACCGGTGAAGTGCTGCGAGATCTGTTCTTCCACTCCCTCAAGGGCGTGGCGGTGAACCCGACGCCCTACATGCAGGGTGATCGTCTGCACCGCCTGCACCAGTTGCTTGCCTCGGTGGCCATGATGGAGTTCGAAAAGGCCTACGAGGCCGCCCACGGTGCCAAGGTGCCGCCGCAACCCGAGCCCGAAAAGAAGGAACGCAAGCCGCGCAAGGCGGCAAACGCCTGAGTTCGTGTTGCCGGTGTTGAAAAAGGGGCCTTCTGGCCCCTTTTTGCATGGTTTTCCATGGCTCGGACTTCAGCCTGGCAGCGTCCCCGAAATTTCCGAGGAAGTGCTTTACCGCCCGTTCTTTTCATGTACTATAACAAACAGGATTGATTGTTTTAGACATGAAAAGGCCGGCCACGATGAACCTGGATACTTCCCCGAAACTCGCTTGCCCGGATCTGCTCCGGCTCGGTGGCGAGCACCCGGTCCTGCTGGGCAGCCGTTGTACCGACTGCGGCGAGGTGTACTTCCCCGCCAGCGAGGGCTGTACCCGCTGCTGTTCCACCGCCATGGAAGCCTTCGCCCTCGGCAGCTTCGGCACCCTGTGGTCATGGACCATCCAGGGTTTTCAGCCCAAGTCGCCCTACAACGGCGGCGAAGCTGAAGCCGACTTCCAGCCCTACGGCGTCGGTTACATCGAGATGCCCTCCGGCGTGAAGGTGGAAAGCCGTCTGACCATCGCCGACCCGGCGCAGCTGAAGATCGGCATGCCGATGGTGCTGGTCCTGCTGCCCTACCGCCAGGTGCCCGGCGAGGCGCCGGTTTACACCTACGCTTTCGCCCCCGCCTGACCCCCCGGAGACAACCATGGACAACGAAGTCGCGATCATCGGCATCGGCATGCACCCCTTCGGGCGCACCGACGCACTTTCCGGCCAGCAGCAGGGCGCCCACGCGGTACGCGAAGCCCTGAAAGACGCGGGCATCGAATGGAAGGACGTGGGTGTGGCCTACGGTGGCAGCCAGGACGGCGGCAATGCCGACGCCCTCAGCAACCAGCTCGGCCTCACCGGTCTGCCCTTTGTGAATGTGGCCAACGGCTGCGCCACCGGCGGCAGCGCCCTGGCCAGCGTGATTGCCGCGATCCAGTCCGGCATGGCCGAGATCGGCGTGGCGGTGGGTTTTGACAAGCACCCCCGCGGCGCCTTCAACCCGAAGCCCAAGGACTGGGGCCTGGAAGACTGGTACGGCGAAACCGGCCTGATGCTGACCACCCAGTTCTTCGCCCTGAAAACCCGGCGCTACATGTTTGAGTACGGCATCACCGACGACGCCCTGGTGCGCATCGCCCAGCGGGCCTTCCGCAACGGCGCGCTGACGCCCCACGCCTGGCGTCGCCGCGAGCTGAGCTACGCGGAAATCGCCGAATCGATGGCGGTGAACCTGCCCCTGCGCAAGTTCATGTTCTGCAATCCGGCCGAGGGCGGCGCCGCGCTGGTGCTGTGCAGCGCCAAACACGCCCGCAAGTACACCGCCAACCCGGTGATCGTGAAGGCCGCGGTGATGCGCACCCGCCACCACGGCTCCTTCGAGGTCTTCAACCCCGGCCTGGCCGCCCAGCAGTCGCCGGCGCCGACGGTGATGGCCTCCCGCGCAGCCTTTGAATTTGCCGGTGTCGGCCCGCAGGACATCGACGTGATCCAGCTGCAGGACACCGACAGCGGCTCCGAGCTGATCCACATCGCCGAAAACGGCTTCTGCGAACACGGCGAGCAGCAACACCTGCTGGCCTCCGGCGCCACCGACATCCACGGTCGCCTGCCCGTCAATACCGACGGCGGCTGTCTCGCCAACGGCGAGCCGGTGGGGGCCTCGGGCCTGCGCCAGGTCATCGAAATCTGCACCCAGCTGCGAGGGCAGGCGGGGCAGCGGCAAGTGCCGGGCACGCCCCGGCTTGGCTATACCCACGTCTATGGCGCCCCGGGCGTCAGCGCCGTGACGATTCTTCAGGCTGGCTGACGGCCTTTTACCGACAAAAATAACGGAGACAAAGACATGAACAAACCCGAAGAGAAGTTTGTCCTGCTGCCCCAGGACAGCGCCGGCGACCCGGACGTTTTTCAGCAGCTCCTGAAGCAGGAGACCGTGCCGGTGCCCGACTACCTGGCCCCCTGCAACCCGGGTTTCAGCGACGAGAACCTGTCGGTAGATCGCTACATCTCCCGCGACTTCCACCGCCAGGAGGCCGAGAAGATGTGGCCGAAGGTGTGGCAGTTCGTCGGTCGTGAAGAGCAGATCCCGAAGGCCGGCGACCACCTCGTCTACGACATCATCGACGACTCGATCATCGTGATGCGCGGCGACGACGGCGTGATTCGCGGCTTCCACAACTCCTGCCTGCACCGCGGCCGCGCCCTGCGCACCAGCGGCGGCACGGTTGGCCAGCTCAAGTGCCCGTACCACGGCTTCACCTGGGATTTGAAGGGCAAGCTCGAGAGCATTCCCTGCGCCTGGGACTTCAAGTACCTGAAGAAGGAAGAGCAGAACCTGCCGGAAGTGCGCGTCGAGAGCTGGAAGGGCTTCATCTTCATCAACATGGACCCGGATGCCAAGCCCCTGCTCGAGCACCTGGACGTGCTGCCCGAGCACTTCCGCGACTACGCCTTCGAGCGTTCGGTGATCATCGCCCACGTGCAGCGCAAGGTGCCGGTGAACTGGAAGGTAGCCCAGGAAGCCTTCATGGAGTCCATGCACGCCCACGTCACCCACCCGCAGCTGCTCACCTTCACCGGCGACTGCGACAGCCAGTACGACATGTACGGCGACAACATCAGCCGCAGCGTCACCCCGATGGCGGTGCCCAGCTCCCACACCCGGGGTGTGGTCGAGCCGCTGGTGCTCCACGACATTCTCGAGGAATCCGGCCGCATGGCCGACTCCGACGGCGATGCCCACAAGCTGCCCGAAGGCCAGACCACCCGCCAGTACATCGGCGAGCTGAACCGCCGCATCTTCGGCGAGGCATCCGGTCGCGACCTGTCCCAGGCCACGCTGGCCGAGCTGCAGGACGCCATCCTCTATTCGATCTTCCCGAACACCCAGATCTGGTCTGGCTACTGCGGCAACATCCTTTACCGGGTCATCCCCGACGGTGACAACCACGAGAGCTGCCTGTTCGACGTCATGCTGCTGTGGCGCCACAAGGAAGGCGAAGTACCGCCGGCACCGGCGCGCTTCAACCGTCTGCCGGACGACCAGCCCTTCTCGGCCGCCGCCGAACTGATGGCCCTCGGCCCGGTGTTCGATCAGGACATGCGCAACATGGTCGCCATGACCAAGGGCATGAAGGCATCCAGGAAGGGCGCCGTCAGCCTGGCGACCTACCAGGAAAGCCGCATCCGCCACCACCACCTGACCCTCGACAAGTACCTGGGCAGCGGGAGCGCCAAGTGAGCCTGAATACCCAATGGCGCCTCATCGCCCGCCCGGAGGGCGAGGTGGGCCGCGAACACTTCGACGTCACGCACACCGCCCTGCCCGAGCCGGGCCCGGGCGAGGTGCGGGTACGCAACCTGTACCTGCTCATCCCGCCGTCCATGCGCCTGTGGATGAACGCCAGGGAAACCTACTTTCCGCCCCAGTCGCTGGGCGAGGTGATGACCGGCATCACCCTCGGCGTGGTCGAGTCGTCCCGCGACCCGTCGCTGGTGCCCGGTGACTACGTCAATGGCCTCGGCGGCTGCCAGGAATGGTCCATCGCCCCGGCCGGCCATCTGCAGAAGCTCGCTCCGCGCCCCGGCGTGCCGCTGGCGGCGTATCGCTCGGTGCTCGATGTGCAGGGCCTCACCGCTTACTGCGGCCTCACCGAGATCGGCAAGCCCAAGGCCGGCGAGACCCTGGTGGTCACCGCGGCGGCGGGCAGCGTGGGTTCGCTGGCCTGCCAGATCGGCAAGAAGCTCGGCCTCAAGGTGGTCGGCATTGCCGGCGGCCCCGAGAAGTGCGCCTGGCTGCGTGACGAGTGCGGCATCGACAACGTCATCGACTACAAGCACGACGACGTGGCGGCGCGCCTCGACGCCCTGTGTCCGGACGGCATCGACATCGCCTACGAGAACGTCGGCGGCCCGGTGATGGACATGATCATCGAGCGCCTGCGCTTCAAGGGCCGGGTGGTGCTGTGCGGGCTGGTGTCGAGCTACAACGGCGGCGTCACCCAGAACACTGCCTCGCTGATGACCCTGGTGAACAAGGCCGCGCGCATGGAGGGCTTCCTGGTCAGCGAATACCTGCATCGCTACGAGGACGTGGTCGGCATCCTGCAGGACTGGGCCGCCGACGGCAGCCTGAAGTATCAGATTGAGGTGCTGGACGGCCTCGACAGCATTGTCGAGGCCATCGGCCGGGTCTTCCACGGCAAGAACCGCGGCGTCCAGCTGGTCAAAATTTGCGACGAGAGGTCGGTATGAGTGAACAACTGCGCGCGCGCGCCGAGACGCTGCGGCAGGAGGTGCGCGATTTCTACGCCACCGTGATGCCCGCCGAGCTGCGCGACAAGGCCCACCGCCACCAGGTGCTGAGCAAGGAAGACTACGTCGGCTGGATGCGCCTGCTCGACAAGCAGGGCTGGTCGGTGGCCCACTGGCCCGAGGCCCTGGGCGGCAAGGGCTGGTCACCGCTGGAGCGCTTTGCCTTCGAGGACGAACTGGCCCGCCTGGGCTGCCCGTGGGTGATCCCCTTCGGCGTCAAATACGTTGGCCCGGTGATCTACGCCTTTGGCACCGACGCGCAGAAACAGCGCTTCCTGCCGGGCATCAAGACCACCGAGGAATTCTGGGCCCAGGGCTATTCCGAGCCGGGTGCCGGGTCGGATCTGGCCGGCCTGCGCACCATGGCGCTGAAGGATGGCGACCATTACGTGGTGAATGGCCAGAAGGTGTGGACCACCTACGCCCAGTGGGCCGACTGGCTGTTTTGTCTGGTGCGCACTGACCGCGACGACAAGCCGCAGACCGGCATCTCCTTCCTGCTCATCGACATGAAGAGCCCCGGCGTGACGGTCAAGCCGATCCGCACCATGGATGGCTTCGCCCACGTCAATGAAGTGTGGCTGGAAGACGTCAAGGTGCCGGCCGAGAACCTGATCGGCGAGGAAGGCAAGGGCTGGACCTACGCCAAGTTCCTGCTCAAGAACGAGCGCACTGCCGGTGCCATCGTCGGCTGGGCCTGGCATGTACTCGATCGCCTCAAGAAGCACGCCCGGGAAACACGGGTGAATGGCGTCGCCCTGATTGACCAGCCGCTGATGCGCAACCGCATCGGCGAGTACGAGCTGCGCTTCATGGCCCTCGAACTGGCCGCCTACCAGGCCGTGACGGCGATGGTCGATGGCACCGAGAACGGCAGCGAAGCCTCGCTGATCAAGCTGCGCGGCACCGAGCTCTACCAGGAAGTGATGGAAACCCTCGTCGAGGCCCTGGGCCACGCGGGCGTCGCCTTCGACACCGAAGCCCTGCACAGCGCCGGTTTGCCGCCGCTGGGCCCGGACGACACCGGCGGCATCCTGAAGGACCATTTCTATAACCGCGCTGCAACCATCTTCGGCGGCTCGTCGGAGATCCAGCGCAATATCGTTGCCAAGGTGGTGCTGGGCTTATGAAAACAGATCTCGAAACAATCGGCATGCTGCGCGACAGCGCGGCCCGCTACGCCGACGACAACTACAGCTTCCACCAGCGCTGGGCCGTGCTCGAGCAGCCGGAAGGCTACAGCCGCCAGGCGTGGAGCGACTTTGCCGAGTTCGGCTTTCTGGCCCTGCGCCTGCCCGAAGACGACGGTGGCCTCGATGCCGACGCGGTGGCTATTGGCGCGGTGATGGAAATCGCCGGCAGCCGCCTGCTGATGGAGCCGCTGCTGGCCAGCGCCATTGTCGGCACCGGCCTGCTGCTCAAGCAAGGTTCCGCCGCCCAGAAGGCCGCGCTGCTGCCGGCCCTGGCCGACGGTTCGCTGGTGCTGGTGCTGGCCGACGAAGATGAAGCCGGCCCCTGCGTGATCGACGGTAACCGTATCACTGGCGCCAAGCTCGGCGTGCTGCATGGCGATATCGCCGGCAAGTTTCTGGTGTCGGCAATCGACGCGGCCAGCGGCGCAGCCGTCGTGGCCCTGGTCGATGCCGACGCCGCCGGCGTCAGCCGTCACAACTACAAGCTGGTGGACGGCCGTGGTGCGACCACGCTGCGCCTCGACGCCGCCGTGGCCGAACGCCTGCAGCCGGAAAGCGGCCAGACCGCCGCCGTGGCCCTGGCCGAAATCCGCGACGAGGCGACGGTGGCCCTGTGCGCCGAGACCCTCGGCATCGTCAAGAGCCTGGTGCACACCACCAACGAATACCTCAAGGTGCGCAAGCAGTTCGGCAAGTTCATCGGTAGCAACCAGGTCCTTCAGCACCGCATGGTTGACTGCCTGCTGCTGCAGGAGGAAGTCCGGGCGCTGACGGCCGCCGCCCAGCAGGCCCTGGCCGGCCCGGCGGAAGGCCGTGTGCGCATCGTCAGCGGCGCCCGCGCCTACATCGCCACGGCGGCCCGCAAGGTGGCCAACGAGGCGATCCAGATGCACGGCGGGGTAGGCGTGACCGACGAGGTGGATGTGAGCCACTACTTCCGTCGCCTGATGGTGATTGCGGCCCTGTTCGGCAACCGCGACGCGCACTTTGCGCGCTTCGTGGATGCCTCGCTGGCCGCCTGAGATCCGGAGACCCGCAAATGCGCAAGGATGTGAGCGGCTGGCAGGTGCGCCTCGACGAGGCCCTGATCGAACGATATACGGCCAGCGGCGACTGGCCCGGCAAGACCCTCGCCGAATTCGCCGAAGACCTGGCCCGGCGCGATCCGGACCGGGTGACCCACGTGTTTGGTGCGCAGCGCTGTACCGTCAGCGAATTGCTGGCCGAGGCCGACCTGCTGGCCGCCGGCCTGCAGCGGCGCGGCCTGGTGGCTGGCGATGTGGTCAGCTTCCAGCTTCCCAACTGGCGGGAGGCGGTGGTCATCGATCTGGCCACGACCATGCTCGGCCTGGTGGTGGCGCCCATCGTGCCGATCTACCGGGACGCCGAGGTGGCCTTCATGCTCGCCGATGCGGGTGTCAAGGCGGCCTTTTTTCCCACGGATTACCGCGGTTTCGACTACGCGGCAATGATGCAACGCCTGGCCCCGACCCTGCCCGGATTGCGTCTGTTGTGTGCGGTGCGCGGCGAGCCGGGCGGTGACAGCTACGAGGCGATGATCGGCGAGGCCACGCGCCTGACCGGGCGGCCCAAGGTGGACGCCAACGCGGTGAAGATGATCCTATACACCTCGGGCACCACCGGCCGGCCGAAGGGCGTGCTGCACACCCACAATACCGGGCCGCTGCGGCTGCAGCGGGCCTTCGAAAACTGGTCGCGAGGCAGCGCCGTGGCCGGCCTCGACAACATCCTGCTGATGGCCTCGCCGGTGACCCACGTGACCGGCCAGAGCGGCATGGAAATCCCGTTCTGCAGCAACACGCGGACGGTGTTCATGGAGCGCTGGAATGCCGTCGAAGCCCTCGACCTGATCGACGCCGAGCAGGTCACCGCCAGTGTTGGCGCCACGCCCTTCCTGCACGAGCTGCTGAGCGCCGCCGAAGCAGGCGGACGGCGCCTGCCCAGCCTGCAGGTGTTTGCCTGCGGCGGGGCCGAAGTGCCGCCGGCGCTGATCTGCAAGGCGTATGAGGTGCTGGAGCAGTGCCGCGCTTTCCGCGTGTATGGATCGAGCGAAGTGCCGCTCACCACCCTCGGCTTTGCCGGCGTGGGCGAGATGGAGATGGCGGCCAGCACCGATGGCCAGATCGCCGATTACGAAGTGTGCATCCTCGACGACGAAGGCAACCGCTTGTCGGTGGGCCAGGAAGGCGAGATCTGCGTGCGCGGCCCGTCCATGTTCCTCGGCTACGGCGACCCGGAAGCCACGGCGGCCAGCTTCGATGCCGATGGCTTCTTTGCCACCGGCGACCTGGGGCGGGTGACTTCCGAAGGCGCCATCGTCATCACCGGACGCAAGAAGGACCTGATCAACCGGGGCGGCGAGAAGGTCAGCGCCAAGGAGGTGGAGGACATCCTGCACCGCATGCCGGCGATCAAGGAAGCCGCCGTGGTGGCCATGCCCCACGCGCGCCTCGGCGAAACCCTGTGCGCCTACGTGATTGCACAGCCGGGCGCGGGGCTCGATCTGGACGCGCTGCTGGCCTTCGTGGCGGCGTCTGGCGTGGCCCGGCAGAAGTACCCGGAGCACCTGGTGGTGCTGGAAGACTTCCCGCGCACCGCCTCGGGCAAGATACGCAAGGACCGCCTGCGCGCCGACATCCGCGAGCGCCAGCAGGCAAAGGCCTGACCCAGAGAGGAGACACACAGCATGGATTCGACCCAACTCACTGTTCGCATCGTCCGCAAGGCCGCCGAAGCCCTCGACATCGTGTCGCTGGAACTGGCGCCGGTGGACGGGCAGACCCTGCCGTCCTTCAGCGCCGGCTCCCACATCGACGTGGAAATCCAGCCCGGCCTGATCCGCCAGTATTCCCTGTGCAACGACCCCACCGAAGCGCACCGCTACCTGATCGGCGTGCTGCGCGACCCGGCTTCCCGCGGCGGCTCGGTGGCCGTGCATGACGCCCTCGTCGAAGGTCAGACCCTGCGCATCAGCGCCCCGCGCAACCACTTTGCGCTGGTGCCGGCCAAGCGTTCGGTGCTGCTGGCGGGCGGTATCGGCGTCACGCCGATCCTGTGCATGGCCGAGCGCCTGGCCCGCACCGGGGCCGACTTCGAGATGCATTACTGCGCCCGCTCGGCCGAGCGCGCCGCCTTTGTCGAGCGCATCCGCACTTCCGGCTTTGCCGACAAGGTGCATTTTCACTACGACGACGGCTCCGCCGACCAGAAGCTCGACCTGCCGGCTGTGCTCGACGCGGCCGGCGCCGATGCCCACCTGTACGTGTGCGGGCCGGGCGGCTTCATCGACTTCGTCACCAAGGGCGCGGCGGCGCGCCAGTGGGCCTCGGACAGCGTCCACTTCGAATACTTCGCCGGCCAGAAGGTGGATACCTCGGCCGACGGCAGCTTTGAGGTCAAGCTGGCGAGCAGCGGCAAGTGCGTCAGTGTGCCGCCCACCAAGAGCGTGGTCGCTGCCCTGCGCGAGGCCGGGGTGAACATCGAGGTGTCCTGCGAGCAGGGCGTCTGCGGCACCTGCCTGACCCGCGTGCTCGAAGGCGAGCCGGAGCATCGGGACAACTACCTCACCGACGAGGAAAAAGCCGCCAACAACCAGTTCCTGCCGTGCTGTTCGCGGGCCCGGGGCAAGTTGCTGGTTCTCGACCTGTAGCCCATGTCGGTTCCGGTCGCCTATGCGTCGGTGGTGCTGCTGTGGTCCACCACGCCGCTGGCGATCAACTGGAGCCTTGAGGGCGGCAGCTTCGCCTTCGCCGTGTTCTCGCGGATGATCGTCGGGCTGCTGTGCGCGGTGGCGGTGCTGCTCGCCACCGGCGTGGGCTTTCCGCTACACAGGAACGTGTGGCCGGCCTATCTGGTCGGCGGCACGAGCCTCTTCGGCACCATGTTGTGCACCTACTGGGGCGCGCAGTTCATCCATTCGGGCCTGCTCTCGGTGATCTTCGGCCTGTCGCCGCTGGTTACCAGCGTGATGGCCGCCCTGTGGCTGAAGGAGCGCGCGCTGACCCCGGTGCGGGTGGTCGGGATGTTGCTGGCGCTGGGCGGGCTGGTGATCGTCTTCGGCGACGGGCAGGGCCTCGGCAGCCCGCAGGCCGGCATCGGTCTGGCGGCCGTGTTGCTGGCAGTCTTCATCAACTCGGCAGGCCTGGTGTGGATGAAGCGGGTGGCCGGCCACACCCCGCCGCTAGCCATCACCGCCGGGGTGATGCTGGTCTCGCTGCCCCTCTTCGGCCTCGCCTGGCTGATCACCGACGGCCACTGGCCGGCCAGCCTGCCGCTGCGCAGTGTGCTGGCGATTGCCTATCTGGGCGTCTTCGGTTCGGTGCTCGGCTTTGCGCTTTACTACTATCTGATGAAGCACATGGACGCGGCGGCGCTGGCCCTGATCACCGTCGTCACGCCGCTGCTGGCTCTGTTTCTGGGGTGCTTTCTCAACGATGAAGCGCTGCCGGCCCAGGTGTGGGCCGGGGCGGCAACGATCAGTGCGGGGCTGTTCCTGCATCAACGGGGGCTGCCGGCCTGCCTCAGACGGAGACCATCATGAATTCAAGCGACAACAAGCCTGTGGCACTGGTTACCGGTGTCGGGCCGGGCACCGGCTCGGCCCTCGTCCGGCGTTTTGTCGCGGGCGGCTACCGGGTTGCCATGCTGGCCCGCGACGCGAGCCGGCTGGCCGCGCTGGAAGCGGAACTCCCCGCGGCCCGGGCCTTCGTCTGCGACGTGACCGACAGCGCCGCGGTGGAGGCGACGCTGGCGCGGATCCGCGCCGAACTGGGCACTCCCGCGGTGCTCATCCACAACGCTGTCGCTGGCGGCCGCGGCTCCTTCCTCGACATGGACCCGGCCCTGCTGGAGCAGGGTTTCCAGGTGAACGTGATGGCCCTGCTGCATCTGGCCCGCGCCCTGGCGCCGGACATGATCGCCGCCGGCACAGGCGCCATCATCGTCACCGGCAACACCTCGTCGCAGCGCGGGCGGGCGCCCTTTGCCGGGCTGGCACCCACCAAGGCGGCCCAGCGCATCCTGTGCGAATCGATGGCCCGCGAGCTCGGGCCGCAGGGCGTGCACGTGGCCTACGTGGTCATCGACGCGGTGATCGACGTGCCGTGGACCCGCCGGGCCTTTGCCGGCCAGCCGGACAGCTTCTTCATGAAGCCCGACGCCATCGCCGGCGAAGTCTGGCACCTGGCCCACCAGGACCGCAGCGCGTGGAGCTTCCTGCATGAACTGCGGCCGTTTGGCGAAACTTGGTAGCAAAGAATAGAAAATTCAACAGGAGGAGAGTGCTTTATTGCCGAATACCGCATCCGCAAGAAAAGCGGCGACTGCGTCTGGTTCCGCGGGCGGGCCCAGACGGTGCGCGATGGGGCGGGCCTGCCGCTGCGCTGCGCCGGCTCCTTTCGGAATATTTCGGCCGAGAAGGCTGCCGAGGAACTCCAGATCACCCAGCGTGAGCGCATGGCCCAGAGCATGCGTCAGATCCTCGGTCATCAACGACATCTCCAAGCGCTCCAACCTGCTGGCCCTCAACGCCAGCATCATAGCCGCCCGCGCTGGCGAAGCCGGGCGAGGTTTCGCCGTGGTGGCCGAGGAAGTCGGCAAGCTCGCCCTGCAAACCTCCAAGGCCACCGAAGAAATCGTGCGGATGGCCGAGGAGTAGGGGAGGTCAGCTCAGGGCCAGGTTCCGCAGGGGTAAGCCCGTGGCGGGGGCGTTGATAAGGCAGCCTTTCTCCAGATCGAAGGCCGCCACCCGAAGCTTCAGCTGACCGCCAAAGTGGAAGGCCGCTTCGATGCCGTCGAAGCGGCTGTGCCGCGGGTAGATCAGCACCATGTCGCCCTCGCCGCCCAGGTACTTCTGGCCGTAGGCAAACAGTTGGTAGAAGTCCCCCTGGCTGAGGCCGTACTTGCCCTCCCGGTCGGCGGTGTCGAGCAGCTTCCATTTGGCATCGAGAATCCAGCGCCGGCCAGCGTGCTCGACCAGCATGTCCGGGCGCAGCTGAAACATCGGTGCGCCCAGGTGTTCGCAAAGGGCGTGCCGGGCGGCCTGCGTGACGAGTCGTGCGTCGGCCTGCAGTGCGCGGCGCAGCGCTGCGGCTACGTAGCGCTCGAAGAGTTTTTCCATCGGAAACAGCATGCTGATTCCGTGCCAATCACCCGCGACTGCCAGCGGCATCTGACGGTGCAGGATCAGCTTGCACCACGGGCGGAGAGGCTGGTAGTGGGCCATCAAGCGGTCCTTGCCCCAGCGCTTGAAGTCGGCGTCCACATCCAGGCTGGCCGGAATCTCGTTGAGCAGGCTGCGCAACTCGTGGGCCAGGCGCCAGTTGGCGGGGGCCTGGGTTGTACGGCAGATCTGAGCGAGTGCGGTCTTGAGCAGGCGGTTTTCGGGGCGGTCGGGCCCGAAAATGTCGTGGCGGATCTGGAACACATGCTGCCGGCCCGGTGGCTGGCGCATCTGGCGCACGGTGTCCAGTTGTCCGCGCAGGTAGTTTTCGGCGGCCTCCACGCGGAGATAGTCCGAGCGCATGCCGCGTTTGACCAGGTGATCGAGGCCCGCCAGAAACTGTTCCATCACCCATTCGCTGAGCGGGGCGTCGAAGCGCTCCAGCTTTGCCGGCCCTGTTTCGCGGGCGGGCATGTCCAGGGCGCTGGCAATCATGCGCTTCAGCAGCTTCCGGCCCGGAACCGGATTGCTCCCTTCTTCCGTGTGCTTGGGCAGGATCTCCAGGCTGGTGCCGCACGGGGTTTCCAGTACGCCCACATAGCTGTCGAGGCGCAGCCAGCGCTGATCCTCCAGGTGCACCAGGGCCGCTCCGTTCTTGCGAAAGCCGGCGCTCAACTGGCACAGCCAGTTGAAGGCGCTGGCTGGCACCTGTGCCCGGTCGAGGGAGGGGCGTGCCACCGGGCTGGCCGTCAGCCAGGCGTACTCCCGGACGGTGATGCGGTGGGTCACGCGTTGCTTGCCAGGGACGCGTCGATTACGCCTGCGTAGGCGCCAGGCTCCTCGAAGGCTTCTTCGTTCAGCTGCCAGCGTTGTCCCTGTTCATTGACGTTCGCATCGTCGCCGAACAATTCCGCCAGGCGGGACGCGGGCTGGCGCAGGAAACACAGGGGCTGCGGCTTGCGGTGATCGTTGAGTACCCAGGCGATGCGCAGCCAGTCCTCGAAGAAATACTCCTGCAGCAGGGGCAGCACGCTGTTCCGGAAGATCCTCGCCAGCACAGACAGCTCGGGTGTGTTCTTGAGCGACATGAAATAAGCGTGGCCCAGGCAGTGATCCCGGTCCAGCAGCACCTCGATGCGTGCGTTCATCTTGCGCAGCAGCTGGCCGATGTCCACGCCTTCCACCGTCACGCCGTCCAGCAAGTCCGGCCGCGGAGGCATCTCGACGAACTCAAAACGTCGCCGCAGGGCGATGTCCAGCCCTGCCAGGGATCGATCGGCGGTGTTCATGGTGCCGATGATGTGAAGGTTGGCAGGCACGCTGAAGCGTTCCTTCGAGTACGGCAGCATGACATCCAGGGCCTCCGGCATTCCTGTCCGCTTCGACGACTCGATCAGTGTGATCAGTTCGCCGAAGATGCGTGACACGTTGCCCCGGTTGATCTCGTCGATGATCAGCACAAAGGGCAGACGACTTTCGGCTTTTTCGGTTGTGATGGAAGTGGCCGGCAGGCTGCACTCCGATTTCAGGTAATCCAGCATGCCCCGGACGTAGGACAGGTTGTACATGCCGTGTTCATCGCCGGTTTGATACAGTTTGCGGACGTGTTCCATGCTTCCGGTGTAGCCCGATTTCAGATCCTGGCTACTCTCGGGGTAGAGAAGGAAAGTGGCTCCCCCTGAATACGCTACGCTGAAGCGCCGGCCTCGCCGGGTTTGCATCTCGATGCGCCCGTCCGCCTGATCGATTTTTTCCAGCAAGCGGCCTATGGCCAGATCGAAGGGATCGTCGTTTGCCACCACACCCAGGGCTGCTCGCTGGCACAGGCGCTTGAAGACGCCTGGCTCGACACGATATTCCAGCTGTCCGTCGGTACTCGTCGCACGCAGGCCTTCAACGAAATCTTCGTAACTGAAGCTCTGGTGAAACGTGGCAAAGACGATCTGGCCCGCTGCGACATAGGCGTCGAAGGCGGCTTTGAGCGCCTCTCGACTGGCGCCGTCGGTGAGCAATTGGGGTTCGAGGATTGCCAGCGCCTGGTTGATGGTGTTGTAGGTCTTGCCCGTACCGGGAGGCCCGAAAAGAATCTGGTTCAATCCTGACTGACGAGTGCTGGGGGAGGGAGTCCGGACCGGATGCTCCGGTTCCGTCTGGCTGCCCGCCTCGACACGTGCGTTGGCTGCCGCGTAATCGACGGGGTTGCTGCCCTTGCCGGCCAGATCCGATGCCCGGCGGGCGATCTGGGTGGCGTGTCGTTCAAGCCATTGTCCGACGTCTTGCAGAGTGGGGGCATCCTCCGCCGTCAGGGGATGGGGGAGAATGCCATCACGGATGTCCTCGTGAGCCCACAGATTGGGCCATTTGCTCTGCCCGTCGATCCACAAGTAGAACACCGGGGCCCCACGGGCGGTGCCCCGGCCACGTCTGCCGATGCGGATGTCCACGTATTGGTCCATGCCGCCCGTCGCCCACACATCGACGGCCGGATATGCGGCCCGCAATGCCTGGATCACGTCGTGTGTCCAGGCGCGCGCGTCCTCGTTGGCCAGGCGGGCAAAGAACTCCCGGGCACGCTTACACAATTCGCTGTCTTGCATTCCTGATCACCCGTGTACGTTTATTTGCGCGGCATTCTGCCGGCCGTATCGTATCAGCGTATCGGGCGGTGCCCCCCGCCCAGCTCCGTCGAAGCGGATATCACGTACCGCGTCCGTGCCGTCGAAACTCTCGGCGGCGGTTTTTACGAAGGCGTAGAAGCCGGTGAGCACGTCGGTGGGGCTGTACAGCTCGATCATGTGGCCGTACTCGGCCACCGTGTCGACCATCGCAAACGCAAAGCCGTCGTTCATTTCGGCGTAGAGGGCGATCTCGCGCCCGGCGGCCTGGTGGGCGGCGATGGCGTCGGGCAGGTCGTCCACGAACAGGGCGACGTGGTGGATGCCTTCGGTGCCGCTGCCTTCCGGGTACATGTCGTGGAAGGCCGACGGGCCGGGGTTGTTCTGCTGGACGAACTCGACCATCAGCTCGCCCCACTGGCCGTAGGCGGAGCTGTGGTCGAGCCGGCCTTCGCGGCCCCGGTACAGCGCCTTGCGCAGCGGGATGTGCTCCGCGACGAAGTAGGGGCCGGAGCCGAACAGGGCGGCATGGCGTGCCGCCGCCACGCGCACGTCGGGGACGAAGTAGGCGATCTGGCGGATCGGCAGCGCCATGTTCAGCAGCCCTTGTAGGTGGCCGGACGCTTGCCGAGGAAGGCGTCGACGGCTTCCTTGAAATCTGCGGTGGCGGCGCAGGTGGCAAAACCCTGGCGTTCGGCTTCGAGCTGGCCGGCAAAATCCCGCTCGAAGGAGCGCCGCATCAGCTGCTTGAGGGTGCCCTGGGCGATGGGCGCGCCGGCGGCAAGGCGGCGGGCCAGCGTGTTCGTTTCGTCGGCCAGGCTGTCGGCCGGCACGACCCGGTTGACGAGGCCGAGGCGCAGGGCTTCGGCGGCGTCGATGGGGTCGGAGAGCAGGGCGATTTCCAGCGCCTTGTGCAGGCCGACGGTGCGCGGCAGGCTCCAGGAGGCGCCGAGGTCGCAGCAGGTTCCGAGATTTACATAGGCGAAATTGAAGCGGGTGGTGTCGGCCGCGACGATCAGGTCGCAGGCGAGGGCCATGCTCATGCCGGCGCCGGCCACCGGGCCCTGGATGCTGGCGATCACCGGCGCGCGCAGGGTGGTGAGAATGGCCAGTGCGGCGTTGAGGGGTTCGATCAGCGTGGCGGGCACCGAGGCCGGGTCGTCGCGGAACTGGGCGATGTCGCCGCCGGCCATGAAGGCGCGGCCCTCGCCACTGAGAATGATGACGCGCACGTCCGGGTCGGCCTGCAGGCGCCGGGCGGCAGCCAGCAGGGCCTGGGCGGTGACCGTATTGATGGCGTTGAGCACCTTCGGGCGGTTGAAGTGCAGGCGAACGATGCCGCCCTCGCGGGTTTCGATGATGGGCTGTTGGGTGTCGGTCATGATTTTCCTTTCGCTCACATGGGCAACTGGGGGCCGGCGGTGACGGTGACGCCGCCATCGACGACGAGGCCATGGCCGGTGATGAAGTCGGCGTCGTCGCTGGCCAGCATCAGGGCGGCGCGGGCGATGTCTTCGGGGCGGCCGAGGCGCTTGACGGCGGCGGCCTGCTCCCACTGGGCGCGCACTTCGGGAATCGAGAAGAGTCCGGCGGTCATGCCGGTTTCGATGGCGCCGGGCAGCAGGTAGTTGGCGGTGATGCCGAAGCGACCGACTTCCTTGGCGATGGTCTTGGTGAGGCCGGCCACCGCGTGCTTGGTGCTCACGTAGGCGCCGCAGCTGTGATCGGCAAAGTGGGCGAGGATCGAGCCGGTATTGATGATGCGGCCGCGGCCGGTGGTCTTGGCGCGTTCGATCATGACCGGGATGGCGTGGCGGCAGGTGCGCATCACGGCATGGACGTTCACCTCGAAGGCGCGCAGCCAGTCGTCTTCCGGCATGGCCGACACCGGCGAGACGGGCACGATGCCGGCGTTGTTGAAGAGGATGTCGAGGCCGCCGAACTGCTCAAGGGCGAGGGCGACCATTTTTTGCGGCGCGTCGGCATCGGTGACGTTGAGGGCCAGCGCGGCGATGTTCGGGTTGCCGGCATGCACGGTGGCGATGGCCGAACCGGGCAGGTCCACGGCGATGACCGAGGCGCCTTCGGCGGCGAACAGTTCAACCGTGGCCCGGCCGATGCCGGAGGCGGCGCCGGTAATGATGGCCACGCGGCCGCTGAGTCTTTGATGGGTGCTCATGGGGTGTCTCGCTCCTGGTTTGAATTATTTGGACAGGGTGTCTCAGCCGCGCGCCCGGAAGTCCCGGTAGATCTTTTCCATCACCATCAGATGGTCGCCGTGGCGGGCGAGGTCGTAGGGGGCGATGTTCACCGCGCGCAGGTAGGCGCGGGTCAGGCGGCCGTCTTCCACGTCGAGTTCGATCATGTTGACGCAGGCCGGATCCTGCTCGAAGGCCTTGATGGCCGAGAGGCCGGCGCCGATGACGTGGGTCAGCAGGATGCGATTGACGCCGTCGTGGGCGACGATGAGGGCGTTGGTCCAATCGTCGCGGGCGATCAGTTCGTCCCAGGCAGCGTGCACGCGCACGGCCAGGTCGGCCCAGCGTTCCCCGCCGATGAAGCCGCCGTCCGGGTCTGATCCCGTCTCGTAGGCGTAGGCGATTTCCTGTTCCTGTTGTTCGGCGGGAATCTCGCGCAGGCGGCCGGCGCGGACTTCCTTCAGGCGGTGTTCTTCGTGCAGCGGCAGGGCGCGATCGCCTAGGACGATGCGGGCCGTTTCAACGGTGCGGGTGAGGCCGGAGCACAGGGCCAGGTCGAAGGGGATGTCGTCGAGCAGTTCGGCGGCTGCCTGGGCCTGTTCGCGGCCGCGGGGGGTGAGGGGAACGCTGCGCGGGTCGAGAGGCTGGCCGCTGGCGTCGAAGTAGCTGACCTGGGCGTGGCGCATCAGATAGATGCGGCGGCGGCAGCGGGTGCCGGGTAGGCCTTGCATGGGGGGAACTCCGGTTGTCCGGGGAGGCGGACCTCCCCGGGGGCGTTCAGCTTAGTAGCTGTAGAAGCCCTGGCCGCTCTTGCGACCCAGATAGCCCGCATCCACCATTTCCTTCAGCAGGGGGGCGGGGCGGTACTTGGGATCGTTGAAGCCGGTGTAGAACACTTCCATCACCGACAGCATGGTGTCGAGGCCGATGAGGTCGGCCAGGGCCAGCGGGCCGATGGGGTGGTTGCAGCCCAGCTTCATGCCTTCGTCGATGTCGGCCGCGGTAGCGAGGCCTTCCTGCAGGGCGAAGATGGCCTCGTTGATCATCGGGCACAGGATGCGGTTCACCGCGAAGCCCGGGCTGTTCTTGGCGACGATCGGGGTCTTGCCGACGGCGGTGGCGAAGGCCTGGACGGTGGCCTTGGTTTCGTCGGAGGTTTGCAGGCCGCGGATCAGTTCGACCAGGGCCATCAGCGGCACCGGGTTGAAGAAGTGCATGCCGATGAAACGTTCCGGACGGGAGATGCTGGCCGCCAGCTTGGTGATGGACAGGGACGAGGTGTTGCTGGCGATGATGGCGGTCGGTGCCACGATGGCGTCGATCTCCTTCAGGATGCGCAGCTTGAGGCCTTCGTTCTCGGTGGCGGCTTCGATCACCAGCTCGGCGCCGGCCAGGTCGGCGTAGGCGGTGGTGCCGCGGATGAGGGCGAGGGCCGCGTCCTTGGCGGCGGGGCTGATCTTCTCTTTCTTGACCATGCGGTCGAGGCTGCCGGCGACGGTCTTGACGCCGCGCTCGACCGCTTCGGTGGAGATGTCCACCATGATCACGTTGATACCCGCCAGGGCGCAGACCTGCGCAATGCCGTTGCCCATGGTGCCGGCGCCGATCACGCCGATTGTTTGAATTGCCATGCTGTGTAACTCCTTCTTGCGTTGTTTTTTAAAAAGCTTTTTTAAACGCGTTCGAAGATGGCGGCGATACCCTGACCGCCACCGATGCACATGGTCACCAGCGCGTAGCGGCCCCCGGTCCGATGCAGTTCGGCGATGGCCTTGGTGGTGATGATGGCGCCGGTCGCTCCGACCGGATGCCCGAGGGAAATCCCCGAGCCGTTCGGATTGACCTTGGCCGGATCCAGCCCCAGTTCCTGGGTCACCGCACAGGCCTGGGCCGCAAAAGCCTCGTTGGCTTCAATGACATCCAGGTCGGCAAGGGTGAGGCCGGTGCGTTCAAGCACCAGACGGGTGGCCGGTACCGGGCCGATGCCCATGTACGCCGGTTCGACGCCGGCGTGAGCATACCCGACCAGACGGGCGAGTGGCTTGAGGCCAAGCGCCACGGCGCGTTTTGCTTCGACCAGCACCACTGCGGCGGCACCGTCATTGAGGCCGGAGGCATTGCCCGGGGTGACGCTGCCGTCCTTCTGGAAGATGGCCTTCATCTTGCCGAGGGCTTCCAGGCTCAGCTCGCCGCGCACGTGCTCGTCGGTGTCGAACAGCACGGTGCCCTTGCGGGTCTTGATCTCGACCGGGGCGATCTGCTCCTTGAAGCGGCCTTCGGCAATGGCGCGGACGGCGCGCTGCTGGCTTTCCAGGGCGAGGGCATCCTGCATCTCGCGGGTGATGCCGTAGCGGGCGGCAACGTTCTCGGCGGTCACGCCCATGTGGAACTTCTCCCACGGGTCGTGGAGGATGCCGTTCATGTAGTCGAGGGCCGGCGTGTCGCCCATGCGTGCGCCCCAGCGCAGGTTCGGCAGGATGTAGGGGCCGCGGCTCATGGCTTCGGCACCGCCGCCGATGGCGATGTCGGTGTCACCGAGCAGGATCGACTGGGCCGCACAGACAATGGCCTGCAGGCCGGAGCCGCACAGGCGGTTCACGTTGAAGGCCGGGGTTTCCAGCGGAATGCCCGAGTCGATGGCGGCGACGCGGCTCAGATAGGCATCGCGCGGCTCGGTGGGAATCACGTTGCCCATCACCACATGGCCGATTTCCCGCGGGTCCACACCCGAGCGGCTCAGCGCGGCACTGACGGCGGTAGTGGCCAGCTGGCTGAGGGGGATGTCCTTGAGGCTGCCGCCATAGGTGCCGATGGCCGTACGGGCGGTGCCGACTACGAGGATTTCACGCTGCGTCATGGTGGGATTCCATTGGTTGGGGTTGGTCCGTTAATCTTATCAAACAAACAAGCAGAACGGTTTGTTATTGAGTGATGGCGCTACCCACGGAAAATAAACTTACCGAAACAATTTTCTGTTTGGGGCTTGGCAGGATGTACTTTTGTGCTTACTATTAAAAAACGAACACGACGGTTTGTTTTGTTTGTGTGCGGAAGGTGTGTCTCCCTGCTAGTAAGCGTAATCCTCTCCCTCAGCGCTTATGGGCATTTTCTCCAGGTCGCTCGCGCCATGCGGCGACCTGGATCTTTCTCCCAGGAGAAGGGGGCGACCTGATCAAGAGGGGAATGTCGCTAATCACAAGAGAACCCGCCAGATGTCCCTGACCATCGGAATAGCAGCAGAAACCCTGCCCGGAGAGCGGCGCCTGC
>JAOAUC010000015.1 GCA_030157785.1 Zoogloea oleivorans
CAATCGTGCCGACGTTTACGTGCGGCTTCGTCCGTGCAAATTTTTCCTTAGCCATTTTTTAGCTTCCTAATCAGTTATTACAACAATTATTTCTTGTTGATGATGGCTTCAGCAACGTTACGCGGAGCTTCCGTGTAGTGCTTGAATTCCATCGAGTACGTGGCACGACCCTGACTCAGGGAGCGCAGCTGGGTAGCGTAACCGAACATCTCGGCCAGCGGCACTTCCGCCTTGATCTCCTTGATACCCCCCGGAAGGTCGTCCATACCCTGAACGATACCGCGACGGCCAGAGAGGTCGCCCATGACGTTACCCATGTAGTCCTCAGGAGTCTCGACAACAACCGCCATCATCGGCTCGAGCAGAACAGGGCTAGCCTTGCGCATGGCATCCTTGAAAGCCATGGAAGCGGCCATCTTGAACGCGTTTTCGTTCGAGTCCACGTCGTGATAGGAGCCATCGAACAGAGTGACCTTCACATCCACAACCGGGAAGCCGGCCAGCACGCCATTCGGCAGCGTTTCGCGAAGACCCTTATCAACCGCTGGAATGAATTCGCGGGGCACAACACCGCCCTTGATCGCGTCAATGAATTCGTAACCCTTGCCCGGCTCGTTCGGTTCGAGCTTGATCCAGACGTGACCGAACTGACCACGACCACCGGACTGTTTGACGAACTTGCCTTCCTGTTCGACAGCCTTGCGAACCGCCTCGCGATACGCAACCTGAGGAGCGCCAACGTTGGCTTCAACGTTGAATTCACGCTTCATGCGGTCAACGATGATCTCGAGGTGAAGCTCGCCCATGCCGGAAATGATGGTCTGACCAGACTCTTCGTCGGTGCGCACACGGAAAGACGGATCTTCCGCAGCCAGACGGCCGAGGGCCAAACCCATCTTCTCTTGGTCAGCCTTGGTCTTCGGCTCCACGGCAACGTGAATAACCGGCTCCGGGAAAATCATGCGTTCGAGGATGATCGGCGCACTCAGATCACAAAGGGTTTCACCCGTGGTGACATCCTTCAGACCCACAACAGCGGCGATGTCGCCAGCCAGCACTTCCTTGATTTCTTCGCGGTCGTTCGCGTGCATCTGCAGAATGCGGCCGATGCGCTCCTTCTTGTCCTTGACCGAGTTCAACACGGTAGAACCGGACTCGAGAACACCGGAATAAACACGGATAAAGGTCAGCTGACCAACGAAGGGGTCGGTCATAAGCTTGAAGGCCAGCGCGGAAAACTTCTCGCTGTCCAGAGCCTTGCGGGAAACCTCCTTCTCATTGTCATCCACGCCGGTAACCGGCGGAATATCCACCGGCGACGGCAGGTACTGGATGACGGCGTCAAGCATGCGCTGGACGCCCTTGTTCTTGAAGGCGGTACCACAGAGCATCGGCTGGATTTCGCAAGCCAGCGTACGTGCGCGAAGACCGAACACGATGTCTTCTTCCGACAGCTCGCCGTTCTCCAGGTACTTGTTCATCAGCTCTTCAGAGGCCTCGGCCGCAGCCTCAACCATCTTTTCGCGCCAATCTTCGGCAACGCTGACGAGCTCCTCAGGGATGTCGCGATAGTCGAACTTCATACCCTGGGATGCTTCGTCCCAGAAAATGGCCTTCATCTTGAGCAGATCCACAACACCAACAAAGGTGTCTTCCGCGCCGATTGGAATCACAACCGGAACAGGGTTAGCGCTCAGACGGGTACGCATCTGATCGACAACCTTGAAGAAGTTGGCGCCGGAGCGGTCCATCTTGTTCACGAAAGCAAGGCGGGGAACCTTGTACTTGGTGGCTTGACGCCACACAGTCTCGGACTGGGGCTGCACGCCGCCGACCGCACAGTAAACCATGCAGGCGCCATCAAGAACACGCATGGAACGCTCAACTTCGATCGTGAAGTCAACGTGCCCCGGGGTGTCAATGATGTTGAAGCGATGCTCGGGATAGGAGGAATCCATACCCTTCCAGAAACAAGTCACGGCAGCCGAAGTAATCGTGATGCCGCGCTCTTGCTCCTGAGCCATCCAGTCGGTCGTTGCTGCGCCGTCATGCACCTCACCGAGCTTGTGGCTCACGCCCGTGTAAAAAAGGATACGCTCGGTAGTCGTCGTCTTTCCGGCGTCAATGTGTGCGGAGATACCGATATTGCGATAGCGCTCGATGGGAGTCTTGCGTGCCACAGCCCTAACCTTGCCTTCCTGAATTTGCGATGCCTTGAAACTGCCGGCGTCGTACTAAGACTTTACAAATAAATCGAGCCCCTTTCAGGGCCCGACTTGGATTACGCCTGAAAGATCAGAAGCGATAGTGCGAGAACGCCTTGTTGGCTTCAGCCATGCGGTGCACTTCTTCACGCTTCTTCATCGCGGCGCCACGACCTTCGGCAGCCTCGAGCAGCTCGCCAGCCAGACGCTGGGCCATGGACTTCTCGGAGCGCTTGCGGGCAGCCTCACGCAGCCAGCGCATGGACAGCGCCATACGACGAGCCGGGCGAACCTCAACCGGAACCTGGTAGTTGGCACCACCAACACGACGGCTCTTCACTTCCACAACCGGGCGAACATTGCTCAGTGCAGCAGAGAACACTTCGAGAGGATCCTTGCCGTTACCCTTGGCAACGATGGTCTCGAATGCGCCATAAACAATACGCTCGGCGACGGACTTCTTGCCGCTTTGCATGATGGCGTTAATAAACTTGGAAACATCCTGGCTCCCGAACTTGGGATCGGGCAGGACTTCCCGCTTGGGTACGTCACGACGACGGGGCATGCTTGACTCTCGCTATTCTGTGATTGCCGACAATTAAGACTTTTTCGGGCGCTTGGCACCGTACTTCGAGCGGGACTGCTTACGATCCTTGACGCCTTGCAAGTCAAGGGTGCCGCGAACGATGTGGTAACGCACACCAGGCAAGTCCTTAACCCGGCCACCACGGATCAGAACAACGGAGTGCTCCTGGAGGTTGTGACCTTCACCACCGATATAGGAGATCACCTCAAAACCGTTGGTCAGACGAACCTTGGCCACCTTACGCAGCGCGGAGTTCGGCTTCTTCGGGGTCGTGGTGTAAACACGGGTGCAAACGCCCCGCTTTTGCGGGCATGCCTCGAGCGCAGGAACCTTGCTCTTGGAAACAGGCGCCTGCCGGCCCTTACGAACGAGTTGATTAATTGTTGGCATAGCTAAGAATTTCCCAAAACACCGCGACAGCCCACACGGACTGCCGCAGATGGTTATTCCGGCTGCGACTGACTACGATTGGCCAGTCCGCAAAAAGAGGCCGGAGTATATCTTCCTCGTCAAGCTTTCGTCAACCGGGCAACTGCGCATTTTCGGTTTCGGAAGCTTCTGCTTGCGGCGCCCAGGCATGTCCTTCACCCAGATCTTCACCTTCGGTCTGAGCCTTGCGGTTCCGGTGGTAAGCCAAACCGGTACCAGCCGGGATAAGACGACCGACAATAACGTTTTCCTTCAGGCCACGAAGCTCGTCGCGCTTGCCGAGAATTGCTGCTTCGGTCAGCACGCGGGTTGTTTCCTGGAAGGATGCTGCGGAGATGAAGGAGTCGGTAGACAGAGACGCCTTCGTGATACCCAGCAGCAGGAAGTTGTAATTTGCGGGCAACTTGCCTTCGGCCGCCATCTTGTCGTTTTCGTCAAGAACTTCGGCACGCTCGACCTGCTCCTCGCGGATGAAACCGGTATCGCCTGGATCGGTAATCACAACGCGGCGCAGCATCTGGCGAACGATCACCTCGATGTGCTTGTCGTTGATCTTCACGCCCTGCAGTCGGTACACGTCCTGCACTTCGTCGATGATGTAGCGGGCCAGCGCCTCGACACCCTGCAGACGCAGGATGTCGTGGGGATCTGCGGGACCGTCGACGATCAGCTCGCCCTTGTTCACAACTTGACCGTCGTGAACCATGACGTGCTTGTCCTTGGGAATCAGGAACTCATGGACCGCGCCATCCGGCTCGGTGATCACGAGACGCTGCTTGCCCTTGGTGTCCTTGCCGAAGGAAACCGTACCGGTTACCTCGGCGAGCACGCCGGCATCCTTGGGAGCGCGAGCCTCGAAGAGCTCGGCCACACGCGGCAGACCACCGGTAATGTCGCGGGTCTTGGCGGACTCTTGCGGGATACGGGCCAGCACATCACCCACCGAGACCAGCTGACCGTCCTTCACAGTGATCAGCGAGCCGACCTGGAAGGTAATGGACACAGCATGCTCGGTACCGGCAATACGCACTTCCTCGCCGGACTCCGTCAGCAGCTTGACCTGCGGACGCACGCCCTTGGAGGTGCTTGCACCACGACGCTTGGCGTCGATCACCACGAGGGTGGACAGACCGGTGACTTCGTCGATCTGCTTGGCGACGGTAACGCCCTCTTCGACGTTCTCGAAGCGCACCACACCGGCGTACTCGGTGATGATCGGACGGGTGTGGGGATCCCACGTAGCCAGCTGCGTGCCGGCCTTGATGGAAACACCTTCGTCGATCGACAGGGTCGCACCGTAGGGGATCTTGTGACGCTCGCGCTCACGACCCATTTCGTCGGTGATCAGGATCTCCGCAGAACGGGAAATGACGATCTTCTCTGCCTTGGCATTCGACACGTAACGCATGTTCTGCGTAAAGCGGATCACACCGGCCGACTTCGCCTCGACGGAGCTTGCTGCGGCTGCCCGGGACGCCGCACCACCCACGTGGAAGGTACGCATGGTGAGCTGGGTACCCGGCTCGCCGATCGACTGGGCGGCGATAACACCCACCGCTTCGCCGGCATTGACCATGGAACCACGGCCCAGGTCGCGGCCGTAGCACTTGCCGCACAGGCCATAGCGCGTCTCGCAGGACAACGGGGTGCGCACACGCACTTCGTCGATACCTTCGGCTTCGATCATGTCGACCATGTCTTCGTCGAGCATGGTGCCAGCCTCGATCACAGTCGCCTGAGTCTCGGGATGAACCACGTCATCGGTCACCACACGACCCAGAATACGATCGCGCAGCGGCTCGACAACTTCACCGCCTTCAACCAGCGCCTTCATCAGGAAGCCGCTCTTGGTGCCGCAGTCATCCTCGATAACGACCAGATCCTGCGTCACGTCCACCAGACGACGGGTCAGGTAGCCGGAGTTCGCGGTCTTCAGTGCCGTATCCGCCAGACCCTTACGAGCGCCGTGGGTCGAGATGAAGTACTGCAGAACGTTCAGACCTTCGCGGAAGTTGGTGGTAATCGGCGTTTCGATAATCGAACCGTCCGGCTTCGCCATCAGGCCCCGCATACCGGCCAGCTGACGGATCTGCGCAGCAGAACCCCGGGCACCGGAGTCCGCCATCATGTAGATGGAGTTGAACGACTCCTGCTTGACCGTCACGCCGTTGCGATCAACGACATCTTCCTGGCCAAGCTGGTCCATCATCGCCTTGGCGACCTGATCACCAGCACGACCCCAGATGTCCACCACCTTGTTGTAACGCTCGCCGTCCGTCACCAGACCAGAGGTGTACTGCTGGGCGATTTCCTTCACTTCCTGTTCGGCAGCGTGGATCAGCGGATGCTTGAGAGCGGGCACCAACATGTCCTTCACCGCGATGGAGATGCCGGCGCGCGTAGCAAGGCCGAAACCGGCCTGCATCAGCTTGTCGGCAAACACCACGGTGGCCTTCAAGCCGCAACGACGGAAGGCCGCGTTGATCAGCTTGGAGATTTCCTTCTTCTTCAGCGGCTTCTGCAGCACGCTGAAGGGCAGGCCAGCAGGGAGGATCTCGGAGAGGATCGCGCGACCGACTGTGGTCTCGTGGCGGGTGATCTTCTCGATTGACTCGCCCTCGGGGCCGAGGTCCCATTCCTTCAGACGAACGATGACCTTGGCGTGCAGGGAAACCTGGCCGGACTCGTAGGCGCGCTTTACCTCTCCCACATCGGCGAAGGCCATGCCCTCGCCCAAGGCGTTCACACCCTGACGGGTCGCGTAGTACAGACCCAGCACGATATCCTGCGACGGCACGATGATCGGCTCGCCGTTGGCGGGGGACAGCACGTTGTTGGAAGCCAGCATCAGCGTGCGGGCTTCCATCTGCGCTTCCAGAGACAGCGGGACGTGGACGGCCATCTGGTCGCCGTCGAAGTCGGCGTTGAACGCCACGCAAACCAGCGGATGCAACTGGATCGCCTTGCCTTCGATGAGGACCGGCTCGAAGGCCTGGATGCCCAGACGGTGCAGCGTCGGCGCGCGGTTCAGCATGACCGGATGCTCGCGGATCACCTCTTCGAGGATGTCCCACACCACCGGCTCCTGACCTTCCACCATCTTCTTGGCCTGCTTGATGGTGGTCGCGAGCCCCATCAGCTCAAGCTTGTTGAAGATGAAGGGCTTGAACAGCTCAAGCGCCATCAGCTTCGGCAAACCGCACTGGTGCAGCTTGAGCTGCGGACCCACGGTGATCACCGAACGGCCGGAGTAGTCAACCCGCTTGCCGAGCAGGTTCTGACGGAAGCGGCCGCCCTTGCCCTTGATCATGTCGGCAAGAGACTTGAGCGGACGCTTGTTGGCGCCGGTCATAGCTTTGCCGCGACGACCGTTGTCGAGCAGGGAATCGACCGACTCCTGCAGCATCCGCTTTTCGTTGCGGACGATGATTTCCGGCGCCTTCAGTTCGAGCAGGCGCTTCAGACGGTTGTTGCGGTTGATTACGCGACGATACAGATCGTTCAGGTCAGAGGTGGCAAAACGACCACCATCCAGCGGAACGAGCGGACGCAGATCCGGCGGCAGAACCGGAAGGACTTCCAGGATCATCCAGTCCGGCTTGATACCGGAGGACTGGAAGGCTTCCAGCACTTTCAGGCGCTTGGAAATCTTCTTGATCTTGGCTTCCGAACCGGTGGTCTCGAGCTCGGAACGCAACTTCTCGACTTCGTGCGGCAGATCGAGGCTGCGCAGCATCTCGCGGATGCCCTCAGCACCCATCAGCGCGATGAAGTCGTCGCCGTATTCCTCGACCTTGGCCAGATAGTCGTCTTCAGACAGGATCTGGGCACGGTTCATCGGCGTCATGCCGGGATCGGTGACCACGTAGGCTTCGAAGTACAGCACGCGCTCGATGTCGCGCAGGGTCATGTCGAGCACCATGCCGAGACGGCTCGGCAGGCTCTTCAGGAACCAGATGTGGGCAACAACCGAGGCCAGCTCGATGTGCGCCATGCGCTCGCGGCGAACCTTCGACAGGGTCACCTCGACGCCGCACTTTTCGCAGATCACACCGCGGTGCTTCAGGCGCTTGTACTTGCCGCACAGGCACTCGTAGTCCTTGACCGGTCCGAAAATCTTCGCACAGAAGAGGCCATCACGTTCCGGCTTGAAGGTCCGGTAGTTGATGGTTTCGGGCTTCTTTACTTCACCATAGGACCAGGACCGGATCGTCTCCGGGGACGCCAGACTAATCGTGATGGCGTCGAACTCTTCCTCGTTCGGCAGGCTTTGCTTGAATAGATCAGCGAGCAAACTTTTCATCAATCACTCCATCCAGTATGGGCACGCATCGTCGAACCTGCCGCTCAATAGCGGTCCAGGTCGATGTCGATGGCCAGAGAGCGAATTTCCTTGACCAGCACGTTGAAGGATTCCGGCATGCCGGCATCGATCTTGTGCTCGCCCTTGACGATGTTTTCGTACACCTTCGTCCGGCCGGTCACGTCATCCGACTTGACCGTCAGCATTTCCTGCAGGGTGTACGCAGCACCGTAGGCTTCCAGCGCCCACACTTCCATTTCCCCGAAACGCTGACCACCGAACTGGGCCTTACCACCAAGCGGCTGCTGGGTGACCAGGGAGTACGGGCCAGTGGAACGGGCGTGCATCTTGTCATCGACCAAGTGGTGCAGCTTAAGCACATGCTTGTAGCCAACCGTTACCTGGCGCTCGAAGGGCTCGCCAGTACGACCGTCGAGCAGGTTCACCTGACCGCCTGCCGGCAAACCAGCCAGCTCCAGCATGCCGCGGATCTCGGACTCGTCAGCACCATCGAACACCGGCGTCGCGAAGGGAACACCCTTCCGGAGGTTCTGAGCCAGTTCAAGCACCTCGGTGTCGTTGAACTCGTGCAGATCTTCCTTCTTGCCACTACCGTTATAGATCTCTTCGAGGAAGCCGCGTACTTCGTCGGCATTCGCCTTCGCGCGCATCATCTTGTCGATCTTGTTGCCGAGACCCTTGGCAGCCCAGCCCAGGTGGGTTTCGAGCACCTGACCGATGTTCATCCGGGAAGGCACGCCCAGCGGGTTCAGCACGATGTCCATCGGCGTGCCGTCTTCCATGTACGGCATGTCTTCGACAGGAACGATCTTGGAGACCACACCCTTGTTACCGTGACGGCCGGCCATCTTGTCGCCCGGCTGCAGACGACGCTTCACGGCCAGATAGACCTTGACCATCTTCTGAACGCCCGGGGGCAGCTCATCGCCCTGGGTCAGCTTCTTTTTCTTGGCTTCGAAAGCCAGGTCGAAGTCCTTGCGGGTCTTCTCGAGGGATTCGCGAACTGACTCCATCTGACCGGCAAGACCTTCGTCAGCCATCCGGATGTCGAACCAGTTGTAATGCTCGAGGCCGTCCAGGTAATCCTTGGTGATCGGCGCACCCTTGGCAAGACGCTTCGGACCACCATTGGCGGCGTGGCCCATGATCATCCGTTCAATCCGCTCGAAGGCATCGCGCTCAACGATCCGCATCTGGTCGGCCAGGTCGGTCTTGAAGCCGCGCAGCATGTCGTCGATAATCGACTGGGCACGCTTGTCGCGCTCGATACCTTCGCGGGTGAACACCTGCACGTCGATGACGATGCCGTTCATGCCGGAGGGCACGCGCAGCGAGGTGTCCTTAACGTCAGAGGCCTTCTCGCCGAAGATCGCACGCAGCAGCTTTTCTTCCGGGGTCAGCTGGGTTTCGCCCTTCGGCGTCACCTTGCCAACCAGCACGTCACCGGCTTCGACCTCAGCACCGATATAAACGATGCCGGACTCGTCCAGGCGGGACAGTTGGCCTTCGCCCAGCGACGCGATGTCGCGGGTGATTTCCTCGGGTCCGAGCTTGGTGTCACGGGCAACGACGGTCAATTCCTCGATGTGGATCGAGGTAAAGCGGTCGTCGGCCACCACACGTTCGGAGATCAGGATCGAATCTTCGAAGTTGTAGCCGTTCCACGTCATGTAGGCGACCAGCATGTTCTGGCCGAGGGCCAGCTCGCCCATGTCGGTGGAAGCACCGTCAGCGATCACGTCGCCACGGGAGACGATGTCGCCAACCTTGACCACCGGACGCTGGTTGATGTTCGTGTTCTGGTTCGAACGCGTGTACTTGATCAGGTTGTAGATATCGACGCCGACTTCACCGGAGTAGGTCTCCGCGTCATGCACCCGAATCACGATCCGGTTGGCATCGACATAGTCCACGATACCGCCGCGACGGGCCTGCTCGGCAGTGCCCGAGTCGACCGCTACAGTGCGCTCGATGCCGGTACCGACAAACGGCTTTTCCGGACGCAGACAGGGAACCGCCTGACGTTGCATGTTGGCGCCCATCAGTGCCCGGTTCGCATCGTCATGCTCAAGGAACGGAATCAGCGATGCAGCCACCGAGACGATCTGCCCCGGCGCGATGTCCATGTACTGAACGGTATCCGCAGTGGCCAGGGTAAATTCACCCTTGTTACGGCAGGACACCAGATCGCCGGTGAGGCGACCGGTTTCGTCCACTTCCGCGTTCGCCTGGGCGATCACGTACTGGCCTTCTTCAATCGCCGACAGGAAATCGATCTGCTCGGTGACGGAGCCTTCCGTCACCTTGCGGTACGGCGTTTCGAGGAAGCCGTACTTGTTGGTGCGGGCAAACAGCGCCAGGGAGTTGATCAGGCCGATGTTCGGGCCTTCCGGCGTTTCGATAGGACAGACACGACCGTAGTGCGTCGGGTGCACGTCGCGGACTTCAAAGCCGGCACGCTCGCGGGTCAAACCACCCGGTCCAAGAGCCGAAACGCGGCGCTTGTGGGTGATCTCGGCCAGCGGGTTGGTCTGGTCCATAAACTGCGAAAGCTGGCTGGAGCCGAAGAACTCCTTGATCGCCGCGCTGATGGGCTTGGCATTGATCAAGTCGTGGGGCATCAGGTTGTCGCTCTCGGCCTGGCCAAGACGCTCCTTGACTGCCCGTTCGACACGCACAAGACCGGCGCGGAACTGGTTCTCAGCGAGTTCGCCGACGGAACGCACGCGACGGTTACCGAGGTGATCGATGTCATCGATTTCGCCGCGGCCGTTACGCAGTTCAACCAGCACACCAACCACAGCCAGCAGGTCGTCGTTGGACAGGGTGCCGGGGCCTTCGCCGCCCTTCGGGCCGACGGTCTCGTAGAGACGCTTCTGCCAGTCGGGGGACTTGTCGTCCAGCTTCTCCGGGTAGGCACGACGGTTGAACTTCATTCGGCCGACGACCGACAGGTCGTAACGCTCAGGCAAGTAGAACAGGCCATGGAACAGCGCCTCGACGGCATCTTCCGTGGGCGGCTCGCCCGGACGCATCATGCGGTAGATCGCGACACGCGCAGCCCACTGGTCGGCGGTTTCGTCGACGCGCAGGGTCTGGGAGATGTGCGGACCGCGGTCCAGATCATTCAGGTAGAGGGTCGTGAAGTCGGTTACGCCGGCGTCGCGGAGCTTGTCGAGGACATCCTCGGTAATCTCTTCGTTGGCACGGGCAACCAGTTCGCCATCGGGACTCACCACGTTGGTCGCAAGAACGCGGCCCAGCAGGAAGTCGTCGTTGACGGTGACCATATCGATGCCAGCCTGGGCCAGTTCGCGAATATGCTTTGCGGTGATCCGCTTGTCCTTGGTCACGATGACCTTGCCGGACGCGTCAATCACATCGAACTTCGCCATGTCGCCACGCAGGCGATCCGGCACGAGGCCGAACTGGGCGCCATCTTCGAGAAGGCTGAACTTCTCGAAATCGTGGAAAGTCGACAGAATTTCTTCCGGCGTCATGCCAATGGCCTTCAGCAGGATCGTCACCGGCATCTTGCGACGGCGGTCCACGCGGAAGTAGAGGTAATCCTTCGGATCGAACTCGAAGTCCAGCCAGGAGCCGCGGTAAGGAATGATCCGTGCCGAGAACAGCAGCTTTCCAGATGAGTGGGTCTTGCCTCGGTCATGCTCGAAGAACACGCCGGGAGACCGGTGCAGCTGCGAGACGATTACCCGCTCGGTGCCGTTAACCACGAAGGAGCCGTTGTTGGTCATGAGCGGAATCTCGCCCATGTACACTTCCTGCTCCTTGACTTCCTTGATGGTCTCCTTGGCAGCTTCCTTGTCCAGGATCACCAGACGGACACGAGCACGCAGGGGTGATGCGAAGGTCAAGCCGCGCTGCTGACATTCCTTCACATCGAAGGCCGGCTCACCGAGGTTAAATTGCACGAATTCCAGCCGAGCGTTGCCGCTATGGCTGGAAATCGGAAAAATGGAATTGAAGGCAGCCTGAAGGCCCTGGTTTGCCCGTGCTGCAGGCAGCGTTTCCGCCTGCAGAAAGGACGCGTAGGATTCAAGTTGAGTGGCCAGCAGATAAGGCACATTCTTTACGGCTGCGCGCTTGGCGAAGCTTTTACGGATGCGCTTTTTCTCGGTGTAGGAGTACGCCATAGATGCTCCGGGTCAGAGAAGTCGGACGTCAGAAGACAAAAGACAGCATTTCAGACGCTTGATTCAACGCAAATTGCGCTTTAACCTGCGTCGAACGCTCTTTTTTGTCGTCTAGGGTCAGACTGATACAAACTGCAGAAAACAGAAAGCGCAAAAGGGCCGATGCCAAATTGGCATCAGCCCCCTGCACGAAGCCGGAATTACTTGACTTCGACCTTGGCGCCAGCATCCTCAAGTTGCTTCTTGAGAGCTTCAGCGTCAGCCTTCGGAATGGCTTCCTTGACGGGCTTCGGAGCACCATCAACGAGGTCCTTGGCTTCCTTCAGGCCCAGGCCGGTCACGGCGCGGACAACCTTAATCACTTCAACCTTCTTTTCGCCGGCAGCCAGCAGCATGACGGTGAATTCAGTCTGCTCTTCAACCACGGCAGCAGCAGCGCCCGGGGCGGCCACAGCCATGGAAGCGGCGGACACGCCAAACTTCTCTTCGAACGCCTTAACCAGGTCGTTCAGGTCCATAACCGTCATTGCGCCAACGGCTTCGAGGATGTCTTCTTTGCTAATTGCCATCTCAAAATACTCCAGATCTAATTTCGTACGAGTTGCCAGGAATCGACCAATCAGGCGGCCGCGGCTTCTTCTTCACGTTTTTTGGCAAGGGCAGCCAGCAGGCCAGCAAAGCCGGAAACCGGCGCTTGCATGATGCCCAGCAGCTTGCCGAGCAGTTCTTCGCGGCTCGGAATGGACGCCAGGGCTTGAACAGCAGCCTTGTCGAGCACCTTACCGGCGTAGGAACCAGCCTTCAGCACGAGCTTGTCGTTGGTCTTGGCGAAATCGCTGAGAACCTTGGCAGCGGCCACGGGATCGGCCGAGATGCTGTAAATCAGCGGGCCGGTCATTTGATCCGCCAAGCCAGCAAAAGGCGTATCCGCCACTGCACGGCGAGCCAGGGTGTTCTTCAGCACACGCAGATAAACGCCAGACTCACGAGCCTTCGCACGCAGAACGGTGAGGTTACCCACCGCCAGGCCTGCGTATTCGGCCACGACGATCGTCTGGGCGTTCGCTACTTGCGCCGACACCTCAGCCACTACGGCTTTTTTGTCGTCGAGATTCAGACTCAAAGTCTTTCCTCCTATCAAGTCAACACGCGATGAAAAGTCCATCGCACCTACGGCGACCTGGATCAGGAGCTTTGCACTTCGCATGAAACGAAGTACGGAAATCCTGTTCTGGAACACCGTCTACGCAGGTTTTCGATGATTAAGCGGACAGGGCTTACTTCCCTGGCTGCGCCTGCGGTCTTTGACGATCCGGCTGACTACCTTGCGGTAATCAACCGGCCCAAAGTTCTTATTGCTGCGGGCCGTTCAGGGTGGCGGGTTCCACGCGGACACCGGCGCCCATGGTGGACGACACGGCAACCTTGCGCAGATACACACCCTTGGCGGCGGCAGGCTTGGCCTTGACCAGCGCGTCGATCAGGGCAGCAACGTTCTGTTGCAGCGCTTCGACGGTGAAGGAAGCACGACCCACGGTAGCGTGGATCAGGCCGCCCTTGTCGGTACGGTACTGAACCTGACCGGCCTTGGCGTTCTTGACGGCGGTGGTGACATCCATCGTCACGGTACCAACCTTCGGGTTCGGCATCAGGCCGCGGGGGCCGAGGATCTGACCGAGAGCGCCAACAACGCGCATGGCGTCCGGAGTAGCGATACACAGGTCGAAATCGATGGTGCCACCCTTGACTTGCTCAGCCAGATCGTCGAAACCGACGACGTCAGCGCCAGCAGCGCGGGCCGCTTCAGCCTTTTCGCCCTGGGCAAACACGGCAACGCGAACGCTCTTGCCGGTACCGGCAGGCAGAACAACCGAGCCACGAACCAACTGGTCCGACTTCTTGGCATCAACGCCCAGATTCACGGCGATATCCACGGACTCGTCGAACTTGGCGGTAGCGGATTCCTTGACCAGCGTCAGCGCTTCGGTCAGGGCGTAGGACTTGTTGCGATCAACCTTGGCACGCAGGGCCTGAACGCGCTTGGAAAGCTTTGCCATGATTACAGGCCCTCCACGGTGATGCCCATGCTGCGCGCAGAGCCAGCGATGGTACGAGCAGCGGCGTCAAGATTCGCTGCGGTGAGATCCTTGATCTTGGCTTTGGCGATTTCTTCGCACTGGGCCTTGGTGATCGAACCAACCTTGTCGGTATGGGGCTTCGGGGAGCCCTTCTGGATACCGGCAGCCTTCTTGATCAGAACAGTCGCGGGGGGCGACTTCATCACGAAGGTGAAGCTCTTGTCTGCAAAAGCGGTGATCACAACCGGGATCGGCAGGCCGGGCTCGAGACCCTGGGTCTGTGCGTTGAACTCCTTGCAGAACTGCATGATGTTCAGGCCGCGCTGGCCAAGGGCCGGGCCGATCGGGGGGCTGGGGTTGGCTTTGCCTGCAGGAACCTGCAGCTTGATATAGCCAATGATTTTCTTTGCCATCTGGCAACTCCTTAATGAGTGTTAGCGCACAGCGGTAAGGCCGCGCTCCTCTGCCCTTTCGGGCTGAAAACGGGGCGCCAGATGCGCCCCACTGCAATCAGGTCTTCTCGACCTGACCGAAATCCAGCTCAACCGGCGTCGCACGACCAAAGATAGTCACGGACACGCGGACCTTGCTCTTTTCGTAGTTCACGTCTTCAACGGAACCATTGAAATCGGTGAACGGGCCTTCCTTGACCCGAACCATTTCGCCAACCTCGTACAGCACCTTCGGACGCGGCTTATCCACGCCCTCCTGCATCTGCTGCATGATCTTCTCGACTTCCTTTTCGGAAATCGGAGTCGGCTTGTTGGCAGTACCGCCGACAAAACCGGTGACCTTAGGGGTCGACTTGATGAGATGCCAACTGTCGTCGTTCATCTCCATTTCCACCAGCACGTAGCCGGGGAAGAACTTGCGTTCGGTAATGCTCTTCTGACCGTTCTTCATCTCGATGACTTCCTCTACGGGAACGAGAATCTGGCCGAAGAAATCCTGCATACCGGTGCGGGTGATACGCTCGACGAGCGCGCGCTGCACCGACTTTTCAAAGCCGGAATAGGCGTGTACTACGTACCAACGCTTGCTCATGATTTTTTCCAGCCCAGAATCAAGTCGTAGAGAGCCCATTCGAGGGTCTTGTCGGTAACCCACAGAAATAGCGCCATAATCACCACGAAGGCGAAGACGATTCCGGTGGTCTGGAAGGTTTCCTTGCGGGAAGGCCAGGCTACTTTTTTGGTTTCAGCAACAGTTTCGTTGGCAAAAACAGCAAAACGCTGCCCCGACTCGGTTTTCCAAGCCACAGCAGCGCAGAGGGCAACACCCACGAGAACAGAAAGAACCCGCAGAACCATTGCCTGCTCAGAAAGCAGATAGAAGCCCACAACGCCGGCTACCAGTAGAACCAGTGCCAGCGCAAACTTGATTTTGTCGGCCATTGAAAACGTGCGTCCGAATGAAACGTGGCAGGGGCAGAGGGAATCGAACCCCCAACCTTCGGTTTTGGAGACCGACGCTCTGCCAGTTGAGCTATACCCCTGCAGCAGAGACTACAAGACGCTTCGTGGGAACGAGGCGTCTTGTATACAACTATCGAATATTACTCGATAACCTTGGCAACGACGCCGGCGCCGACGGTACGACCGCCTTCACGGATGGCGAAGCGCAGACCTTCTTCCATGGCGATCGGCGCAATCAGCTTGACCGTCATGGAGATGTTGTCGCCCGGCATGACCATCTCGGTGCCTTCCGGCAGGGAAATGGAACCGGTCACGTCCGTCGTCCGGAAGTAGAACTGCGGACGGTAGTTGTTGAAGAACGGGGTGTGACGACCGCCCT
>JAOAUC010000016.1 GCA_030157785.1 Zoogloea oleivorans
CGTGATGTAGCGCTTGTCGAAGCTGACCCGCATGCCGAGCACTTCGCGGCCCTCGAAAACGCCTCGGCAGATCACGCCCGAATCGGGAATCGACGCCGCGTCGGAACCGGCCCACGGGCTGGTCAGCGCGAAGGCGGGAATCTCCTGCCCCTTTGCCAGACGCGGCAGGTAATGCTGCTTTTGCTCCGCCGTGCCGTAGTGCAGCAACAGTTCGGCCGGGCCGAGGGAGTTGGGCACCATCACCGTCACGGCCGGAGCCGACGAGCGGGTGGACAACTTGGTCACCACCTGTGAGTGGGCGAAGGCCGAGAAACCCTTGCCGCCGTATTCCCTGGGAATGATCATCCCGAGAAAACCCTTGTCCTTGATGTAACGCCACACTTCGGCCGGCATGTCCTGCTTCTGGGTGCACTCCCAGTCCTTGGTCAGACGGCACAGTTCGGTGGTTTCCCCATCCAGAAAAGCCTGCTCTTCCGGTGTCAGCTTCGGCGCCGGGTAGGCCAGCATCTTGTTCCAGTCAGGCTTGCCGGCGAAAAGATCACCCTCCCACCACACCGTACCGGCTTCCAGCGCGTCCTTCTCGGTCTGCGACATGGACGGCAAGGCCTTGCGGAAGGCCTTGAAGATGCCTGCCGTCACCAGGCTGCGGCGCAGCCCCGGCAACAGAAAGACCGCCCCCGTCAGCGCCACGACGGCCAGCACACCCGCGCTCAGCGCCGGCGACCAGCCCGCCATGCCGGCCAGCGCTGCCAGCCAGATCAAACCCACCCCATACCAGGCAAAAAAGGGCGCTCGCCCGTAGGCGAGCGCGACCACCAAGGGAGGGAGGGAAACCAGGAACCAGTACGACATTTGCTATCTCCTTTTGCTCGGCGCCGTCTTTGCAGCGCACTTTTATAGGTGTCGGGTGTTTCGTTTTGCCTATTTCGGCGGCCCCGCTTCCGCCAGCGGCGAGCGCAGCCCGCCGAGCAGAAAGCTCATGAGGCGCGGAGCCAGTTGCGACGGATCTTCATCGTCGAACTTGCCGGTGACCAGTTGCAGCGCATCGGTACCGGCAATGGCGTACGACATGGCGCCCATCATGAAATGGAAGCGCCACAGGATCTCCTTGCGCTCCACTTCCGGCAGCGCCCGGTACAGCGCAGCAAGAAAGCGCTCGACGCACTCGGCGTATTCCTCGGCCAGAAACTGGCGGACAAACTCGTTGGGCTCGGTGTAGGTACGGCCCAGCAGACACATGAAGGTGTGGCCGCCGCCCTCAACGTCGGCGGCCATGCGCAGCGCGGTGCCGAAGAAGGCGTCTACGATGCGGCTCGGCTTGATGGGCGCCTCACAGGCCTCCGCTTCCAGCACATCCAGCGCGGCCAGACGGGCCTTGTTGAGGTCGGTCAGGCGGCGCCGGAAGACCTCCTGGATCAACAGCTCCTTGCTGCCGAAGTGGTAATTCACCGCGGCCAGATTCACGGCGGCGCGGCTGGTAATCATGCGCATCGAGGTGCCATCGAAGCCGTGGTCCATGAACAACACCTCGGCGGCATCGAGGATGCGGCTGCGGGTGTCGCCGGTGGTCTTGCCTGCGGGTTCGCTCATGGCTGTCGGTGAAGCCTCGATGGGGTTTAAATTCATTAAAACGTTTGTTTGAATCATACATTCAATTTATTGCTTGTCAACGCGTCGTTCAACACCTGTGCTGTCGATTGGCTCCCGAAGCACGGCAGGGCATTCAAGACTGTCGGTCACCCGGCCGATAAGGCAGCATCTGCAAACAGGGACTCGCCCTCCTCCTCATGAAGCACCCCCACGACCTGGACGAGCCCGTCTCCACGCCAGCACGCACAGCAGGGCGGCTCCGCTCCGCCCTCATCCTGCTGGCCACATCAGGCGTGATCGTGGCCGCAGGTGCCGGACTGGTACTGGCCGGGCAAGGTGCCGCTCTGCAGATTCATGTCGCGCTGGCCGGCGTCGGGATGGCGCTCGCCCTGCTCATCTGCTTGTGGGAAATCGCCCGCCTGCGGCGCATTACCCGTGCCCACGCCCTGGCCATGGTCGGTACCAATGACGGGATGTGGGAGTGGGACCCGGTGAGCAAAGAGCTGAAGGTCGGAAAGCGCCTGCTCAACATCCTCGGCTATGCCGACGATTTCCTCGGCGACACCGAGCAGTGGATCGAGCTCGTGCATCCGGATGACCGCGTCGGCTACAACGAGGCCGTGGCCACCCATCTCAAGGGCCTGACGCCGCACTTCTATCACGAGTACAGGGTCCGCGCCGAGGACGGTGCCTACCGCTGGCTGGCGGCCCGGGGCGTGGCCCAGCGGGACGGACGCGGTGTTGCCCGGCTGATGGCCGGCTCGATCACCGACATCACCGAGCGCCGCGCCGACGAGGCCCGCATCCGCTACCTGGCTCATCACGATGCCCTCACCGGGCTACCCAACCGGGCCCAACTGATGGAGCAGGTGCCGCGCCTGATCGCCCGGGCTGCCGGGCGGGGCGACATGCTGGGCGTGCTGTTCGTGGACCTCGACCGCTTCAAGACCATCAATGACGCCATGGGCCATTCGGTGGGTGACATCCTGCTCAAGGGCGTGGCCGGCCGGATCGCCGAAGCCCTGCGCCCCCTCGATCAGGTCTATCGCCAGGGTGGCGACGAGTTCATCGCCGTGCTGCCGGAAATTGCCGGCGCCGGCGATGCGGGTCACGTGGCCGAGCGCATCCTCGAAGCCATCACCCGTCCGATGCGCGAGTCCGGCCTTGAGCTGCATACGGCAGCCACCATCGGCATCGCCCTCTTCCCCGCCGACGGGAGCGACACCGAAACCCTGCTGCGCAATGCCGACACCGCCATGTACGCCGCCAAGGCCCGGGGCGGAGCCAGTTGCCACTTCTTCTCGGAACAGATGAACGAACGCCTGCAGCGCCGCATGGCCCTGGAGGCGGCCCTGCGCAACGCCATCGCCACCGGCGAGCTGGAACTGCACTACCAGCCCCAGGTGAACGTGGCCGACGGCCGGGTGGTGGGGGCAGAAGCGCTGCTGCGATGGCACCACGACGGGCGCTTCATTCCCCCCGACCACTTCATTCCGGTGGCCGAGGAGACGGGCATGATCCACGCCATCGGCGACTGGGTGCTGGATACCGCCATTGCCCAGGCGGCCCGCTGGCATGCGACTTACGCCTCGCCGCCGCGCATCGCTATCAACCTGTCACCGCGCCAGTTCTGGCACAACGGCCTGGCGCGGGGCATCATCCAGCGCCTGCAGAACCACAACCTGCCTCCCGAAAGCATCGAGCTGGAAGTCACCGAATCGGTGCTGATCCAGCCCGAGGGGCCAGCCATCGGTGAGCTCCGCACTCTGCGCCAGCACGGCCTGCACCTGGCCCTGGACGACTTCGGTACTGGCTACTCGTCCCTCTCCTACCTGCGCAACCTGCCGGTCAACCGCCTGAAGATCGACAAGTCCTTCATTTTCCCCCTCGCCGGCAACAGCACCGACAGCCCCGAGGATGCAGCCGCCATCGTGCGGGCCATCATCGCCATGGCCCACAGCCTGTCCCTCTCGGTCGTGGCCGAAGGGGTGGAAACGACCGCTCACCTGCACACCCTGCAAGACATGGGATGCGATCTCTACCAGGGCTATCTGCTGAGCCCCGCCTTGCCCGCCGGGCAATTCGCGGCCCGCTTCCTCGAACCGAACTGAGTCGACCGCCATTGCGGCAAAAAACAAGCCCCGGGCGAGCACCCCCGGGGCCGGGTTACACCTACAGCATCATGATGACCGACTTGGATTCGGTGTACAGATCGAGCACCGCACGGCCCATCTCGCGGCCGATGCCCGACTGTTTGTAGCCACCGAAGGGCATCGCGTTGTCGAGGATGTTGTGGCAGTTCACCCACACGGTACCGGCCTTGATCTTCGGGATCAGGCGATGCACCCGCGACAGGTCATTCGACCAGATGCTCGCCGCCAGCCCGTAGGGCGTGTCGTTGGCGCGGCGGGCCACTTCGTCGAGATCCTCGTAGGGCATGGCCACCACCACCGGGCCGAAGATCTCCTCGCGCACCACGCGCATGTCGTCGCGGGTATCGACCAGCACCGTGGGCGTCACAAAGTAGCCTGGGCCATTCCCGGCCGAACCGCCCGAGGCCGCACGGGCGCCCTCCTCCAGCCCGCCATTGATGTAGCCCATCACCCGCTGCTGCTGAATCGCCGACACCAGCGGGCCGATCTGCGTCGTCGGGTCGATGCCGGGGCCGATCTTCATGCTCGCCGCGATGGCGGAAAGCTGCTCGACCACCTCGTCGAAACGGCTGCGATGCACGTACAGGCGTGAGCCGGCGGTGCACACCTGCCCTTGGTTGAAAAAGATCGCCTGCGCCGCACCGGCCGCAGCCACCGCCGGATCGGCATCGTCGAGGACGATCACCGGGCTCTTGCCGCCCAGTTCCAGCGACACCCGGGTCATGTTGTCGAGGGCCGCCTTGCCGACCAGCTTGCCGATCTCGGTCGAGCCGGTGAAGGCCACCTTCTCGATGCCCTTGTGGGCAGCCAGCGCCGCCCCCGCGGTGTGGCCGTGGCCGGTGACCACGTTGAGCACACCCGGCGGATAGCCCGCCTCCTGCACCAGCTCGGCAAAACGCAGGGCCGACAGGGGCGTTTCCTCGGCGGGCTTGAGCACCATGGTGCAACCGGCGGCCAGCGCCGGGCCGACCTTCCAGGCCGCCATCAGCAGCGGGAAGTTCCACGGAATGATCGCCCCGACCACGCCGATCGGCTCGCGGCGGGTGAAGCCGAAGAACTCCCGGTCGCGCACCAGCGGCACCGACACATCCATCGTAGAACCTTCGATCTTGGTCGCCCAGCCCGCCATGTAGCGCAGGAAATCCACCGACAGCGCCACATCGACGTGACGCGCCATGGTCACCGGCTTGCCGTTGTCGATGGCTTCCAGCTCGGCCAGCTCCTGGGCATTGGCTTCGAGCAGGTCGGCCAACCGCAGCAGCAGGCGCTCCCGATCCACCGGCCGCATACGCGACCACTCACCGACCTCGAAGGCATGGCGGGCCGCCTTTACGGCCCGGTCGATATCGGCCGCATCACCCGCCGGCACGCGGCAAAACACCTCGCCGCTGGCCGGGTCCACCACCGGCAGGGTTTCGCCACTGACGGCATCCACCAGTTCGCCGCCGATCAGCATGCGTTGCGGGCAGGCCAGGAAAGCGGCCGTGCCGGCACTCAGTTCTACACCGTGAAACGTCTTCATCTACTTGTCTCCTTCGTTGGTTTTATTTGAATTTAAATCTAGCTTTCCCCCGGCGTGCCGCGCAGCAGGCCGGATCGCGCACCGGCAGCGGCGCGAGCCAGCTCGGCCGCGTCGTCGCCCAGTTCCAGCTGGCGGGCCAGGCGCCTCATCAGGCGGCCCTCCAGCTTCTCCATGACACCGTCGGCGTAGGCCACCTCCCACAGCATGGTGAGGATTTCCTGGCGCTCTGCCGGCACAAAGCCGACCCGCACCGCCTCGGCAAACTCCCAGTCGTCGAGGGCTTCGGCGTAGCGCACCTCGGCCAGTGCGACGAGCTGTTCGACGCGCTCAGTGGGCAGATGAAAGTGCGCCATCAACAGGCGCTTGACGGCCTCGTGCTCGGCCTCGGAAGCGACCCGGTCCACGTACATGGTTTCCAGCAGCAGCGCCGCCACGGCGACCAGACGCCGCTCGAAGGGGCCGCGCTCGGCCGCCTCGGCCTGCAGTTCGCCGCGCAAAAGGCTGATCAGTCTTTCCAGCATGGTGTGTTCCTCGTGTTGATCCTGTTCATTTGCCGGCCGACTCGCGGAGGATGCCGCTCTGACCCAGCAGCACCAGCGTGCCGCCGCCCTCGACCACCGCCGCGAGGTTTTGCCGGTCGGCGCGAATCACCGTCGCCAGCTCCCCGCCCCGCGAGGCCACCACCGCACCGCCGCTGCCCACCAGCACTAGGCCGCCATCGGCGCGCTCGACGCCGCCGGTCAGGGCCTGGCTGGTGCCGCTGTCCAGCACCTTCCAGCTGCCGCCGCCATCGCTGCTTTCGAGCACCCGGCCGCTCATGCCGAGAAGCAGGACGCGCCCATCCCGCCGTGCCAGCCCGCCCCACAGGGAGCCGCTGACGCCGGTATGCAGGCGCTCCCAGTGCGTGCCGGCGTCCCGCGAGCGGAAGGCCGCACCGCTTTCGCCAGCGGCAAAGAGCGCACCGTCGTGCCCCGCGAAGATATGGTTGAGGTGCAGGTCGGCATCGCGCCCTTCCCCCACCACCATCGGCATCCAGCTCTTGCCCCCATCGACGGTGCTCAGGGCAGTGCCATAGGCGCCCACCGCGTAGCCATGGCTGGCGTCGGTGAAGTGCACGCCCAACAATACCGGCTTGCCCTCTGCCACATGCTGGATGGCCCAGTTGTTGCCCCCGTCGCGGGTAACAAGGATCACGCCGCCGTGGCCCACCGCCCAGCCGTTCTTGGGGTCGGCAAAACTCACTGCGGTGAGCAGCCCGCTCACCGGCACACTGGCCGCCTGCATCCACGTCTGCCCGCCGTCGCCGGAGCGCACCACGGTGCCGAAATCTCCCACCGCCACCAGGCTGTCACCGGCCCGGGCCACCGCCACCAACCCGGCTTTGGTCGCCAGCCGGGCCTGCGTGGCAGGAGTCTCACCGCTTGGTGGAGCCTTGCTGCCGGTCGCCGCCAGCGTCACGCCGGCGATCAGGGAGGCCACCAGGGCCAGCGTTGCCGTCGCTTTCATTAGCATGATCGTTTCTCCATCAGTGCATCATCAGCGGCGCACGCACGGGGCCGCGCCGGGGAACCAGAACGTCGATCATCACGGCCAGGGCTGGCAGCAGGGTGATGGCCATGATCATGTTCACCATGAACATGAAGGTCAGCAGCATCCCCATGTCGGCCTGGAACTTGAGCGCAGAGAAGGACCAGGTGGCCACGCCGATGGACAGGGTCACGGCGGTGAATACCGTCGCCACGCCCACCTCGCGCAGGGCCTGCTTGAAGGCGGTGACGATGTCCTCGCCGTGGGAGAGGTGCATCTGCAGGCGGTTGTAGATGTAGAAGGCGTAATCCACGCCGATCCCCACCGCCAGCACCATCACCGGCAGGGTTGCCACCGTCAGACCGATATCCAGCGACTTCATGAACCAGTAGCCGAGGAAGGTGGCCAGCGTGAGCGGCACGCAGCAGGCGATCATGGCGCGCCAGTCGCGATACACCAGGAAGACCAGCACCAGGATCGTGGCGTACACATAGAGCATCATCGGCAGCTCGGAATGCTCCACCACCTCGTTGGTGGCGGCCTGCACGCCGGCGTTGCCGCTGGCCAGACGCACCGTCACGCCCGGGAAGGGGTTGGCTTCCCGATAGCTTTTCACCGCGGCCACCACTTCCTTGATGGTGCTGGCCTTGTGGTCGGCCAGGTAGAGATTGACCGGCAGCAGCGTGCACTCGGCGTTGTAAAGACGCAGGCCTTCGGGCACCTGGCGCACTGCCTCGCCGAGGGTCAGCTCCTCCTGGGGCAGCGACGCCCACTTGGGGTTGCCTTCATTGACGCCGGACGCCGCCAGCTTGGTCAGCGTGGGCAATGACTGGGCCGACAGCACGCCGGGCACGTTGCTCAGGTTCCAGGTCAGACGGTCCACATAGGCCATTACCTCGTGCTGGTAGCAGCCGTCCTTGGGGGTCTCGACGACCACCGTGAGCATGTCGAGACCCAGCCCGAAGCGGCTCACCACGGCTTCCACGTCCTTGTTGTAGCGGGAGTCGTTGTGAAGTTCAGGCGCACCGGGCAGCACGTGGCCGACATGACGCCCCTGGCTTTGCCACACCGCCACCACCAGCAGGACGAGGCAGGCCAGCGTGCCGATCAGTGCGTTGCGCGGGTTGGCGATATGCACGCCCAGGTTGGCCATCAGGCGGTTGCGCATGGCCTCCACCTTGCCGGCCCGGGCCACGAAGGCCGCATCGAAACTGAAAAAGCTGGCCAGCACCGGCAGCATGATCAGGTTGGTGACGATCTTGTAGGCGACGCCCACCGAAGCCGTGATGGCCAGCTCGCGAATCATCGGAATCGGCACCAGCACCAGCGTGGCAAAGCCGACGAAGGCGGTGATCAGGGCCAGCGTGCCGGGTACCAGCAAGCCGGTGAAACTGCGCGTGGCGGCGGTAAAGCCGTCGGCGCCGTTGATGACTTCCTTGGCGATGTAATTCACCTGCTGGATGCCGTGGGACACGCCGATGGCAAACACCAAAAAGGGCACCAGCACCGCCAGCGGATCCAGCCCGAAACCCAGCAGCGTGATGGTGCCGAACTGCCACACCACCGACACCAGCGAGCTGGCCAGCGGCAGGAAGGTGAGCACCCACGAGCGGGTGTACCAGTACACGGCGCCGGCGGTAAGCAGGAAAGCCAGCGCAAAGAACTCGACGACGCTGGTGGCGCCTTCCGAGATGTCGCCCATCTGCTTGGCGAAACCGATGATGCGGATGTTGGTGTCGGCATCAGCGAACTTGTCCCTCACCTCGGCCTCCAGCTTCTTGCTGAAGTCGAAGTAATCGAGACGCTTGCCGGTAGCCGGATCGGGGTCGGCCAGTTCGGCCACCACCATCGCCCCGGAACCGTCGTTGGCCACCAGACTGCCAATGAAGCCACCAATGATGGTGCGCTCGCGAATGCCGGAGATGTTTTCGGGCGTGAGGGACTTCACCGTCACATCGCCGCCGATCACGTCCTCGGCCTTCATGCCCTCCTCGGTGATCTGCACGGCCCGGGTATTGGGCGTCCACAGGGACGTCACCGTACGGCGGTCCACCCCGGGCATGAAGAACAACGCCTGGGTGACGTCGTACAGTTTGGTGAGGGCCTTCTCGTTCCAGATGTCGCCCTTCTTCGCTTCCACCACCACGATGATGCGGTTGGCGCCGAAGAGGACGTCCCGGTACTGGTTGAAGGTCTGGACGTATTCGTGGTCCTGCGGCAGTTGCTTGTCGAAGCCGGCCGACATCCTGAGCTGCGCGGCGAACACCCCCATCAGGGCGGTGAAAGCCAGCAGCACGCCCAGGGTCAGCAGCCGGTGCCCGAAGAAGAAGCGCTGCAGGCCGATGACCAGTTTCTCGATCATGTTGGAATTCCTGTATGTGCCGGGCGCCCGAAGGCCCCCGGGCCTGCGGTCAGAACGAGTAGGAGACGCTGGCGGCCAGGAAGTCCCGGTCGCGCATCAGGTTGTTGGCGCCACCGCCGGAGAAATTCACGTACTGCAGGGCGCCTTTCCAGCGGTCCCGGTAGTTGGCGAAGACCGACGCGGTAACGGCCTTGCGCCCTTCCACGAAGGGGATCGCGTTGGGGCTGGTGCCCTTCACGTCATGGGCGAAGTCGATCTGCGGCGTGAGGGTGATGCCGCTGCCGGCGACGTTCGGGTAATTGATGCCGATCTCGGTGACGTAGCCCCACGAGGTCTTGTTGGGCAGGCCATAGTTGGGCAGGAAGTACGGCGTGTTGCCGGAACCGTCCAGCCCCGGGTAGTGGGCCACGGCGGCTTCAGCGAGAATGAAGCCGTCAGTCGCCCCCAGTGCCGTCGCCAGTCCGCCGAGGGGATCGTTGCGCGAGAAGGTGTAGAAGCCGGTGACGTGGTACTGCCACTTCTTCTCTTCCACATAGCCCGGGTGCGCGCCCGTGTCATACACGCTGTTCTTGTTGAAGGCGCCACCGAAGATCGAACCGAAAGGCACCGTCGGGTCGATGCCGACACTGTCCCGCGGCCGGTACGACAACTCCATGCCCACCGCCACGTCGCCGACCTTGGTGTTGCCGGACACGGCAAACAGATCCTTGTCCTCGCCGTAGGCCAGGAAGTAGCCGGTCACCGCACCGGAGTTGGTGCCGGTAAAGCCCAGGAAGGGCAGCTTGTCGTGGTAGCGCTGGTAGGTGAAGGCAAACTCGGTGTCGATCTCCTCGGCGTTGTAGCGGAAGTTCACCCCGTACTGGCCGCCGCTCTTGGGCTTGCGCTGGCCCAGGTAAGGCAGCGCGGTGCCGTTGGCGATCATCTGCCGGTCACTCAGGCCGGAGCGGTCGCCGCAGGGCAGCGGCAGGCCGAAGTCATTGCACACCGAGGTGGGGAGGTAGGCCGGCCGGTTCCCCTGCCCAAGGATGTCGGCGGTGGAGAAGAACGTGCCGGCCGGGTCGAACTTGAAGCTGTTCCAGGCGAACTGGTAGTAGGCCTCGACCCCCAGCTTGTCGGTGATGCCGCCCGACCACGAGGCCATCGGCGCAGGCACGAAGATCTCCTTGATCTGGGTGCCGGGCACGTGGAACTTCTGCAGGTCGAGGGCATTGATCTGGTTCACCCCGCCGAGAATGAAGATGTCCTCGCCCCACGAGATCACCTGGTTGCCGACCTTGAGCTTGCCACGCTGCTCGCCGTAGCGGAATTCCTTGGCGATCCAGGCGTCCAGCAGCGTCGCCTTGGCGGTAGCCGACGATTCGGTGACGTCGGTGCGGCGGGTCTGGTCGGCCCGGAAATCGTGGAACCAGTACACCCGCCCGAGGGCGCTCCAGCCGTCGGGCGCCTTGAGGGACAGGTCGTGGGTGCCCTTGAGCACTGCCGACACGATGTCGCCCTTTTTGTAGTTCAGGTTGCCGTCGTCGAAGTTGGTGTAGTTGAAGTCGGCGTTGGCGTAGCCATTGGCACCCTGGCGGGCCTGCAGGGTGTTGCTGGTGCCGTTGTTGCAGCCGCCGCTGTCCTTGCCGATGGTCCGGCAGTCGGCGGACGACATGCGCTGCATGAGGCCGAAGGACATCACCGAATCAATGCTGCCCGACAGCCCCTCTTCGCTACCGAAACGCACTGCCTGGGAAGGCAGCGACCAGCCGGCCAGGGCTGCCGCCACCGCGAGGCTTGCCGGCGCCAGGCGAAGCCCGGCCCGGCGATGCGTGATCGCCTGTTTCTTCATGATGGGAATCTCCTGAAAAGCGTGGGCTGGATCAGCGTTCGCCGCGGCGACGCAGTTCGTCCTGGCTGAAGGTGGCGGCATTGACGCGGCCTTCCTTGCCGGCGGTCAGGTCGAGCACCTCGCCCTCGGCGGTCCAGTTGTCGGTCACGTAGCGACGGGCAACGAGGTCGTAGGTCTGGTACTCGTAGGACATGCACGCCCCCACGTCGGGCGCCGCCCACAGGCTGCCTTCCTGCACGCGCCACAGGTTGCCCTTGGCGTCATACATATCCACGTGCAGCAGGGCCCAGGAATCTTCGTCGATGAAGAACACGCGCTTCACGAAACTGTGGCGCTTGTCGCCCTTCACGGTGCCCTCGACGACCCACACCCGGTGGGTTTCGTAGCGCTGGAATTCGCGCTTGACGTACTCGGGGCCGAGCATGTCCTTGAACTTGTTCTTCTTGTCGATGAGCTTGTAGGAGTTGTAGGGGACGATCACCTCCTTCTTGCCCAGCAGCTTGAAGTCGTAGCGGTCGGGGGCGCCGGTGAACATGTTGATCTGGTCGACGAAGTACAGGTTGTCAAAGCCGGCGATGGGGTTGTCGTAGGCGAAGGTGGGCGAGCGACGCACGCGGCGCTGACCGGGGAAATAGATCCAGGCGTCCTGGGGCTTGTCCAGATAGGCGTGGATCAGGTAGCCCTCGCCGGCCCGGGAGGCCGGACTCTGGACGTCAAAGAGCAGCTTGGAGTCGATGCCCTCCAGATCCTTCAGGGTGGCGGTTTTCGGATCGTTGAAGGGGTACATCTCGAAGGACCACTGCTTGGTCTCGACGAGGGAGCCGTCCTTGTCGGGCATCAGTGCCGAGATCTGCGCCCGACGGCCTAGGCCGGTGTAGCGGGTCTTGTAGTTCCACATCACCTCGATGCCGGTTTTCGGGATCGGGAACGGCGTGCCGGCGCCGTAGGCTTGCTCCAGCCGCCAGCCGTCCTCGCCGATCTTGGCGAAGGTGGCGTTCTTCTTCGTGCGTTCGGCCACCAGATCGGGCACCGGACAGCTGCGGCGCGTCGGATAGACATCGACGCGGTAACCCTTGTAGGTCTTGATCAGCGCCACCTGCCCGGGGGGCAGCTTGTCCTGGTACTTGTCCACGTTGGCGGCATCGACGGAATACAGGGGCTTGTCGTCCTTGAAGGGATCGAGGCGGCCGGGTTTCCAGCCAGCCGGCACCTTGCTCATGCCGCCGTCCCAGGCGGGCACGATGCCATCCTTGCTGGCCGCCTTCTCGGCGCCGATCGGGGTCAGGTCCTTGCCGAGCCGGGCGGCGTCCTGTTCGCTGACGGCGGCCTGCGCCGACATCGTGACGGCCAGGGTCAGGGCGCAGCCCAGGGCTTTCGGCCAGAGCGGGTGATGTAAGTTTGTTTTCATGATGTGACTCCCTGTCGAAGAATTGAATCGATGGCTAGCGAATGGAAATGCCCTGCTCCGCCAGCCGTGTCACGACCCCAGCCCGTGCAGCGGCCACGTCGTCCAGCGGGGCGGCGCGCAGGGCAGTCACCTCGCTTTCGGTGTACGGGGCAAAGTCCGCCGGCAAGGTGGAGGCCGAGAAACTGCGCAGCATCCAGTTGAGCAGACGGCCGATATCGGCATTGGAAAGGGCCGAGTTGGAACTCCCCGGCACCTTGACGAGAAAGGCACGCCCATCCGGCACCTTGAGAAAATGACCAAGCTGCTCACGCATGGACGGCACGCCGGAGTGCGGCGCCCCACTGCCGTCCGCTTGGTGACAACCGGCGCAATGCAGCACGTACTGCAGACGCGCCGAACGGTCACCGTCGGCCAGCGCCGCCCCGGACAGCAGAAGGGCGCCGGCCAGCAGGACGAGCCGGGCCGCTCTCATGACCCGCTCCCCTTGCGCACTGCGCCGTCGCGCAGCTTGCGCACCTCGTGGGGGGCCAGCCTGTCGGCGCGGGCCTCGGCCAGCTCGGCTGCGGTGTAGGCCTGGTGCCCGTCCGGCAACGTGCCGGCGTTGAAGCTGTCGAGCACATGGTTGAGGACCGCCGCCAGCGCCTCGTCGGGCAACTGGGCGGCAAAGGGCGGCATGGAACCGGTGTAGCGCTGGCCCTGGACGGTGATCAGGCCGGTCATGCCGTGGGTGACAACCCGCGGCAGGTAGCCCCGGCCGGCCACCTGGAGGCGTTCGCCGAGGGTGCCGGCCAGCGGCGGTGCCATGCCGGGCAGGCCGACCCCGCCCGGCTGATGGCACACCGCACAGTTCGCCGCAAAGAGCGCGGCACCGTCGGCAGCCAGCGCCGGCAGGGCCAGGGCACACAGGAGGCTTGCAAGCAGCGTGCGCATGATCGGCCTCAGCCCTGCCCGTCGGCGACGCCAACCACGGCGGCCAGCGTGCAGTGGAACATCGTCGAGTCGTTGGCCATGCACCAGTTGATGTCGTTGTGCACGCCCATCCGGTAGGCCGGCCGCTCACGCTCGTTGGTGTTGCACAGGCAGCGTCCGCAGGCAGTCTTGCCGCAGCAGTCGTTGTAGCTGATCAGGTAGTCCTTGCCGTCGTCCGGGTTGCGACAGGTGCCGATCCACGCCACCTTGGAAGCCTCGGTGCCCGGCGGGCAGGTGTTGGCGCTACCGCCGCAGCACGAGCACAAGTAACCGTCCTGGGCGCAGTAGCGCCAGTATTCGCAGTCGGTTTCACCGGGCTTGGCATTGGCGGCCTTGCGGGCGGCCCCGGCTGCCGCCTGGGCGGTACGGTCGAAGGGCAGCACGGGCAGCACGAAGGCGGTGCCGACCATCAGCTTGCCGATACGGATCAGCGCGCCGCGGCGGGAGCTGTGCTGCGCCACCGTGCGGGTCTTGCGCTCGAATAAATCATCCAGCCATTTCATGGTTTCTCTCCTTGGGTTCGGGGGCGCTCAGGCGTGCTGGTGGTCGATGAATTCCTGCACCGAAGCCACACCCAGTTCCTTGGCGGTGAAGAGGCTTTCGAGCTGCTCGCGGGAATTGACCAGGCCCTTGGCAACGACGCGGCCGTGTTCGTTGAGCAGCACGGCATAGGGCAGCTTGGCAACCCGGTAGGCGATGCCGGGCTCGCTGGACAGCACGTAGGGGAATTCCTTCAGGTCGGCCTTCTCGTAGAAGGCCAGGTGCTCGGGCTGCTCGCCGTCGGAGGTGAGCACCACGCGCAGCCAGTCCTTTTCGGTGTTGTTGACCGAGCGGAGGATCGGCAGCAACTTCTTGCACACCGGGCAGGTGGGCGACAGGAAGAACAGCAGCGTGCTCTTCTCGCCGGGGCGGCCGATGGAAACGCGGCTGCTGCCGATCAGGTCGGGCAGATCAAAAACCGGCGAGGCCTCGCCCACCTTGGGGCCGGTGTCCATCATCAGCGCGCCCATCGGGGCGACACGTTCGTAGAGCACGCCGATCTGGCGGGCAAGGGCAAACAGCCCGACCAGCGCAGCCAGCACGGCAACCCACAGCAGGACGTTCGAAATCATCAGGGCTTCATTCATGATCAGTTCCTCAGTTGAATCAGTCGGGGGTGATTGGCCATCAGCTGGTTGGCTGCGGCGTAGAGGCCCAGCAGCGCCAGTGTTCCGCCGGCGACCGACAGGTAGTCGATCCACATCAGGTCACGGCTGCCGCCGTCCTGCCCGCCCAGTACGGCAGCGATCAGGAGCACGGTGTTGCGGGCCGGCAGGGCCCAGGAGAGCGTCGTGTGGCCTTCCGCTCCGCCACAGCCGCAGTCGATTTCGGTGTGGCCACGCAGCAGGTTGGCGATGACGCCGGCCGTGGCGACTCCGAGCACGGCCAGGGACAGCACCAGCCCCGCGCTGCGGGTCGCGTCGAAGAGCAAGGCCGCACCGGCCAGCGCCTCCAGCAGCGGGAAAGCCCGGGCAAACAGCGGCACCAGCGCGTCGGGCAGCAGCCGGTAGATGTCGACCGAGGCCTCGAAGACCGCCAGATCGCGCAACTTCTGCCAGGCGCCACTGAGCAGCACTACCGCCAGCGCCGCGCCGCAAACGCGGGCCAGGACCGGGTCCAGAGTCAGGGCGTCCATCAGTGCAGCTCCATCTGGGTGGGCGTCTCGCCAACGCGTTCGATGCGCCCGGTGAGGGCCAGCTTGCTGCCCGCATCGAAGGCTGCAATGGCCGCCTTCACACCGTCGTAGGCAAACAACTTCGCGCCTTCGCCCTGGCTGACGGCCAGCGCAATGGCGTTGTTGCCGGGCGTGCGGGCAACGCGCTTTTTGGCGGCCAGATCGATGGTCCAGATCTCCTTGGCCGGCGTCTTGTGGCTGCCCTCCGCGCCCTTGTCGTGCATGCCGACATAAAGGCGGCCGCTCGCATTGTGCTGGGCGATCAGCTGGTAGCCGCCCGGACGCCAGCCCTGCTTGCGGTCGGCCGCGTCGAGGATCGACCAGGCCGGCTCGAAGCCCGCCACTTCGCCGCCCACCTGCGCGCTGTAGACGTCACCGTGGAAGGACACGAAGCGGTAGGTGTCGCCGTCCTGTTCGCCGTGGATGAAGATCGGATCCTTGTCGGCGTCGAAGAACCTGGCGCTGCGCTTCTGGGTGGCGAGTTGCCCCTTGTCATCGAGACTGACCGTCAGCAGCGTGCCGTCGCCGCAGATCGTCGAGAAGCGCCCGCCCACGGAGGCCGCCGGCAGGATGCTCCAGCAGCCCGGCGTCGCCACTTCGGCCACTGCCTTGCGGGTCTGCAGATCGATGACCCCCACCGAGGTGGCCGGCGTGGCGTACTGCACGAACAGCCAGCGCCCGTCGGCCGAGGCCCGGATGGTGCCCTTGTAGTTGAGGGACTGGGCATGCCGCGGCGGGATCTCGATCTCGCCGGTCTTCGCCAAGGTCTGCGCGTCGTGCACATCGACCACGTCGGTACGCACCCCGTGGCTCAGACGCGAGTAGTAGGTGGTCGCCACGAAGATCTCCCGGCGATCGGCAGACAGGGTGACCTGACCCGCATAGCCGGTGGCGACAATGCCCTGGTAGTGCAGCTTGTCGCCGTCGATGACGTGCAGGCGGCCATCGACGATGTGGCCGATGGCCACGTCCGACAGGTAGATGCGGTAGGGATTGGGCGGCGGGAGCTTGCCCGTCGATATTGTTTCTGGTGCCAGCTCGGCGAGAGCACCGGCACTCATGCCCAGTGTCAGCGCCGTCGTCAGCAGACTCCCCGCAATGGCTTTTCGAAGCACGTTTTCCTCCTTGTTGCCGCGGTGCCCGGTCCGCTCAGTCTCTCTGCCGGGGCACCTGTCCGTTGTCCCCCGGCGTGTTGCCGAATCGGGGTCTCCCGCTTGCCGACCGGAACAGTCCGGCGAGTGGTTGGACACATCTTGATCGCGGGAATGGGATTCCCGTTATCCGAGATTGGCAATGCAAGCTTGGTGCAAGTGTCTGTCCAAAAAGGGGATTTCTGTGTGCAGCGCACCATTTTTGTGCGCCGCACAACGCCTTGGCGAACTTGCTTGCAGGAAATCGGGAATCGGGATTATTTTAAAAATGGAGAGCCGGACGACAGGTTCGCGAACACCCCACGAAAGACAAGACCCATGACCCCAGTCACCCTGCCTGCCGGAAAAACGGTCAGTGAACATTGCTCGTTCACTGCGGCGACGAGCGACGACGCGCAAGATCACGCCCACTGCCTGCAGCACTGGAAACAGCGCTATGAGCAGCTCTCGGCCGGACGCTTCAACGGGGACGTGGAAGAGGTCTGGTTCGGCAACGTGCAGATCTTTCGGGAGCGCACCAACCAGATCGTCCACGAGGCCGGACAGGCCTGGGAAGGCTCGCGAACCTTCGGTATTCCGGTGGAGACCGAGGGCGAAGGCTGGTATTGCGGAGAGGTCTTCAGCCGGGACTCGATACTCACCCTGCGAGGCGGTGAACAGCTGGACTTCCGTACCCCGCGGCAACTCGACATCCTGGCAGTGACCGCCGATACGGCGGCTTTCGTCGATTACGCCCGCAGCGTCGAGAACCGCGACATCGAAGCAGAAATCGGCATGAAGCGGATCGTCCACGGCGCACCGGAAAAAACCGCCGAACTGCGCTCCTTCCTGCTCACCGTACTCAACACGGTCAAGACCACACCGCACATTCTTGAGCACGCCCCGATGCGCAAGGCCCTCGAACAAGCCATTTACGGCAGCCTTCTAGCCGCAATCGGCAACGAAAACGAGATTGCCCGCCCCACCTCGACCAGCCAGACCCGCCGCCAGATCGTCGAGCGGGCCCGGGAATACATGCGCACGCACATCGACGAACCGATCACCGTCGCCGACCTGTGCGCCGAACTCAATGTGTCACGCCGCACCCTGCAATACAGCTTCCAGGACGTCCTCAACCTGAACCCGGTGAGCTTCCTGCGCGCCATGCGCCTGAACGGCGTGCGCCGGGCCCTGCGTCATGTCCACAGCGAGCACGACTCGGTGGCCGACGTGGCCGCACGCTGGGGCTTCTGGCACCTCTCCCACTTCGCCGCCGACTACAAGGCGATGTTCGGCGAGCTGCCCTCCGAAACCCTGCGCACCAGCCACAGCCGCCGCCGTCTGGTCATCTGAAAAAAGAAAACCCTCGCCAGGAGGGTTTTCTGTGGGCGGTGCTTTCAGGCTTGATCAGAAGCGTCCGAGCTTGCGGTACAGCGTATTCCGGCTGATCCCCAGCCGCCGGGCGGCGGAGGAGATGTTGCCGTTTTCGGCTTCGAGGGTGCGCTGGATCATGTCGCGCTCGATTTCCTCGAGGCGGCCGAAATTGGTGGCTGCCGCACTGGCCGGCGCCGCCGCACTTCGGGCATCGGCCATGACCGGACCGGCCCGCATCATTGCCGGGGCCGCACAGGCTGCCGGCGTGATCTCGCCGATCTCCTCGAAAACATCGTCGGGCAGATGCCAGGTTTCGATGATTTCCTCATCGTCGTCGAGCAGCGCGATGGCCACCCGGATGACGTTGTTGAGCTGGCGGATGTTGCCCGGCCAGCGATAGCTCAGGAAGGCCTGCATGACCTTGTGGGACACCTCCACCTTGCGGTTCGGGCCGGCTTCCTCGCGGAGCAGCTTTTCGATCAGCCGGTCGATGTCGCTGCGCTCGCGGAGCGACGGCAGGTTGATGCACAGGCCGTTGAGGCGGTAGTACAAATCCTCCCGAAAACCGCCGCGGGCGACTTCTTCCTTCAGCTTGCGGTGGGTGGCGCACACCAGCGTGATATCCACCGGAATGCTCTTGTTGGTGCCCAGCGGCGTCACGCAGCGCTCCTGCAGCACGCGCAGCAGGCGGGCCTGCAGCGACATCGGCATGTCGCCGACTTCGTCGAGGAACAGGGTCCCGCCGTGGGCCTGCTGAATCTTGCCGATGGCGCCTTCCTTGCGCGCGCCGGTAAAGGCCCCGCCCGAGTAGCCGAAGAGTTCGGACTCGATCAGGGTTTCCGGAATCGCCGCACAGTTGAGCGCCACGAAAGGCCCCAGAGCCCGCGGGCCGCTGTTGTGGAAGGCCTTGGCGAACATTTCCTTGCCGGCACCGGATTCACCCTGGATCAGGATCGGGATGTCGCGACCAAGGATGCGGGTGCCCTTGTCGATGGCAGCCTGCAGACGCTCGTCACCGGTGGACAGGGACTTGAGGGTCATCCGGGCATGGAGCATGGCCGGGGTCATTTCGGGCTCGACCTTGGCCGGCCGGCTGACACGCTCGCCCTTGGCATCGACCAGCGACGGCGAACCGGTGGGCATGGAAGCGAAATTGCCGCGCAGGCGGGCATAGAAACGCTCGCCGTTACGACCCGAAATGGCAATCAGCGAAGACGGATCGCGCCGGGCGCGGTCGATCAGGGTGCCGAGGGGGACGTCGAAAAGCATGCTGTAGTGGCGCCGCGGCAGGTCTTCACGACGCAGGCCGAGAAGTTCGAGGGCCGCCTGATCGGCGCCCACCAGATCACCGTCTGCGCTGATGGCCAGCAAGGCTTCGCAAAGGCTGCCCACGTGATCGGGACGGGTGTGAAAACTCAACAGCCCCTGATGGGCAAATTCGGATTCGAAGAGACGCTTTTCGATGATACGGGATGACATCTTGACCAGACCGAGTGAATGACGCTGGAAGGCCCGGAAGTCACTGGAAATGTCCAGCACCCCCATCAACCTCCCCTGCGCATCCTGGATCGGCGAGGCGCTGCAGGTGAGGAAGGCGTTCCCCTCGAAGAAATGTTCCGAGCCGAACACATTAACGGCGCCGCGCTCGGCAAGTGCAGTACCAATTGCGTTGGTACCCCGTTCGAACTCGTGCCAGCTGGCACCGGGATGCAGCGAGACCTGATCGGCACGACTCAGGAAGTCGGCGTCGCCGTAGCTTTGCAGCACCATCCCGCGGGCGTCGGCGAGGATGACCATACTGTGGGAGTTGCGGATCTGCTCGAAAAGATGCTCGAGCACCGGCTGGGCATGGGACATGAGCGTTCGGTTGCGCTCGCGGGCTTCGGCCACCCCACGCACGTTGGGCTCACCGCATTCGATGCGCGCCGGGTCGAGGCCGGCCTGGCGGCAACGCTCCCAGGAGCGCAGTACATTCTGGTCCAGCAGGGCTTCCGGGAGTTCGCCCCGGCCAAAGTACAAGGATCGCGCTTCCTGAAGGCTGACCGAACGTGCCTCCACGCTGAAAGGAACCTGCATCATCGCCTCCTCCGTTTGTACGGATTGTGTGCCGGCTTCGAGGCCGGCTTTGGTATATGCTCCAAAATGTAGCAGCTGGACCACATTTCAGCAATGTGACTGCTCCATCACGATTCCCTATCAGCAATTGTCAGGCCAGTTTATCCACCCATAAATAAAACCAGAAAATCCCGGCGCACCAAAGAGGTTCATCTTCCGGCCTGCGCACTTGCCAAATTGGCACGCACCTTGCTGAATGGACTGCACACGGCGACTCGCCCACTCGCGGATCGCTCGATGCATTCCAATCATGACCAAAGGTGATCCAGGTGACTGTTCGCAACTCCTCCCTCCTCCGCGCCCTCTCCGCCACCGCCCTCGCACTGGCTGCCGGCGCCCTTTTCGCCCACGGCGACGTGACCCCGCAGGCGGTTGATACCTCCACGCTGAAGCAGGTTGGCAAGGAATGGCTGGTCAAGAACCCGTACCTCGGCGACAAGGAAGCCATCCGCATCGGCTCCTCGGCCTTCAACCAGAACTGTGCCCGCTGCCATGGCCTCGGCGCGGTATCCGGCGGCATTGCCCCCGACCTGCGCTACCTGCCGGAAGGCCAGGAAGGCGACGAAATCTTCCTGCAGCGTATCCGCCACGGCGCCACCCGCGACGGCCGCGTTTACATGCCCCCGTTCGAAGGCATCCTGAGCCAGGAAGCCATGTGGACCATCCGCGCCTGGCTGGAGACCGTGCGTGCTGACTAATCGCCGCCAATTTCTGCTCGGCGCCGGTGCCATTGCGCTGGCGGCCAACCTCCCGGCCCGCGCCGACGCCCTGGATGACATCCGCAAGAAGGGCAGCCTGAGGGTCGCGGTTTACAACGGCTTCGCCCCCTACTCCGACCAGGGCAAGGGGATCGACGTGGAGCTCGCCGAAGCCCTCGGCAAGCAGCTTGGGCTGGCCACCCAGGTGGTCGGCTACAACGCCGACGAGGACATGGACGACGACCTGCGCAACATGGTCTGGAAAGGCCATTACCTCGGCGCCCAGCCCTCCGACGTGATGATGCACGTGCCGGTGGACTCCTACCTGCAGGGCAAGAACGACAAGGTCAGGATCTTCGGACCCTACCACCTGGAAACCATCGCCGTGGCGCGCGTCCAGCGTATCGGTTCGATCCGCGGGTCGGCCGCCACCGCACTGGAAGTCTTCACGCGGGAGAAGATCGGTGTCGAAGGCCGCAGCCTGGCCGACGCCTTCCTGCTGGGCGTGCTGAACGGCCGCCTGCGCGAGAACGTGGTGCACTTCACCAGCGTGGCTGGCGCCATCGACAAGATGAAGGCCGGCGAGCTCGCCGCCGTGATGGGCCCGCGCTCGGAGATCGAGGTCGCCCTCGGCAAGGACGCCCGCTTCGTCATCGAGGCCGTGCAAATGCCGGAACTGAAGATCAACAACTGGCCCCTCGGAATGGCTGTCAAGGCCGAAGAAGCGGCCCTTGCCGACGCCCTCGCCGGCGCCCTCAAGGAACTCCAGCGCAACGGCACCGTGGCCGCCATCTTCGCCCGCCATGGCGTCACCTACCTGCAGCCAACCCTCTGAAACCATGGCAAAAGCCTTCACCCTCCGGTTCCTGCTGGCAAGTTGCAGCGTGCTGCCCGGGCTCGCCCTTGCAGCACCGTTCGCCTATGTGCCGAACGAAAAATCCGCCTCCGTATCAGTAATCGACACCGCCACCGACACCGTGGTCGGCACCCTGCCCGGCGGCCAGCGACCGCGCGGCATTGCCACCGACGGCAAGCTTCTTTACGTCAGCGAGGCACCCAGCAACAGCCTGGTCGTCATCGACATTGCGGCAGGCAAGCAGGTGAAGAGCATTCCCCTCGGCGAATCCCCCGAGGGCGTCAGCGTATCGGCAGACCACAAGCTGATTGCCGCGGCGGTCGAGGAATCCAACAGTGTTGTGCTGATCGATGCCGCCAAACGGCGCCAGCTGGCCGACATCAAGGTGCAGGGCAAGAACCCGGAGCACGCGGTGTTCAGCCCGGACGGACGCTGGCTGCTGGTCAGCGCAGAAGAGGCCGAACAGGTGGACCTGATCGACGTGAAGGCCCGCAAGCAAGTCGCCTCCATCCAGGTCGGAAAACGCCCGCGGGGCATCGGTTTCACGCCTGACGGCAGCCGCGCCTACGTGGCCTGCGAGTTGGTGAGCACGGTGTACGCGATCGACATGGGCAAGCGCCAGGTCATCGCCGAAATCAAGGCCGGCACCTTCTCGAATGGCGTCACCATGGCGCCGGACGGCAGCCGGGCCTACATCTCGAATGGCAAGGACGGCACGGTGAGCGTCATCCGCACCGCCGACAACCAGATCGAAGCCACCATTCCGGTCGGCAAACGCCCCTGGAACATGGCCATCACCCCCGATGGCAGCAAGCTCTACGTGGCCAACGGCCGCTCCAACAGCGTCTCGGTGATCGACACCGCGCGGCTTGAGACGATCAAGGAAATCTCCGTCGGCGAGCTTCCCTGGGGTGTCGTCATTCATTGAAGCAGTAGTCGACCGCGGGTAGCGGTCACTATCTGAACACATTCCCCTGCGTCAACCAGGCACACCTGCTCCATAACGGAACAGGTGTGCCACACATCTGAAACACTTCAGGCAGAAGCCCTATTTATCCGCTCAGAGCTTCAGGATCCACTCGACCGCGGTCTTCAGGTCGGCGTCGCTGATCTTGTCGGCGCCGTTAGGCGGCATCGGGATCTGACCCCAGGTGCCGGTGCCACCATGGCGTACCTTGGCGGTCAGCACGGCCACCGCATCGCCCTGCCCCTTGTATTTCGCCGCCACATCCTTGTAGGCCGGTCCGACACGCTTTTCAGCCACAGCATGACAGGCCACGCAACGGGCCTTCTTGATGATCTCTTCAGAGGCCAGGGCCGGGGAAGCAGCGGCAACCCCCAGCGCAACGGTGCAAACCAACTGGACAAATTTCATGAGCTCCTCCTTCTTATGGAATAACGTTGTTCAGCGACAGCGGTCCCAACCGCCTTGCCCCCGTCAGGCAGCAAAAACCGTGCAGGGCACGACCATTCTGATGCACAAAAACAAAGTCCTTTTCCGTCAGTTACTTGCACGCAACACCTGACTCGACGCGGGCAGCAAACCCTGTTCAGGGTCAGAACACCTGCTCCATCCCGTTACGTCAGGCTGAACACCTGCTCCACCGCTTTTTGCGCCAACAGCCCCGTATTCCGGAGAAAGCCCCCAAAAACCGGGCCCCAGAGGCCCATTCGGGCACCCTTAGGCGGCGGGCATGTTTCCTGCTGCGTCCCGATGGTGAAAGACATCGACCCACACTCCATCACCCTGCCCCTCGACGCCATCCGGCGCTCGTGGGAACGCTGCGCGGCCAGCGGCCTGCGTACCGACGAAGCACTGCCGGACACGCGCAACCAGCGCACCAGCCTGTCGGACCGACTCGAAGCCAATGCCCGGCTGGTAACTTACGCCCAGCCGATCATGGAACACCTGCACCAGCAGATCGCCCGCTCGTCTTCCACCATCCTGCTGGCCGACGACTCGGGCGTGATCCTCCGCTCGGTGGGCGACCAGGACTTTCTCGAACGGGCTGCGCGCATCTCCCTCAAACCGGGGCATTCCTGGTCCGAGGCGGTGATGGGCACCAATGCCATAGGTACCGCCCTGGCCGAGCAGCGCCCGGTGGCTGTCATCGGCGCCGAGCACTACCTCGACCGCAACAAGTTCCTGACCTGCATCGCCACCCCCATCCATGCCCCCACCGGCGGCGTGCTCGGCATCCTCGACGTATCCAGCAGCGTGTGCATGACCCAGATCCACGCCCAGGCGCTGCTCCAGACCACTGCAGAGATCATCGAGAACCGCCTGATCGAAACGGTGAATGATGCCGCCGTAGTGATCCGCTTCCACCACCAGCCCGAAGCCCTTGGCTCTCCGCTGGAAGGCCTGGCCGTGTTCGACGAGGCTGGCGGCCTGCTGGCGTGCAACCGGCGCGCAGAGCGCCTTCTGGGCATTGCCGACACCCAGCTCACCCGGCCGCCGTTCTGGAACATCTTTGAAACCCGCTGGAACGCCGTCCTCGATCACGCCCTGCAAAGCAGCGTCCGCCCCACCAAGCTGCGCTGCCACCGGGGCCGCGAGTTTGTTGCCCACGTGCTGGTGAGCAACCTGCAACGGGTGCGCCCGGCCGGCGCCAAGGAAGCGCGCCCCACCCCGCGCCCCCGCGCGCCCCACACCCTCGACGACCTCGACCTCGGCGACAAGGCCGTCACCCACGCCGTGCGCCGCGCCCGCCGCATTCTCGGGCTCGACATCCCGCTGCTCGTCCAAGGCGAAACCGGCACTGGCAAGGAAGTATTCGCCCAGGCCTTTCACCATAGCGGCCCGCGTCGGGATGGCCCCTTCGTGGCCATCAACTGTGCCGCCATCCCGGCCACCCTGATCGAAGCGGAACTCTTCGGCTACACCGCCGGCGCCTACACGGGGGCACGTGGCGACGGCGCCCGCGGCAAGCTGCGGGAAGCCAACGGCGGCACCCTCTTCCTCGATGAAATCGGCGACATGCCGCTCAAGCTCCAGGCGGTGCTGCTGCGCGTGCTCGAAACCCGGCGGGTCACCCCCCTCGGCGGTGGCCCCGAAGAAGAAATCGACCTGTCCCTGGTATGCGCCAGCCACCGTTCCCTCAAGACCCTGTGCGAGAACGGCGACTTTCGCCCTGACCTGTACTTCCGCCTGTCGGCGATGAGCCTGTCGCTACCGGCCCTGCGCGAGCGCAGCGACGTCGAGTCCATGGCCCGACGCATCCTGCAGGAAGAATCCCCCAACCGTCCGGTGCGCCTGTCCGCCTCCACCCTCGACCTGATCCGCCGCCACCCGTGGCCGGGCAACATCCGCCAGCTGAAAAACGCCCTGCGTCTGGCCACCGCCATGCTCGGCCCGGACGAAGACACCCTCACCCCCGACCACCTGCCGCAGGATCTGCTCGACGACCCCGACACCCCCGCCCCGCTGCCGCCCTCGCAAAGCCTGCGCGCCGCCGAGATCCGCCTGGTGGAAGACACGGTCGCCCGCCACAACGGCAACATTTCGGCCGCCGCCCGCGAGCTGGGCATCACCCGCACCACCCTGTACCGCAAGCTGCGCCAGATGTCGTCCCTGTAGCCGGGGCAGGCAACCCGGCCCGGTCGGGCATGGGATACTCCGCCATTGCCCACCCCCACCAGCCCATCGTGCGAACCCGCCCCCCCCCCCTCCGCCTGCTCGTCGCCAACCTCGCCCTGCTTTCCGTCACCGCCTGCGCCCCCGCCCCCAGTCCGCTACCGGCAGAACTGAAGGCCGAGCTTGGCGTCGGCATGCCTGTTGCCGAAGCCAGCAAACGCCTGCGCGCCCACGGCACCACCCTGTCCGTCTACAGCGCCGCCGAATGCCAGGCGCTGCTCGACCGCAGCCCGAACATCTCCCAGTTACCCCCCCGCGGCGGGCCGTGCATCTTCGGCAAGATTCCGCTCTCGAAAACCTGGTACGGCGCCCACACGGACGTCATCCTGCAGATCGTCTTCGATGCCAGCGGCAAGCTGGTCGACGGCAACTTCGAAGAGCTCGGCAGCTTCCTCTAGCGTTTAGCGCCAGCACAAAAAGAAAAACCCCGGCGGGGGGACGTCCGGGGTCTGTCTCGACTGCGTGCTGCGCGGCCTGAGCCGCCGGCGCTTACTTGGGCGCCAGGGTCAGGATCCACTTCACCAGTTTCTTGGCGTCGGTTTCCTTGATGGCCACCTTGTTGGGGGGCATGGCCAGACCGCTGACCTGGTCCTTCCAGTGGCTGCCGTAGGGGTTGGAGCCTTCCAGCACCACGCGGGTCAGGAACACATCGGCCCCCGGCTTGCCCTTGTAGAGCTTGGCCACGTCCTGCCAGGCGGGGCCGATCGGCGCCAGCCCGTTGGGGCCCGGCGTGCCAGATTCGATGGCGTGACAGGTCAGGCAGCCGCTGCTCGCGGCAAGAGCCTTCATGTCGTCACCGGTCGCCGCCGAAGCGGAGGTGGCCAGCAGGGCCAGCCCCGCCAGCATCACGGCATTGCGTAAGGCGTTCATTGTGTTTCTCCTTGGCTAAAAAATGCTTCCAGTCCGCCTGCCGACTGTCACGCCACCGACCATTCGATCAGCCCGTAGCGCGCCGCCAGTCGCAGCAGCTTGAAATCGTTGTCCGCGTCCAGTTTCTGCCGGATCGCGGTCATGTGGTTGTGAATCGTTTTCTGGCTCAGATGCATGGTGCTGGCAATGCTGCCCGTCGACTCGCCGCTCACCGCCAGGCGCAGCACATCGAACTCCCGTGGCGTCAGCTTCGACATCAAGCCTTCCCCGTCGAGCGCCGCCCCGGCCAGGGCCTGAGCCACATCCGGCGAGAGCACCCGCTTGCCGAGCGCCACCGCACGAATCGCATCGATCATCTCGGCCGGTTCGCTGTTCTTGGTCAAATAGCCCAGCGCCCCTACACGCATGGCCTGGGTCACATAACTGGGATTATCGTGCATCGAAATCACCAGCACCCGCAGGCCCGGCTCCCGCGCCAGCATGCGGCGGATGGCGTCGATGCCGCTACTGCCGCGCAGGCTCATGTCCACCACCGCCAGATCGATGCCGCCCGCAGCCAGCCGCGCATAGGCTTCATCGGCAGAAGCCGCCTCGCCAACCACGACCAACCCGTCCTCGGCATCGAGGAGACGCCGATAGCCATTGCGGACCACCGCGTGATCTTCCACCAGCAGGATGCGAATCATTTGTAGCGCCCGCCTTTCAGACTAGCTCTGCGCCAGGGGCAGACTCAGGCGCACCTGCAGGCCACCGCCGGGCGCATCCGCCAGCCAGCAATGTCCACCGGCCATCTCGGCGCGCTCGCGCATGCCCAGCAGGCCGCCGCGGGAACGCCGGATCACGTCGGCCACCTGACCCACGCCGTTGTCGCACACCGTCAGTTCCAGCACGCGCCCACATTGCTGCAGCGACAGGCGCACCCGACTGGCCACACTGTGGCGCAAAACGTTGGTCAGCGCCTCCTGCAGGGTCCGGTAAAGCGCCAGCCCGGCAAGCGGCGGCAGCACCGGCAGGGTCGCCGGAAACTCCGTCTCGATGCCGATCTCCGGCACTCGCCCGCGCCAGCCGCTGACCAGATCGTTCAGGGCATCCACCATCTGCAGGCCTTCCAGGCCATGAGGGCGCAACTGGGACAAAAGGGTTCTCACCTGGCCAAGCATGCGGGTGGATTCGTTGCATATGTCGCGAGCACTTTCCTTCAGATCGTCCGGAGAAGCCCGACCGGCGTGACGCTCAATGTATGCGGCGGAAATATTGACGGCGGTCAAGGCCTGACCGAACTCATCGTGCAACTCCCGTGCCAGCTCCCGGCGCTCGGTTTCCTGCAACTCGAGAAGCTGCCGCGCCAGCTTCTGCTGGGCTGCGCGGGATTCGGCCAGCTCTTCCGAGAGCTGTTCGATGGCGCCGGCGATGCTCGCAAATTCCTTGAGCTGAAACGGCGGCAGACTAACCCGGGCCTCCCCACGCCCGATACGCGCCAGCCCCTGCTCCAGTTCGCGCACCGGCTTCAGGGCCCGGTGGGCCGCCAGCCAGGCAAGCACCGCCATGCCGAGGGAGAACACCACCAGCGTGGCCATGATGCGGGCGCCGTCGCGCAGCACCTCGTGGATTTCGGCCCGTGCATCGGCGCGAATCACCAGTGTGCCGCTGCCCATCGGAATCCGTCGTTCGTGGATCTGGCGCCCCTCGAGCAGGTAATCCACAAGGGTTGCCAGCGGGCCGCTGGCGGCCGGCGTTACACCCTGCTCCAGATTGGAGCGCTCCACCGACACAGCAACGTGTCGCAACTGACCACCTTCCAGCAGGGCCTTCAACTCATCCGCCCGATACTCGGGCGCAGCACTCACCGCCAGAATGACATTCACCAGGCGGGTGGAGGCCTCCATTTCTTCCGCCACATCCTCCCGCAAGGCCAGCCCCACCCATGCGGCGGCGGCGGCAACGAGGGCCAGGGCAAAACCCAGAACGTATCCGAACAGCCTCCAGCGCAAATCCACCTTGCGTCTCCTTTTATTTCTTTGTGGGTAGGTATCAGCAAGGCATGTGCCAACTCCTGGATAGACCGGGAAAAGTTCCCGCCTTGCCCGGGTGCCCTTCCCACGACAGCGCCCGGAGGCGCCTCCCATACTGCGCCACGTCAAAACAAAACCACCCGGAGACAAAGACACCATGAAATCGCGACGCGTCAATCTCAAGCCCTGCCTGCTGGCCATTGCCCTCGCGGGCACCTTCAGCCTGGGCGCCCAGGCCGCCGGCACCAAGGTCACCTGGGAAGACATCAGGAACGACGACAAGACCCCCGGCGACGTGCTGTCCTACGGGCTCGGCCTGAAGGCCCAGCGCCACAGCCCCCTCAAGACGGTGAACACGAAGAACGTCGCCGGCCTGGTGCCCGCCTGGAGCTTTTCGTTTGGCGGTGAAAAGCAGCGCGGCCAGGAAGGTCAGGCGCTGGTGCAGGACGGCGTGATCTACGTAACCGGCTCCTACTCCCGCATGTACGCCATCGACGGGCGCACCGGCAAGCGCCTGTGGCAATACGAGCACCGCCTGCCGGAGGACATCCGCCCGTGTTGCGACGTGGTAAACCGGGGCGCTGCCATCTACGGCGACAAGGTTTACTTCGGCACCCTCGACGCGGGCATGGTGGCCCTCAACAAGGAAACCGGCAAAGTGGTGTGGAACAAGAAATGGGGCGACCACAAGGTCGGCTACACCATGTCTGGCGCCCCCTTCATCGTCCAGGACCAGAAGTCTGGCCGGGTGCTGCTGGTGCACGGCTCGTCAGGCGACGAATTCGGCGTGGTCGGCTGGCTGTTTGCCCGCGACCCGGAAACCGGCGAGGAAGTCTGGGCCCGCCCGATGGTCGAAGGCCACATGGGCCGCCTGAACGGCAAGGACAGCACCGTCACCGGCGACGCCAACGCCCCCTCGTGGCCGAAGGGCGAGGACGGCAAGCCCACCGAAGCCTGGCACCACGGCGGCGGCGCTCCGTGGCAAACCGCCAGCTTCGACATCGAGAAGAACATGGTGGTCATCGGCACCGGCAACCCGGCCCCGTGGAACACCTGGAAGCGCACCAAGCCCGGTGACGACCCGCGCAACTGGGAAAGCCTGTTCACCTCCGGCCAGGCCTACGTGGACGCCAGCACCGGCGAGCTGAAGGGCTTCTTCCAGCACACCCCCAACGACGCCTGGGACTTCTCCGGCAACAACTCGGTGGTGCTCTTCGAGTACAAGGACCCGAAGACCGGCAAGCAGGTCAAGGCCTCCGCCCATGCCGACCGCAACGGCTTCTTCTTCGTCACCGACCGCGAAAAGCTCGCCACCGGCGCCGGCTACCCCAACAAGCCCACCTCCCTGCTCGGCGCCTGGCCCTTCGTGGATGGCATCACCTGGGCCAAGGGCTTCGATCTGACCACCGGCAAGCCCATCGAAACCGGCAACCGTCCGCCCGAAGCCAAGGCCGGCGCCGACAAGGGCGACTCGGTCTTCGTTTCCCCGCCTTTCCTGGGCGGCACCAACTGGATGCCCATGTCTTACAGCCCGGACACCGGCCTGTTCTACATTCCGGCCAACCACTGGGCCATGGACTACTGGAGCGAACACCTGACCTACAAGGCCGGCTCCGCCTACCTGGGCCAGGGCTTCCGCATCAAGCGCCTGTTCGACGACCACGTCGGCACCCTGCGCGCCATCGACCCGAAGACCGGCAAGATCGTGTGGGAGAACAAGGAGAAGTTCCCCCTGTGGGCAGGCACCATGACCACCGCAGGCAACCTGCTGTTCACCGGCACCTCCGACGGCTTCATCAAGGCCTTCGACGCAAAAACCGGCAAGGAGCTGTGGAAGTTCCAAACCGGCTCCGGCATCGTTTCCGTGCCAATCACCTGGGAAATGGACGGCGAACAGTACGTCGGCATCTCGTCCGGCTACGGCGGCGCCGTGCCCCTGTGGGGCGGCGACATGGCCGACCTGACCAAGCAAGTCACCCAGGGCGGCTCCTTCTGGGCCTTCAAGCTGCCCAAGGTCTCCCGCTAAACCCGCGTGCGTGCTCCTTCCGGGCCGGATCTGCCTCCGGCCGGCCCGGAGGGCTTTTTTCAAGGCTATCCCGATGACCCTTTCGCCTTCACTGCTGGCGCTGGCCCTGCTGCTGAGCGGCGCCGGCGCCGGCCATGCCGCCGGATCGCCGGAAGAACCCCTGGTGTTCGGCACCTGCGGCATCTGGCCCCACGCCCGCTGTCAGGGTGTCGACCTGCGCCACGTGGATTTGTCGGCCCGCGACCTGGCCGGTGCCGACTTCACCGGTGCCAATCTGGCCCGCGTCGACCTGCGCGCCGCCAACCTGGCCGGGGCGATCTTCGACGGCGCCGACCTGACCGGCGCCCGCCTCACCAAGGCCAACGCCCCCGGCGCCTCCTTCCGCAACGCGAAGATGGTCGGCGCCGACCTGGAATTTGCCCGCATCATGCGCGCCGATTTCAGCGGCGCCGACCTCAGCGCCGCCAACCTGGAAGCCGCCAAGGCTGCCTTCTCGTGGTTCGTCGGCGCCCGGCTCAGCAACGCCAACCTGCAGGAAACCAAGTTCAACACCACCAACCTGCAGAACGCCAACCTGGAAGGCGCCCTCCTGCGCTACACGATCTTCCCCGACGCCTTCTTCGAGGGCTGCACCGGCTGCCCCACCGACTGGTGATCCCTATGGCCGCTCGCCTTTTCGCTCTCGCCTTCGTACTGCTTGCCGCCACGACCCCGCTGCACGCCGTCGAAGTTGCCGACCCCAACGTCAAAGTCGACACCGCCGGACTCGCTGCCATCGCCGGCGATCCAGCCGGCAACCCCTACCGGGGCAATGCCCGCGCTGCCGAAATCGGCCGCGCAGCCTTCAACCAGGCCTGCGCCCGCTGCCACGGCGTCGACGCACTCAACAAGGGGCAGGTTGGCCCCGATCTCACAAAAATGGACCGCGCCTGCCGGCGCATCACCGACCCGGCCGTGCAGCGCTTGTGCGTCGAGGACAACGATGACTTCTTCCTGAAGTCCGTTCAGCAGGGCAAGGTCCGGGTTGGCGTGGTGCACATGCCGGCCTGGCAGGACGTGCTCTCTCCGGCCGCCATCTGGACCCTCCGGACCTTCCTCGAAACTCGTCGGGGGCAGTAACCGGGACGCCGGATCGACGATAATCGGAAGCTCCGGCCCTCCCCTTGCAATCCCTTGTCCGCCCTGTCGATCCTCCCCGCCCACAACGCCGACCTCCCGGCCATCCTGCGTATCCAGGCCCGTTGCTACACGGCCATCGTCCCCGAGTCGGCCGAGTCGATGGGCGCCAAGCTGGCGGCGGCGCCCGCCACCTGCTTCGTCGCCCGCCGAGCCGGTGAAGTCGTCGCCTACCTGCTCGCCCTGCCCTGGCGCTTCGACCACCCGCCTCACCTGGACGCCCCCGACTGCGTGCTGCCGGATGCACCGGACACGCTCTACCTGCACGACCTGGCTGTTGATCCTGCCGCCCGCGGCAGTGGCGCCAGCCAGGCCCTGGTGCAGGCCTTTCTCGCCGCACTGGCCGAGTCCGGCATCGGTCGCGCCAGCCTGATCGCCATCCAGGGCTCCGCCCCCTGGTGGGAGGGCCACGGTTTTCGGGCGGCCCTCACCACGCCGGCCCTCGACGCCCGGCTCGCCGGCTACGGCAGGGATGTGCGCTACATGTCACGACAATGCGAAACGGCGCGCAGCTCTTAATGGGCACTTAAGGCTGTGCGCCGAAAGTCCTCCTCCAGCACCACATCCACCCGGAGGAGAAACTCATGATCAAAAAAACATCCGCCTGTCTGGCTGCGCTCATGCTGCTTGGCGGGCCGGCTTTCGCCCAAAGTGCCGACAGCGGGCGCCTGCTCGCATCCAACTGCTTCCAGTGCCACGGCACCAACGGCCGGCCCAGCGTCAGCGGCTTCGACCGGCTGGCCGGCTCCTCCTCGTCGGAGATCTATTCCGAATTGAAGGAGATGCAGGGCAAGACGGTCGGCAACGACATCATGAAAGTCCACGCCCGCGGCTACACCGACACGCAACTGCGTGCCATCTCCGCCTACTTTGCCGCCCAGCGCTAGGAGCCCGACATGATCGATAGACGCAAATTCATCACCCTGCTCGGCTCGGGCACCCTTGGCATGCTGCTCAATGGATGTGGCGGAGGCGGTGGGGGCGGCAGCTCGGACACCAGCACCGGCACCGGCGGAACCGGCGCGGTCAGCCCGACGGTGCCGGCCTCCGGCGTCAGCGGCCGGGTTGTCGTCGTGGGCGGTGGCATGGCCGGTGCCACGGTCGCCAAGTTCCTGCGCCTGTGGGGCGGCAGCGGGCTCGACGTGACCCTCATCGAACGGGATCGCCAGTACCAGTCCAACATCCTCTCCAACCTTGTACTCACCGGCCAGCGCAGCATGGCCAGCCTGGCCTACACCCACGACAAGCTGAGCAGCGCCTACGGCGTCAAGGTGGTGTACGGCAACGTTGCCGAGATCGACCCCGCCGGCAAACGGGTGCATCTCGCCGACAACAGCAGCCTGCCCTACGACCGCCTGGTCCTCGCCCCCGGCATTGCCTTCGACACCCTGCCCGGCCTCGAAACGGCCGGCGACCGCATCGTCCACGCCTGGCAAGCCGGGCCGCAAACGGTCACCCTGCAGCAGCAGATCGCCGCCATGAACGCCGGCGGCGTGTTTGTGCTGACCATCCCGAAAACGCCTTACCGCTGCCCGCCCGGCCCCTACGAGCGGGCCTGCGTGGTGGCCGACTACCTGAAGACCCGCAAGGCCGGCTCCAAAGTCATCGTGCTCGACGCCAACGCCTCCATCGCCGCCGAACCCGTCACCTTCGACACCGCCTTCAACTTCACCCACGCCGGCGTCATCGAATATCACAGCGGCGTCACCATCAACAGCATCGACCCGTCGACGCAAACCCTCGACACCAGCGCCGGCCTGATCCGCGGCGACGTGCTCAACCCCATCCCGCCCCAGCGCGCCGGCGCCATCGTCAGCAACACGGCGGGCCTCGCCAACGTGAACGGCCGCTGGGCTGGCGTGGATGTACGCAGCTACGAATCCACCGCCCTCGCCGGCATCCACATCATCGGCGACGCCAACGGTTCCACCCAGCCCAAGGCCGGCCACATCGCCAATGCCGAAGCCAAGGTCTGCGCCGACGCCATCGTGCGCATCCTCGCCGGCGGCTCACCCGATCCGTCGCCGGTCACCAACTCGGCCTGCTATTCGCCAATCACCGCCAGCACCGCCTCGTGGCTCACCGTAGTGTTTGGCTACGACAGCGCTACCGGCACCATGAAGGCCGTGCCCGGCGCCGCCGGCGAAGCCAGCTCGGCCACCCGCGGCAACTACGACGACATGTTCGTGTGGTTCAACAACCTGATGGGCGACACCTTCGCCTGAGGGCGAAAGTCCTGCTCCAGGCATCCCGGCAAAGCACCGCCGGGATGTAATTTGCCCATGTCATGGGCCGATTTCCTGCACAATCCGCCGTCCTCAAATTCCTGCCTCCGGTGGCTTGATGCGTGTCCTTCACTACCTGATCTTCCTGCTGGTCCTCGGTGGCTGCAGCACCCTCATTGCCACCCACCAGCTGGACGAGCGCCTCGGCCCGCCGGACCCGGCCCGCTACGACAAGGCACCGCCGCCAGTCGCCCCGGCTCCCGACTACTGGACGCACATCCGGCCCATTCTCGATCGTCGCTGCGTGTCCTGCCACGCCTGCTACGACGCGCCCTGCCAGCTCAAGCTGACCCGCTACGACGGCATCACCCGCGGCGCCAACCCCGACCCGGTGTATGTCGCCACCCGTCTGATGGCCGCCAGCCCGACGCGCCTCGGCTTCGACGCCCACAGCAACCTTGAGTGGCGCGACAAGGGCTTCCACCCTGTCCTCAACGAACGCGCCTCCACGCCCCAGGCCAACCGCGACGCCAGCGTGCTGTACCGCATCCTGGCCCTCAAGCGGCAAAACCCCGGCCCCACCGAAGGCCCGCTGTCGAATCGGAAATTCGACTTCTCCCTCGACCGCCAGCAAAGCTGCGCCAAGGTCGAAAGCATGGACGACTTCACCAGCGAACATCCCGAATGGGGCATGCCCTACGGCCTGCCGGCCCTCAGCGACACCGATCACGACCTCCTCGCTCGTTGGATCGAGGCCGGCTCGCCCTACAAGCCTCGCCCCGCCGCCCCGCCTGCGGTGCAGGCCCGGGTGAAAGAATGGGAGCGTCTCCTCAATGGCGACAGCTTCAAGGACAGGCTCGCCGCCCGTTACATCTTTGAACACTGGTTCATCGGCCAGCTGTATTTCGACGAAGACCCCGACTACCGCTTTGAACTGGTACGCAGCCGCGCAGCCCCCGGCCAGCCCATCGACGTGATCGCCACCCGGCGTCCCTACGACGACCCCGGCGTAGCGCGGGTGTATTACCGCCTGCGCCCAACCGAAGAAACTGCCGTCGCCAAGACCTACATGCCTCTGGCCCTCGACCCGGCCCGCCTGGCGCGCCTGCGCCAGTGGTTCTTCGACGCGCCCATCACGGTCAGCGCCCTGCCCGGCTACGATCCGAAGACCGCCAGCAACCCCTTCCGGGCCTTTCGCGATCTGCCGGTGGATGCCCGCTACCGCTTCATGCTCGACGACGCCCAATTCACGATGATGGGCTTCATGAAAGGCCCGGTGTGCCGCGGGCAGGTGGCCCTCAACGTCATCACCGACCATTTCTGGGTACTCTTTTATGCACCCGAAAGCGAAGTCAGCAACAAGACCCAGGGCCTCCTCGACGCCACCCAGCCCAACCTGCGCATGCCCGCCGAAGACGACAGCAGCACCGGCATCTTCGCCTGGCGCAAATACGCCAGGGCCGAAAGACAATACCTGCAGAGCAAGGCCGACTACATGGCCCGGGTCGGCAAGATCCAGCCACGCGTCACCGACCTGTGGGACGGCGACGGCCGCAACCCCACCGCCGGCCTCACCGTCTTCCGCCACTTCGACAGCGCCTCGGTGATCCGCGGCCTCGCCGGCGAGCGCCCGCAAACGGTACTGCTGATGGGCTACCCGCTGTTCGAGCGGATGCACTACCTGCTGGTGGGTGGCTTCGACGTCTATGGCAACGGCGGACACCAGCTCGCCACGCGGCTCTACATGGACTTCCTGCGCATGGAAGGCGAAGAAAACTTCCTCACCATGCTGCCCCTCAAGGATCGCCAGAAGGTGCTCGACTTCTGGTACCGCGGCCGCCCCGAGCGCATCCGCGAATTCGCCGACGCCGCTGCCTATTACCCCGGCGAAACCGGCGTGCGCTACCGCGGCACCGACACCCTCGGCGAGCTGTACAGGGCCGTCGCCCAGCGCTTGCGCCCGGTACGCGAACGCCGCCTGGACCTGGCCGTCAACGGCTTCAACGCCGGGCAGGTAGCCCAACTGCGCAAGCTCGGTACCATCACTGGCAAGCCCGCCTCGCTCATGCCGGAGCAAAGCCTGCTGGCACTGAAGGACGGCACGGGCGGCATCCATGTGGTTTCACTGCTGCGCAACAGTGCCCACAGCAACGTGGCCGAACTGTTCCGCGAGGAGGCCCGCCGCCTGCCCGCCGAGGACAACCTGATCGCCCTCGACGGCATCGTCGGCGCCTACCCCAACACGATCTTCCAGCTCGATGCCGACGAGTTGCCCCGCTTCGTGCGCGCCGTGCAAGCCCTTGCCAGCGACGACGACGTGCAGCGCCTCACCCAGCGCTTCGCCATCCGTCGCACCGACGCCCGCTTCTGGTCCGTCAGCGACGCCATTCACGACCACTGGCGGCAGGTCGCCCCGCGGGAAGCCGCCATCCTCGACTACAGCCGCCTGGAGAACCGCTGACCCCCATGAAAAACGCCCCTTGCGGGGCGTTCGGCATTCAGGACCCGGACGACGAGTCGATCAGGGCATGCAGAGCTGGCCCGACAGGGGTGCCTGCGCACCAATGCTGTTGCCGGCAATGGTCAGGTTGCCGGTGACCTTGGAGTAGGCACCCTTGCCATCGCTGCCGGTAATCACGAGCTGTTCCGTCACAGCCACCGGCACGGGCACGCCGTCCGCCCCCATTTTCAGCTGGGCAATGATCACATCGTTGCTGTACAGCGTCGTGCGCTGCGCACCCTTGCCCAGCACCACGGCGCTGCGGGCCGTCTGGATGCTCTGGCGCGGCACGGGAACGGCCGCGCTCACCGGAACAAAGGCCGGCGTCACGGTCGGCACGCCATTGGCGCCGATGATGGGCTCGGACGTGGGGCCGGCATAACCCGTTGCGGCGGGAAAGCCGAACAAGGACAAGTGCACGCTGAAGCACTGGCCAAGGAAGGGTACGCCACCAACCGGCTCCAGGCCGGTGCAGGAAGCAAGGGGTGTCAGCTTGACAGTGCCGATAACCGGCAGACAGGCGGCACCGGCCACACTGGAAGCCAGCACGAGCGCCAGCGGAAGAAGGGTCCTGGAGGCGAAACGGATATTCATTTGACTATTCTCTCCTGAAACAATGAGCGGGCAGGCAAGGCCCGGGGCGATACAAAGAGATACAAAAAAGGCATTGCAGATCATGCCCACTGCCCAGGGAAACCCTGCCCGCGACGAAGCACAAAGCGTGACTTACGTCACGAAACAGCCCATTCGAATTCAGTGCAAGCGCTCCGGCCTCACCTTGCCCCCCAACCAGTGGCCGCCGCCCGCCATGCCACCAGCCTCGATGCGAATGACTAGCATTTGCAAACACAAACAAGTCTCGCTAAGATTATTTAATCTCTGCCCATCCCCGGACCCGATCATGACCCCGCTGAAAACCCTGGCCGCCCTCCTCGCCGGCGCAACCCTGCTGAACGCCCCGGCTTTTGCCGCCGACACCGAGCTGAACCTGTACACCGCCCGCCACTACCAGACCGACGAAGCGCTCTACAGCAACTTCACCGCCAAGACCGGCATCAAGATCAACCGCATCGAGGGCAAGGAAGACGAGCTCCTCGAACGCATCCGCAACGAAGGCGCCAACAGCCCGGCCGACGTCTTCATCACCGTCGATGCCGCCCGCCTGGCTGCCGCCGACGCTGCCGGCGTGTTTTCACCGGTGAAATCCGAACTGCTCAAGACGGCCATCCCGGCCCACCTGCACGCCGAACGCTGGTTCTCCTTCTCGACCCGCGCCCGCGTCATCGTCTACAACAAGCTCGACGTGAAACCCGACCAGGTCCGCAACTACGAAGACCTCGCCAACCCGGCCCTCAAGGGCAAGGTGTGCACCCGCTCCGGCAGCCACCCCTACAACCTGTCCCTCGGCGCCGCGCTGATCCAGCACATCGGCGCCGCCAAGACCGAAGAATGGGCCAAGGGCCTGGTAGCCAACTTCGCCCGCGCCCCCAAGGGCGGCGACACCGACCAGATCAAGGCCGTCGGCGCCGGCGAATGCGGTGTGGCACTGGTGAACTCCTACTACCTGGCGCGCATGTTCAAGTCCGACAAGCCGGACGACCGCAAGGCCGTCGAGCGCATCGGCGTGGTGTGGCCCAACCAGGCCAGCTACGGCACCCACATCAACGTTTCCGGCGGTGGCATGCTCAAGTACGCGCCGCACAAGGAAGCTGCAGTGAAATTCCTCGAATACCTGGCCTCCCCCGACGCACAGAATTACTTTGCCAACGGCAACAACGAATGGCCGGTAGTCACCGGCGTGAAGATCACCAACCGCGGTCTCGAAGCCCTGGGCGGCAACTTCAAGGCCGACACCCTGCCCGTCGGCAAGCTCGCCGACACGGTGGTCGAAGCGCAGAAGATCTTCGACCGGGCCGGCTTCCGCTAAGAATCAGGCCCCGCGATGCCGCAGGGAACGCCTCTGCGAACTCACCTGCGGCATCGCACAAAATACAATTGCGAATCACTCTCATTAACATTACAATTGTTACCAGATCCTACGGGCAAGCCAGCCACTCGCTAGCCAAGCCAGCCAGCCTCAGGTCGTGAATCCCAACAGTCCCGCATCGCGGGCGCATTCATTCCAGGAGGCTCCCTTGGCTCACAAGAAAATCCGTCGCTGCCACCCGGCAGCCAGCCGTCACCGATCCCCGGCCGCTCAGGTCGCACCCACCATCGCCAGCGCTGCCGAAAAATCCGTGCTCCCCCTCGGCGCGATGATGTTCGCTGCCTCGATGGGCGCCTGGGCGCAAACATCCGCCCCCGAAACGGACGACACCAAAACCCTCAAGGCCGTGGTCGTCAAGGCCACCGCCGAAGCCGAGCCCCAGGGCAAGGACAGCCTGCGCACCACCACCACGCGCATCGGCAAGGGCAAGCAGCAACTCCGCGACATTCCCCAGTCGGTCACCGTGGTCACCGAAAAACTGCTGGACGACCGCAAGATCGACACGGTGAAGGAAGCCCTCAAGATGACCTCGGGCATCACCTTCCTGGCGGCCGAAGGCGGCGAGGAAGACCTGCGTCTGCGCGGTTTCCCCGTCAACACCACGGGCGATCTGTTCATCGACGGCATGCGCGACCCGGCCTTCTACGACCGCGACACCTTCAACATGGACCGCATCGAAGTGCTGCGCGGTTCCGCCTCGATGCTCTTCGGCCGCGGCTCCACCGGCGGCGCGGTCAACCAGGTCAGCAAACAGGCCCGCCTCATCGACCAGAACCAGGTGGACGTCACCCTGGGCAGCTACCAGTACCGCCGCGTGGTGGCCGACGTTAACGTGAAGACCGGCGACGACTCGGCCCTGCGCATCAACGCCATGCGCACCGTCGCCGACAACAACGGCGCCGGCACCAGCCTCGACAAATACGGCTTTGCCGCCGACTACCGCTGGGGCATCGGCACCCGGGACGAGTTCGAGGTGGGCTTCTTCTATCTGAACAACGACAACGGCATCAACTATGGCCTGCCCTACGTGCGCAAAAGCGCCACCAATGCGGCACTGACCACCATTCCGGTGGACCCGTCCAGCTATTACGGCCTCTCCAGCGACTACAACCACGGCTCGGCCGGCTACGCCAGCTTTGCCCACACCCACCGTTTCTCGAGCGACACCGAACTGGTCACCAAAATCCGCAAGGGCGACTTCAACCGCGACCAGCGCGCCAGCACCGTGCGCATTGCCGGCGCGGCACTCCAGCCCGGCGGCATTGCCGCCACCCGCGAGAACTTCAGCAGCGCCACCGTGCTCAACCGCAACACCCAGAACAAGATCCAGAGCATGGAGAACCTGTTCGCCCAGAGCGACCTGTCCACCAAGTTCGAAGCGCTGGGGCTCAAACATCAAGTGCTGACCGGCGCCGATTTCGCCTGGGAAAAGAAGATCGTCCGCCAGGCCCGCAACGCGGCCCAGGGCGGCATCGACATCACCAAGCCCACCACCACCATCGGCGCCGGCGGCGGAGGCCGGGTGGACGAAACAGCCCGCATCATCGTCAAGAGCAGCGAATTCGAGAGCATCTCCGCCGGCGTCTATGCGCAGGATCTGGTCCAGCTGACCGAGCACTGGAAGGTGCTTGCCGGCCTGCGCTACGACGGCATGTCGGCGCAGTACGACACCTTCAACCTGGCCACCAGCGCCGTCACCAACTACCAGCAGTCCATCTACAAGGCGAGCCAGCGTTTCGGCGTGCTCTACCAGCCGAGCGACCGTCACTCCTTCCACCTCTCTTACGGCACCTCGTTCAACACCTCCGGCGACACCTACTCGTACAGCGCGCAAAACGTTAACACGCCGCCCGAGAAGAGCATGAACCTGGAACTCGGCGCCAAGATCGACTCCGCCGACCGCCGCATGAGCAGCCGCTTCGCCCTCTTCCGCGGGGTCAAGCTCAACGAGCGCAACACCGACCCGCTGCTCAACATCGCCGTGCTGTCCGGCAAGCGCCACGCCACCGGCTTTGAAACCGACCTGGTCGGCAAGATCACCCCGCGCTGGGAAGTCTTCGGCTCCTACACGTGGATCTGGGACGCCGAGATCGACAAGGGTGCAGAAGGAGCCGAAGGCGAAGGCCGCCGTCCGTCGCTGATCCCCAAGCACCAGGGCAACATCTGGAGCACCTATCAGGTCACCGAAAGACTGCGCGCCGGTGCCGGAGCCAACGCCCGCACCAAGATGACCCCCAACCGCAACCCGGTAAACCTCTACTCCGACGGCTACGTCACCTACGACGCCATGGCCGAGTACGAAGCCATTACCGACAAGCTGACCCTCAAGGCCAACCTGATCAACCTGACCAACAAGTTCTACGCCGACTCGCTATACGCCAACGGGCATTACGTCCCGGGCGCCGGCCGAACCTTCTACCTGACCGCCAGCCTGAAGTTCTGATGAACAGCGAGGGGCACGGCCGACACAGCCGTGCCCCTCGCGCTTTTCCCCTTCGACACCATGCTCCTGCAGATCCCCGACATCCTCACGCCCGATGAAGTCCGTCAGGCCCGCCAGTTGCTCACCGACGCCCCGTGGGCCGACGGCCGGGACAGCGCCGGCCCCCAGGCCGCCCAGGTGAAGAACAACCAGCAATTGCCCCACGACTGCGCCGCCGCCACAACCATCCGCCAACTGGTGCTGCGCGGCGTCGAGCGGCATCCGTTGTTCCTCACCGCCGCGCTGCCCAAAAAGATCTTCACCCCGCGGGTCAATCGCTACGGTGGCGACACGCCCTATTACGGTGCCCACGTGGACAACGCCATCCGCTTCACCGGCGACGGCGAACGGGTGCGCACCGACGTGTCGTGCACCGTCTTTCTGTCCGACCCCGACGAATACGACGGTGGCGAACTGCAGGTGCAGGACACCTACGGCTCCCGCGGCGTCAAGCTGCCCGCCGGCCACGCCGTGCTCTACCCCGGCACGAGCATCCACCAGGTCACGCCGGTCATCCGTGGCCAGCGCATCGCCTGCTTCTTCTGGATTGAAAGCATGGTGAGGAGCGACGAGCAGCGCCGCCTGCTCTTCGATCTCGACATGGCCCTGATGCGCCTGCGCGAAAAACACGGAGAATGCGACGAAGCCGTGGCCATCACCGGCACGTATCACAACCTCCTGCGCATGTGGGCCGACACCTGACACCCATGACCGCTCCCGCCATTGCCACCCTGCCCCCCGGAGTCGTCACCCTCGGCGACCACGAAGCCCACGCCCGCACCCTGCTCGACGCCAACGCCTGGGCCTACTTTGCCGGCGGCGCGGCTGACGAAACCACCGTGCAGGACAACCGCTACGCGTGGAGCGACATCCGCCTGCACCCGCGCATCCTGCGGCCGGTGGCCGGCGGGCATACCCGGGTCAGCCTGCTTGGCCGCAGCCTCGCCCACCCCATCCTGCTCGCCCCGGTGGCCTACCAGCGCATGGCCCACCCGGACGGCGAACTGGCCACCGCGGTTGCCGCCTCTGCCCAGGAGGCCGGCCTCGTCCTCAGCACCCAGGCCAGCACGCCCCTCGAGGCCGTCGCCGACGCCATCCGCGACGACCCCGACCGCGGCCCCCTGTGGTTCCAGCTCTACCTGCAGCACGACCGCGGCTTCAACCTCGAACTCGTCCGCCGCGCCGAAGCCGCCGGCTACGAAGCCCTCGTCCTCACCGTGGACGCCCCCTGCAACGGCGCCCGCGACCGCGAACGGCGGGCCGGCTTCCGGCTGCCGCCCGGCATCTCGGCCGTCAACCTGGCCAGCCTGCCACCACGCCTGGCCCGCGCCCTGGCCCCCGGCCAGAGCGCCCTCTTCGACGACCTGCTGCTCGACGCCCCCACCTGGGACGACATTGCCTGGCTGCAGACCAACACCCGCCTGCCGGTGATCCTCAAGGGCGTGCTCGACCCCGACGACGCCCGCGAGGCAGCACGCATGCAGCTTGGCGGCATCATCGTCTCCAACCACGGCGGCCGCACCCTCGACACGGTCTTGCCCACCGCCCGAGTGCTGCCGCACATCGCCGAAGCCCTCGCCGGCAGCCTCCCGCTGCTGGTGGATGGCGGCATCCGTCGCGGCACCGACGTGCTCAAAGCCATGGCCCTTGGCGCCAGCGCGGTACTGGTCGGCCGGCCCTACATCTACGGCCTCGCCAACGCCGGCGCGCTCGGCGTCGCCCACGTCATCCGCCTGCTGCGCGACGAGCTGGAAATTGCGATGGCACTGAGTGGATGCAAAACGCTGGATGCGATTCCGGCGGGGCTGGTAAAGCCGTAAGCGTCGGCCGGCCCGAAGTCCGGCCCGCAGAATTTCCTACCAGGGCGCCGGGCCATCCGTGCCCTCCGGCCGAAAGCCCGCAAAGCGCTCCGCCAGAAAATCGATGAACACCCGCACCTTGGCCGACAAATGGTGGCGCTGCGGGTACACCGCGTGGATGTCCCCCGACGCCCCCACCCACGGCGCCAGCACGCGCACCAGCTGGCCGCTGCGCAGGTAGGGCGCCACATCCCATTCGGAGCGCAGCAGGATGCCGTGGCCGGCCAGCGCCCAGTCCACCGCCACTTCGCCGTGGTTGCTGCTCAGCGCGCCGCGCACCTTCACCGTCAGCTGGCGCGGCCCGTCCACCAGCGCCCAACTGTTGAAAGCCCGGGTGTTCTCACGGATCACGATGCACTGATGCGCAGCCAGCTCGCGGGGCTCGAGCGGCACGCCCCGCTCGGCCAGATAGGCCGGCGCCGCGCACAGCAGGCGCCGGTTGCCGGCGATCTTGCGGGCCAGCACCCGCGCATCCGGTGGCGGGCCGAAGCAGATGCCCACATCCATCGCCGTCGCGGTGAGATCGAGGGCCTTGTCGGTGAGCTGCAGAATCACCTCCACGTCCGGGTAAAGGCGTGCAAAGTCGGCAATCACCGGGCCCAGATGGCGCCGCCCGAAGCCAAAGGTGGCATTGATGCGCAACAGCCCGCGCGGCGCCTCGCGGCTGGCGGCAAGGCTGCGCTCCAGTTGCTCTATTTCATGCAGGATGCGCCCGCCCTCGTCCAGGTAGCGCTCGCCCTCCGGCGTCAGGCTCTGGCGGCGGGTCGTACGGTTGAGCAGACGTACCCCCAGGCGTGCCTCCAGGGCGGCCAGGCGACGGCTCACCGCCGGCGGCGTCACGCCCAGTTCGGCGGCGGCGGCAGCCAGACTGGCACTGCGGGCCAGCAGCGCAAAGAAGGCCAGATCGGATGCGTCCTGCATTCGTGTGTTTTAGTACCGAATAAAATTAACTTCGGCGCATTGTAGCAATCCGGCAGATCCCTATCATGACCACTCGATCCGCCTTCACACGCCCCTCCATGCCCGTGCTTTTCAGCCTCCTCGAACACCTCCCCGCTCTCGCCGTCGGTGCCGCCCTCGGCTTCTTCGGCGGCATGTTCGGCATAGGCGGCGGCATCATCGCCATTCCCATGTTCGTCATCGGCTACGGCATGGACCAGCCGCTGGCCCAGGGCACGGCGCTGGTGATGATGGTGCCCAACCTGCTGGTCGGCTGGTGGCGCTACAGCCAGCGTCACCCGGTTCCGGTCGGCCGGGCGCTGGCCATTGGCGCGCTGGCCGCGGCCACCACCTGGTTCACCGCCCGCTTCGCCAACGCCCTCGATCCGCTGACCCTGAAGGCCATCTTCGCCGTCTTTCTGCTCGTGCTGGCGATCCACATGCTGGCCCGCCGCCGGGCGCAGGGCACCGAGCCCGCGCTAAAGGTCGCGCCGCGCTTCATACCACTGGTGGGGCTGCTCGGGGGGAGCTGCATGGGGCTGCTGGGGGTGGGCGGCGGGCTGGTCGCCACCCCCTTGCTCAGCGGCATCTTCGGCCTGCGCCAGACGGTCGCCCAGGCCTTCGCGCTGGCCCTGGTCGCCCCCAGTTCGGTGATCGCCCTGATCGCCTACGCCAACGCCCAGCGGGTGGACTGGGCACTGGGCCTGCCGATGGCGGCCAGCGGCCTGTTCACCGTGTCGGCAGGCGTGGCCTTCGCCCATCGCCTGCCCGAAAAAAAGATGCGTACGGCCTTCGCGTGGATGGTGCTGCTCACCGCCATCTGGTTGCTGGTGAGCCCACTGCTACTGCGCTGACGCGCAAGCACCACAAAGCCTTACAGGCGCAGGCGCGCCACTTCGTTTTCGAGCTCGCGGGCCACGCTCAGCAGTTCGTCGGCCTGGCCGCGGTTGGTATCAGCCGACTGGCTGGTCTCGGCCACCGAACGGGCCACCGATTCGATACCGCTCGAAATGGCATGGCTGGCCTGGCTCTGCTCGCGGGTGGCGCGGGCAATGTCGGCCACCGCGCCGGAAGTCCGCTCGGCCCGTTCGTGAATGGCCTGCAAGGCGCTTTCCACCTTGCGCGAGGCCGCCACGTTGCGATCCACCTGCTCCACTGCCCGCCGCGCCGAACCGGCCACCGACGCCACACCCTCCTGAATGCTGTTGAGGATGGTGTCGATCAGCGCCGCCGACTTGCCCGACTGCTCGGCCAGCTTGCGCACCTCGTCGGCCACCACGGCAAAGCCGCGGCCCTGCTCGCCAGCCCGTGCCGCCTCGATGGCTGCATTGAGGGCGAGCAGATTCGTCTGGTCGGAAATGTCGCGAATCGCGTTGAGCACCCGGTGGATCTCGGCCGATTGCTGGCCCAGCTCTTCCACCTGGGCGGCCGCGTCCTGCACCGTGCGGGCTGTCTGATTGAGCTGCTCGATGGTTTCATGCACGGTGCTGACCCCCTCCTGCACCGATTCGGCCGTCTCGCGGGTGAGCTCAAGGGCGTGGGCTGCATTGCCGGCCACCTGCTCGACGCTGCTGCTCAGTTGCTCGGTCGTCCCCGCCATCGCGCTGGCCGAATCGCTCTGCTGACGGGTCGCGTCACCGAGCACCCGGGACGAGGCCGACATGCTGCCGGCGGTGCGCTGCAGGTGGTCGCTGGTCTGGCGAATGCTGCCGGCCAGGGTGCGCATGGATTCAGCAGCGCTGTTGATGCTGTTGCCGATCAGGTCGATTTCGTTGCGGCTGGCGGCATCTACCTCGGCCCGCACCGACAGGTCACCGTTGCCAAAGCGCGACACCAGCATGGCCAGATGTGCCAGGGGGCTGAGGCGCTGACGCAGGAAGAAGGCCAGGGCCAGCACCAGCGCGGCACCGCAGCCCATGGCCAGCAGGGCGATCTTGTTGCGCAGATCGGAGGACTCTTCGACAAACTCATCCACCCACGAGCCCGTTGCCACCAGCCAGTGCAGGCCGGGCAGTTCACGCACCACCACCATCTTGTCCCTCTCGGCGCCCGGCTCGCCCCACTTGTAAGTGAGCGTGCCGTTCTTCTTCTCAACCAGGCTATTGACGATGCCGCTCAGGCGCGGGTCCATGTCGGCCAGCACCTTGCCTTCCAGCGTGGGGTGATAGATGAAGCGCACGTCCTTCGCGTCGCCCGAGGGTACCGACACGATATACGGGTAGCCGGTCTTGCCAACCTTGATACCGGCCAGCTTTTCCTTGATCAGCTTGACGTTGCTCTCGGCATCCACACGCATGGTGACCGCCCCGATCACTTTGCCCGACGCATCCTTGAGCGGCGTGGCCGCCAGCACGAACATCTTGCCGTTGCGCTCCAGCGAGCCCAGGAAGGGTTTGCCGGTGAGCAGGATCGACGGGTACGCCCCGTTGTCATCCACCACCTCGCCGTGGCGGGGGTTGCCCTGCTTGTCCTTGAGCATCGTGGCGGCGCGGTAGAAGCGCTCGCCCTTCCTCACCAGGAAGGCCGGCTCCCGGTCATGATGGAGCTTGGCGTAGGTGCTCAGCAAACTCACATTGCCATTGAGCACCTGGGTGCCGATGGCGAGCTCGGGCACCGTGTTGGGCCCCAGCGTGGTTTCGGTGCCGGTCAGCCGCGGCTGACCATCGAAGGTTTCCAGATACTGCGCCACGGCATCCTCGGCCCGCCGCTCGAGGGCATTCTGGGCATAGGCCAGCATGTTGATGGTCATGTCGGCCTGCAGAGCCAGAGACTCCTCGGCCTTGGCCAGCGCGTTCTGGCGCGACAGGATGGCAACGGTGGTAACCAGGATGGCCACCATCAGGGTGACGCCGAGGGTACACAGCAGTACGACCTGCTGGACGATAGGTTTTCTTTTGAGCACTTTTATTATTCTCGAGAAGCCGCCCGGTGCGGATACCTTCCGGTATCGGCACCATGCCGCCCAGCTTGAGCAATAAGCGCTCTACCTATTCGTCGAAAGCGTGGATGAAGTCGCGGATGCGCGGGTAGATCTGGCGATCCCAGCGCTTGCCGTTGAACACCCCGTAATGCCCCACCCCGGCCTGCAGATGGTGCTGCTTGCGATAAGGCGCCAGCTTGCTGCACAGATCGTGGGCAGCAAGCGTCTGGCCGATGGAGCAAATGTCATCGCGCTCGCCTTCCACGGTGAATAGCGCGGTACGGCGAATCGCCTCCGGCTTCACCACCCGGCCGCGGTATTCCAGCCTGCCCTGGGGCAACTGGTATTCCTGGAACACCTTCCTCACCGTCTGCAGGTAGAACTCGGCCGGCAGATCCATCATCGCCAGGTATTCGTCGTAGAACTCCTTGATGCTGTGCCCGCTGACGCTATCGCCCTCGGCAAAGTGACCGTACATCTTGCGGAAAGCGCTCTTGTGGCGATCCATGTTCATGCTCATGAAGGCCGATATCTGCAGGAAGCCCGGATACACCCGCCGCAAGGCGCCCTTGTAGCGCAGCGGCACCACGCCGATCAGCTTCTTCTCGAACCACTCGATGGGTTTCTCGGTGGCCAGGCGGTTCACCTCGGTGGGGTTGATGCGGCAATCGATGGGGCCGGCCATCAGCGTCATGCTGCGCGGCTGGTGGGGGTGGCCGTCCTCGGCCATCACCGCCACCGCGGCCAGGGTCGGCACGGTAGGCTGGCACACCGCCACCAGGTGAGTGTGGGGGCCGAGCCAGTCCACAAACTTGATGATGTGCTCGATGAAGGTATCGAGATCGAAGGCACCCGCGGCAAGCGGAATGTCGCGCACGTTGTGCCAGTCGGTCACGTACACGTCGTGGTCCTGCAACAGGGTTTGCACCGTGCCGCGCAGCAGCGTGGCGAAGTGGCCCGACACGGGGGCCACCAGCAGCACCTTCGGCTCGCCGGGGCGGGCCGGCTCCTTGCGGAAGCGTTGCAGGGTACAGAAAGGCGTGGCGAACACCGCCTCCTCATGCACCGAACAGGTGCCCGTGGGGGTGTCGACCGTATGGATGTCGAACGGCGGCCGGGCGTGGGTCAAACCCGCCAGCGCAACCACTTCGCAGGCAGCTGCAGCCTTGCGCAGGGTCTTGCTCTCGGGAAACCAGAACAGGCTGTGATGCAGCCAGGGCGCCATGTGCCGGGCCATCGAACGCATCGGCGTCGACAGGTCGGCCATGGCCTGATAGGCCTGGTAATGCAAGGCGGGACTGAAGGGGGGCATGGTATTTTTTATGTGTATGTTGCAGTGCCCATTCTAAGCAATACACATGCCGTCACGCACATGCTGCTTGGCACGTCGCTTGCTGCATGTCACACACGGCGCACCATTGCGGCGCCCTGCCCGTCCTGTGGAGACCCCTGAAATGCCCGTCGCGACGCTTACCCTGAGCAGCAAGAACTACTCGTCCTGGTCCCTGCGGGGCTGGCTGATGGCCCGCTTTGCCGGGCTCGATTTCAAGGAGGAAATGGTCGAGCAGGACGACGCCGGCGCCCGCGCCGAACTGCTGCTGCTGGCCCCTTCGGTGCGCGTACCGCGCCTTACCCACGGCGACATTTCAGTGTGGGACACCCTCGCCATCGGCGAGTACCTCAACGAGATCAAGCCCAAGGCCGGCCTGCTGCCCGCCGACGCCGCCGCCCGCGCCCACTGCCGCTCCATCTGCGGCGAAATGCACTCCGGCTTCAGCGCAGTGCGCTCCGCGCTGCCCATGAACCTGAAGGCCAGCTTCCCCAATTTCACCGTGTGGTCCCGCGCCCAGGGCGACATCGAACGGGTTGCCGAGATCTGGCGCGACTGCCTCGCCCAATACGGCGGCCCCTACCTGTTCGGCAAGAAGCGCAGCATTGCCGACGCCATGTACGCCCCGGTGGTCACCCGCTTCCTCACCTACGGCGTGCCCCTCGACGATGCCTGCACGGCCTACTGCCAGACCGTCATCAACCTGCCCGAAATGCAGGAGTGGATCGCCGCCGCCAAGCTCGAACCGGACGACATCGAAGAGCTGGAAATGGAATTCTGAGGGCCGGTGGCCTGCACCATGCAGAGGCGGGACGCCCGCCAACAGTGCATGCTTACTCGAACACCTCGCCCACATTCACCGTTCCGCGCTTGCCCACATCACCCCGGTGGGTGCGGATCCACCCCGCCGCACGGGCGCGCCCCAGATCGCGCAGTTCGGTGAGAAACGCCCGTGACGCATTGAGCTTGCTCGCCGAACCAATGGCAGCCAGCTCCTCGGCCTCCAGCATGTGAAAGCGCAGGCCGGTGATGCGCCGCTCGAAACGCCCCAGCGGCATCCAGTTACGGCCTTCCTCGATGTAGGCACGGGCGTGGGCAATCATGCGCATCTCGCGCAAAAACGTCGTTGAAAAGCCCAGCTCCATGCTGCGCGTGGCAATTTCTTCGGCGCTGCGTGGCGCCTCGGGCCGCGTAAGGGGGTTGAGCAGCACCAGCAGGATGTCCGGCGTGGTGCATTCGTACATCAGCGGGTAGATCGCCGGGTTCGCCGTAAAGCCCCCGTCCCAGTAAGCCTCGCCGTCAATCTCCACCGCGTGGTGGATGGTCGGCAGGCAGGCCGAGGCCATCAGCGCGTCCTCGCTCATCTCGGCAGTGCGAAACAGGCGCACCTTGCCCGACCTGACCCGCGTCGCCGCCACAAAGAGCTTCAGCGGGCACGCCTGCCGGATGCGCTCAAAGTCGAACTGGGCGCGCACCACGTCGCGCAGCGGGTTGAGCTCGAAAGGGTTGAGCTGATACGGAGAAAACAGCTTGGTGATGCCGATCATCATGCTCATGCCCGGCGGCATCGCACCGTCGCCGGCCGGGTTGAGATCAAAGGGCGAACAGTCGGCCACCGCGCTCCAGAAATCGGCCAGCGACTCCCGCGCCCCTTCCGCCCCGCCCTTCGTCCAGCCCTGGGCCAGGGCCACCGCATTCATCGCCCCGGCACTGGTGCCGCTCACCCCCTCCAGTTGCCAGTCATCCTCCAGCAGGCGGTCCAGCACCCCCCAGGTGTAGGCCCCGTGGGCTCCGCCCCCTTGCAGGGCCAGGCTCAGCGGCGGCGCGGCCGCCTCGTCATGCTTCTTCCACCAGCGTTTCCGGATCATCGTGAATCTCCTCGGGCCACAGCGCAACGGCAGGATTGCTGCATTGCACAATACCTAAAGAATGGACGCCCGAGGGTTTCAGAAGTTCAAGGATGGGTGTCCAGCCTCAGCGACAGCCTCCCCCTCCCCCGAAAAATACCGCCGCGGCTCCAGGCCCAGCGCGCGCTTGAACATGGCGGTAAACGCGCTGGCGCTGCGGTAACCCAGGCGTTCGGCCACCAGCGCAACCGACGCGCCGCTGGCCAGGTGGCCGAGGGCTTCGACCAGGCGGGCCTGCTGCCGCCACTGACGGAAACTCATGCCGGTTTCGCGCTGAAACTGACGGGCCAGCGTGCGGCTGCTCGTTGCCTGCTGTTCGGCCAGCGTTTCCAGCGTCTCCCGGCTTTCCGGGTTGGCGATCAATTCCTCGCACAGCCGGTGCAGGCGCCGCTCGCCCGGCATCGGCAAATGCAGCGCGGGAATCTTCAGGAAGCGCAGTTCGCACAGCGCCAGCGCGGCGATCTGCCCGGCCCGGCCCTCGCGGTCGTAGGCCACCGGCTCGTCGAGCAGTGCCAATATCAAGGCCCGCAGCAAGGGGCTGACTTCGAGCAGGCAACAGGTGTCGGGCAGGCCCGGGGCGGCGTCCGGGCGGATGTACAGGGTGCGCATTTCCACCGCCCCCAGCATGATCACGCGGTGCGCCGTGTTGGCCGGAATCCAGACGCCGCGCACCGGCGGCACCACCCAGCAGCCGGCCCCGGTTTCCACGCGCATCACGCCGCTGCCGGCATAGATCAGCTGCGCCCGCGGGTGGCTGTGGATCGGCGTTTCGCCGCCCCGGTAGTTGCGCGCCTTGGCAGTAACCGGGTGCGGCAGGGTCTGGTACTCGCCGTCGTGGCAGAGAGTCATTTCAGGGCTGGCGATTGTCCAATTCACGATGCTTTTTGTCCGGACATGCTGGAATCAGTCATTCTAGACTGGCGCTCTACACGTTCGAAGCTCTCATCATGGAAAAGACGCTCAGCACCGACGCCCCCCTCGCCGCGCCGCCGACACACGACATCCACCTCACCACCACCTACCCGGTGATTGCGGCCATCAGCTTTGCCCACCTGCTCAACGACATGATGCAGTCAGTGCTGCTGGCCATCTATCCGATGCTCAAGCTGGGCCTGCAACTGTCCTTTGCCCAGGTCGGGATGATCACCCTCACCTACCAGATCACCGCATCGCTGCTGCAGCCGCTGATCGGCCTGTATACCGACCGGCGGCCCAAGCCCTATTCGCTGCCGATCGGCATGGGATTCACGCTGGTCGGCCTGCTGTTTCTGTCGCAGGCAGACAGCTACGGCGCCGTGCTGGCGGCGGCGATGATGATCGGCATGGGCTCCTCGGTCTTCCATCCCGAATCCTCGCGGGTGGCCCGCATGGCGGCCGGCAATCAGCCCGGCCTGGCCCAGTCCCTGTTCCAGATCGGCGGCAACCTCGGCACCGCCATCGGCCCGCTGCTCGCCGCGCTGGTCATCGTCCCGTATGGCCAGGGCAGCGCGGCGTGGTTCTCGCTGGCCGCCCTGCTCGGGGTGGTCGTGCTCAGCCTCGTCGGCCGCTGGTCCAGCCATCACGTTGCCGGCTTTCACAAGCGCATGAAGGCCCACGCCGACAATGGCCTGAGCCGGCGGCAGATCGTCGTGTCGCTGCTCATTCTCGGCATGCTCATGTTCTCCAAGTTCTTCTACATGAGCAGCCTGAGCAGCTACTACACCTTCTACCTGATGGAAAAATTCAGCCTGTCGCTGCCCGGCGCCCAGATGTACCTGTTCGCCTTCCTTTTCGCGGTGGCCGCCGGCACCGTCGCCGGCGGGCCCATCGGCGACCGGATCGGCCGCAAGCGCGTGATCTGGGGCTCGATACTCGGTGTCACACCGTTTACGCTGCTGCTGCCCCATGTCGGGCTGTTCTGGACGGGCGTGCTCTCGGTCATCATCGGCCTGATCCTCGCCTCGGCCTTCTCGGCCATCCTGGTCTATGCGCAGGAACTGGTGCCGGGCAAGGTCGGCACCATCTCCGGCCTGTTCTTCGGCTTCGCCTTCGGCATGGCCGGCATCGCCGCCGCCCTGCTGGGGCAACTGGCAGACGCGACCAGCATTGAAGTCGTCTACCGGCTGTGCGCCTACCTGCCCTTGATCGGCCTGCTGACCGCGTTTTTGCCGAACATCAGGAAGCCGCACAGTTGAGAAAAGCGGCGAGCCGCTTCACGAAAATCATCAAGACCCTGACCAAAATCATCAGGGCCCTCACCACCACCATCAAAGCCCTGACGGTCAAGGTCAGAGCGTTGATGACAATCATCAACGGGAGCACAAAAATCATGAGGGGCTTCATGTTCGCCATGAAGCCCCTCATGAAAATCATCAAGCAGTGGATGGTCACCATCCACTACTGGATAGTTAGCATCCACCCGCTGACAGCAATCATCAAAAACCCTCAAACCACCGCAGCAGGCTTCGTCGCCGCCTTCAGCGGACGCCGCACTGCCATCGCCTGACGCAGCGCCTCCAGCCCCTCGCTCTTCCCGAACATCTTCATCAGCGCATACCCCTCCAGCGCCGCCATCAACACATCGCTGCCCAGTGCAGTCTGCGTGTCCTGCATCTTCGCCAGCACCTCCTGCAGGCGCAGCAAACGCGGCCGGATTGCATCGAACGCCGCCAGATCCCCCTGCACCTCGGACAGCTTGAACGACGGCGGCAAGGTGTCCTGGTTCTGATCCAGCACCACCAGCGTCTGCCGACAAAACTGCTCCGACTTGCCCCCCATCTTCACCAAGCCCCGCACCTCGTCCACCGACAGCGTGATGAACGGCGCCACCACCTCCTCCAGCATCGCAATCGCCTGATCGAAGGCTTCGAGGGTCTTGGCGGGGAGGTCGAGGGAAATGAGGTTCTGGGTCATGGCACGGCTCCTGTAGGTAGGTTTCAAAGGGCGCCGGGGGACCGGGTTTGCGTTGAAGGGCCCGCGCGGCGCGGGGCGGATATTACTTGGTGATATTCAATATGTATACTTGAATGCGTAGTGGTGTGGGGCGGGGTTGTGCGGATGGAGGAGAGGTGGGTTGGTGTCGGCCGGAGCGGTCGTACGACCTGTGTTCAGTGAGTGGCAAATTTCCGGCGAACAAGAGACCCTGGGGAGAGGGATACATCGCCGATTCCGCTGCGTGCCAAGCCATATGTAATACTTGAGACGTCACCAGAGGAAGTAAGTATGGCTTACCGCCCGATACCGCAGGACCGTTTGAAGCTAGGACAGATGACCTCTCTAACGCAGGCACACTCTTCTAACAATGGCCTTCTTTGAACTTGAAGCCGCGGACATCTCGTCCCTCAATGATGCCGACTTGCGGGAACTTGTCGCCCGTCTAAGCGAGGCCGAACTGATCCAGCAAGGCATTTCAACATCATGCGTGATGTGGGGCGGTGCCCAAGAGGCACCTGATGGTGGGCTTGATGTGAGTGTCAAAGGAGCCTCTGGCATCTCCAAATCTAATTTCGTGCCCAGAGAACGCACGGGCTTCCAAGTAAAGAAGCACTCTATCGGCAAATCGGCATGCAAGAAGGAGATGCAAGACAAGGGCATTCCCAAGACGATCATTTCTGATTTAGCGTCCCAAAGCGGGGCTTACATCATCGTCAGCGGCAAAGACGACTGCTCTGAAAAGATGCTTTCTGATCGCGTGGACGGCATGAGAGAAGCCGTTGCCTCATTGCAGGCCAAGGATCAACTGCACCTCGACTTTTACGGACGCGATCGGCTATCCGCATGGCTCAGGCGACACCCCAGCGTTGCCCTCTGGGCCCGTTCGCGCCTCGGCAAGCCTTTTGCAGGTTGGAGGCCCTATGAGCGATGGGCGGGAACCCCGCATGATCAAGACGACAAGTTCTTGGTTGATGACCATCCCTGCGTTACCGATGCGAACTCCAAAGACAAAGCGCCACAACCTGTCTCAGTGGGAATTCAGTTAGCGCGGGACAGGCTCAGGAAACTTGGAAGCACTGTGCGTATCACCGGGCTTTCCGGTGTCGGGAAGACTCGGTTCGCTCAGGCACTTTTCGAGTGCGAAGTTGGAGGCGGCGCACTCCCGCAGAGTGATGTGATTTACGCCGATCTTGGCGATAACCTCACTCCTACGGCATCAGAGCTAATCACCTACCTTATCGCCAATGATTTTGCCAGCTATCTGATCCTGGACAACTGTCCGCCAGATGTGCACCGGAATCTGCAGAAGCAAGCCGCAGCCAGCCGTGCGAAGCTACGCCTTCTCACCATCGAATATGACATCTCCGACGACAAGCCCGAAGAGACTGACGTGATCTATCTGGAGCCAACCAGCGAGGCAACAGTTTCCAAGCTGCTCCAGAAGCGCTTCCCTAGCTTGGGGCAGGTCAACACGGACCGAATCGCTGAATTTGCTGGTGGCAACGCACGAGTAGCGCTGGCACTGGCGAGTCGGGTCGATACGGACGAAACGCTAACCAACTTTTCGGACGAGGCTCTTTTTGAAAGGCTGTTTTCCCAGCGGAAAGGGATTTCTTCAGAACTGCTCCAACGTGCAGAGGCACTGGCGCTGGTTTACTCTTTCAACGTCTCCCGAACAGAACGCGGCGACGAGCTGAAAGCTCTCGGAACAATTGCCGGAGTGAGCAGGCAAGCATTGCACAGCGGTCAAGCGGAAATGCTCCGTCGCCAACTCGCTCAGCAACGCGGAAACTGGCGTGCAGTCCTTCCCCATGCGTTGGCTAACCGATTAGCGAAGCGCGCCCTCCAGAACATCCCACCTGAAGACATTAACGCCGAACTCTTTAAGCAAGAAAACCTCCGTTTGCTGCAATCTTGTGCCCACCGCTTAGGCTACCTCCACGACTTTGAGCCCGCTCGGGAATTGGCCCTAAGTTGGGTTCAGCAAGGTGCGCCACTGGGCAATATCGCTACGTGCGGCGATCAGCACCTGGCGGTCCTAAACCATGTTGCGCCTGTTTTTCCAGACGTGATGCTTCGAGCAATTGAAGAAGCGGCAGTCGATCCCGCATTTACCTCGCGGGAAAATCACAACTTCAGTCGATTTGTCCGGCTCTTGTGCCACCTTGCCTATGAGGATGACACCTTCGACCGCGCAGCGGCAGTGCTTTTGAAGTTCGCGGAGACGGAGAAACCAAATGAGAACAACAACAGCATCGTTGCTCAGCTTCAACAATTGTTCTCGCTTCACCTCTCCGGCACTGAAGCCACACCAGAGAGGAGGCAGGAGTTTGTCCGAAGACTGATCAACTCCAGCAACCCAAGGCACCGGGAGATCGCAAGCAAACTTCTGCAATCCGCATTCAGATCGCATCACTGGACCAAGTTTGGCCCTTTTCATTTCGGAGCACGCAAGAGAGGTCCTGGATGGCACCCACGAACGCTTGACGAAGAAACTGCGTGGCATACCAACTTCATCCAACTGCTATTACCGGCTTTGGAGTCAGTGCAGATCAACGATCGCGATTGGGCAAAGTCGGTGCTGGCAGGCCACTTCCGCACGCTTTGGTCTTCTGCTCAATGCTTTGACCTGCTTGAACGGATCGTTCGTGCCCACGGTCCAGGAGGCATGTGGCCGGAGATATGGCTATCTATCAAGAAAGCATTGCACTATGACAGCCCCCGCCTCCCCTCTGAGCCACTCAGTAGGCTACGGTGTCTTGAGCAACTAACCGCGCCATCAAACATCCTTGCTGAGATTCGTAGTTATGCGCTAGGTGACACTTGGGAACATGTCGATCTGCGCGACGGAGACTACCAAGAGAACATAGAAAGAATGCGGGAGAAAGTCATCAGTCTGGGGGGACTTGCGGCGGCTGAACTGGGGATTCTTGAGGACCTCGGATCCGAAATCTGGGAGGGGCGCTCCACCGCTTTATTGTGGTTTGGGGAAGGGCTGGCAAGGGCACCTGAGAAAAGACTTATGGTATTCGAGCGATTCGTAGACTCCCTTGGAAAGCACGGATCAGAGAAGACGTATCCGATCGTATTGGCTGGCTTCATCAGAGGCATTCATGATGCTGCGCCTGCCCAAGCTCAAAAAATGCTCGAACGTACGCTGGAGATCCCCGCATTGAAATATCACGCGGTCTATCTACTCGCGGCAGTTCCAATCACCCCTTGGGCTTCAGCAAAATTGCTGCAACTCGCACAAGGCGGTGAATTGGAGGCTCGGCATTTCGAGCATCTCGGCCACGGCCTACACGAAGCCATTCCAGATAGCGAGTTCGCGAGCCTTCTTTCCGCAATCAATGCCTTGGACAAGGGCTATCTCTCAACAATCGACTTACTTCACATGCGTTTTCTTGGAGAGGACCCTCAAAAATATCTTCCGAATGAAGACCTTCGCGCAGCGGCTAGAGATACTATCCGGAAGCTTGTAGCGGCGCACCAGAGCACTGTTCAACTTGCTCTGGAGTACCCGCTTGATGAAATCCTTGAGGTAGGTCTTGGCGCCGCAGCGCCCGCCGACGAAGTCGGGGAGATCATCGAGATGGTGTGCGAGGGCATAGAGACTTATCGCCTCTACGCTTTTGATCTAAGCCAGGTGATCGCCGCTCTAATCAAGAACCACCCCGAAATGCTACTCGACGCTGTATTCGAGAGAGGTGAGGACAGACAGAGCATCGCATACTCACTATTCAGGGAGCGAGTGGCCTTAGAAGGTGCATCATTGAATGAAGCTCCACTGGATCGGGTCATGACGTGGTGTGGCGATGATCAAGCGCGCATTCAAAAAGTGGCTGTCGCGGTGCATTCGTTTATCGCATGTGACCCAGCAGAGTCTTCAGATGAGAATCCAAATCGCTTGGTTCTCAGCGATCACATCAAGTCTCTTTTGGCTGCGGCGGAAGACAAGCAAGCCATCGTGGAAACCATCTTTGAGGACATAAGCCCCAATAGTTGGTCTGGGTCGCGCGCCAAGATCATGGAGATTAGGTCAAAGGGTGTTGAAGAGCTTCTCGACTATCCTCACGCAGAAGTACAAGCGCAGGTTCAAATCAAGTTGGCGACTCTAAAGCAAGTGATCCGTATGGAGCAAGAGCTCGAAGCCGCAGAAGATAACCAACGCGAGCAGCGTTTCGAGTGATTGACTTCTAACAGCCAATAACCGCCGTTCTCGATGTCCAGACGGATTGTCCGCTTCGGCCGAAGACGAGCCCTTCGAGTTGGTGGCAATTCCCCGGTGGAGCGGCCATTCGGGACTGTCACCACCAATACCCGTAGAAGGCAGCTATCTGCGCAAGTATGGCGTTCCGCGAGCCGTACAGCCCAGCCGGCCCGGGTGCGTCGATTTATTGATCTGGCCGTGGAGCGACTTACGGACAGCAGTAATTCGTGCTCCGTAATGAGGAGCTGGCAAACGCACACGCCAAAGGGATGATTGGGGTCACAAGCTACTGAAAAGCGTAAAGCCCGATTTGTTGCGTTTTGCCTCGTACATGGCCTTATCGGCATTGGCGACCAGCGAATCCGCCGTGGTGCCGTCAGCCGGAAACATCGCTATGCCGATGCTGGGTTGAATGACCAGACTGATGTTCACATCCCGTATCCGGATGTCACATGGAGCACTGATATTCGCGATGATCTTTTCGGCGATGGTCGTGATGTCCCGTTCGTTTTTGATCTCGACCAGTATGTACAGGAATTCGTCTCCCCCATGACGACAGACGGTATCTTCGTCTCGAGACGCTTGCTTGATTCGCTCGGCAATGGTTTTCAAGACGATATCGCCGACGTCATGCCCGTGCGTGTCATTGATGCTCTTGAAGTCATCCAGGTCAACAAACATCACGACCAAAGAAATACCGTTCCGTTTCGCATGGGCCAATCCGTGCTCAAGTCGAGCATTGAACAGCGCGCGGTTGGGGAGGCCGGTCAATGGGTCGTGGAGGGATGCATGGCGCGCTTTATCGCCCTGCTGTATCTCCGCAGCCAGCCTCTCTTGCAGGATGGTCCGCTTCTGCAGTTCTTCCTTCAGCGCCATGTTGACCAGCGACAATTCCTCGGAAGCGTTCTGCACCTTGCCCTCGACTGCCTCGCTTTTTTCCAGGGCGTTTTCAATACCGGGCGAACTCTCGCCGTCCAGCAGTTCGGACTTGAGTCCGGCATTGACCGACGACAGGTCATCTGCACATTCTTCGACAATGTCTTTGACACGCTCGCTCTGCCCCAGCACTTGGGACAAGGAATTGGCGGGCTGAGGACTCTTGAGCAACTGCGCGGTTTTGTCTTCAGGCATGAATCCCCTCGCCCTGTCGGCTGGTGAGATCAGGATCGGATGCGCTTGACCGGGCATCCGGGTATTTCGGCGTTTCTGCACGTGCCAGAAACATCAAATAATTACTGTGGGGAGCGTAGTCGCCTGTTCAACGAAACTCTGTACGCGGGCACGCTTAGGCAGCTGGGGGATGCTTTTGGGCGACTGAAGTCGCCCCTACATTCAGGCCCTGCATTCAGGCCCTACATTCCGCCGCCGGCGTTTTTGGCCAGTAGTACCGCGGCTAGCAGGCGGCGGGCGGCGAGGTCGTTGGCGCTGCGCTGGGCGGTGAGGTGGGTGGCCTGGGCGGTGACGACGTTGAGGAAGCTGACGGTGCCGGCGCGGTACTGGTTGAGGGTGATGGTTTCAGCCTCGGCAGCGGCGGCGACGGCGGCGGCTTGTTCGACGCCGGCTTCGTTCAGCAGGCGGGCGGCGGCGAGGTTGTCTTCGACTTCCTGGAAGGCCACCAGCACGGTCTGGCGGTAGGTGGCGACGGCTTGTTCCCAGCTGGCGGCGGCCTGGCCGACAGCGGCTTTCTTGGCGCCGGCGTCGAAAATGGTGGCGGCGAGGGTCGGGCCGAGGGACCAGTAGCGGCTTGGCAGGGTGATCAGCTCGGCTAGGTCGGAGCGGCGGAAGCCGCCCGAAGCGGAGAGGCCGAGCACCGGGAAGCGCGCCGCCTGGGCGGCGCCGATGGCGGCATTGGCCGCAGCAACACGGCGTTCGGCGGCGGCGATGTCGGGGCGGCGTTCGAGCAGCGTGGACGGCAGCGTGACGGGCACGGGCGCCACCGGCAGCGCACCGGCCACCGGGGCCAGCGCAAAGCTGGCCGGGGTCTGGCCGACAAGCACCGCAATAGCGTGTTCGTACTGGCTGCGCGACAGCGTGGCGTCGAGGGCCGAGGCGCGGGCGCTGCGCAGCTGGCTTTCGGCCTGGGCCACGTCGGCCTTGCTGGCCACGCCGGCGGCGTAGCGGTTCTGCGTGAGGCTCAGGGAGCGCTGGTAGGCGGCAACGGCAGCATCCAGCAGGGCCTTCTGGCGGTCGGCGGCGCGCAGCTGGAAGTAGCTCTGGGCCAGCGCGGCGTGGGCAGACAGGCGAGCAGCGGCAAGGTCGGCCTCGCTGGCTTCGACACGGGCGTCGGCGGCTTCGACGTTGCGGCCGATGCGGCCCCACACGTCGGCCTCCCAGCTGGCAGTGGCGCCCAGGTTGAAGCTGTTGCGCGGCGGCGCGCTGCCGGCCGCATCGGTGCTGGCCGAAGTGGCCGAGCGCGTGGCGCCAAAGCTGCCGTTGATGGTCGGAAACCACGACGCGCGGGCCGAATCGGACAGCGCCCTCGCCTGCCGGTACTGGGCTTCGGCAATGCGCAGGTTCTGGTTGGAGATGTCCACCTTGTCCTGCAACTGGTCGAGCAGCGGGTCGCCAAACACCGTCCACCACTTGTCGCCCGCGACGGGGTCTTGCGGGCTGGCCGGCTTCCAGTCGCCGGCTTCCTTGAAGACGGCCGGGGTTTCGACCGTCGGGCGGGTGTAGTCGGGGCCGATGGTGCAGGCGGCAAGAAAGAGGCAGGAAAGGAGGAGCGCCGTTTGTAGGGGCGACTTCAGTCGCCCGCTTCTTCGTTGATCAAGCACCGATGGGCGACTGAAGTCGCCCCTACAGTCCAGCCTACAGGTCGCTGCTGCGGTTTCGTTCATGTTCTTCATTCTTTCGTTTTACGGCGCAGTCGATCCAGCATCACGAACACCACCGGGGTGGTGTACAGCGTCAGGATCTGGCTGAGGATGAGGCCGCCGACGATGGCGATGCCCAGCGGCTGGCGCAGTTCGGCGCCGTCGCCGCTGCCGATGGCCAGCGGGATGGCGCCGAAGAGCGCCGCCAGCGTGGTCATCAGAATCGGCCGGAAGCGCAGCAGGCAGGCGTGGTGGATGGCGTCGCGGGCGTTCTCGCCCAGGTGGCGCATGCGTTCGATGGCCACGTCGATCATCATGATGGCGTTCTTCTTGACGATGCCGATCAGGAGGATCACCCCGATCATCGCGATCAGGCTGAACTCCGTATCCACCGCCAGCAAGGCCAGCAGCGCGCCGACGCCGGCCGAGGGCAGCGTGGACAGGATGGTGATGGGGTGGATCAGGCTCTCGTAGAGCATGCCGAGCACGATGTAGATGGTGAGGATGGCGGCGAGGATAAGGATCGGCTGGCTGCTCATGGACTTCTGGAAGGCCCCGGCGGAGCCCTCGAAGCTGGTGCGGATGCCCACCGGCACGCCGATCTTGGCCAGCGCGTCCTGGATGGCCTTGGTCGCCTCGCCAATGCTCTTCCCTTCCGGCAGCGCGAAGCTGATCGTCGATGCCGCCGTGCCGCCCTGGTGGCTGACCGACAGCGGCGCCAGCGTGGCCTCGAAACGGGCCAGTGCCGACAGGGGCACCTGCCCGCCGGCGGGCGTCACCAGCGTGAGTTGCGATAGCGACTCCGGCCCCTGCAGGTAGCCGGGCGCGGCCTCCATCACCACCCGGTACTGGTTGAGTGGGTTGTAGATGGTGGATACCTGGCGCTGGCCGTAGGCGTTGTTCAGCGCCGTGGTTACCGAGCGCATGGTGAGGCCGTAGCGGGCCACCGCGTCCCGGTCGATCACCAGCGTGGTTTGCGGGCCCTTGTCCTGCTGGTCGGTGCTCACGTCGGTAATCTCGTCGAGGCGGCTCATGGCATTGCGGATGCGCGGCTCCCACAGGCGCAGCTCGTCGAGGCTGTCGGACTGCAGGGTGAACTGGTTGCTGGAATTGCTGGAGCGCCCGCCGATACGGATGTCCTGCACCGGGCTCAGAAAGAGGCTCGCCCCGGCCACATGCGAGAGCTTCTTGCGCAGCCGGCCGACGATGGCATCCGCCGTTTCCTTGCGCTCGCCGATGGGCTTGAGGGTGATGAACATGGACCCGTAATTGCGCTGCGAACCGCCGGTAAAGCCGACCACGTTGGCTACCGCAGGATCGGCGCCGACGATGGCCAGGAAGACATCCATCTTGCCCTTCATGGCCTGGAAGGAGATCGCCTGGTCGGCCTCGACAAAGCCGCGCAGGCGTCCGGTGTCCTGCTGCGGAAAGAAGCCCTTGGGAATGGTGTTGTACAGATAGACGTTGGAGCCGATGGTGGCCAGCAGCACCGCCAATACCAGCCAGGGGTGCAGCAACGCCCAGCCAAGACTCTTGCGGTAGCCGGCCAGCAGGCGTTCCAGCGCGCGGCCGATGGCAAGATCGATGCGGCCCCGTTCGTTCTCGGGCGGACGCGGGCGCAGCAGCTTGGCGCACATCATCGGCGTGGCGGTGAGCGACACCACCATCGACACCAGGATCGCCGCCGACAGGGTGACCGCGAACTCGCGGAACAGCCGCCCGACGATGCCGCCCATGGCCAGGATGGGGATGAACACGGCGATCAGCGACAGGCTCATGGAGATCACCGTGAAGCCGATCTCCCGCGCCCCGCGCAGGGCCGCCTGACGGGGCGGCATGCCCTCGTCCACGTGGCGGGAGATGTTCTCCAGCACCACGATGGCGTCGTCCACCACAAAGCCGGTGGCGATGGTGAGGGCCATCAGCGACAGGTTGTCGAGGCTGTAGCCGGCCAGGTACATCACCGAGAAGGTGCCCACCAGCGACACCGGCACCACCACGCTGGGAATCACCGTGGCCCGCCAGTTGCGCAGGAACAGGAAAACCACCATCACCACCAGCGCCACCGAAATCACCAGCGTGCGCTCGACTTCCTTCAGCGAGCCGCGGATGGTCGGCGTGCGGTCCATCACCACGGTCAGGTCGATGGCCGTCGCGATGCTGGCGCGCAGGTGCGGCAACAGGCCGGTGACCCGGTCCACGGTTTCGATGATGTTCGCGCCGGGCTGGCGATTGACCATCAGCAGCACGGCTGCGCGGCCGTTGGCGTAGCCGTAGTTGCGGTCGTCCTGCACGCCGTCGCGCACCCTGGCCACGTCGGACAGGCGCACCGCCGCCCCGCTCTTCCAGGCGACGATCAGCGGTTTGTAGTCCTCAGCGGTGCGCGCCTGGTCGTTGGCGCCCACCTGCCAGGCGCGCTCGCCGTCTTCCACCACGCCCTTGGGGCGGTTGGCGTTGGTGCCGACGATGGCGGTGCGCACGTCGTCCATGTTGAGCTTGTTGGCGGCGAGGCGATTGGGGTCGAGCTCGACCCGCACCGCCGGCAGCGAACTGCCGCCAATCGACACCTGCCCCACGCCTTCCACCTGCGACAGGCGCTGGGCCAGCACCGTGGAGGCGGCATCGTAAAGCTGGCCTTGCGAGAGCGTGTCGGAGGTGAGCGCGAGGATGATGATCGGCGTTTCGGCCGGGTTCACCTTGCGGTAGGTGGGGTTGCTCGGCAGGCTGGTGGGCAGTTGCCCGCGGGCCGCGTTGATGGCGGCCTGCACGTCGCGGGCGGCGCCGTCGATGTCGCGGGAGAGCTCGAACTGCAGGGTCACGCGGGTGGAGCCGAGGGTGCTGTAGGAGGTCATCTCCGACACCCCGGCAATCTGCCCGAGAATGCGCTCCAGCGGCCCCGCCACCGTAGCGGCCATGGTCTCCGGGCTAGCCCCGGGCAGGTTGGCCGAGATGGAGATGGTCGGGTAATCCACCTGCGGCAGCGGCGACACCGGCAACAGCCGGAAAGCAATCATCCCCGCCAGCAACACGGCGAGGGTCAGCAGCGTGGTGGCAACCGGGCGGAAGATGAACAGGCGCGAGAGGTTCATGCCTGCAGACGCGCCTGTAGGGCAGGCTGTAGGGGCGACTTCAGTCGCCCGCTTCTTCGTCGATCAACCACCGATGGGCGACTGAAGTCGCCCCTACAGGGGCCCGTACAGACGCCTCTGATCGTCATGCCGTTCTCCAGCGCCGGGCCAGGCGGTCGAAGGCGAGGTAGATCACCGGGGTGGTGAACAGCGTCAGCACCTGGCTGACCAGCAGCCCGCCGACCATCGTGATGCCCAGCGGGTGTCGCAGCTCGGAGCCCACACCGGTGCCGAGCATCAGCGGCAGCGCGCCGAGCAGCGCGGCCAGGGTCGTCATCAGGATCGGCCGGAAGCGCAGCAGGCAGGCCTGGAAGATCGCCTCCCGTGGTGCCAGCCCCTCGTTGCGTTCGGCGTCGAGAGCAAAGTCGATCATCATGATGGCGTTCTTCTTGACGATGCCGATCAGGAGCACGATGCCGATGATGCCGACGATGCCCAGCTCGCTGCGCGCCATGAGCAGCGCCAGCAGCGCGCCGACGCCGGCCGAGGGCAGCGTGGACAGGATGGTGACCGGGTGGATGTAGCTCTCGTAGAGCACGCCCAGCACGATGTACATGGTGACCACCGCGGCGAGGATCAGCAGCAGGGTGCTCGACAGCGACGCCTGGAAGGCCAGCGCGGCGCCCTGGAAGCTGGTTTCGATGCTCGCCGGCAGGCCCAGGTCGGCCTCGGCGGCGCGGATCGCTTCCACCGCATCGCCCAGCGCCGCCCCCTGCGCCAGGTTGAAGGACACCGTGACCGCCGGGAATTGCCCCACGTGGTTGATGGCCAGCATGGTCGGCCGCTCCACCACCTTGGCCACTGCCGACAGCGGCACCTGCGCCCCGCCGGTGCCGGGCACGTACAGGTTGGCGATGGCGGCCGGGCTGCTGCGGAACTCCGGCTTCACTTCCAGCACCACCCGGTACTGGGTGGCCTGGGTGAAGATCGTCGAAATCAGGCGCTGGCCGTAGGCGTTATAGAGGGCGTTGTCGATGGCCGCAGTGCTCACCCCGAGGCGGCTGGCGGCGCTGCGGTCGATCTCGACCCAGGCCTGCAGGCCCTTGTCCTGCAGGTCGCTGGCCACGTCGGCCAGTTGCGGCAAGGCTTGCAGGCGTTCAATCAGCTTTGGCACCCACTCGCCCAGAGCAGCCGAATCCGGCGATTGCAGCGAAAACTGGTACTGGGTGCGGCTGACCCGGTCTTCGATGGACAAGTCCTGCACCGGTTGCATATAGAGGGTGATGCCGGCCACTTTCTGCAGTTCGGGGCCGAGGCGGCGAATCACCTCTGAAGCGCTGGCATCGCGCTCGGCCAGCGGCTTGAGGCTGATCAGCATGCGCCCGCTGTTGAGGGTGGCGTTGCTGCCATCCACACCGATGAAGGACGACAGACTGGCCACGGCCGGGTCTTTGAGCACCACCTCGGCCGCCGCCTGTTGGCGCTCGGCCATGGCCGGGAAGGAAATCGACTGGGCCGCCTCGGTAATGCCCTGGATGGCGCCGGTATCCTGCAGCGGGAAAAAGCCCTTGGGCACCACCACATAGAGCAGCGCGGTGACGACCAGCGTGCCGACGGCCACCAGCAGGGTCAGGCCCTGGCGGTCGAGCACCCATTCGAGCATGCGCGCGTAGCGGGCGATGACCCGGTCGAGGAACTCGCCGGTGACGCGGTAGAAACGACTCTGCTCGGACTCCGGCACGTGCTTGAGAAGTCGCGCGCACATCATCGGCGTCAGCGTCAGTGACACCACGGCGGAGATCAGGATGGCAATGGCCAGCGTGATGGCGAACTCGCGAAACAGGCGCCCGACCACGTCGCCCATGAAGAGCAGCGGAATCAGCACGGCGATCAGCGAGACGGTGAGCGAGATGATGGTGAAGCCGATCTGCTTGGCGCCCTTCAGCGCGGCCTGCATCGGCGTCTCGCCCTCCTCCACATAGCGGGAGATGTTCTCGATCATCACGATGGCGTCGTCCACAACAAAGCCGGTCGAGACGGTCAGCGCCATCAGGGTGAGGTTGTTGAGGCTGAAGCCGGCCAGGTACATCACCCCGAAGGTGCCCACCAGCGACAGGGGCACCGCCACGCTGGGAATGATGGTGGCCGGCACGCTCCTCAGGAACAGGAAGATCACCATGACCACCAGCGCCACCGCCAGCAGCAGTTCGATCTGCACGTCGTGCACCGAGGCACGGATGGTGGTGGTGCGGTCGCTCAGCACGGCCACATCCAGCGACGCGGGCAGGCTGGCGGTCATCTGCGGGAGCAGCGCCGCAACCCGGTCGGCCACCTCGATGACGTTGGCGCCGGGCTGGCGCTGCACGTTGATGATCACCGCCGAAGTCTGGTTGGCCCAGGCGGCCAGGCGCAGGTTCTCGGCGTCGTCCTTCAGGTCGGCCACGTCGTCGAGGCGCACCGGGTTGCCGTTTTTATAGGCGATGATCAGGCTGCGGTATTCGTCGGCGGAACGCAGCTGGTCGTTGGCGTCGATGGTCGAGGCGCGCTGGGGGCCGTCGAAGCTGCCCTTGGCCTGGGTCACGTTGGCGTTGGCGACGGCGGTGCGAATGTCTTCCAGCCCCAGCCCGTAGGCCGCGGCGGCGGTCGGATTGACCTGCACACGCACGGCCGGGCGGCGTCCGCCGGCAATGCTCACCAGACCCACGCCGGGCACCTGGGAGATTTTCTGGGCCAGGCGACTTTCCACCAGATCGTGGATGCGCGTGATCGGCAGGCTGGGCGAGCTGACCGCGATGGTCATGATCGGCGCATCCGCCGGGTTCACCTTGCTGTAGGTAGGCGGCGCCGGCAGGTCGGTGGGCAGCAGGTTGGACGCGGCGTTGATGGCCGCCTGCACCTGCTGCTCGGCCACGTCGAGGCTCATGGCCAGCGTGAAGCGCAGGGTGATCACCGAAGCGCCGCCGGAGCTAGCCGACGACATTTCGTCGAGCCCCGGCATCTGGCCGAACTGGCGCTCCAGCGGCGCGGTGATGGCCGAAGTCATCACGTCCGGGCTGGCACCGGGGTACAGGGTCTTGATCTGGATGGTCGGGTAATCAACCTCGGGCAGCGCCGAAATGGGCAGCAGCCGGTAAGCCACCAGCCCGACCAGCATGATGGCAAGCATCAGCAGCGAGGTCGCCACCGGACGCAAGATGAACAGGCGCGACGGGTTCATGCGCCCCCCTGTAGGGGCGAATTCATTCGCCCGCCACGCGTTGATCGACCTCCGTGGGCGAATGAATTCGCCCCTACAGGCACGCGGCCCACACGATCAGGAAACATCACGCTCAATGCCCTGGCCGGCCGCCGCCGCTGCCGTTGCCACGCTTTTTCTCGCGCCCCGGCGCAGTCACCGCTTTCGGGTCGATGGCTTCCACCTGCGCGCCATCCTTGAGCTTGTCGAGGCCGTCCACCACCACCTTGTCGCCAGCCGCGAGACCTTCATCGACGGCCGCCATGCCCGCATCCACCGGGCCGAGCTTGACCGGCACGGCGGCCACCTTGCTGTCGGCGCCGAGGCGATACACGTAGCTGCCCTTGGCGCCCTGCTGCACGGCGGCCGTCGGCACGGTGACCACGCCAGTCAGCGTATCGAGCAGCATGCGCACGTTGACGAACTGGTTCGGGAAGAGGCTGCCGTCCTTGTTGGCGAAGGCCGCCTTCAGTTTGACGGTGCCGGTGGTGGTGTCGATCTGGCTATCCACGGCGAGCAGGTCGCCGGTGGCCAGCAACACCTTCATTTCCCGGTCCCACGCCTCCACCTTCAGGCCCTTGCGGTCGCGCACCCGCTGCATGACCGCCGGCAGGCGATCTTCGGGCACCGAGAACACCGCGGTGATCGGGCTGACCTGGGCAATGGTGACCAGCCCGGCGGTGTCGGAGGCCTTGATCATGTTGCCCGGATCCACCGTACGCAGGCCGGCGCGGCCGGCGATGGGGGCGGTGATCTTTGTGTAGGAGAGCTGCAGCTCGGCGCTCTTCACCGTGCCTTCGTCGGCCTGCACCGTGCCCTGGTACTGGCGCACCAGCGCTTCCTGGGTGTCCACCTGCTGTCTGGCGATGGAGTCCTGGGCCAGCAGACCCTTGTAGCGGTCGAGGTCGATCTTCGCGTTCTTGAGTAGTGCCGCGTCCCGCGCCAGCTGGCCGCGGGCCTGTTCGAGGGTGGCCTTGAAGGGCTCGGGGTCGATCTGGGCGAGGAGTTCGCCGGCCTTGACCGGCTGGCCTTCGGTAAACTTGAGCGCCAGCAACTGGCCATCGACCCGCGAGCGCACCGTCACCTGGTTGCGCGGCACCACGTTGCCAAGGGCCGGCACCGTCACGCGAATGTCGCCGGGCTTGATCTCGGCGAGACTTACCGGCGTCGGCCTGTCGCCCCGTCCGCCGGGGCCGCCGCGGGGTCCGCCGGCCTGCTTGCCGCCGCCGTCAGCCCCCGCGTCCGGTGCCGGACGATGGGTGGCATACCAGGCGCCGCCGCCAATCACGGCAACGCTCAACAGCCAGGGCCACAGACGACGTTTTTTGGGAGTAAGGGAAGACGACGCAGACGCAGACGGGCTGGACATGAAAAAATTTTCCGGGACGCACCCGGCCCGGGAGGGGCCAGGGAAAAGGCGCTGGGTATGCTACACGAAGCCTTTGCAGGACTGCGTAAAGACAGGGCAAACGCCGCGCGAGTTCCCGCCCTTTACTCCACGCTCACGCTCCCGGGTATCAGCGTATGCACGCCCGGCGCCCGCAGGCGCAGTTGCAGGACAAGGCCGGCGCCCACCGCCAGGGCTTCGACGCGCGGCCGGTCTTCGGGGCCCACCAGCACCACCAGTGTTTCGCCGGCAAGGGCGTGGATCAGGCTGGGCAGCTCACCGCCGGGGCCGGCCTCGCGAACCTCCAGGCTCACACGCAGCCAGCCTGGCCGGGTCGGGTCGGGCGCCTGCTCAAGCAGGCGTGCTTTCAAGCGGGTTGCGTTTTCGACGACTTCCACGGCGCACTCCTCCGGATAGATGGATCACCAGCGCTTCGGCCACGGCCTCGGCCGACTCGCGGTCGAAACAACTATACGCCGGCGACGGATTCACTTCGAAGCACACGTATTCGCCCTCCGGCGTGCGCTTCAGATCGATGCCGCCCATCTCCAGACCAAGGCTGGCGGTGAGGGCCACACAGCGGCGGGCGAGATCCGGCGGCAGGCGGTCGGCCACCATCGCCGATGCCTTGCCCTCGCGCCCGGCGTAGCGGTAGTCGGTGGCGTCCGAATCGATCCGCGTACAGAAAACCTGCTCACCCACCACGTGCACCCGGTAATTCACCCCCGGCACGTAGGCCTGAAAAAGGGTCGGCAGCGCCCGCACGCGCTCCAGTTGCGCGTCGAGCGCCCCTTCCAGCGGGGTGACGATGGAGCGCACACCGCTGGCCGACTTGAACACTACCCGGCCATGCCGGCGCCGAAAGGCCCGCACCGCGTCCGGATCGTTGGTGAGCAGCGAAACCGGCGTGGCAAAACCGGCGGCCCGGATCAACTGCGCCTGCCAGGGCTTGGACGCGTTCGACATGCCCGCCGCCAGCCGGTTGGCCACCCGCAGCGGTGCCACCTCGAGCCAGGCATTGAGGGCATCGACAAAATAATGGTCGTGCAGCACCTCGCGTCCGTCGGTGGGGCGATTGCGCAGCATGCTGGCCGGCACCACGCGGGTGTAGGCGCCGCCGCAGCGCGTCAGGTCCAGCGTGTCGGCGCCGTTCCACCAGCGGGCAAAAAGCCGCCCGCCGCGCACGCCGGCCTCGATCTCCTGCCCGGCGAGCTGGCGCTGGTCGATGACCCGGTACGCCACGCCAAGACGCTCGGCAGCCTCGATGGCCATGGCCAGCGGCGACTCGCTGGCGATGCCGCAGATCAGCACCGGGCCCTTCATGGCGCAGCCTCCAGCGCCCGCAGCAGCCAGTCGATGCACAAGCCGGCCACTGCGTCGTCGTTCAGCGGCGGGCGGGGCTCGAGCTCGACGAGGCATGCTCCGCGGAAACCCAGTGCCGCGTAGCCCAGCCCGAGACTGCGCACAAAAGCCACGCTACGAGCGCCGAGTTCATCCTCATCGAGCCCGAAACAGGCGTCGCCAAAGACATGAGCCCACTGCAGGTCCGTCCCGGCGAAATCGCCGCCCCGATACCAACCTGCCACGTCGCTGCCCCGCGGATAGGCACTGCCGCCTACCCGCTGCAGGCCGGCACAGGCCCCACCGCGCAGCGACGAGACCACTGCAAAATCCGCCACCGCTATCCCCTGCCCGGCCGCTTGCGCGTGCCAGCCGAGGGGATGCAGGGCGGCGCCATAAGGGTTGTCGCCCGGCGCCGGGTTGGCCACCGGCACCTTCAGGCTGTTGAGCCAGCTGCTCAGCAGGGCCGCAAACTCGGCGCAGGCGTAATCCCGGTCCACCACCTCGGCATGGGCGAAGGCCGGCAGCGCCAGCGCGTCGAGGCGGTTCAGCACCACCCCGATGCCGGCGTCGTCCAGCACCCGGCCATCGGCAAAGGCCAGCGTCGTGCCACCGCCCTCGTCCGGCGAATGCAGCCACCGGGCGCCGGCCAGATCGGCCACCGAGGCCTGCAGCACCGGACAACCGCGCTGCCGCAGGCCGCGCCCGACGACTTCACTCGAGACGTCGTCGGGCGCGGCGAGGATCAACACCGCGCGCCCGCTCACCCCTGAGGCCTGTCCAGCAGGCGTTTGCCGGAGCTGGAATCGGGGTCGGCTTCACTGTCCTCCTCGGCGTAGGCGCTGTCCGACAGGTCGGGCCGCAAGTCACGCGAGATGAAGGCTTGCGCCGCTTGCCCGCCCATCAACATGGCTTCGATGTTGGCGATACGCGCCTCCAGGGAGCTCAGCTGGGTTCCCCCCAGGCCGGTGCCGATGCCCGGACGATCGGCCAGCTTGTTCTCGACAAACTTCTCGCCGACACCTTTGTCGAGCCCCACCGACTTGTCGGTGACCGGCTTCTCGGCCTGCTTCTCGATGCGCTTTTCGACCAGCTTTTCACTGGCGATGCTCTTTTCGCTGGCCACGGTCTTGTCGTTCACCAGGGCTTTTTCCGCCGACTGCAGCTTGTCGGTCGCGACCTCCTTCTTCAGCTTGCTGACCGTGCACTTCACCCGCAGGCTGGCGCTGATCACCGGGCCGGAGGGGCCGATGCCGGTTACCGCCACACAGGTATTGGCGCCCGAGTACGACTGGGAATTGGGCGTCGAGGTGTTGTTGAAGGTGGTGTTGTTGCTGGAACCCGGGAAGGGGTCGCCGCCATCGCCGCGGTTGTGGTCGAGCTCCATGTCGCGCTTGCCGTCGGCCTGCATCAGCGCCACCTTGTAGTGGGCCTCGTTGGTGTTGCCGGCCACGCTGTCGTCAATGTGCCAGATCAGCAGCCCGCCGGCCGGCAGCGACGCGTCGAAGCCGGTCTTCTGACGGTTCTCGACCAGGAAGTATTCGCTGCTCGCCGCGCCGTTCTTCCACAGGCGATAGATCTTGCCCGAGTCCTTCACGTCGGCAATGTTCTTCGACCCGTTGGCCGTCACGTTGGTCACCGTGGCCCAGCCCTGGTTGGCCTTGCACCAGGCCGACGGATGCACCGGCGTATTGCCGCCGCCGCCCCAGCTGCCGCCCGACATCAGGCACCAGTTGCCGATGCCTTCCGAGGTGTAGTCGGTGTCGTAAAGGTCGGGGAAGCCGAACAGCAGGTGGCCCAGTTCATGGCAGCACACCCCGATCTTCGAGTCTTCCGGCACCGTCAGATAGGCGTAGATCTTGGTGCCGTCCACGTTCATCGCACCGCCATCGACGGTCCATTTGTGCGACCAGATGTCCCCGGAGCTACCTGTCACCTCTGCCCCGGCTCCCGCGTGCACGACGATGAAGGCATCGACGAAACCGTTGCCGTCGTTGTCGTAGAGCCCGAAATTCACGCTGGCGTTGGAAGCCAGCACCGCGTCCCGCGCCATGGTGCGGGCGTTGGGCAGGGCCGCGCCGGTGCCCGATGCGCCGTGGGCATACTGGGCCAGCGTCTTCGGCAGGCGGAAGGGGCCCACCACTTGGCCCTGGATGTTCACCAGGCCCCGGGTCACATCGGTGAAATACTCACGCACGCTCTTGGTCGGGATTACGCCGGTCGAGAAGAACAGTTGCTCGAAGTGCGCCACTGTCTTCGTCATGGGCTTGTCGGAAAAATCCACCAGCACCACGATCACCCGCACCACACCACGCAGCGGTGCCCGCTCGGCTGCCGCGCTGCGGATCATGCTTGGCGAAGCACCCAGCGGGTAATCTTCCGGCGGAAAAATCGTGCCGTCGTTGAAACCGTCATGCCGTGGCTCCGAGGCGCGAATCTGGAACGAGGCCATGAAATCCTTGGCCTTGCCGCGCATCGCCGTGAGTTCCTTCTTCAGCTTGTCGGCCAGCTCGGGGCATGGCGCCACCATGCAGCGATCCCCGTCCTCGCTGCCCCGCGCTTCCCTGTAGATGTGCTGCAAATCCAGCGCCAGGGACCGATAACGATATGTGCTCATGACATCGCCCTCCTTATTCATTGATCGAGTCAACGCGGAGACGGACAACTTTCACACCCGGAACGGGTAGGCAAACAGAGATGATGAAGGACTTTGGACAACTGAAAGATATCAGCCCCCGGGAATATGAGATTAGGTTATGGATGGCGCCCGGGCAAGAAATCGTGCACTGGCCTTGCGGGCACGTACCTTGTGCCGCCAGCGCAGCCAGCCGGTCACAAAAGCCAGCGCAGGCAAAAGCCCGCCGACACAGGCCAGCAGGCGTCCGCCCAGGCCAAAGGCCTCGCCGTTGTGAAGGGGATGCATCCAGTCCATGAAGGTGTCGCCGCCGGTGTTTTCCAGCGGATCGCGCACGGCCAGGATCGCCCCGCTCAGCGGATGCACCCACACCTGGCTGCGCGGAAAACGCCGCCCCGGCTCCGGGGCCTGATGAAAGCGCAGCGCAATCGGCTTGCCGGCGCTGCCCGGGGTCTCGATCCAGCGCAGTTCAGCCCCGGGGAAACGAGCCTGGGCGATGCGCACCGCCTCGGCCAGCGGAATCGGCGTGGCGCCCTCCTCCAGCAAACCGGCCGGCGCCCGGAAGGACGGGCGCAGGGGCGAGAAGCCTTCCACCACACTGCGGGCCTCGTCTGGCAGGGCCAGCACGCTACCGGTAAGCGCCAGCACTGCCAGCACGACAAGGCCGTAAACACCCGACAGCACGTGCAGATCGTAGGTTTTGCGTACCGCCCCGCGGCGCAGCACCGGCCTCAGCGCCGCCCCCAGGCGTGCCCGGCTCGGCCACCACAGGTACAGCCCGCTGAACAAGGAGAGCAGCAGCACCAGCCCGGCAATGCCGACCATCGTCGTGCCGGTCTTGCCGAGCAGCAAGGTGTAGTGCAGATCGTAGAGCCAGGTCACGGCGTAATCGCCCCACAAGCGCCCGCTGGTCACCTGCAGGGAATCCGGATCAAGGCTCAGCATGAGCGGTGCAAAGCCGCGCCCGGCTGTTTCCGGCGGGTTGTAGTAGCGCACCCGCAAGGCGTCGTCGGCGGCCAGCGGCATCTCGATGCGCCATGGCCCGTCGTGCTGGGGGTACAGCGCCTGGACCCGCGCCAGCACCGCATCCGGTGACGGCGTTTCGATCACCGGGCGGCTCACCTGCAACGCCGGGTTGATGGTCTCGTCCACACCCAGGTAAAAGACCAGCACGCTGCCCGTCAGCCCGAGCAGCGCAAACAAGCCGCCCAGCACCAGCCCGACGTACAGGTGCACGTCCAGCCACAGGCGCCGGGCGGGCGAGGCGGCCATCAGAACCTGGCGCTGAGCGTGCCGTACACGCTACGCGGTGTGCCCGGCGCATGCAGGGACTGGGCGCCGTCCCACCACACGTATTCGCTGTAGCGGTCAAACAGGTTGCGCACCTGCACTTCCACGCTCACTTTTGGCGTCAGCTTCCAGGCCGCCGACACGTTGGTCAGCGCGTAGCCGCCAAACTTGCCGGTGGTGTTGCTGCGCTCCAGGTAATAGCTGCCCTGCCCGTTCAGCCAGGCAGAAAGGCGCAATGCATCACTGGCCTGGTAATCGGCACCCAGGTTGTAAAGCAGGTGCGGCACGTGGTCGATTTCCTTGCCGGTGGTGGCCAGCGAGGCCGCATCGGCCTGCAGGATCTTCGAGCGCTGCAGCGCGGCGGCCACCCACAAGCCAAGCTGGCGAGTCGGCTGGGCGTTGAGCTGCAGGTCGATGCCCTGGCGGCGCGTCTGGCCGACGTTCTCGGCATCGTTGGCCGGGTCGTTGAGGCGACGGCGGGCTTCGTTGGAGGCGGTCTGGCGCCACGCAGCCACGCGTCCGTCGAGCCAGGCGAGCGGTCGGAACTTGAGCCCGGCCTCCCAGCCCTCGTTGATCGATGGCGACAGGTCGGCCGTCTGGTTCACCTTGTAGGACGCGGTGCCCACGCCCACCTGGAAGCTGCGCCCCCAATTGCCATACGCCGAGTAACCGTCGGCCAGCACATACACCGCGCTCAGCTTGGGCTGCTTGATGTTGCCGTAATCGTTGGCATCGTAAGTCCGTCCGTTGAGCTGGTTGGTGTAGGTGCCGTCGATGCGGTCCACCCGGAAGGCCGGCGTCACGGTCAGCCCGGCAACAGGCTTGATCACCGCCTGCACAAAGGCTCCGGCGGTGTCGAATTCGAAGGCCTGATCACGGGTACGGGTCTGGCGCGCCTGATTCAGGGTGTTGTAACGCTGGCTGCGGTTGTCCTGGTGCTCGGCATCCACGCCGCCCATCACCGACAGGTCGCCAATTGCCGTCGTGCCGCCGCGCCAGGTCAGAGTGGTGGAAGCACCCGTGTGGGTTTCGGCGACGATGCGCTCCTGCTGGGCCACGCCTGCCGAGTACTTCACGAAGCGCCGGTCAGCCAGATCGTTGAGGTACACCTGCCCGGTCCAGAAGAGGCGCTCGCCGATTTCCGACTCGCCCTGCAGCGCAAACTGGCTCACCTGGCGGCGGTCTTCGTCGCTGGCGTTGTGGATGGGCGACTGATCGGGGTTGGCGCTGCGCTGGGCGGCGGTCAGGTAACCGGCCTCCTGGGCGCTGGCCGTGTAGTGGCGGGCGATCAGGCCGAAACGGCTGGTGCCACCGGCCGGGGTGACGAACCACTTGCCGGAGAAGCTGCCGTTCTCGGCTTCCGAGTGGTCCCGATAGCCGTCGGTCCTCTGCAGGCCCACCGCGTAATTCTGCGACAGGCCATCCTTCTCGATGCCGGCCGCGGCCTGCAGCTCAAGCGTGTTGAAACTGCCAGCAGTGGCGCGCCCAAGCAGGTAGTTGCCGCCGCTCCTGGTCGTGATGTTGGCATTGCCGGCAATGTTGTGCAGGCCATAGCGCGGATCGTTGGTGCCGCGCACCACCTCGATGGACTCGATATCGAGCCGCGGCGCGAGGTCGATGTAGGGCATGTTGCCATCGTTGCTGTTGGCCGGCACACCGTCGATCAGCAGCTTCACCGCGTTGATTTCCCCCTCGCCGTTGAAGCCACGCAGGGAGAACTTGCCGGAGGTCACCCCCTGACCGAACTGGGTCAGCATGACGCCTGGTACCTGACCGAAGAGCTCCCAGTTGTTCGACACCACCTGACTCTCGATGCGCGCAGTGGGCAGGATATCCACCGAACTCAACACCCGCCGCGCCTCCAGCGGACCGCCGGCGGCACCGCTCACCAGTACTTCGCCGAGGGTCAGGGCCGTGCTGTCGGCCGGGCGGGCAGCCTGCTGGGCAAATGCAGAAGTCGTCAGGGCGAGGCCCAGCGCAAGGGCGATCGGGGTGAGCGTCGGGCGGGTCATGGTGTTCCTTGTCAGTCGGCAGGCGGGGGCCGGACTGTAACAAGGGGGCACGCCCTCGATGCTTGATTCTTGTTAAAAATCAGCTAGCTGCGACACTATGCCGCAGCCGGCGCATCACGCCACCCGTTGTGACACCAGCACCTTGTCCACCCGGTTGCGATCCATGTCCATCACCTCGAAGCGCCAGCCCGAGACTTCAAAATGGTCGGCCGTCGCCGGAATCCGCCCGAGGGTGTGCATGATGAAGCCGCCAAGGGTGTTGAAGGAGTGCTCCTCCTCGCCCGGCAGGTCGTCGTCGATGTCGAGCACCGACTTGAGGCGCTCGACGCCCACGTCGCCATCGACCAGCCAGGATCCATCCTCCCGCTGCACCATGTCGCGATCTTCGGGGGCAGCCGGTTCGGAAAGCTCGCCGACAATCGCCGACATCACGTCGGTCAAGGTCACCAGGCCCTGCACTTCCCCGTACTCATCGACGGCCAGCGCAAACTGCAGGCGCGCGCGGCGGAAGTTCGCCAGCAGCTGGGTGGTGCTCACCGACTCGGGGATGAAGAGCGGCGGAGACAGCACCGCCTCCACGTCGGCCACCGTAACCCCGTGGCCGGGCAACACCTTTTTCAGCAAGTCGCCGGTCTGCAGGATGCCGAGAACGTGCTCCAGCCCGTCGCGGCACACCACCAGCCGCGAATACTCGGTGTCGATGATGCGCTGCCACAGGGCTTCCTCGTCCTCGTCCAGATCGAGCACGACCATGTCGCGGCGCGGCGTCATGATCGCGGCAATGCGCTGCTCGTCGAGGCGTAGCACGTTGGACACGATCTCCTGCTCGCTCTCGTGGAAGACCCCGGCCTCGGCGCCCTGCTCCATAAGCACCTTGATCTCGTCGTCAGTCACCGGCGGCTCTTCGCGGCTGCGGGTGCCGAGCAAACGCAGCACCGTCGAACAGGAGCCCGACAGGATGACCACCAGCGGATGGGTGGCGCGGGCCAGGACCATCATCGGCCGGGCGATCAGCGCGGCAATGCCCTCCGGCGCCAACAGCGCGAGGCGCTTGGGCACCAGCTCGCCGATGACCACCGAAAAATAGGTCAGGCCGACGACGGTAATGGTCAGGGCAATCGTGCGGGCATGGGTATCCACCAGGGGAATGCCGGCCAGCCAGCTCGCCAGCGGATCGGCCACGGCAGCCTCACCGATCGCCCCGCTCAGAATCCCGATCGAGGTAATGCCAACCTGGATGGTGGACAGGAAACTGGACGGATCCTGATGCAGCGACAGGGCCGCCTGGGCACCCAGGCTGCCATCGTCAGACAGGTTCTGAAGCCTGGACTTGCGCGAGGAAACAACGGCCATCTCGGACATGGCGAACACGCCATTGAGAAGGATGAGCAGAACAACGAGGACAATATCCATCAGGACAGACAGCACAGAAGTGGTTACGGGCACCATTGTAGTGGCAGCGTCAAGCACGCGCAGGTGCCATGTCGGCACGGCGGTACTGGCGACGTGCCTGCCAAATACGCTACCTTGAGCAAACCAAAGGAATACCGACAGGAGCAACATGACGCTGCGAGCCTCCCATCCCGTGCCCCATCCTGTACCCGACTCAGTCTTCGCGCATGCCCGCACCGCCTTCGCCGCCGCCGGGCAGACCCTGCAGAACGTGCGCCGGGATTTTCCCGAATGGCACCGGGGCCGACCGCGCTACGCCCTGTGGGCACTGGACGTGGATGTGACGTCGGTGCGCGCAGCGGTCGCTGGTGCGGCAAGCCATCTCGACGGCCTGCTCCTCGACAACTATCGCCGCCAGCCGCACATCACCCTCGCCCTGTGCGGCTTTCCGACCGGCTCGCCCGAGCACCCGGACGACTTCGGCCCCGCCGCCCTCGGCGCCCAGCTGGCTGCATTGCAGGCACAGGCGCCGGCCCCCTTCGCCGTGGAAATCGGCCAGCTGGCCAGTTTCAGCTCGGCGCCCTTCCTGGCCGCGCGGGACGTGGACGGCGGCATCCATGCCCTGCGTCGCGCCCTCACCGGCGAGCAGCCCGAACCCGGCGGACCCTACACGCCCCACGTAACGGTCGGGCTGTATGGCGGCGCGTGGCCGACGGCCCGCGTTCAGGCGCAGCTCGATGGATTCGATGGCCAGGCAGCCATCCACTGCCCCATTGAGCGGCTCAGCCTGATGAGCTACGCCGCCCCCGAAATCGGCGGCCCGCTGGAAACCCTCGCCGATTTCTGTCTGATCACGCAACAACTGGTCTGGCGCAAGGGCGGCCAAACCTCACCCCTGGCACGCCTCCATGAGCGCACCGCAGCCACACCGTAACCTGCTGGTCCGTCAGCTCCACGCCCGCCCCCGGCTGTTCCTTGCCATGGGGCTGGCGCTGCTGGTCTATCTGCTCCTGCCAGCCGGCCTCGCCGGCCGGGAAACCACCCGCCTGCTGATCACCTGGAATGCCGGCACCGGGCTGTATCTGATACTGGCCCTGACCATGGTCGCCCGTGCCACACCCGCGCACATGCGCCAGCGGGCGCAGCTCGAGGACGAGGGGCGCTTCGTTGTCCTTGCCTGCGTCGTCTGTGCCTCGGTGGCCTGCCTGGCGGCGATCTTCTTCGAGCTGGCCGGTGTCCGGAACATGGCCATGCCCGAGGAGGCCGCGCGAATCGGTTTGGTGGTGCTCACCATCGCCTCTTCGTGGGCCTTCATCCACCTGATGTTCGCCCTGCACTACGCCCACGACTTCTACCGGAACCGGGTCCTGGGCGGTACCGGCGGGCTGCTCTTTCCGGGCGATGAAGAGCCGCGATACAGCGACTTTTTGTACTTCGCGGCGGTCATCGGCACCTCCGGCCAGACTGCCGACGTGGCCTTCGCATCCGGAGCGATGCGCCGGCTCGGCCTGCTCCACTGCGTGCTGGCCTATGCGTTCAACACCACCCTGCTGGCCCTCACCATCAACATTGCCTCCGGGCTGCTGTAAAGACTTGAACAAGTCGGCCCGACAGGCGCTAATTATTCCGAGATTTCTGTCGATAACCCAGCCATGCAAAGGTCCTTGACAAGGGACCTGAGCGCCCGTTCGATGGAGCCCCGATGACACACCCTGCAGCACTTCCCCACGATGAAACACGCCGCTTGGCACGCCTGCGTGCCCTGGCGATTCTCGACACCGAGCACGAAGCGCTATTCGACTCGCTGGTGCGCGTGGCCGCTGACGTCTGCGGCGTGCCGATTTCGCTGGTCAGCCTCGTGGACACCGAGCGGCAATGGTTCAAGGCCCGTGTCGGCCTGCCGGGTGCGACGGAAACCCCGCGAGAGGTGGCATTCTGTTCGCACACAATCCTGGGCGACGACGTGATGGAGGTTCCGGATGCGACCGCCGACTGGCGCTTTGTCGACAACCCTCTTGTCACCGGCCAGCCTGAAATACGCTTTTACGCCGGAGCACCGCTATGCATGTCCGACGGCTCGCGTATCGGTACCCTTTGTGTCATCGACCGGGTTCCGAAAAAGCTGAACGAACAACAATTGGCCGTTCTTCGGCACCTGGCCAGCGCCGTCGTGCAAGGCCTGGAGTTCCGCGAGCGTGCGCTTCACGCCGTCGAAACACTCGTACATAGCGAAGCGCGCCAGGCTCAGGTCTATGCCTCGACGCCGGCGATGCTGCATTCGATCGACGCGACCGGTCGTCTCGTGGCCGTCAGTGACCACTGGCTCGACGAACTGGGCTACCGGCGCGAGGAAGTCCTGGGGCGCCTGTCATCCGACTTTCTCACCGCCGCGTCCCGGGAACGGGCCTCCTGCGTCCTGCCGGAATTCTTCCGTACCGGCCGCTGCGACAAGGTCGAATACCAGATGGTCCGGAAGGACGGCCAGGTGATCGACGTGGAGCTTTCCGCCATTCTTGAGCGCGACGCCGAAGGCCGTCCCTCGCGCTCAATGGCTGTGATGAAGACCATCACCGCACGCAAGAGGGCCGAACGCGCGATGGCAGAGCAAGCCAGCCTCACGCAGGCGGTGCTCGACAACGTGCTCGAAGGCATCATCACGATCGATGCGAGCGGTCGCATTCGCACCTGCAATCCCGAGGCGGTCAACATCTTCGGGTATTCGGCGGAAGAGCTGATCGGCAAGAGCTTCAAGAGGCTGATGCCCGCCGACGACGCCGACCGGCATGACGACCATCCAAGCAAGCGTCGTGTGACCCGAGCCAGCAAGGTAATCGGCAAGGGGCGCGAGCTCAACGGACGCCGCAAGGATGGCTCGCTGTTTCCCATGGAACTGGCGGTATCGCGTTGCGACCAGCTCGGCAAGCCGATGTTCATTGGCGTGATGCGCGACATCAGCCTGCGCAAGCAACACGAACATGACATGCGGGAGGCCCGCAACTTTCTTGAACGGACCGGCAGCATTGCCGGAATCGGCGGCTGGGAGCTGGATATCGAAAACCGCCTCATCCTCTGGTCGGAGCAGACCTGCGCCCTGCATGAAGCGCCTCCGGGCTACTCGCCGAGCCTCGTCGAGGCCATCGACTACTACGCCCCCGAAGCACGGCCCGTGGTGCGCAAGGCCGTCGAAAATGCCATCGCTTTCGGCACGCCTTTCGACGTCGAGCTGCCCATCGTTTCATGCAAGGGCCGTGCCTTCTGGGCTCGCGCGGTCGGCTCCGTGGAGTATGAAGACGGCAAGCCGGTTCGCCTTGTCGGCGCATTCCAGGACGTCACGGCACGCAAGGAGATGGAGCGCAAGCTTGCCGAAAGTCATCAACTTCTGCAGGTAACCCTGGACTCGATCGGCGATGCCGTCATCACGACCGACGTCCACGGCCGGATCCAGTGGCTCAACCCGGTTGCCGAGCGAATGACCGGCTGGCCCAAGAGTGAAGCCAGGGGCCGGCTCCTGGCCCAGGTTTTCGTGATCGTGAACGAGGAGACGCGCAAGCCCACGGAAGACCCGGTTGCACAGTGCATTGCCCACGGCAAGGTGGCGGGGCTCGCCAGGCACACGATTCTGATCTCCCGCGACGGCAATGAATACGGCATCGAGGATTCTGCAGCACCGATCCGTTCCCCCGATGGCGAGTTGCACGGTGCAGTGCTCGTCTTCCATGATGTGTCGGAGCAGCGCCGGCTGAGCAACGAGATGAGCCATCGCGCCACCCATGATGCGCTGACCGGCCTGACAAACCGCATGGAGTTCGAGAACCGCCTGGAACGCCTGCTCGAACGCGCCAGGATCGAGCACAGCACCAGCGCATTGATGTACATCGACCTCGACCAATTCAAGCTCGTCAATGATGCCTGCGGTCACTCGGTCGGCGACCAGCTCTTGCGGCAGATGAGCACCTTGCTGCAGAGCAGCGTGCGCGGGCGCGACACGGTTGCCCGGCTGGGTGGTGACGAGTTCGGCATCCTGCTCGAACACTGCGACATCGAGCAGGCCCGGCGCGTCGCCGACAAGATCTGCGACCAGATGGAGGAATTCCGCTTTCTGCACGACGGGCGCCGCTTCCGCATCGGCACCAGCATCGGCCTGGTCCCCATGGATGCGCGCTGGGCCAACATGGCGCTCGTCATGCAGGCCGCCGACACGTCCTGCTATGCCGCCAAAGAGGCCGGGCGCAACCGGGTACACACCTGGTTCGACACAGACCGCGCCATCAAGACACGGCATGGTGAAATGCAGTGGGTGACACGCCTTGAGCAGGCGCTCGACGAAGACCGCTTCGAGCTCTTCGGACAGCGCATCGTTCCCATCGGCGCCCTCTCAGACCACCTGCATTTCGAAGTGCTGTTGCGACTGCGCGAAACCGACGGCTCCGTCGTTCTGCCCGGTGTCTTTCTACCCGCGGCGGAGCGCTTCCACCTCGCAACACGCATCGACCGCTGGGTGGTCCGCAAGACCTTCGAATGGCTGGAAAGCATCGGTGATGCAGTCGACGGCATCGAGCTCATCTCGATCAATCTGTCGGGGCAATCCATCGGTGACCGGGCCTTCCACCAGGCCCTCATCGAGTGGATCGGGCAGGCAGGCTTCGACGTCGGCGTTCTGTGTTTCGAAATCACGGAGACAGCGGCGATCACGAACATGGGCGATGCCCAGCTCTTCATCGAAGAAGTACGCAGGCTCGGAGCGAAGATCGCGCTGGATGACTTTGGCGCAGGCGCCTCGTCCTTCGGCTACCTGAAGAACTTGCCCGTAGACTTCCTCAAGATCGACGGCCAGTTCATCACGGACCTGCTCAATGATGCACTCGACAATGCCGCCGTGCGCTGCTTCCGCGACGTCGCCAGGGTTGTCGGCGTCAAGACGATCGCCGAGTTCGTCGAGCATGAAGAGGTGCTCGATGCGCTCCGGGAAATCGGTATCGACATGGCCCAGGGCTACCTGATCCACCGACCTGAACCGATCGGAAACCTGACCCGGCAGGTCAGCATGGCCGACTGACGCCTGGAGGACGTTTTCACCGCGCACTGTAAGAAACCGGGGGCTTTCACGACCAATAGGTACGCGCCGACAAAAGGCGCACCTCAACCACCGGAGCCCCCCCATGAAAACCCTGCCCCTCCTGAGCATCTGCCTCGCCCTGCTGCTCGGCACCACCAGCGCCCAAGCCCTTGAAATCCGCCCCTACTCGCCCGACGCACTAGCTGCGGCGCGTAAAGCCGACGGGCCGGTGGCCCTCCACTTCCATGCCAGCTGGTGCCCGACCTGCCGCGCGCAAGAGAAGGTTTTCAATGACCTCAAGCCGGACGCCAGCCTGGCCCTGCCGCTACTCGTCGTCGATTACGACAAGGAACGCGCGCTCAAGCAGCAGCTCAAGGTGCACACCCAATCGACGGTAATCGTCTACCGCGGCGACAAGGAGACCGCCCGCGTCGCCGGCGAAACCGACCCGGCCAAGCTCAAAGCTGCCCTGCAGTCGGCTCTCTGAGGCAGGCCGTCATGAACGAAACGCTTTCGTTGTCACACCTCGGGCTGAGCCTGCTTGCCGGCAGCCTGACGACCTTGTCTCCGTGCGTCTTTCCGGTCCTGCCACTGGTCGTTGGCGGCGCTGTCCAGGCCAACCGGCTGGCGCCGGTAGCAATGGGCGTCGGCATGGCGAGCTCGTTTGCGCTGATCGGCCTGTTGCTCGGCGCACTCGGCCCGGCCCTGGGCATCGATGGCGAAAGCGTGCGGACTTTCGGCGGAGTGATGCTGGTGGCCTTTGCCGCCGTCATGCTGATCCCCGCCCTGAGCCGGCGCTTTACCGAGCTGATGCTGCCGATCGCGTCCTCGGCAAACGCTGCCTCGAGCCGGCTCGACGGCGGCTCCCTGACCGGCGCCTTCCTGCTTGGCGGATTGCTCGGCCTGATCTGGAGCCCCTGCTCCGGCCCGCTACTCGCCTCGGCCCTGACGCTGGTAGCCAGCGATGGCGGGGCCGGCAAGGGTGCGCTGATCCTCGGCCTGTTCGGCACCGGCGCCGCGCTGCCGCTGGTCGCCGTAGCCTACGCCTCGCGTAGCGGCTTCGCCCGGGCAAAGGGCTGGGTGCTGACGCGGGTCGACATGGTCAAGAAAGGCCTCGGCGTGCTGATCGGCCTCACCGGTCTGGCAATCCTGACCGGTGGCGACAAGTGGCTGGAGACCCAGGTGGTGAATGTGCTCCCCGACGCCTGGGTCAATCTGACGACGCTGTTCTGAGCGCCAGTTCAGTAACGCGAAAAGCCACCGTCAATCACCAGGGACTGCCCGGTGACGTTGTCCGCAGCGCACAGATAGGCAACCGCCTCGCCGATATCCTCCGGCTGCTGAGGGCGACCCAAGGGCATCTGCGTCTTGGCCAGGGCTTCCATCACCTCCTCGGGGGGAACGCCCAGCATTGGCGCATAGGCCGGGCCCAGTTGCTGGCTCCACATGGGCGAATCGATGAAACCGGGGCAGACCGTATTGACGGTAATGTTGTATGGGGCCAACTCCTGGCACCACACTTGGGTAAGACCGATGACCCCGTGCTTCGAGGCGGCATAGGCCGACTGCAGGGGTGCCGGACGCTTGGCCGCAACCGAGGCGAAATTAACGATACGACCGCGCGCCTGCTTCATCATCACGGGCGCCACTGCCTGGGTACACAGGAAGCTGCCCTTTAGATTCACATCGATGACGCGATCCCATTTCTCTTCAGAAAGTTCGGTCAAGGCGCCCAGTTCAATGATGCCCGCATTGTTCACCAGCGCATCAATCTGGCCGAAATGCGCCATTACCACGTCCACCATGCGCAGCAGGGAAACCCGGTCGGTCACGCTGACATCTACCGCCAATGCGTTCCCCTGCCCGGCACCCAGCTCTTCCGCCAGACGTGCGCAGGCGGCCAGGTCCAGGTCGGCCACCACGATCTTCATGCCCCGCTGGTGCAATACCTTGCAGATACCCCGTCCTATCATGCCGGCGGCGCCCGTCACGATGACAACTCGATTTGTCAGTTCCATGGTTTCCTCCAGCGTGCTCAGGGGGTCGTGATTCCGCCATCCACCGGATAGGCGCAACCGGTAAGCATGCGGCCGTCCTCCGAGCCGAGGAAGGCCACCATCGCGGCCACATCTTCCGGCGCGGCGCAGTGGCCGAGGGCGTGCATCGCGTCGAGAGCCTGCCACTGGGCCTCATCCTTCAACTCCGCCGTCGTCAGAGGCGTTCTGACAAACGTGGGGCAGACGGCCGTAACGCGGATGCCGCTCTTGCCGTATTCCAGCGCCGCGGCCTTGGTCAGCCCCAGTACGCCATGCTTGGCTGCCACATAAGGGGCAATGCCTGCGACGCCGACAAGGGCGGTAATCGAAGCGATATTGACGATGGCACCGCCCTCCCCGGTCATGTGAGGCAGCTCCGCCTTCATGCTGTGGAAGACCCCACTCAGATTGACGCCGATCACCCGGTTCCAGTTGTCGAGGCTGTGCTCTGCCACGGGCATGAAGGGGCTGCCAATTCCGGCATTGTTTACGGCCAGATCGAGCCTGCCCAGGGTTTCGAGCACCTCGGCGAGCACCCTGTCCAGAGCATTGAAGTCCGTGACATCGGCGACAAAGGGAAAGGCCTCGCCACCGGCTTGCCTGATCTCATTCGCGACCCGCTGCGCGGCTGCAGCCTGAAGATCCAGCACGGCAACCCGGGCCCCCTCCTCCGCCAGGCGGCGGCAGATGGCCTCGCCCAGACCCGAACCGCCGCCCGTCACCAGCGCAGCGCGGCCGGCATAGCGGCCAGGCACAGCTTTTATCGTCATATACCCTCCTGCGTGTCGTATTCCCGATGAGGATTATCGAACCGCATCAATGCCCCACCAATCCCGGAAAACCGTGAAGCCGGCGTTCCGGCACATATCTCGGCGCTGGCAAAAAAATGGCTCGACGATCACTCATCGAGCCAAATCAACCGCGGGAACCTGTGAAAACAGGACGCCCCCGGGTGAGGAGCACGTACTACCGGCCCGGAGCCGGTGTGTCAGACAAGCGCGGCCGTCAGTTGCGGGACAGTCTCGAAGAGGTCCGCCACCAGGCCGTAGTCGGCCACCTGGA